>NZ_JAFMSV010000005.1:0-520474 GCF_017916345.1 Rufibacter aurantiacus
CTTCCCATTCCGAACAGAGAAGTTAAGCCCCGCCGAGCCGATGGTACTGCGGTCACACGCGGGAGAGTAGGTAGCCGCCAACCCCACCTTTGGAACCCCGTTCTGCTGCTGCAGGATGGGGTTCTCTGCGTTTACAGGGGATCACAGGGGGAAAGGAAGGCCTTTCCAATTTAGAATATTGTGTTAGGATAATCAGGTGCTTCTACCGCTTATGACAGTATTCTACTCTTTAAGGTCTGTTTTCTTCTGTATTTCTTTTTTTGCCTCTTTTCTAGAAACCAGTCCCAAACGTATAGGTTTATCCAAATAGGTTTACAAACTCAACTTCTAATTCCTGCAAATTATACCCACTACATATATAACTTAAAACAACAAAGGAGGCAATCGCCTCCTTTGTTGTTTTAAGTTAATTCCATCAAAATTCTCTTGGAATACTTTCCTGGGTCTTTCTGATAATCTCGTCTCATTTAAAAACAATCCTGCTTTCTTTTCACCCAAAACAATGCTCAAGTGAATATATGAAAATATTTCGCTAAATTTTTATAATCGTAGGCAACGCTTCATCTGAAATAGTCGTGATGGGTACGCAAAATCGGAACCAGTGATTGATACTGATAGCAAAGTTGTAGAAGAGTTGCTCAAGGGTTGTTTGCAAAATAACCGGGAAGCACAAAGAAAGCTGTATCAGCATTTCTATGGCTATGCTATGAGCATATGTGTACGGTATTCCAAAGATGACGAAGAAGCGAAGGAAGTTCTGAACGATGGGTTCATGAAAGTATTTACCAAGTTAAAGCAGTACGATCAGAATAAGCCCTTTAAAGGGTGGGTTCGTCGGATTATGATTAATACGGCCTTGGATAACTATCGGCACAACCTGAAGCATTATCATGGGGCTGATCTGGAGGATGCTTCTCCCGTGGCTGATGGAGCTGATATTGTAGGCAATCTGAATTACGAGTACCTGATTAGTTTAATTCAGCAACTGTCTCCTGCCTATAAAGCTGTTTTCAACCTGTATGTGATAGATGGCTATAATCATGAGGAGATAGCGGAAATACTGGGAATCTCTTCCGGTACCTCTAAGTCTAACCTCTCTAAAGCCCGTGCTAACCTGAGGGAAATTTTAAAAAAAAGCAGAGTAGATGAACTTGAACAATATGTCTGACGAAGAGCTGGATCGCTTATTCAAGGCATCCGCGGAAAACTTCGATCCTCCTTTTGATCCGGAGGCCTGGGCGGCTATGGACCAGAAGTTGGAGAAGGTGCAGGTGCGCCACAGATGGTTCAGAAGATTTTACCCTTTTGTAAGTCTTGTATTATTAATCAGCTTGGTAACCATTTACCAGTTGGTAGATAAGTCGGAAATAGATTTTGAACCTACTTTTTCAAAAACACAGCAAAAACAAGAATTAGCCCAAATCAAAGAAACAGAGGCCTTAGAAGCAAAATCCCAGAAAAAACAGAAACAGCAGGAAGTTGAAAGTATCCCCAGCTTAAATGACACAGAAACTATTACAGCGGAATCAAACTCTCAAGTAGCAAGCGATTCAAAAACAGCTTCCTCAATAGAGGTAATAGGAGAAGTACCTATCAATAAAGTTTTCGGAAAACACCAGGAAGAGAAAGGAAGAAAAGAAGGCAACTCAGGTTTGAAGGTTCCTGTGGCTATTGGTCTAGGACGAGACCATAAACAAAAAGAAAGTTGGAGGCCAAGGGAACCAAGGTCTAGAAGAGAAAGCAAAATTTCTTCTGGTTCTGTAGGAAGGGAAAGTAACTTAGCCCTAGGTATAAGACGATCTACCATGACCATTGCAGATGAAAATGGTTTGGACGAGGAAAAAGCAACCTTAGAATTACTAGAACATAGGGCGATATCAATTGCTCCTCGAGTAAGCCCGGTAAATTTAACCCTGCAGTTGATTTCTTTGGACTCAGCCCCTAATTCCCAGAATTCAGAAGTTCCAATGGAGGGGGCAGGGCCGCAAAAAAGTACTCCAGCCTTTCTCAGCTATATCCAGGTAGCATTGGCCGTGGCTCCAGATGTTACTACGGTTAAGTTTAAGAACCCAGACGCGGTAAGTGCGAATGCGGGAATATTGTTGGGGGTGCCGCTGACCCATAAGTTAAGCTTGGTAAGTGGGGTGGTGTGGGCTAACAAGATGTACAGCGCAAACGCAGATGATTATTATTTCTCTAACGGGTACACCTATACTGAGCCAGTAGACGCAACTTGTAAAGTGATTGATATTCCCATAAACCTGCAGTACAGGTTATTCGGCAACGAGAAAAATACACTAGCAATTCAGGCCGGACTCTCTAGTTACCTCATGCTTAGTGAAAAATACACCTCGGGAGGGTATTATCCTTACCACAATGAAGTGAGCAACGAAAATCAGCACTGGTTTAAAGTGCAGAATGTTTCCCTGATGTATAGCCGCACAATATCACCGGTTTTTTCCTTCGGTGTGGAGCCGTTTGTGAAGATCCCTTACGGAGGGATAGGGGATGGTAAAGTGAAACTGACAAGTGCCGGAGTTTTCTTTTCGGCAGGATATAGGATCAAACTCAAACCATAGAATAATCCAGAATGACCTTCTAGGCAGCACAGGCTAAAATGTGCTGGGTGGTATGCCTTTGCCCTTACTTTTCCAAACTAATGTTTTCCCTAACCATTAACCTTATGAAGACCATGAACACCTTTTCAAAGCTGGCCCTTGGCCTCCTAGTATCTCTGTCTTTTGCCTTGGGTAGCTGCAGCAGCGATGACGATGATGACCAGCCAAGCAACATTGTCCAGTTCGAGGATGCTGACCTCACTGGGGATGAAGAAACGCCGCCCAATAACTCTAGTGCCATGGGTACATTCTCCGGGTCCTATAACAGAAACACCAAAATCCTGACCTACACCATTACGCATATGGGGATTACCCCAACCAATATGCACTTTCACAAAGGAGAGCCTGGGGTGCCCGGCGGAGTAGTCTTTCCTATTGGCTCTTCCCCTTGGACCAGCCCTATCAACGACCAGACTCCGGCCTTGACCGCTGACCAGGAAGCCGATTTACTCGCCGGTAAATGGTACGTGAACATCCACAGCGCTGCTTACCCCGCCGGCGAGCTCAGGGGGCAGGTTGTCCAGGAGTAAAGACTTGCCCTTACGCCTTAAGATACTAACCCTTTTACTTTTTCCCTTCAACCCTTAGCTGTCCAGTATATGAAAAAGAATCTTCGCCTCAGTTTAATGGCCTTCACTTTGTCTGTGGCCCTGTTTGCGGCCTGTAAAGATGATAAAGAAGAAGAAATAACGCCCAATAACCCCAATAATCCGCAGCCGCAGCAATGTGACACCAATAATGTCACCTATTCGTCTACGGTGTCTGGGATTATCAGTACCAACTGTCTTTCCTGCCATAGCGCTTCTCAGGCCGAAGGCGGAATGATTCTGGATACGTATGCACGGGTGAAGGCCGTGGCCGACAATGGTAAGTTAATAGGGGTGATCACGCACGCCAGTGGGTTTCCGGCAATGCCCAAGAATGGCCCCAAACTCTCTGACTGCAACATTGCCAAAATCCAGAAGTGGGTAAGCGCTGGAGCGCCCAATAACTAGTCATACCAATAGCCATGTTAAAGTCCATACTCATACTGGGCACTGTGCTTTGGATAGGGCTGGTTCCGGTCTCCGGCCAATCAAAGTACTTTACCCGCACCGGCTTTATCTCTTTCTTCTCCAAAGCGCCGCTGGAAGATATTGAGGCCAGCACCAAACAGGTGGTTTCTTTTCTGGAAGTGAAAACCGGGGAAATGGTGTTCTCCGTGCCTATGAAATCCTTCCAGTTCAGGAAATCACTCATGCAGGAGCACTTCAATGAGAACTACGTGGAGTCAGACAAGTACCCTAAAGCCTCCTTCAAAGGAAAAGTGGTGAACATGCAGAGCGTGGACCTGGCGCACGATAACCTTTACAAGGTTTTGATTGAGGGAGTGTTAACCATCCACGGAGTGGAAAGGCCCGTGCGTACCGATGGCACTTTGGAGGTAAAAGGCAGGCAACTGGTGGGCAAGTCAACGTTCTCCGTCACCCCGCAGGAATTCAACATTGAGATCCCGTTCCTGGTGAAAGACCACATTGCCAAGCGCATTGATATTACAGTGAATGTGGTTTATGTACCTTACGTGGAGAAGAGCCTATGAAAGACATGATGATAATCTTTTTGGTGGCTTTTCTCTCCGTTTGGGTAAGTTCTGCGGCTTTCGCCCAGGATGATCTCCTTAAACTGGCCGAAGCCTCTGACAGTGCCAAAAAGGAGAAAGTCAGCGCCACCTTCAAAGCCACCCGGCTCATCAATGGGCACACCGTGGAAACCAACGGGGGGGGTACCTTGCTGTTCCTCATCTCGCATAGGTTTGGTACGCTCAACAGCGGCGCCTACAACTTCTGGGGTTTGGATCAGTCTACCATCCGGCTGGCCTTGGAGTATGGCGTCACCAATAGGTTCACAATAGGGGTAGGAAGAAGCTCCCTGGAGAAAACCTTTGACGGATTCCTTAAATACAAAGCCCTGCAACAGGCCGTGGGCGGTTCACCGGTAACCATCACTGCTTTTGCCAGCACCGCCTTAAAAACCCTGGACTGGCCCGAGAATGAGGCAAACTATGAGTTTGCCCACCGGTTAACCTACAGTTACCAGCTACTAGTGGCCCGTAAGTTCACAGAAAGGCTTTCTCTGCAACTTGCCCCTACCATGGTGCACAGAAATCTGGTGGAAACCGGAGGCGGGGAAACCAACGTCTACGCCTTGGGCGCAGGCGGCAGGTTCAAATTGACCAAAAGGACCTCTTTCAATGCCGAGTACTTCTATCTGTTGCCCGGCGACGTGGCTGATACCTACAAGAACAGTCTATCCATGGGTTTTGACATTGAAACCGGAGGGCACGTCTTCCAGCTGATGTTCACCAACTCGCAGGGCATGATTGAGAAATTCTTCATCCCAAAAAACGTGGGGGGCTGGAACACCGGCGATATCTATTTCGGATTCAATATTTCCCGGGTATTCAACCTGGGAAAGGAAAAGCGTGAATGGTGATGTAAAGGTTATTCACTGGAAAGGGCCCCCGATATTCGGGGGCTTTTTTTCGCCTGTCAAATTCTGCTTCTATCTTCAGTTTCAAGGCCGATTTTATAAAAATTGAGGCAAAAACAAGACAACCTTAGGTAAGAACCTAATACACATACCGGTGTGATGACTTCCCTTTAGGTGCAGCCTTCATCTGGAATACTTAATAATGGCAAGAGCTCAGCAAGTATCGCCAGAGTTTGTCCAACGGAAAGCCTGCGGTACCGTTAATTACTCTGGTATCCATTGTTATGAAACCGGAGATGCGGATGAGAATTGGTGTGAGTCTTGGATTGTCTCTGCTATTTATGACGGGCAGTTACCAAGCGTTGGCGCAAGGGCTAAGCGCCGAGGTGTTCGCGGGAACATCCTGGAGCCTGCCCACCAGGCTCACCATCAGGCAGCCCGATGAGCCAGACATCCGGTTCACCGCCCGTTACCACACCCGCCCCTGGACCGGATCACCTTACTATGCCTATAGGGTAGGCTATAACAACTGGAGCGCTGAGCTGGTACACCATAAAGTTTACTTAGAAAACTCGCCCTCAGAGATTGAGCGTTTTGAGGTATCGCATGGGTATAACCTGGCCATGGTGAGCCGGGTTATACCCTCCGTTGGCTCGGCCACGATGTTCAGGGTTGGCTTAGGGCTGGTGATTGGTCACCCAGAGGGGCGCATCCGGGGAAAGGACATCAATCCGGTGAAAAGTTTGCTGGGCGGCGGCTACCATATCTCGGGGCTTTGTTTGCAGGCGGCGGTGGGTCCAAGGTTAGGGGTGGCCGAACACTGGTTTTTTCGGCCGGAGGCTAAACTTACCGCGGCCTGGGCCAGAATGCCACTGGCTGGTGGCGGATCTGCCACGGTGCCCAACATTGCCCTGCATACCCTGTTTGGGTTTGGATACCGCCGCCAACGCTGAGGTAATTGCCTAAATAGGTTTGATTACAAGGCAAACACTTTACCTTAGGGGCAGCAGAGGTCCTATTTTATTAAGCCATTAGCAGAACCCGTGAACAAAGTAGTGGACATATTGGAGAGGTTAGGCCTGACTTTACAGATAACGAAGACAGCCTTTGCGGCGGCTTTGTCCTGGTTTGTGGCCAGCAGCCTGCTGCATTCCCCGTACCCGTATTTTGCCGCGGTAGCCGCCATCATCACTGTGCAGGTAACCGTAGCCGATTCCGTGGACAAGGCCACGCAACGCATCATCGGGATTATTGGCGGGGTGCTGGTGAGCATGCTGCTGGGGCATTGGTTTCAGATTGGGGCCATCTCCATCTTCTTTATCATTCTTATCGGCATGGCCATTGCCAAAGCCCTGCGCATGAACCCGCAGATCATCTCGCAAGTGGCCATCAGTTCGCTTTTGGTGCTTGCCTTCGGGCAGATGCGGGAGGGCTACGCCGTGGAGCGGATCATTGAAACAATCTTGGGGTCCGTGATCGCGGTTCTGATCAACGCCCTCATTGTGCCCCGAAATGCCGTGCCTGAGGTAGAGCGCAGCATCCTTACCTACGGAAACCTTTCGGCGGTGACATTAACCAGTTTGGCGGCGCTGCTGGACAACATAGGTTCGGGCCGAAAGACCGGCCGTTCTGAGGTGGACGCTCTTATCAAGGAGGCCGAGGCATGCCGGAAGGCCCACGCGCTGGCCGAGCAAAGCCTCAAATACAACCCGCTCTTGACCCACAAACGAGAGCGGTTGAACCAACTCACTGAAAGCATCATCCAACTGGAAAGCATCACCATCCAGATCAGGGGCATCAGGAGAAGCCTCGCGGACATTCAGTTGGACCAGCATTTAGCCCAGGAGCAGGTATACATTGACCAACTGAAACTGGCCATGGAAGCCACAGCCCAATGTATCTCGGCTTATGCCGCGGTAACCATCCATGCCTCAGACGAGAATATGCGCACGTTAGAAGATGCCATCAAAAAGGCCCAGGCCGAGCAAGCCCGTTGCCTGGACAGCCTCCACAACATCAGCTCACTGGCTACCCTCCGCGACATTGGCAGCATCCTCACAGATCTAGGCCGCATTGTTTCCGAGACCCAACCAAAACTCATCCTGGCTCCTAAAGCTGAACCAGCGCCAATCTCAGAAGACCTTTGAGGCAATAAGCCCTGAATCCATTTTTAGCCGGTTTTTTGCAAAACAGCTTCAAAACTAAAAGAAAAAGCAAAGGGCAACTACAAGGGATTGCCCCTACCTTTCTGATGGGTTGGCCTTTCTGGAACTGCTCCCAAATTGGGGTGATTCGATCTGTACCGATATTTCTATTTTAGGCTTGGTTTCAGGAAAACAGGTAATAAACGGCTACTGCTTTTTCGTCTAAACCATTATGCCATAAATAAGAACAGCGCCAGAAAAGAACCTAATGCGGTGCTTTTCTGGCGCTGTTCTTATAAAGCCTGTGAGAAATGATTTTCCCGTTGGCTTACTAAACAGAAATGCCCGTTTAGTTTTTTACGAGCCTGTAGGCTTTAACCGTATCGCGCTGGCTTACTCTCAGGATGTACAGGCCTTGTGGTAGATTTTCCCCAAGGGTAACTTTTTCTGTGGCGGTGCCGGAATCCAGCAGGGCGCCGGTGCTGCTGTAAATCTGGTAGCTGAACCGGCCGGCCATCTGGTACGTGAAGACCTTCCGGAATGGGTTAGGGTAAGGAGCCGATTGTAGGGTATTTACTTCATCGTCAATACCGGTCACCAGCGGAGCCTGGGTGCAGAAAGGATAACCTACATCGGCGCGGACGGCCATATACTGCCTTAGCCAGGTCATGGCCGGACGGTCCTGCCCAGAGCTGTTCAGCAGGTTGGTATCTGTTTTCCAGGTTTTCCCTGCCTCATAACCCCACAGGGTGATGCCCCCTACCGCCGGGTGCTCCCAGTACACCGGGAACAGGGTTTGGTATCTTGTGCTCTGGGTATTGTCATTGCCGGAGATATCCAACTCAGTGACGTAAATGGGTACCCCGGCCCTGGCCATCAGGTCCAGGGAGGATTTCAGTTGCGCAGCCGAAAGGGTGTTGATGTTGAACTCGTGGGCCTGCGTCCCGAATCCGTCAATGAGGTTTCGGTCGCGCAGCAACTTGATGATCTGCAACTGCTCATTAATGGCCGGCTGGTCGTTTTCCAGGCCGTAGTCGTTTAAAATGAGTTTGGCGTTGGGGAAGTACTGGCGCGCTTTGGTGAACATCCAGATAATCCAGTCATGGCCGGTGGCGCCTCCTCCGCCCAGGCCGGTTTTGAACGCCTGGGTAGCGGGAGCATGGGTTCTCAGATTCTCATTGAGCACGTCTATCTGGTCAATTCCTTCGCCATAGCGGGCAGCCGCGGCGGCAATGTATTCCTCCATCTCTTCCTGGAACTCGGCGGGCGAAAGCAGGAGGTTGTTGCTGGAGTTGATGGCCCAAAGGGGGAACTGGCTGCCCCAGGCAAATACATGGTAGCGAAACATCAGGTGGTTGTTTTTGGCCTGGTTGTACGCTATATCAGCGCCGTTCCAGTTCATGACATCACGGGTAGCTTCCACTGAGCCCCACTTGGTGTTGTTCTCAGCGGTGATGCCGTTCCAGAGTTGCTTGTAATTGGAAGGGATGTTCCCCGCAATGATGTTACCCAGGTATTTCCCTTTGCAGGCACTCAGGCCATAGCTTGGGGCGGCATCGGTCCCCACTGTTACCTTTACCCCGGCAGAAGTACTAACCAGGTTCTGGTTATCGGTGGCTTTGGCGGTGAGGGTATAGGTGCCGGCCACCAAGGGGCTCCACACGAAGGTATAGGTGTTATTGGTACCGGTGGTCGCCTCGCCCAGTTTGGTGCCGCCGTTGAAGAACTCCACTTTGCTCACGGTACCGTTGGCAGCGGTTCCTCCTATGTCACTCGCGTACACCAGAATGGTCATGGATTTCCCTTCCTGAAAGTAGGCATTGTTGTGGGGCGCGGTGATCACGCTGGAAGGAGGGGTGTTGGTCTGGCCCTGCGCCTGCAAAGACACTAGGGTGAGCACAAAAAGGAAAAGGGAGAGTAAAGGTTTTGTCATGTGAAAAGGCTGGAGATTAAAAGCTAGTTTAGCCTGAAGATACGCAAAAGGAAGGTTAAATGAGTAGTATCATGCCAACGTTTGCATAAAAATATTTTCAGGAACAGGGCCTCTTTGTAGGTAAAGGAAAAAACCAGAAAGTTACGGGGTTAGCCAATAACTTTCTGGTTTTTGGTATGGCCTATTGGATCACGAGTTGTTTTTTAACCAGGACCTGCGAATTGTCTCTCACCTGCAGCAGGTAAGTTCCGGGTTTCAGGTTGCTGTTCACCTGCAGGGTTTCTCCGGCGGTCTCCATTTTTCTGTACACCACTCGACCCAGCAAATCACTGATCTGCACCGACAGTTTGCTGTCTGTTTTATGACCACCCAGACTGATGCTGAACTGACCTCTGGAAGATGGGTTAGGATACACTGCTACTCCGGCATTTCTAAGCTCAGAGGCGGTTACTGCCGAGGTGGTGGTGGCGGCCAATTTAGGACCAACCGTAATCTGGAATTCAGAAACCTTCAGGCGGTCAACGGTAGAGGCGCCGCCCTCAGTTGGAATGCTCACCCGGCTGTACAGGTTACCTACGCTGCTGTAAGAGTACTGTACCCTGGTGGCGTTGGCCACGGGGCTGGTGATCTCAACGGTATTGCCCACAATCACCGCAGTAGCGGTTTTAAACTGGCCAGTGGCTGTGGCTACCGAGAAGGTACCTGGTGCCGCGCCGTCGCTTGTGAACAGGCCGTTGCCCAGGTATTTCCAGTTCAGGATGATCTTGTTACCCGATACGTAAGAGTTGGGAATGTCGCGCACGGGAGCAGAGAAAGGAATGTTGTCGCCGTACAGCAGGCCTCTGACCCCGATGGCGGTACGGATGCCTACCGGTTTCTTCACCGGTGGGTGCAGGGAACCACCCGGAAGGTCTCTGATGGTTACCAGGAAGCAGCTTGGTTCAGTGTCTGCCACTTCTAATTGGGCATTGCGGGCCGTGTTCCAGCCAGAGCGGTAAGCCAGCTGGATAATCCCGAAGGGAAGGCTGGTTTGGCCCCAGTCTGCGCGCCACTCCCGCAGCATATTGGTCAGTTTGGTTTTGTAGTCAGTGTCGCCGCCGTTGCTTTCTCCCTGGTACCAGGCCACGCCTTTCACGGCGTAGGGTTGAATGGACTTTACCATAGCATCGTAGTCTACCCCGGTACCGCCGCTGGTGTGTTGCCAGTTTTCAATGGCAGTTCCGTCGTGGGTGGCCTGAATTAAGCCAATGGGCACGTTTTTCAGGAACAAGGACAATTCCAGACCCATCCAGTAGCCCACAGCTGAGAAACTGCCCACGGTACTGGAGTTGGATACTTTCCAGGTAGTGGTGGCAGGACCGCTCCCGGCAGTCATCCGGAACAGGCGGATGTTGTGGTTTCCGGCACTGGCAATGGCAGGCGCGCTGTCATCGGCGTTGCTCAACGGAAACCCCATGTTTGATTGGCCGCTGCACAACCAAACCTCACCCACCTGCACTCCGGTAAGGATAACTCTCTCTGTGCCGGAGGTCACCACCATGGAGCTGGGAGCGGTGCTAGCCGTCATGCTGGCCAGGTTCACGCGCCACTTTCCGCTGGCATCGGCCACGCCAGATACGTTCTGGGACTGAAACTGGACCGTCACCGAAGCCCCAGGATTGGTCGTCCCGAAAACCGGTACCGAGGTGCCACGCTGCAGCACCATGTCAGACCCGAAGATGGGAGACAGCGCTAACGCCGCAAAGGCCGAGGGCGCGATCAGAATGGAGAGAATAAAAACTGATAAAAACTTTAATAGAATTCTATTCATATACTTTGTCTTTAAGGATGAATGATGGTTTGTTAGGAATTTCCGGAAGGAGCTTTCTGGTTAAGGTGGCTTGCTGGTAAACATGTGGGAAAGAGGTTTAAGAGTGAGTGATGTAATGGCGGTACTAGCAGCATAGAGACTTTAAAAAGCCTCTGGAAGCGTATCCAGCCTTTTGCGCTTTTGGCCTATTTTTGGGAAAACAGGCCAAAAAGGTAAAAGGCATGGCGCTGGTCATGGTGGTTAATTCCTGATGACGAGTTTCTGCTGGGATACTATTTTCTGGCCCTGGGTAAGCCGCACCAGGTAGAGGCCTGCCCGCAGGTTCGTGTGTAGTTCAGTTTCCTCCTGCTGGTTTAGCCTCTGGCTGTACACCACTTGGCCCTGCACATTCACCACCTGCACGCTCAGGTTTTCCGCGGATGCGAGCGATCTCAGGTCTACCTTGAAAGTACCGCCCTGGGCTGGGTTAGGATAAATGCCTAATCCTTTTGGTGGTTGGTCCTGAAATCCGGCTATTCTTAGGGTGCTACCCGCCGGTTTGGCGCCGCTTACCTTCACGTAGTCAATGTCGCCACCGCCCGTGGCACCCCGTTCCACATAAATCCGGATGGTGTTTTTACCGGCCAGGAAACTGGTGTTGAACTGCACATTGGTGAAGGTGGCAGAAGCAGGGAAACTCAGGTTTTTCTTCACCACCGTACCGTTGACTTTGATGGACCGGGCTACGGAAGCATCTGCCGCGTACCTGATCACCAGTGGGAAAGATCCGGCCGCGGCCAGGTTTACGTTCATCTCCACATAATCCCCGGAGGCGTCAAAACCGGTGACATACCCGGTGGCGCTGAAGCCTGTTCTGGTGCTGGCCACGTTGGTGCCGCCCAACAAGCCAACTTCCGCCTCGGCGAGGACCTCTGACACAGTGCCATCGTTGGCATTGAAGTAAGTATTTTTGAGCCAGGCCAGGGCAGCGCGCTCCGTCACGTCTTCTATGGTGCGTACTTCCATGGTCTCGGCGCCGGTGGTGCCTCTGGCCCGTACAGTAATGGTGCCGGAACCAGCTGGGAACTCAATGTAGCCGTCGCAATGGAGCATTTGGCTGTAAGAGCCGCCGCATTTCCCGGTCCAGACGCCGGTGTTTACCGCCATGTCCTCGGCCTGGTAAGTGACTCCGTTCACGGTGATGTAGTCAATCTCCATGTCGCGGGCATTGTCCAGGTGGTCATTGGTGAGGTGTACCTGCAGCTTGCCCGAGCCGCTGAACGTGTAATCCTGGAAAGTAGTGGAAAGGGTAGCCGTGCCTATGGTGGAGGTCTTGCCTAACAGATAGGCGTTAGGTTTCCAGATCTCCCCGGCCAGGTAGCCCCACAACGTGACCGCCGTTACGCCCGGATGCTCATACAGTAGTGGGAAAACGCGCTGGTACATGCCCAGTTGGGTCGCGTCATCGGCGTGCTCCAGGTCTAGTTCCGTCACGTAGATGGGCACACCGGTCTGTTGCAGGCTGTTCAAACTGCTGGTGATTTTGGTAGACTGCGCATACTCCAACCCGTGACCCTGCACCCCGATGCCGTCAATCAGGTTTCTGGCTTTGAGCAGGTTGATGATTTTGATGTAGTTGGAGGTGTTGGTGGTGTTGCCCAGGATGCTGTAATCGTTGAGGATCAGCTTGGCATTGGGGAAGTACTGGCGCGCTTTCTGGAACGACCAAATGACCCAATCCCAGCCCGTGGCGCCAGTGCCACCGATGGCATTGATAAACGAAGGCGTCACGTGCAGCGGTTCGTTCACCACATCAATCATCTGAGTGTTAGGGTAGCGCTGGCTGAAGAGTTGAAACCATTCCTCCAGCTCGGCCGCCTGCTCGGCGGGGGTAAGGCTGCTGACCCAAGCGGGTTCCTGCATGCCCCACACCAGAGTATGCGCTTTGAAAGGGATGTTCTTGGAGGCGGCGTAATTGTAGACCATGTCCAGATCGGCCCAGTTCATGACGTTTCTGGTGCCTTCCACCACCCCCCATTTACCGGCGTTGGCCGGGGTTACCTGGTTCCAGTAAGAACTGAAGTTGCCGGGTACAAAACGGTCAATGACATTGCCCAGGAACTTGGGCTTTCCTTTGGCCAACTGGGCCCGGGAAAGCAGGGGAGTGCCCAAAATGAGAAGAAGAAGCAACAGGGAACATGCCCTGTGAGGGGTAAAGATTTTCAGCATACATTATTTTTTAGGGGTGAAAAAATATAGCAAACCTCCTGTCTACAGGAAGGGAAATGAAAATCTAAAAGGAAAGCGAAGCGTAATTTCCCAACCCAGAAAACTGCCTGAAGAACCTTTGAAATAGCGTTCTTAAAGAACAACCAGATAAGAATTTCTAGGTGAAAGGGTAAGCAATTGGGGTACTGTTGTATGCTGGAAATGCAAATCGGCTGCTTAAAGAAAAAGAGCAGAAGCACGAGCTGCAGAAGGTTGTTTTCGCTAAATCCCCGGAAGAGACTCAGCTAGGTATGTTACTAGAATGAATAATTCTGCCCATATACGTAAGCTTTAAATAAATGGTAATAGATAACTCAGTGTTTTTAAAAATAAGTATTTAAGTTATCTATTTTAGGTCTGTTTTTAACAAATAAGCATTTAAACGCCAATATAAAGGTAAATTCTTAACTGTGGCAATGATTGGCTAAAGTTTTATTTTTCAGCATGTTCCAACTTAGGTGCCCTAATTAGAATCTTTATTGTTGTTAAATTGACATTTATTGCCTCTTAATTTACAAGCCATTCTTATGAAATATGTGGAATGTAAATTAGAAGGTAGAATGATTTTTTTAGAGGAAGAACCTTGTAAACCTTTCTCCAAAAAGGAAAACAGTTTTGCTTTACAGAATATCTTCTGGTGGGGTATTCAGGTGGAATTATGAAGTAGATAATCTTCGGCTTGTTTGGGGCCCTTTTTAGTAAAAAGAGCTCAAAACAAGAAAGTGCCACATCTTGATAAAACCCTTCCTTAAATCTTTCCTAATCAGGCACCTGAAGCGTTTTTCAGCTTTGTTTTTTTCCGGCCTGGCAAAACTTCATGAAAGGAATAGAAGTCCGTTGCGGTGACTTTTAGAGAAATAAGAGTAAGTTTAGCCGTGTAAATCAGTATCTCGTTTCTTAAACAAGGCAAAAACAGACATGACCAACATGGAATTTGACTTCGGAATGGTAGGCTTAGGCGTGATGGGCCGGAACTTACTTTTGAATATAGCAGACCATGGCTTCTCGGTAGTAGGGCTGGACCTGGACCCGGCCAAAGCATCGGCGCTGGAGAAAGAGGCCGAGGCCGGTAAAAACGTGAAAGGCACCACTTCCATTGAGGAGTTCGTGGGTTCTTTGCAGAAACCGCGGGCGGTGATGTTGCTGGTGCCCGCCGGTAAAGCGGTGGATGCGGCCATTGCCAGCCTGCTGCCCCACCTGGAGGAAGGCGACATTGTCATTGACGGCGGCAACTCCTATTTCCCCGATACCGACCGCCGCGTGGTGGAGCTGGAGAAGCACAAGATCCATTTCTTCGGGATGGGTGTATCAGGTGGGGAGAAAGGCGCGCGTTTCGGCCCAAGCATGATGCCGGGCGGCGACCGCCAGGCCTATGAGCGGCTGCGGCCGGTGTTTGAGGCGATTGCTGCCAAAGTGGACGGCGAGCCTTGCGTGGCTTACTTGGGCAACGGCTCGGCGGGCAACTACGTGAAGATGGTGCACAACGGCATTGAGTACGGCATTATGCAACTCATCGCCGAGACATACGATTTGCTCAAGCGCGGCCTGGGTAATTCTGACGAGGAAGCCCAGCGGATGTTTGAGGAGTGGAACGGCAGCGAGGTGCAGTCCTTCCTGGTGGAGATCACGGGCCAGATCCTGAAGAAAAAAGACGAGACCACCGGGCAGCCCCTGGTGAACCTGATCTCTGACCGGGCCCGCCAGAAAGGAACCGGCAAGTGGACCTCCCAGAACGCCATGGACCTGCAAGTGCCGCTGCCTACCGTGGACATTGCCGTGACCATGCGCGATATGTCGGCGTACAAGGACGAGCGGGTGCAGGCAGCCCAGGCGCTGGACATCCCTTCCACGCAAGGAAGCAACTCTGAGGATTGGTACGCGGTAGAGAACCGCCTGAGAAACGCCTTCTACTTTGCCATGCTGGTCACATATGCCCAAGGCCTGGTGCAGTTGCGCGTAGCCTCGGCCACCTACAACTATGAACTGGAACTGGAGGAAGTAGCCAAAATCTGGCGCGGGGGCTGTATCATCAGAGCCGCCTGCCTGGAGGATATCCGGAGAGCCTTTGCCGCTAACCCCGGCTTACCTAACCTGCTCCTGGATCCTGCTATTGGCGGCGAGCTGCTCAAGCGCCACGAAGACATGCGCACCATCGTGAAAACCGCCATTGACAAAGGCATTCCGGTGCCCGGGTTCATGGCCTCCCTGTCTTATTTTGATACTTACCGCAGCGCCACCTTGCCCACCAACCTGATTCAGGCGCAGCGCGATTATTTCGGGGCCCATACCTATGAGCGCATAGACCAGCCCGGAATTTTCCATACCCAGTGGGATTAAGTTAAGCCTGTCCATTCGTTTACCACAGTTTTGAAGCAAATGCCCCGGAAACTTATGCCTCATGTAAGGGTTCGGGAGAAGTGAATAAAAGTAAACCATTATGAAACCAGTTAATAAAGCAGTTCCTACCATTGTGGTCATTTTTGGCGGGACTGGCGATTTAACGAAGCGCAAACTGTTACCGGCCTTCTATAACCTATCCCTGGCTGGCTGGCTTCCAGAGGAGTTTGCGATCATCGGGTTAGGGCGATCTGAGTTCAGTGATCCTGACTACCGCACCCATTTATACGAAGGCTTAACTGAATTCTCCCGTACCGGCCAACCAGAGAAGAAAAGCTGGGAAGCGTTCAACGGGAACATTTCCTACCTGCGCTCAGACATCAACGACCCTGCGGCCTACAAGCGGCTAGCCGAGAAAATGGATGCGCTGGACCATGCCTGGGGCCTGCGCGCCAACCGGTTGTTCTACTTATCGGTGGCGCCTCAGTTCATTGAAGCGGTGACGGTTAATCTGCACAATGCCCAGTTAGCCAGTGATGTGGAGAAGGACCACATTATCGTGGAGAAGCCCTTCGGGAAAGATCTGGAAACGGCCCGCAGCCTGAACAAACTGCTAACGCAGCACTTTCAGGAAAGCCAGATCTTCAGGATAGACCATTACCTGGGTAAAGAGACAGTGCAGAACATCCTGGCCTTTAGGTTTGCCAATGCCCTGTTTGAACCCCTCTGGAACCGGAACTACATTGATTACGTGCAGATCAGCGTGGCCGAGGAAGTAGGCGTGGAAGACCGGGGCGGCTACTATGAGGGAGCCGGGGCCCTGCGTGACATGATCCAGAACCACCTGCTGCAACTTCTGTGCATGGTGGCCATGGAGCCGCCGGTGTCTTTTGAGGCCGAGGAAATCAGGAATCGCAAGGCCGATGTGCTGCGGGCTATCCGGCCTTTGACCCATGAACAGGTGACCCGCTATGCAGTAAGGGGCCAGTATGGACCGGGGTGGCAGCAAGGCAAGAAAGTGCCCGGCTACCGCGAAGAAGAAGGCGTGAACCCTGGTTCCAATACCGAGACCTACGCAGCCGTAAAGTTTTACCTGGACAACTGGCGGTGGCAGGGCGTACCGTTTTACCTGCGTACCGGTAAAAGGATGCAGGAAAAGACCTCTTCCATTACCGTGCAGTTCAGACCGGTGCCGCACTCCACTTTCTCCAGCACCATGGCCGAGAGCCTGCTGCCAAACCGCTTAATCATCAACATCCAGCCCCAGATGGACATCAGGCTGCGGTTTACGGCCAAACGCCCGGGTCTGGAAATGCAGCTTACCCCCGCCGAGATGGTGTTTGACTACGACAATTGCTCTACCCAAACGCCTGAGGCCTATGAGACCCTGCTGCTTGATGCCTTGCAAGGAGATGCCACCCTGTTTATGCGCTCTGACCAGGTAGAGGCTGCCTGGGAGGTGGTAATGCCTATCCTGGAGACTTGGGAATCACGCCCGTCCTTGGAGTTTCCCAACTATCCCGCTGGCATGTGGGGCCCCGAAAACGCTGAGGCTCTTATCGCTCGGGACGGTCATACCTGGACCGTAACCAATTACTACAACACCCAAAAATAGAGGTACCATGATCAAGGTGTTTGAATCTACCGCTCAACTAAGCAAAGAAGCGGTGGAGATTTTTGTGCAGAGTGCGCAGGAGGCTGTGCAGGAGCATGGGCGCTTCACTGTGGCCCTCACGGGCGGCTCCTCACCGGAGCAACTGTATAAATTGCTGGCCCAATCTCCTTACCGCGAGCTGGTACCCTGGGATAAAACCTACGTTTTCTGGGGAGATGAGCGCTGGGTGAATCTCACCGATGACCGCAGCAACGCCAGGATGGCCTTTGAAACGCTCTTGCACCACGTGCCCATTTCCAAGAGCCATATCTTTCCCATGTGGGGAGAGCAATCCCCCGAGGATTTTTCCCTGATTTACGAAAAACGGCTCCTAAACCACTTCAATGGACAGGCACCAAGGTTTGACCTTATTCTGCTAGGCATGGGCGACGATGGCCATACCGCCTCGCTGTTCCCGGGCACGCCCGTGCTTCATGAGACGGAGCGGCTTGTAAAGGCCTATTACCTGGAGCCCCAATCCATGTACCGCATCACCTTGACGGCGCCTTGTATCAACCAGGCCAAAAAGATCGTGTTCATGACCTTCGGAGAGAAGAAAGCCAAAGCCCTGCGTGAAGTCCTGGAAGGCGACCGGAACCCGGAGCAGTACCCTTCCCAACTCATCCAGCCGGCCCGGGGAGAAACCCTCTGGCTCGTGGATAAAGCCGCCGCAAGTTTGCTAAGTGAGTGAGTGAGTGAGTGAGTGAGTGAGTGAGTGAGTGAGTGAGTGCCGGTTTTTTTTAAGTCGTATTATTTTTGAAATCGGACTTGAAACTGGATAAAACTCTAACGGGAACCATCCTGCGGAGGAATACCTGAAGGCGAAAGCAAAATGCTTACCATTGAATAAAAATAAAGCCCTGGCGTATAGCTGGGGCTTTTTGTTTTGCAGCTGTTTTCAGAAAAAGAGAGTAGAAACGAAGCTTGATATTAACACAACCTTCCATTGCCTGAAGCAGAAAACCCGTGGTTGTTGTACTTCCCTCCACAGAGTAGATTCGTTTCATCCTGTACTCTGGGCTTTTCTCCCTGGTAGAAACCTGGAAAGGCTTAATCCATAAAACCCTTCTTGAGGCTGTCGCCTCACTGAAGTTGAAAACTTCAGCCCATGGTAGGTCCAAGTTGAAAACTTGAACCAGAGACTTCATAGACGAACTAAAGACTTTATAGGTGAGCCAAGGGCTAGATTATAACTGGCGTATCTTAGACTGGAGCCTGTGAACCCAAAGCAGGAGATTCCCCTCCTGGAAGGGGTAGGGGTGGGTTTCCGCACCACGAGCATGCTCCATTAGGTGTATCTATCCAGCTAATCACTTCCCTATGGTGGGGCATCTTTCCCTTCAGATATGGCCTTTGACGGTTCAGCGCCTATTTCTGACACTTGGGTAAAACGAGGTTTTATGGTCCTTTTCTAACTCCTATTTTTAATTCATCAGGCAGAAGAAATCAAGAATAATCTGAACTAGAACCATTTAACCAGTTAAAGAGCCATGTTAGAAACCCAGCTTATCGACAGCATTATACTAGTGGTGACGGTGTTTTTTAGCGCCACCTTTACCTATGTCATCCACCGGGGCAAACCATTGGGCAAGAAGGGGATGGTATTCTCTTTTCTCCTGGTTTTTCTGGCCCAGTATACCTTGCTCAATATCTGCGCGCACCTCATTGCAGTGACTGCCGTGGCGTTGATAAAGATGCGGGCCGGCACGTTTGTCTATGACATGCGTTTCTATACCCTTATCCAATTCGGGGTTCTGCTGGCCATCATTAATGGGTATCTGTTCAGGAGCGTAAAACAGATCTGCCTGGGAAAAGAGCAGCGCTTCCGGAATTTGGTGAAAGCATGCTGCCTGCAGATTTTGATCAGCCTTCCCTTGTTCCCATTCAATCCACTTAGTTTGCTGCCCGTGATGACCTCGGGGGCGATTATGCTGCTAGTGTATGTCGCCCTCCGGAAAGGAATCTTCACCCGGAAGCCGGCCTTGGTAGAGTTGGGACAGGAAATGCAGCTGGCCTGACTGTTCAGGTATGCCGCGGCGTTTAGGGGCTGAATCTGGGAAACTTTGCTTAAATTAAGAGACGCGATTTTACTCCCGGAAGCAGCCCTAAATGGAGAAACTACACGATACCAGGCTTAGGATAGCAGGCATGCTCATCCAGAACCTCATTCTCTTTTTGTTCTTTTACCTGCAGCGGATCACGCAGGGACAGGAGTCGGTGGTTAAGGTGCTGTTGTGGCAGTTGCTGTTTACCTGGGTAATGTGGGAAGGCACGCGCATGGCCATTAGGGTTACCCGCTCCAAGTTCAAAGGACTGAAAGGTTTAAAACCCCGGCTCCTGTGGTTAGCGGCGGCTTTGGTGATCCTCTCGGTGGTGGTGGGGAGCTGGCACGTCTGGATAGAGTCCCAACTGGGCTTCTGGAACCCTGCGGACCTGAACCTCTACAGCTATCTCTACAGCATAGGCATGACCTTGTTTTTCTGCCAGCTGATTGCCATCGCCTACGAGTCTGCCTACTACCTGGAGCAGTGGAAAGAATCGCTGAGGCTAACCGAGGAGTTGAAGAAAAGAAACCTGCAGAGTCAGCTGGAGTCCCTGAAGAACCAGGTGAGCCCGCATTTCCTGTTTAACAGCCTTAACTCCCTCTCTGGGCTCATTGAGGAAGACCCCAAGCGGGCCCTTCGGTTCGTGGATGAACTCTCGCACATCTACCGGTACCTGCTGCAGAGCAATGAGAAGGAGCTTATTTCCCTGGAGCAGGAACTGGCCTTTATTGAGGCCTACTTTTACCTGCTGCAAACCCGGTTTGAAAAGGGCGTGTCCCTGGAGATTGACTTGTCCCCTGACCTGAAAGCCTTTCTTTTACCGCCGCTCACGCTGCAGATCCTGGTGGAGAATGCCGTGAAACATAATATTATTTCAGAGGCCTCGCCGCTGCGCATCAGCATTTACGCCCAAGATGCCAGCCACCTGGTGGTGGAGAATAACCTGCAGAAGCGCAAAGCCACGGTGCCTTCCAACAAAATGGGTTTGGTGAACGTGGCGGCCAAGTACCATTTATTGAACCAATCTGAGATTTCCATCCAGGAGACCGATGCCGTTTTCAGAATCCAGATTCCATTGATAAGCCCCAGGCAGTATGCGTATTCTCATCGTTGAAGACGAGGCCATTGCGGCGCGGCGGCTGCGGAAGATGGTGGAAGCCCTGGAGCCTGGGAGCAAGATAGAGTCCGTACTGGGCAGCGTGGCTTCCACCGTGCAATGGCTCCAAGCAAATCCCGCCCCGGATTTGTTGCTGCTGGATATTGAACTCAGTGATGGGCAAAGCTTCGAGATTTTCGCGCAGTTAGACGTTTCCTGCCCCGTGATTTTCACCACCGCCTATGATGAGCATGCCATCAAAGCTTTCCGGCTCAACAGCGTGGATTACCTTTTAAAACCCATTCAGGAAAAAGAGCTGCAAAGAAGCCTGCTCAAGCTCAGGAACATGAAAAAGGTGTTCACCAACAAAGCGCCGAACCTGGTGAATATTGAAGCCCTGTTGCAGGAAATAAACCAGCAGCGCACCCCAGTTACAGACCTTTACCGCGATCGCATTCTGGTCAAACAAGGGCAACGCATGTTCCCCGTCATCTGCCAGGAAGTAGCCTATTTCTTCACGAAGGAAAAGGTGAGTTTCCTCCGTACCAAAGATAGCCGGTGTTTTCAGGTTGATTTCACTATGGAAGAGTTGGAGCGGTTGCTCAACCCTAAAGACTTTTTCCGGGCTAATAGGCAGTTCATCGTTAACTTCGCGGCAATAGCCAAGGTAAGCCAGGAACTGAACGCCAAACTGAAAATCAGCCTGACGCCAGATCCTGAGGAAGAGATCATGATCAGCCGCGAGAAGGCTATGGAATTCAGGGCGTGGTTAGGGGAGTAGCCCTCGTTTTAACGCTAGCCATTCAGGAGGATTTAGGCTGGCTCCGGCCAGAAGAACTTCTTACAATCAATGTGGTAGGCAACACTACCTCAGATCGGTTTTCCGGCTCAGGTAATCCTTCCAGCTTCTTCAGGATAATGTCTATGAGGTTTTTGGACATCTCTTCAATAGGTTGGGCAATGGCGGTGATAGAGGGCTGGTAGATTCTGAAGAAGTCCAGATCATCAAAGGCAACTATGGCCACATCTGCGGGAATCTGCAGGCCTAGTTTATTCAGCGCCTCAATGCCGGCGGTGGCCAGGTAGTTCGTGGCGAACAGCACACTGTCAATTTCCTGGTGTTTCTTCAAAAACGCCGCGAAAACGTCAAGGTGTTTCTCTGCGGATTCTTCATAGGCTACCATCTGGATATACGTTTTCAGGTGGTGTTCCTTGATGGCACTGGTATAGCCGCCCAGACGGTCTTTCATCTGGGTCTGGTTAGAGTCAAGGGTAACGAAGGCAATATTCTTGTGGCCCTGTTCCACCAGATGGTTTACCGCGGTGTAGGTAGCGTTGAAATTGTCAATCATGACGTGGTTTGTCTGGAGGCCGGGGATAAGACGGTCAAACAACACTACCGGCAGGTTATCCTCGAGTAAAGACTGGATGTCCTCCTTTATACCCTCCGGGGGAGAGATGATGTAGCCGTCAATATTCCGCTCTCTGAACATCTTGATCAGTTCGCGCGTTTTCTCGGGCTTGTTCTCTGTGCTGCAGTAAATGATCTTGTAGCCCTGCTCAAAGGCATTCTCTTCTATGTGCCGGGCCACGCTGGAAAAGAAATCATTGGAGATGTTCTCTACCATGAGGCAGATGATCTTTGATTTGCCGGTTCTCAGGCTTCGGGCAATCTGGTTGGGCTTGTAATCAAGTTCTTCTACCAACTTCAATACCCGCTCCGTGACGTGCTCACTTATCCGCTTTTCTTTGGCTTTCCCGTTCAGGATGAAAGAGACCGTAGTGATGGAGATATTCAGTTGTTGCGCGATGTCTCTTATGGAAAGCCGCTTTTTCATCCTTTTTCAATATATAATAACGGGTCCGGTGCTTTTGCCTGTGCAGAGATCATCTCTCAATAGGAAAGCAGTACTTGGCTTGGGACAGACCAACTGGAATGTTCCAGCCACCTTTTGATTCAAACAAGGCAGTAGGGGAGGTGCCAATTCTAATCTCAGGCCAGAAATAAAACCATTTCTTCTTCTGCCGAGTGAAATTAAGCAAAAAAGGAAAGGATACTACCCGGCACAAGAACTGAAATGAATTCAATAGCATAACCTTTTCAAAATAGGAGAGGCAACGCCATGCGTTTTGGAGCTTGTTTGAGAAAAATGAGCTTAAAAAAAGCTACGTTAAAGAATGTACCTAAGCGCATTTGCCAATAAAACCAGTATGCTGGACTTTATCGCTCCAGAAGTTAACTTGGCATAGACCTGTATTAATTATCTATCTATAGAATCTATATGGTCTTTGGATATTTAGAGTAGAAAAATGAATTGGTTGCATTGTGGCATTTTGCGGCAAATAACAAAGATGGGCGGAAATAGGAGCATGGTTGCCTTGCTATTCAATATTCAGTGAATTAAATATTTTTTTGTTCGTTTCTTGCTTTTTAAAAATAATGTTTGCTCTTTTAACATATTGTTAAAGAGAGGAGAGCAAAAGCCGTTTGAATTGCGAAATTTGACACGCCTTTCTTTTGACATCTCACCTGAGGGATAATGGGAATTCTTCAACTTGGATGTTTTGCCTACTGTCTTACGGTTAGAAAGAGGAAAGCCAAGTTTTTGGTGAGTCCATCTCAGAGTTCTTTCTTACTTTCCTCGCAGATAATCTTCTGCGGTTTTCATACAGAATACAGCTTTCAAGATTTTAGATTTTTCACAACCACTCCTGGTAAGGCTTTTTCAAACACTTGCTAGCTAAAAGGTTTTAGCATATAGATTATTAAAGTTTATAAGGGAAAAGGCAGGGAATATAGAGCAGCATAAACTTTTAAACTTTGATGGATTTGCTATGCGCAACAAGTTATATAAACACATTTTACATCATGCAATGGATTGAGATAGAATCCCTGTTTTAAATAATTGCTAAAACGATTTACCACTTGTTTAGAGTGAAAAGACGCTTTGCAATGTTACGGGAATAGACAAAACAGGGTGCCCTATCAATATGATTTGCAAAACAGAAATAAACAGCCAGATCACCTTAAAGGAGAATTAAGCCATACTCAACATAAAAAGAACCATATGAAACGAGATTTACCCTTAAAATTCCTGCTCAGCAGTTACACCCAGAAAAATCGGGGGCTATGGCTCAAGGTTGTTCTGGCAGGATTCTGCTTTGTGAGTAGTGCGGTACCCTCCCAGGCAATTGGAGAAAAGGCTTCTAAAAAGAATACCGGACTCGCCGTGAAATCCCGACAACTGGCGAGAGCAGGGGCCAGGGTTGATTTTCAGGTAAAAGGCAAAGTGACCGATAAAACCGGATCTCCTTTGATTGGGGCCTCCGTGAGCGTGAAAGGCACCGCCATCGGCGCCACCACCGATGTCAACGGAAACTATTCCATCAACGCGCCCTCTGAAAGCGGTACCTTGGTAGTTTCTTATATCGGTTATCTGTCTAAAGAAATCGCCATTGGCGGGAAAGCATCCATTGACATAGTGTTGGATGAGGACCAGACCAAAGTGGATGAAGTGGTGGTGGTAGCTTACGGTACCCAGCGAAAAATCAGCAACGTGGGTGCCCAGTCTTCGGTTTCTGTGAAAGAGTTAGACCAACCGGTTGCCAACATCAGCACCATGCTAGCAGGTAGGGTAGCGGGCGTAACCGGCGTGCAGCGTTCCGGGCAGCCAGGCTATGACGGCGCCGATATCTGGATCAGGGGGATTGCCTCCTTAAGTGGCTCCAGCGCTCCGCTGGTGCTGGTAGATGGGGTAGAACGGTCCATGAACAACATTGACCCCCAGGATGTGGAGTCATTCACAATCCTGAAAGACGCCTCCGCCACAGCAGTATATGGGGTGAGAGGAGCGAACGGGGTAATCCTGATCATGACCAAAAGAGGCGAGGAAGGAAAGCCCAGAGTAACGTTTGACTATAACCAGGGCATCACCCAATTCACCAAGGTTCCTAAACTCATAGGTGGCGTAGATTACATGAATCTCACCAATGAGGCAATTTACACCCGGCGGGAGCCCGGCGGAAGCATTCCTACCCCCAAGTACAGTCAGGAGTTCATTGATAAAACGGCCAGTGGCGAAGATCCTTTTGTTTACCCAGATGTCAACTGGTTAGATGAAGTGTTTGAGCGAAGCGGTAAAAACCGCAATGCTAACTTAAACGTGAGCGGGGGCTCTCCGCAGGCCAAGTACTATGTGTCTTTGGGGTATTATGATGAAACTGGACTGTTCAATACAGATGCCATTGCCCAATATAACGCCACAACCCGGTTCACCCGCTACAATGTCACCTCTAATGTGACGCTGGACCTTACAAAGACCACCAAAGTTGACCTGGGCATCCAGGGTTACATCGCTACTGGTAATTACCCGGCAGAAAATGCCGCCACCATCTATAGCTCGGCACTGGAGATCAGCCCGGTAGAATACCCCGTGATGTATCCAGGAGGGTTTGTGCCCGGCAGAACCTCAAACGGAGGGTCCCGGAACCCTTACGCCGATGCGGCCCTGAGAGGATATCAGAACGAAAACAAGAACCAGCTTTTCTCTAACTTAAGACTAACGCAGAAGCTGGATAAGGTAACAGAAGGTTTATCAGCCACCGCCATGTTCTCTTTTGATGCTTTCAACCAGCATTTCATCAGAAGAAGCAAGCGGGAAGACACCTGGATTGTAGATCCGGTAAATCCAAGAAATCCGGATGGAACCCTGAACCTTGGCACAGCGCCAACCTTCTCAGGACAGAACTTTCTGTCTTATGACCGGATGAACGGTGGTAACAGAAGATTCTACATGGAAGGCGCCCTGAACTATGACAGAGCCTTTGGCAAACACCGGATCAGTGGGTTGGTATTAGGCAACCGGTCAGACTACTCAGATGCTTTTGCGGGCAATTTCACCGAATCCATTCCTTTTAGAACGGAAGGTATAGCCTCCCGCGCGACCTATTCCTTTGATGACAGGTACTTTGCAGAGGTGAATATTGGATACAACGGATCAGAGAACTTTGACCCTGCAAACCGATACGGCTTCTTTCCCGCCTTTGGATTGGGCTGGGTAATCTCCAATGAGAAGTTCTTCGAACCATTGTCCAACACCATTAATTTCCTGAAACTTAGGTACACCGATGGCAAAGTAGGCTCTGATTCCGGGGCAGGTAGATTTGCCTTCTTAGGAAATGTTACTGACAATAATGTCCGAGGATATACTTTTGGTAGAAACAGAGCAGGAATTGGGGGTATTATTGAGCAAACCTATGGTGTGGCAGTTACCTGGGTAGAGGCCCGTAAGCAAGACATTGGTATTGAGATCAACGCCTTCAACAGCAGCCTGGGCATCATCTTCGATGTGTTCAAAGACCGTAGAGAAGGTGCTTTTGTGGCCAGAGGAGACGTGCCTGCCTACGTGGGGCTTACCTCCATCCCTTCCGGTAACCTGGGTATCGTGGAAAACAAAGGCTTTGATGGCTCTATCAACTACGACAAGAACATCGGGGATTTCTCCATGGGCTTTAGAGGCACCTTTTCTTACAACAGAAATAAAATCATAGAGAACGACCAGCCTGCCCAGCTTTATCCTTGGTTAGAAAGAAGGGGAGCGCCTTTATTGGCTAACTGGGGCTACACCGCCCTGGGACTTTACAGCTTTGAAGACGATGTGAACAAAGATGGGTTCATCACCCCAGAAGACGGAGATCAGTATCCCGTTCAATTTGGCAGAGTTCAGCCCGGCGACATCCGGTATAAAGATTTGAACGGTGATGGCCGCATTGATGCCAATGACATTTCCAAAATAGGTCAGGGAGATGTGCCTGCGCTCACTTATGGTTTTGGGACAAGCTTAGGGTATAAAGGACTGGATATCAGTTTGTTTTTTCAAGGCCAGGCCGAAGCTGATATTGTGCTGGAAGGACGCAGCATCAGAGCCTTCAGTGGCGATGGCGGCGGAGAAAACCTGTATGAAATTGCTTTAGACCGCTGGACCGAGGATAACCCCAACCCTAATGCGTTTTACCCAAGATTGTCTTACGGATCAGGAGCGAATGGAAGCAACAACAATAACCAGTACAGCAGCTGGTGGTTGAAAGAAGTAGACTTTCTGCGGTTGAAAACGGCTGAGATTGGGTACACCATTCCCAGTGCCATCTCTGGGAAAATAGGAATAGGAAACGCCCGGGTGTATCTAAGAGGGGTGAACCTGTTGACCTTCAGTAATTTCAAATTATGGGATCCTGAGTTGCTCACCAGAAACGGAGCAAGATACCCTAACATTTCAGTCTATTCTTTAGGCTTTAATCTCCAATTCTAATTTTCTGAAAATGAAAAAGATAAAATCGATCATACTTGTAGGCTTG
Source organism: Rufibacter aurantiacus (assembly GCF_017916345.1). NCBI lineage: Bacteria > Pseudomonadati > Bacteroidota > Cytophagia > Cytophagales > Hymenobacteraceae > Rufibacter > Rufibacter aurantiacus. The sequence continues at coordinate 26,708 of NZ_JAFMSV010000005.1, forward strand.
CTTACAAGCCTGAACTTCTCCTGCAACGACGATTTCCTGGACCAGGTGCCCGACGACCGGTTGACGCTGGAATCTACTTTTAAGAATAGAAACACCGTAGAACAATACTTGGCGAATGTGTACTCCCAGATTCCGGATGATGTAAGCCAAAGAGGGTTAGGCGGGGATGGAAACGTGGGGCCTTGGCTCGCGGCCTCTGACGAGGCAGAGTACGTTTGGGGCTTCGTGGGAAGTAACTCAGTGAACATTGGTGCCTGGGACCCTACCTCAGGATTTGTGAACTCCATTTGGTCAAACTTCTACCGGGGAATCAGAAGAGCAAACGTGTTCATTGAGAACGTGGACCAGTGTACTGACTGCGGCGCTGACGGAGCGCTGGTGAAGCGGTACAAAGCAGAGGCCCGGGCTTTAAGAGGGTTGTACTACTACTATTTGATGCGCTTATATGGTCCGGTAGTTCTGGTGGGCAATGAGTCCATTCCGGTAGACGCTCCCGCTGACCAACTTAAGCTTCCAAGAAACACCTATGATGAATGCGTAGCCTATGTGCTTGCAGAACTCAACGCGGCTGCCGCTGATCTTCCGGCAGTAGCAACAGAACAGAACTACGGCCGCATGACCAGGTCATACGTGCAAGCCATTAAGGCGCAGGTGTTGTTACATGCAGCCAGCCCCTTGTTCAACGGAAATGCAGACTATGCTTCTCTGGTTGGCAAAGACGGAAAACAGCTCATCAACCAACAATATGACGTCAATAAGTGGAAATTAGCCGCTGATGCCGCCAAAGCCTTTATTGATGAATTCGTGCCGGGCACTTTTGACTTGTACCGGAAGAACAATGCGCAAGGTCAGTTTGATCCTTATCTCTCCACCCGTGATGTTTTCCTGGATGAGTGGAACAAGGAAGTCATCTTCGCCAGGGTAGACGCGGGTATTAACCCCAGACAGTATGAAATGACTCCTTTCCATGCCGGGGCGCAGGCAGAAGCAAAAGGGAGTGGCGGTCTAGGGGCCACCCAGCACATTGTGGACGCCTATTTCACGGCAAACGGAAGATCCATTAACGATCCAAAGTCGGGGTATATGGCCACAGGGTTTACCAGCTTCAAGGCGCCCAATGACACAGAGGCCAGACAGGTTTTCAACCAATGGGTAAACAGAGAGCCCCGGTTCTATGTGGGCATCACTTATGACAACAGCTTATGGCTGAACCAGAACACTGGCAACATTGTCACCAGAACCTGGTTCAACGGCAACTCTGGTAAAAACTCAGGGGCCGGAAATGACTACACACCCACCGGGTACATTGTGAGAAAGAACATGAGTCTTGGCGACTGGCGCAACGGAGGCAGGTCCTACGTGATGATGCGGCTGGCCGAAATCTACCTGAACTACGCCGAGGCCCTGAATGAATACAACCCAGGCCATCCTGACATTCTCACTTATGTCAACCTTATCAGAAACCGGGCTGGAATCCCGGAATATGGTTCGGCAGAATTAGAGGCCCCAACTGGTCAGGCTGCGGTAAGAGAAGCCATCTGGAAAGAGCGTAGGGTGGAGCTTGCCTTTGAGAACGTGCGCTACTTTGACGCCAGAAGATGGAAAGTTGCGGAGACAGCCTTCAATGGACCAACCTTCGCTCTGGACATCTCTGCCCCAGATATCAACAACTTCTACAACAAGGTGCCTTTTGAGACCAGGGTGTTCACCAAGCGGCATTATCTGTGGCCCATTCCTCAGAATGAGATGAACATAAATCAGTTACTGGTGCAAAATACGGGTTGGTAAGGGTTGGGCTAAGTTCAGGGAAAGACTTCCTGGACCTGAACTTACCCAACCATCAACTCACTAGGATTCTAAAAGCATCTTTAGATTTTCCATATATCCTTAAAGAACCATATATGAAACAACAACTACAATTTGTGAGGGTGGTCTTTTGTGCGCTGATTTTCTTTAGCGTCATAAACGAAGCCGCCGCACAGGATGATCTTACGGCAAAAGGAGGGGTACTCACGGTATTCAAGGAGAATGACTCTGGGGCTAGTTCCCGGGAGGGTTCTCCCAAAGTGATTGACAATAACCCCGACACCAAATTCCTGTCCCATTTTGAAAACATGCAATGGCTGAGATTCGAGCTCACTGAGCCGGCGGTGGTGGGGACCTATACCCTTGTCTCGGCAGACGATGACCCCAACCGTGATCCCAAAGACTGGAAGTTTGAAGGCTCCAACAATGGGACAACCTGGGTGGAACTTGACGCCCGTACCGGAGAAATGTTCCCTGAGCGGTTTCTCACCCAGACCTATTCTGTGAACAACTCTACGGCCTATAAGTACTACCGCCTGAATATATCCGCCATCAAGGCGAACAACACCTTCCAGTTGGCAGAATGGCGTCTGTTTGAAGCGGCTCCCACCCCTGATATCACCGAAAGAGGAGGCGTGTTGACGGTCTTCAAAGAAAACGATGGAGGCCAGAATGCGGGAGAAGGTTCGCCCAAAGTGATTGACAATGATCCTAACACCAAGTTTTTGTCAAATTTTCCGGGTTCTCAGTGGATCCAACTCCAACTTACTGCTCCGGCCATTGCCGGCACCTACACGTTGGTATCGGCAAATGACGCGCCAGACCGTGACCCGAAGGACTGGAGAATAGAGGGATCAAACAATGGAACCGACTGGACTGTGCTGGATACCCGTACCGGGGAGATGTTCTCTGAACGCTTCCAGACCAAGACGTACACCCTTACCAATTCCACCGCTTATTCTTACTACCGCTTCTTCATTAGTGCCCTCAAGAATGGTGGCACCTTCCAGTTGGCAGAATGGCGGCTCTTTGAAGGGGTTCCTCCGTTGGCTCCGTCTGCGTTAAGTGGCTTTTCAACGGCTGGTGACGAAGTGTATCTTACCTGGACAGACAATGCCGGCACCGAGACCAGCTTTGAACTACAGCGGTCCACTGACGGAACTACGTTTACCAAGGTGGCTGATCTAGCAGCCAACACCACCACTTACTATGACAAAGGCTTAAACCGGGCAACCCGTTATTTCTACCGGGTAAGAGCTGTAGGGGCTTACGGTCCTTCAGGGTTCTCTCCGGTGAAGAATATCACCACCTTGAACTACAGCGGTGCTTTGGTAGACATCACGGATAACGGCGGAACCCTTACCGTTTCCAAGGACAATGACAACAACCCCAATGAGAACTCCCCTAAGCTGATTGACAACAACCTGGAGAGTAAATTCCTGGAAGCGCCCAACAGAACGTTGTGGGTGCAATATGAGTCAACCTCCCCAACTGATATCGTTACCAAATACACCATTGTTTCGGCGAACGATGCCCCGGAGCGTGATCCCAAAGACTGGACCCTGCAAGGATCAAACAACGGAACCGACTGGACAATCCTGGATACCAGAAGAAACCAACGCTTCACCTCCAGGTTTCAGCACAGGGTTTTCTCCTTTGAGAACAACACCGCTTTCAAGTACTACAAGCTAGACATTACGGTGAACAACGGTTCCAGTGATGCCATCCAGATGACGGAGCTGATGATTTGGGGGATCCCGCAGAATGTGCCGGCTGTGCCTGGCAACGTTCGGTTGACCAACATCACCGAGAGTGCCATCACCATCAACTGGAATGATGTGGCAAACGAAAACGGGTATGAAGTGTGGCGCTCTACAGATGGAACTACCTTTTCCAAGTTGAAGGAGGTAGAGGCCGGCGTCACCAATCATACAGATACCAATTTAGGGGTGCTTGCCACGTACTATTACAAAGTGTTGGCAAAAGGAGCAACTTACGCTTCAATCTTTTCCCCGGTGGTGAGTGGTACCACTCTGTATGACGAGAGATTGCCTTTGCCAGCCCAAAACCTGGTGGCAACCACCTTGTCAGAAAACCAGGTGAAATTAGACTGGACAGATCGGGCAGAAAACGAAACAGGGTTCCAGATTGAGCGGTCTACAAATGGTACCTCTTATACTTTGCTCCAAACGCTTGCCGCAAACGTAACCACTTTCACCGACGAAGGACTCAAGTTAGCCACCCGCTATTACTACAGAATCAGGCCTTTCAACGAGTACAGCCAGACCTCAGGAATTAGCGCGCCTTACTCTGCCGTGGCCCAAACCATTACCAACGGCTCTAACCAGGCGCCTTCTATGGCAGCCATTGCGGATCAAAAAAGCTGCAACGTGATAGACGCTTATACCATTCCTTTAGAGGGAATCACCGCAGGGCCTGAAGCTGGACAACAAGTCAACCTGTTGGTTTCCACCAACCGGAGCGCCCTCTTCAGCGATTTATCGGTGAGCACCGTGGAGAACGGTAAAGCCACCCTTACCTACAAACTGGTGAAAGGCCAGACGGGCGATGCTACCGTGACTGTGACCGTGAAAGATGACGGGGGTACCTTGAACGATGGTACAGATACCTTCACCAGAACCTTCAAGATCACTTCTTATGAACTGAACATGAGCGTGGCCGCTGACCGGAATGGAAAAGTACCCAGAGGGGAGACCATCCAGTTGACAGTGACCGGCGAGGAAGGCTACACTTATACCTGGGCCAACGGGCCGGGCATCATCAGCGGTCAGAACAGCAATAAACTGTTGATCAAACCCACCCAGGGGTATGTCTACAAAGTTACCGCCAGCACCGCCGAAGGCTGTACCAAAGAGGCTGAATTCACCGTGCAGGTTGAAGGGGGCGTTGGTTTGCAGGCAAATAACATCCTAACCCCTAATGGTGACGGCAAAAACGATGTATGGGTAATCTGGAACATCAACACCTACCCGGGCAGCAAACTGAAGGTTTTTGACACCGCCGGAAGGGTAGTGTACGAGAAAGAGAACTATGCCAATGACTGGAACGGAACGTACCAGGGCTCCCCGCTGGCACAAGGCGTGTATTACTACGTGATTGACTTAGGTTCCGGTATTTCTCCCGCCAAAGGAGCCCTTACTATTATCCGTGATTAAAAAACAGAAAGCCATATGAAAAAGTTATATAACCTAAAAAAGGGATTGCCTTTCTTTCTTCTTCTCTTCTGCTGCCTGGCGCTGGTAGAGGAAGGTGCGGCTCAGATCAACCCCTTGAGAGCGATTTACTTTCAGAATCAGTACCTGGCTAATCCGGCCATGGCTGGGGTAACCGGAGGGCTTAGGGTAAACCTCCATTACCGCAACCAGTGGGGGAGCATCTCAGATGCTCCCACCACGGAGGCCATCACCGCTGAATACGGCCTTGGAAACAAAGTAGGCTTGGGGGTGAACCTGGGGCAGACCAGTGAAGGATTGATCAAAAGATCCAGGGCCATGGCAACGTATTCCTACCACCTGCCTCTGAACCAGGGCACCCGCCAATTGCATTTCGGGTTATCTGCGGGCGTGGTGAATGAGCAGCTTGACATGGACGAGATGGTGGGTGATGTGGATGACCAAACCGTCGCCCGGTTCAACGACCAGGGGCCCTATGTGGAGGGGGAAGTAGGGGTAGCCTACACCGATTCCAAACTCACGATTCAGGGTTCTTTTCCCAATATCAGGGCTTTTCTGGACAAGAGTCTCAATGAGAACAATACCGTGAACCGCTCTACCTACTTTGCCGCCGCCAGCTATAAAGTTACCCTTGGCTCAGGGGTTGGGGTAGAACCCAAAGTAGTGTATCGGGGAGTGAAAGGATTTGATGACCTCCTGGATGCAGGTGCCAACCTGTCGTTCATGGACAACCAGTTCAATGTGTTTGGGATGTACCACAGCTCAAAGAACGTGACCTTTGGCTTTGGGGCTGATGTGAAAAGAAGACTGGCCCTTACCGGAATGTACACCACCGGCTCATCGGCCTTGAACAGCCTTACCGGCATGAAAGGAAGCTTTGAACTTGGGCTCAGAGCCTCTCTCTGGAACGTGCAATAAAATTGCTATATTGGGTTCTTAAAACGTTTTAGCATTGATTTGTAGAAAACCGCCTCAAAACGCCTGTCTGGCAGGGGTACTGGATGGATAGGATTTCTATCTTGCAGGTAGGTTTTCTACAAATTCTCAAATCGCCGTCTGGCACCATAAAAGCTTCTTATAAATGAAAAAACTCTTCATTTGGATTCTGGCAAGCGTACCGTTCTTCTCTTCCGCTCAGGTCTCTAAAAAAACTGAAGTATCTCCTGTGGATCTGGTGAACCCCCTGATGGGCACCGATTCCAAGCCCGAGCTCTCCAACGGGAATACCTACCCGGCGGTGGCTGTGCCCTGGGGCATGAACCTATGGACCCCGCAGACGGGCACGATGGGCAACGGTTGGGCCTACACCTACGCCGCCGACAAAATCCGGGGCTTCAAGCAGACGCACCAGCCGTCGCCCTGGATGAATGACTACGGCCAGTTCGTGATCATGCCGGTGACCGGAAAGATGAAGTTCGATCAGGACGGACGGGCCAGCTGGTACTCCCACAAATCGGAGACGGCCAAGCCGTACTACTACGGCGTTTACTTAGCGGATCATGACGTGACCGCCGAGCTCACCCCCACCGAGCGCGCCGCCCAGTTCCGCTTCACCTACCCTAAGTCCGACAGCTCTTTCATCGTGATCGATGCGCTGGACAAAGGCTCGTACGTGAAGGTGCTGCCCAAAGAGCGGAAGATTGTGGGGTACACCACCAAGTACGCCCGCGGCCCGCTGAAGGAGTTCAAGAACCACTTCGTCATCTACGTTGACAAACCCATCGTGCTGGCCCGTACCTTCCGCGGCAAGACGCTGACCGGCAGAGATTCCCTGGAGCTGACCTCCAACCATTCGGGGGCGGTGATCGGGTTCAAGACGGCCAAAGGCGAAAAGGTGAACCTGAAAGTGGCTTCTTCTTTCATCAGCCAGGAGCAGGCCGAGCTGAACCTGAGCCGCGAGCTGGCGCAGGACAACTTCGATGCGACCATGGCCAAAGCCCGGGAACGCTGGGAGAAGACCCTGGGCCGTATCAAGGTGGAGGGTGGTACCGAGGAACAGCAACGCACCTTCTACTCCTGCTTGTATCGCACGCTGTTCTTCCCTCACAAGATGTATGAGCTGAACGCCGCGAACAAGGCAGTGCACTACAGCCCCTACACCGGCAAGGTGCACGACGGTTACCGCTTCGCCGGAACCGGTTTCTGGGACACGTTCCGGGCCTTGTATCCTTTCCTGAACCTCATGTACCCCGCCATCAACAAGGAGATGCAGGAGGGCCTGATCAACGACTACAAGGAGGGTGGCTGGCTGCCCGAGTGGTCCAGCCCAGGTTACTCTGACATTATGATCGGCAACAACTCAGCCTCGGTAGTAGCGGATGCCTATATGAAAGGTTTGCGTGGCTATGACATTGAGAAACTCTACGAAGCCTTGGTCCACGGGGCCAATAACGAAGGCCCAATTACCGCCATCGGACGCAAGGGCGTGGAGTATTACAACAAGCTGGGTTACGTGCCCTACGACGTGAACATCAACGAGAACGCCGCCCGCACCCTGGAGTACGCCTACGACGACTTCGCCATTTACCAATTGGCCAAAGCCCTGAAGAGACCTCAAGCCGAGATCGACCTGTACGCCAAGCGCAGCCAGAACTACCGCAACCTTTATGACCCGGCCACCGGACTGATGCGCGGCAAGAACAAGGACGGCAAGTTCCAAGCTCCGTTCAACCCCTTCAAGTGGGGCGACGCCTTCACCGAGGGTAATAGCTGGCACTATTCCTGGAGCGTCTTCCATGACGTGCAGGGCCTCATTGACCTGATGGGCGGCAAGCAGAACTTTGTGAAGAAGCTGGACTCAGTGTTTACCCTACCGCCGGTGTTCGATGACTCTTACTACGGCGGCGTGATCCACGAGATCCGGGAGATGCAGATCGCCAACATGGGGCAGTACGCGCACGGCAACCAGCCCATCCAGCACATGACCTACCTCTACAACTTCGCCGGGGAGCCCTGGAAAACCCAGTATTGGGCACGCGAGACCATGAACCGCATGTACAAGCCCACCCCGGACGGCTACTGCGGTGACGAGGACAATGGCCAGACCTCGGCCTGGTACGTGTTCAGCGCCATGGGCTTCTACCCTGTCTGCCCCGGTACCGACCAGTACGTGCTCGGCGCGCCGCTCTTCCCCAAGATGACCCTGGAGCTGGAGAACGGCAAAAAGGTGGAAATCGAGGCCCCGGCCAACTCTGCGCAGAATCTGTACGTGCAGGACCTGAAACTCAACGGCAAGAAGCACGAGAAGAACTGGTTGGGCCACTTCGAGCTGATGAAAGGCGCCAAGCTGCGCTTCGACATGGCCGACAAACCCAACACCAAACGCGGAACTGAAGAAAGCGCCCTGCCTTTCTCATTCTCTAAACCACAGTACGTGACCCAGGACGGGGAATAGACTGGAAGAGAAGCGTCCCTAGAAAGTAAATCAATCCTCTGGTGAGCGGGGTTCAGTATCCCTGCTCATGAGAGGGTTGATCAGGAAGTCCAAAATTTAGCAGAAGGAAATAGTTTAAGTAAGTCAAAGCACAGGTCTTGGTTAACCTGCGCGGGGCTTTCACCAGGTTCAAAATCATAATTTATGAATCATACAACAGTAGTGGGAATTGATGTAGGAGGTTCGCATATCTCCGCAGCCCTTGTGGATATGGAAACGAGTGCCCTTGTTTCGGGAAGCTACGTGAGGAAGGAAATAAACACCCAGGGCTCGGTAAACGAGATCATAGACAACTGGTGTGAGGTCATACAGCAGGCCCAGAAGTTTGACGGCACTTCCTCTGGTAAAATAGGGATTGCCATGCCGGGGCCTTTTGATTATCCCAACGGCGTTTCCCTCATCAAAGACCAGAACAAATATGACATCCTCTACAAACTCAATGTAAAGGAGTTGCTGGCCGAGAAGCTTCTGATGCAGGCCGAAGACATCCGGTTTCTGAACGATGCCGAGTGCTTTCTGCTGGGCGAGGTGTTCTGCGGCGCCGCCCAAGGGGTGGAGCAGGTGCTGGGCTTGACTTTAGGCACCGGCCTGGGCTCCGCCTGGTGCCACCACGGCAAAGTAGAAGACGCGGATCTCTGGAACTCGCCCTTCAAAGAAGGCATCGCCGAGGATTACCTGTCTACCCGCTGGTTTGTGAATCGGTTCTTTGAACTCACCGGGCAGAAAGTGACCGGAGTAAAAGAACTCGCTGACCTGGCTTCTCAAAATCAAACCGTGCAGACCGTTTTTGATGAGTTTGGACAAAATCTGGCTGATTTCATTAAAACAGCCGTGAAACGCAATGACGCAGTAATGGTGGTGATTGGCGGGAACATTTCCAAAGCCTATCCACTGTTCTCCGGGGAACTTAAAAAACACCTTCAAGACGCGGCTTTGCCCATTCCCATCCGGGTAGCCGAGTTGGGGGAGGAGTCGGCCTTGATTGGGGCGGCCAGTTCCTGGAAAGGCAGCTTCCTGGAGAAAGAGGAAGTTGTGAATGCCATAAGAAAGTAAACCTATTTTATCTCTATTTCTGAAGTATTATGAAACGCTTACTCCTGGGTTCTTTATTTTTCGTGGGTTCGCTAACCGCCGCGCGTGCGCAGGCTGGGCAACCGGGAAAGAACATTGCCCGCATTGACGATTGGACCTACATAGGGGCCTACATAAGCAAGGATTCTGTCACCAAAGGCACTTACACTCTTATTTTCTATAACCGGGACCTGGCTTTCGCGCAGCAGGGCGAACAGATCAAAAAACGGATGATGGATGCCTTCTTTAAAGTGTATCCTCAGGAAGCGGCCCGGTTCAACCCCAACACTACCAGGAAAGTCACCTTCATCATTGACCCGGCTTACCAAGGAGTAGCGGCCGCCAGTGATGGCATTATCCGGTACAACCCGAATTGGATGCTGCAGCACCCCGGCGACATTGACGTAGTTACCCACGAAGTGTTCCATTTGGTGCAGGCCTATCCGCATGATGCGGGCCCAGGCTGGCTCACCGAGGGCATCACGGATTATGTGCGCTACAAATTCGGGGTGGACAATGCCGGGGGAGGGTGGTCATTGACGCCTTTTAAACCGGAGCACCACTACACCAACAGCTACCGTATTACTGGCCGTTTTCTGGCTTGGCTGGAGAAGAACAAGAACCCCAAGATAGTAGACAACCTGGATGGCGCCCTGCGGAAGAAAACTTATACCCCTGAGCTTTGGGTGAAACTGACCGGCAAAACCGTGGATGAACTGTGGCAGCAGTACGCCATGAACCCTGCTTTGTGACCAAAGTGCAACTATCATATGGGCATAGGGCAGTAGACAAATCTTACTTCTTGTCAGGGTAAATGCCAGTTTGCTAAAACGTTTTACAAGCTTACTATACCCTTTTAGTTTAGCTTTTCTGATTTTAGCTTGTTTTCTGTTAAACAGCAGAAAACTGGCCTGGATCAGTTCTTATTTCGCTTACCCTTTCCATTTGTTTTACCCCAAACACAGATGAAACTAAGACCTTTCTTTCTATTCCTTATTTGGCTTTGCAGCACCTCGGTCTACGCCGGTACGCCCAACCTGGTGCAGTATGTGAACACCTTGCAAGGTACCAACTCGTCGTTTGACCTGACCCGCGGCAATACCTACCCAACCACCGCGCTGCCGTTTGCCATGCACACCTGGACTCCCCAAACCGGGCAGAACGGCGACGGCTGGAAGTACCAATACTCCAAAAACACCATCAGAGGATTTCAGCAGGCCCACCAGTGCAGCTCCTGGTCCAATGACTACGCCGTGTTCTCCCTGATGCCGGTCATCGGGAAGCTGGAGGTCCACGAGGACAAAAGAGCCACCAAGTTCAGTCACGCCAATGAGGTTGCCAAACCGCACTACTACAAGGTAAAGCTGGACAACAACATCACCACCGAGATGTCGCCTACGGAGCGCGGAGTACACGCCCGTTTCTCGTTCCCTAAAACCGAAGGTTCCTACATCGTGCTGGATGGCTACACCGGCGCTAGCATGGTGAAGATCATTCCCAAAGAGCGCAAAATCATCGGGTACGTGCACAACGGCCGGGGCCTGAAGGACAACTTCAAAAGCTATTTCGTGGTCGTTTTTGACAAACCGTTCATAAACCAGGGAACCTGGGAAAACAAAGAAGGCAAAATCTCCGCGGGCAATCTGTCCGGAGAAGGGCAGGGCATCGGGGCGTACGTGCAGTTCAAAGACGGCGAAAAAGTGCAGGCGAAAGTGGCTTCCTCGTACATCAGCCCGGAGCAGGCCGAACTTACTTTAAGCAGAGAATTAGGCAAGCACAAGAAACTGGAAGACACCAAAGCCGCCGCTGAGGCGGTTTGGAACAAGCACCTGAGCCGCGTGATGGTAGAAGGCGGCACCGAGGAGGAGAAAGCCACGTTCTATTCCTGCTTCTTCCGGGCCAGTCTGTTTTCGCGCCAGTTTTTTGAATACGACAAAGACGGCAAGCCTTACTATTTCAGCCCGTATGACGGCAAAGTGCACGAAGGCTACATGTACACCGATACTGGTTTCTGGGACACCTTCCGGGCGCAGTTTCCGCTGAACTCTATCCTGCACCCCACCATGCACGGCCGCTACATGGTGGCGCTGCTGGATACCAAGGACCAATGCGGTTGGTTGCCTTCCTGGTCCTTCCCCGGCGAGGCGGGCAGTATGATCGGGAACCACGCCATCTCGCTGCTCACCGATGCCTGGGTGAAAAACATCCGCACGTTTGACCCCAAACGCGCCCTGGACGCCTATTACCACGAAGCCACGAACAAAGGCCCCTGGGGACCGGCCAACGGGCGCGAAGGTTGGAAAGACTACTACACCCTGGGCTACGTTTCCATGCCGCGGCACGGCGAGGCCACTGCGAAAACTCTGGAATACGCCTATGACGATTTCTGCGGCTACCAACTGGCCAAACTCACAGGCAACTCTTTCTATGAGCAGCTCTTCGCCCGGAATATGTACAACTACAAAAACGTGTATGACCCATCTACCGGGTTCATGCGCGGCCGCAAGGAAAACGGCGAGTGGCTCCCCAATTTTGATCCGGTGGAGTGGGGCGGACCGTTCACCGAGGGCAACGCCTGGCACTGGCAGTGGTCGGTGTTCCAGGATATTCAAGGGTTAATCAAACTGATGGGCGGCGAGAAGCGGTTCACGGCCAAATTGGACTCTGTTTTCAGCGTTCCCAACACCGTGAAAGTGGGTTCCTACGGCCGCATGATCCACGAGATGACCGAGATGGTGATGGCCAACATGGGCCAGTACGCGCACGGCAACCAGCCCATTCAGCACATGCCGTACCTCTACAACTATGGCGGCGAGCCCTGGAAATCGCAGGAGAAAGTGCGCATGGTGATGGACCGCCTGTACAACTCCACCGAGAACGGCTACCCCGGCGATGAAGATCAGGGCCAGACGTCTTCCTGGTACGTGCTGAGCGCCCTGGGCATCTACAGCGTGTGCCCCGGCACCGACCAATATGTCATCGGGAGCCCGGTGTTTCAGAAAGCCACTGTCACGCTGGAAAACGGCAAGAAGTTTACCGTGGAGGCCAAAAACAACAGCAAGCAGAACGTGTACATCCAGTCGGCCACGCTCAACGGCAAACCCTATGACCACAACTATATCCGGCATGCCGACATCGTGGCGGGCGGTACCCTGAGCTTCGTGATGGGCGACAAACCAGCCTTGAACCGGGGCATTAAAGCCGAAAACAAGCCTTTCTCATTATCGGCCCCCGGCCAAGGGCAAGAGATAGAGTTAGGGAAGAAGTAGGCTTTGTTTTGGACCTGCATCACGCGGTTAGATAGCTAGGGCAGCCGATTAGGTGATGGTAAAAAATGTGAGTTACCTAAGTATGAACATATGAAAAAAGCTATAGTTCGAATTGTCATATTGTTTTTGCTTTACTCTTGCAAGGAAAAGCCCTTAGATGATCAATATCTAGCAACATGGTATAGTTGGGAAGAATATAAAAACCCTCAAACCAAAGCAGAAATCTATAATCTATTAGCAGCCAAAAGAATTAAGAATAAAATATGTGCTATGAATTCTGTTCTCTTTCGGATCAATAAAAAATTTGAGGGTGAGTATTTGATAGCCTGTAGTGGAATAGTTGGTAACAAGTGGGTGTATTATAGAATCAATCCAGCAGCGAATGAATTCGACGGACCGTTCATGGGGGAAAATATCAAATCCCCGAACAAATAAATTTTAATAAGATTTTAAATCGCCAACATCATCTATGTCGCAACTCCGCCACGCATAGTCTAGTCCGTTTGCCATGTAAATTCAAGAAGATGAAAAAACTACAATATCTCTCTTTGTCAGCGTTGGTGCTGTTGCTAATTGGTTGCGGCAGCGAGAAGGAAGAGGAGGAGGTAACCCCCACCAAACCCACGGAAACGGCTTCCTTTACCGCCGCTGATGTGAATACCGCCTACACTGCGTTTAACACCCATTTTTACAACCCGGAGGCAAAACTGTATTACAGCACTTCGGCTAAGACAGGGTTGGGCGCCATCTGGACGCAGGCCATCTACTGGGACATCGCCATGGATGCCTACAACCGCACCAAAGACGCAAATCAGTTGAAGCTGGTCAATGATATGTACCAGGGCGGCTTTCAGGAGTACGATGGCTACAACTGGAACAACACCCGCGAGTGGTTTATCTATGATGACATGATGTGGTGGATCATCTCCCTGGCCCGGGCGCACCAGATCACCGGCAACCAAGTGTACCTGGATAAATCCAAAGAAGGATTCCAGAACGTTTGGGGTAGATCCTATGACCCCGTGAACGGCGGCATGTTCTGGAATTTCGCCAAAGACGGCAAGAACGCCTGCATCAATTACCCCACGGTCATTGCGGCCATGGAGCTGTACAAGATCACCAAAGACGAGCAGTACCTGGACAAAGCCAAAACCATTTACTCGTGGGCCAGAGCCAACCTGTTCAACAACGGCCGGGTGGCCGATAACATCCACGTGACGCAGGGCAACGTGGGCTGGAGCGATTACACCTACAACCAGGGAACCTGCATCGGGGCGGCCGTAATGCTGTACAAAGCCACTGGCACCGAGTCTTATCTGAATGATGCCAAACTGGCCGCCGATTACACAAAGCAGAAGATGAGCGACGCCAACGGCATTCTTCCCGCCGAGGGCGACTGGAACGAGCAAGGGGTTCTGAAAGCCATCTTCGGGCGCTACATCATGATGCTCATCAAAGACGCGAACCAGCCCCAGTACCTGCCCTGGATTCAGGACAACATCACCCTGGCTTGGAAAAACCGCGATAAAGCACGGGACCTCACTTTCAGAGACTACCGGGTGGCTTGCCCTACCGGTACTATCCAGTCTTATGAGGCCAGCAGCGTGGTAGGCATGATGCAGGTGTGCCCGCCAAAAGAATAGCTTATATTCATTTGAACCGCTTTCAACCGTAACCCCCCATGGTCCTGAAATCAAGAGTCGCTTTCTTTCTGAGTGGTGCCCTTTTGCTGGGAGTCACGAGTCATGCCCAGCTGAAAACCCCCAAACCAGATGGCGAGAAAACCGCTTTCCAGATAGCCGATGCTTGGGCGGCGGATTACGACGTTCGTTCCGATGTGGCCATTGTATACGGCATCAACGATGCGGGCGGAGACTTTGAGGGCCGCGTGAAAAGCTGGCGGGAAAAAGGCTACAAAGTGCATTTCATGACGGGCATCGCCTGGGGCGAGTACCAGGACTATTTCACCGGCAAATATGACGGCAAAACGCACTGGGAAGACGGCCAGGTCATGAAGAACGGCGAGACCATCTGGCACGGCAAAGACGTGCCCTACGTGGTTCCCTCGGCCACTTACCTCACCTACATGAAAGCCCTGGTGAAAAGGGCCATCGATGCGGGCGTGACCGCCGTGCACCTGGAGGAGCCTGAGTTCTGGGCGCGCGCCGGTTATGGGCCTTCTTTCAAAAAAGAGTGGGAAAAACAGTACGGCTTCCCCTGGATGGCCCAGGACGAATCTCCAGAGGCGACTTACCTTTCCTCCAAACTGAAATACCAGCTCTACTTCAACGCTCTGAAAGAGGTGTTTGCCTACGTGCGCTCGTACAGCCAAAGCAAAGGCGTCACCGTCAAATGTTACGTACCCACGCACTCGCTCATCAATTATTCCTCCTGGGCCATTGTGAGCCCCGAGGCCAGCTTGGCGAACCTGGAGGGGATGGACGGCTACATCGCCCAGGTCTGGACCGGCACCTCCCGGGAGCCCATCCACTTCAACGGTGTCCTGAAAGAGCGCGTGTTTGAGAATGCTTTTCTGGAGTACGGCTCCATGGTGTCTATGACCGCGCCCACCGGCCGCAAAATGTTCTTCCTCACCGATCCCATCGAGGACCGTCGCCAAACCTGGGATGACTACAAACGAAACTACGAGGCCACCTTCACCGCGCAACTGCTGTACCCCACGGTGGCGTCCTACGAGGTGATGCCCTGGCCCAAACGCATCTACCTGGGCAAGTTCAAGATGGAAAACAGCAATGAGACTCAGCCCATCCCCAGAACCTACGCCACCCAGATGCAGGTAATGGTGAACTCCCTCAACGACATGCCCTTGTCCTCTAAACAGGTGAACGGCACCAAAGGCATTGACATTCTGCTGGCCAATTCCATGATGTTCCAGCGGTTCCCCACGCACAAAGGATACGAAGATCCGCAGCTTTCCAACTTCTACGGCATGGTGATGCCGCTCCTGAAACAGGGCATACCAGTAGGGACGGTGCACATGGAGAACCTGGGCCTGGACCAAACCCTGAAGAACACCAAAGTGCTCATCATGAGCTACGCCAACATGAAACCCATGTCACCTGTTTCGCACGAGGTTTTGGCAAAATGGGTCAGAAACGGCGGCGTGTTGGTGTACGTAGGCCGTGATCAGGACCCCTTCCAGACGGTTAAAGAATGGTGGAATACGGGTGGCAAAAGCTACAAAGCCCCCTCAGAGCATCTCTTGGAACTACTGGGTATTTCAGAGGCTTCAGGAAAGCAAAACTATGCGGTGGGCAAAGGGAAAGTGTACCTCCTGCGCCGTGATCCCAAAGAACTGGTGCTGCAAGCCAAGCAGGATATGGATTTCATCTCTTTGGTGAAAAACGCCTACGAAACGGATGCTAAAGCGGGGAAGGTTATCACCAAAAACCACTTTCTTCTGCAGCGCGGACCCTATGACATTGCGGCGGTCCTGGACGAGAGTGTGAACAGTACTCCTTTAACAATAGCCGGGCCGGTAGTAGACCTGTTTGATCCTGAGTTGCCGGTGCTCCCGGAGAAAGTTGTGAAGCCGGGCCAGCAAGCTTATCTCTATAACCTGACTCGCCTGAAAAGCAAAAAAGAACCAGCGGTGCTGTGTGCCGCCTCACGGGTGTACGAGGAAAAGAAAGGGAAAACTTCTTATTCCTTCCTGACCAAAAGCCCTTCCAACACCAGAAACGCCATGCGCATGGTGCTACCGGCAGAGCCCAAAACTACCACCCTTACTGATGCCAATGGCCAGAAACTCGCAGACGTGAAAACCGCTTGGCACAAGGAGACCAGCACCTACCTGGTGCAGTTTGAGAATGACAGCCGCGGCATCAGGGTGCAGGTGAATTGGTGATCTCCAGCCCTGTGCTTTCCTTGGATAAAATGCAGAAAACCTTAACTTTAGCATACCTCTATTACCCCTGAAAAGTCCTTTTTAATAAAAAGCTAACAAACCTTTCTTCCACCTAAGTATGAAAAGAATCAGTCTGTTTTTGTTTCTGGTATGGTTGCCCCAACTGGTGCTCAAGGCACAGGACCTTCGGGCACCCGCTTACCCCTTGGTCACGCACAACCCTTATTTCAGTATCTGGTCTTTTGGCGATGATTTATCAAAATCGGCCACAAAACACTGGACTGGCCAGGAGACGCCTCTGATTGGCATGGTGAAGGTAGACGGCGCGGTGTACCGGTTCCTGGGCCAGGAGGCCAAAGTGTACCAATCGGTACTTCCGGCGGCCGACGAGAAAGACTATTCTTTCACCTATACTGAAAACGAGCCCGGCGCCGGCTGGCAGTCAGCCCAGTTCAACGCGTCTGGCTGGAAAACCGGGACAGCGCCTTTCGGGGATGACAAGACCCAGGCCAAAACACCCTGGGAGAGCAGCAATCTCTGGGTGAGAAGAACCTTCTCTTTTTCCGAGGCCGATGCCGGGAAACTGTTCCTCAAACTGAACCATGACGACAACGTGGAAGTCTACCTCAACGGCGAGGAGATCTACCGCCACGTGGGCTGGGTGCATAAGTACGAGTATATTCCCATCAAGCCGGAGGTAGCCAAAAAGCTGAAGAAAGAAGGCAACGTGCTGGCCATCCACGTGGCTAATACCGCCGGCGGCCGCTGGCTGGATGCCGGTTTGGTGCGCGAGGAAACCACCAAGGAGTACGCCAAGGTGATTCCGGCCGTGCAGAAAAGCGTGCAACTGAACGCCACCCAAACCATCTACCAATTCACCTGCGGCAAAGTGGACGTGACCGCCACCTTCACCTCACCGCTCTTGATGAACAACCTGGATGTGCTGGCCCGGCCGGTGTCTTACGTGTCCATGAAAGTGAAGTCAAATGACAAGGTGGCCCACAACGTGCAGCTGTATTTGGGCGCTTCCTCAGACATCGCGGTGAACACGCCAGATCAGGAAGTGACCACCCAGGAGTATACCGCCGAGAAACTATCCATCCTGAAAGCCGGCACCAAGGCCCAGCCCATGCTACAGAAGAAAGGCGATGATGTGCGCATAGACTGGGGATACGTGTACGTGGCGGTTCCCGCTTCGGCGAAATCCAACCAGTACGTGAGCTCAGTAGGAAAAGCGGTAGCGCCTTTTCTATCCGCCACAACCCCGGCGGTGCAGAACACTGAGCAGGGCAGAAGTCTGATGCTAAGTACCATCGTGCCTTTGGGCAAAGTAGGTACTGAGGCCAAAGAGCAGGTTTTTCTTTTAGGATATGATGAGGTGTACGCCGTCCAGTACTTCAAGCAGAACCTGCGCCCTTGGTGGAAAGAAAGTGAAGCCGCCACCATTGAAAAAGAAATGGCCCAGGCTTCCGCCGATTACGCCAAGACCATCAAGCAGTGCGAGGCTTTTGACAAGCAGCTGTACCAAGACGCCCAGAAATCCGGCGGAAAAGAGTACGCCGATCTTTGTGAGTTGGCTTACCGCCAAGCCATCGCGGCCCACATTCTGGTGAAAAGTCCGCAAGGCGAAATTCTGTTCCTGTCCAAGGAGAACTTCAGCAACGGCTCCATCAACACCGTGGATGTGACCTATCCTTCGGCGCCGCTGTTTCTCGTTTATAACCCAGATTTATTAAAAGGCATGTTAAACGGCATCTTCTACTACAGCGAGAGCGGTCAGTGGAAAAAGCCTTTCCCGGCGCATGACCTGGGCACGTACCCCATCGCCAACGGCCAGACCTACGGTGAGGACATGCCGGTGGAGGAAGCAGGTAACATGCTCATCCTGACGGCAGCTATCGCGAAGGCGGAAGGTAACGCTGAGTACGCCCGCAAGCACTGGGAAACCCTCACCATCTGGGCCGAGTTCCTCAAGAAAAGTGGTTTTGATCCCGAGAACCAACTATCCACCGATGACTTTGCCGGTCACCTGGCTCGCAACGCGAATTTGTCGGTGAAAGCGATTGAAGCCCTGGGGGCCTACGGCATGTTGGCTCAAATGCTGGGCAAGGCCGAGGTGGCCAAGCAGTACACCAACGACGCCAAGGAGATGGCCCAGAAGTGGATGCAACTGGCCGGCGACGGCGACCACTTTACCCTTGCTTTCGAGAACAAAGGCACCTGGAGCCAGAAGTACAACCTGGCCTGGGACGATATCCTGGATTTGAACATCTTCCCTAAAACTGTGCGTGAAACGGAAGTGAAGTACTACCTCACCAAACAACAGCCTTTCGGGCTGCCGCTGGACAGCCGCAAGACCTACACCAAATCTGACTGGATCATCTGGACCGCCACCCTTTCAGATAACCCCAAAGACTTCAAAGCCATCATCACACCTGTCTGGAAATACGCAAACGAAACCCCTTCCCGGGTGCCTATCAGTGACTGGCACGAGACCGTGAATGGAAGAATGACCGGGTTCCAGGCCCGCTCCGTGGTAGGCGGTTATTTTATGAAAATGCTGGAGGATAAACTAAACAAACAGCCCCTGCAGAGCGCCAACACTAAATAAAAATCAGCCAGGCCAACCAGCGAAACAGACCGATACTTTGTCTATTTTGTGGCGCCTTTGATTCCTCATCCGGGCTGCCTTCAGGAAGACTGAAGGCAGCCTTTCTAAATTCATCCTTTCGTCTATGCCTTTAAAAACAACCCTTAAAAAAGTCATTCTCGGTAGCTTGCTATCCGGCGTGGTTTTGCCTGCTTTTTCCCAAAACGTAACCAAAACGACTCCAAAGAAAGCAGCCAAAGTCACAGAGAAAACTACCTCGGGCAATCCGGTTTTCCCCGGCTGGTACGCCGATCCGGAGGGCGCCATCTTCGGGAAAAAGTACTGGATCTATCCCACCTTTTCGGCAGTCTATGAAAAGCAGGTGTTTTTTGATGCCTTCTCCTCGCCAGATCTGGTGAACTGGACCAAACACCCCCGTATCCTGGATACCACGGCGGTGAAATGGGCGAAGAAAGCCATTTGGGCCCCGGCCATTGTGGAGAAGAAGGGCAAGTACTTTCTGTTCTTCGGGGCTAATGATATTCAGAGTGATAATGAAATAGGGGGTATCGGGGTGGCGGTGGCCAACAAACCGGAAGGCCCTTTCAAAGATTATCTTGGGAAACCGCTGATAGACAAATTCCATAACGGCGCGCAGCCTATTGACCAGTTCGTGTTCAAAGACAAAGACGGCCAGTACTACATGATTTACGGTGGCTGGCGGCACTGCAACATCGCCAAACTGAAAGACGATTTCACCGGCTTCACACCTTTTGAGGATGGAACTACCTTCAAGGAAATTACTCCCGAAGGCTACGTGGAAGGTCCGTTCATGTTTGAGAAAGGCGGCAAGTATTACTTCATGTGGTCTGAGGGCGGCTGGGGCGGCCCCGATTACCGGGTAGCCTACGCCATCGCTGATTCTCCCATGGGACCTTTTAAGCGCATCAGCACTATCCTGGCGCAGGACCCGCAGGTTGCCACCAGCGCCGGGCACCACTCCGTGATGCATGATCCCAAGTCAGATGACTGGTACATTGTCTACCACCGCAGACCCTTAGGCGATACAGGTAGGGACCACCGCGTGACCTGCATTGACCGCATGACCTTTGACGAGAAAGGCCTTATCCAGCCGGTGAAAATCACGCAGGAAGGCGTAGCGAAGCAGAAAATCAAATAAGCTAGTCCTACTCAGGAGAAAGCTTTTCACCACGATATCAAAAAAGATCAACCTACATGAACAGGAGAACCTTTATTCAAAGCTCAGCCTTTTTAAGCGCCGGCGCCGTGATTGTCCCCATGTCTTTATTTGCCTCGCCGGCTGATTTTCCGGTGGTGCGGGTGCCGGCGGCCAAGCGTAATTTCCAGAGTAAATCGGTGGAGGCGGCCATCAAGGAGTTCCGGAAGAACGTAAAAGACAAAGAACTGGGCTGGCTGTTTGAGAACTGTTTCCCCAGCACCCTGGATACCACCGTCACCCATAAAAACGTCAACGGCAAGCCCGATACCTACGTCATCACCGGCGACATTGACGCCATGTGGATGCGCGACAGCTCGGCCCAGGTGTGGCCCTACCTCCAGTTCCTGAAGAAGGACGAGCCGCTTCGGCAACTCGTGGCGGGCGTGATCAACCGGCAGACCACGTACATCCTCAAAGACCCGTATGCCAACGCGTTTTACGGCGATGAAAACAAAGTAGGGGAGTGGAAGACGGACCTGACCAACATGAAACCCGGCGTGCACGAGCGCAAGTGGGAGATCGATTCTTTGTGTTACCCCATCCGGCTGGCCTACCATTACTGGAAAGAGACCGGTGACACCAAGCCCTTTGATGCGCAGTGGCAGCAGGCCATTCAGGCCATTTACAAAACCTTTAGGGAGCAGCAGCGCAAAGAAAACCTGGGCCCTTATAAATTCCAGCGCGTCACGCATGCCCCCACCGATACCCTGCCCATGGCCGGCTACGGTTTCCCGGTGAAACCTGTGGGACTCATCTGCTCCGCATTTAGGCCCAGCGATGATGCCACTATCTACTCCTTCCTGATTCCCTCCAACTTCTTCGCGGTGGTGAGCCTTAGACAGGCCGCCGAGATGCTGAATGCCATCGCCAAAGACAAGAATACCGCAGATACTCTGTTGGCCCTGGCTTCTGAGGTGGAGAAAGCCTTGCAAACCCACGCAGTAATGGACCATCCGCAGCACGGTAGAATCTACGCCTTTGAGGTAGACGGTTTCGGGAATTACTATTTCATGGACGATGCCAACGTGCCTAGCCTGCTGTCTTTGCCGTACCTGGGGGCAGTTTCCGTTTCTGACCCGGTTTACCAAAACACCCGCAAATACATCCTGTCTGAGAACAACCCGTTCTTCTTCAAAGGCACTGCCGCCGAAGGCATTGGTGGTCCGCACGTGGGGCAGGACATGATCTGGCCCATGGCCATCACCATGCGCGGCCTCACCTCCACCGATGCCCAGGAAGTGAAAACCTGTATTGAGATGCTGAAAAGCACGCACGCCGGAACGGGGTTCATGCACGAGAGTTTCCATAAGGATGACCCTAAAAAGTTCAGCCGCTCCTGGTTTGCCTGGGCCAACACCCTCTTCGGGGAGTTCCTCTGGAAAACCTACCAGGAGAATCCTAAGCTGCTGGCGTAATCTTCAAGGAAGAAACTAGCGGAAAGGCCTGCAATGAAAGCGCCCCTGGTTTCGGGCACGTTTTATAGAAACGTGCCCGAAACCAGGGGCGCTTACTCTTAAAAAGGGAAAGACAGGTTTAGCCTGTCGGCCTGGGACTGCCCAGATCAGGAGCCTTTCTTCTCCACCTGCGGATATTGGATGCCCAGCTGCTCCAGGTAAGTCTTGTACTTCTTGGGATTGTAGTAAAACTTCTTCAGCTGGGGTCGGTAAGTGTCCTGGATGTTTTTGTTCAGGTGAGTGGCTGGTACGGTATTAGCCTCCACAAAGGGTGTGTATTTCACCTCCTTGGTCTGGACGTTGCGGTGATAGTCCCAGGCATCGGAGATGATCCTGGGGTTGGTGAGCATGTCCAGCAGGGTAGTGGCTACGACTTTGCTGCCGGCCACCACGCCCTTATGCGCAATGGGGGTAGCCATGGCGATAGCATCGGCCCAATTGTGGCCCGGGGTGCCGGGGATGTTGGATGGGTAGCGCAGCACCACGGTGGGAACGTTCCAGGCAATATCGGCGATGTCATCGCTGCCGCCGCCCCAGGAGGTTTTATCCGGTCCGTACAGGGAATCAACTTTGGTGGCTAAACCATCTATGGGTTGGCCGCGAAGGTTTGTTTTGGGGGCTTTCACAAGTTTCTGCACCGCCCGGGCCAGCTGTTGGTCGGCCGCATCCCAGGTGGGGAGCCCTATGGTTTGGATATTGGTGTAGACTGCCTCGGCGATGGGTTTGTTGAAATGCCCAGGCCAGGCCGTGCCCAGCAGCCTGTGCGTGACTTTGGTGCCGGTCATGGTGGCTACGGAGTTGGCGTACAGTAAGGCCTCGTCATACATGCCTTTGATGTCTTCGTAGGTTCTTTCCCGCAGGTAATACCAGACGCTGGCTTTGGAGGGCACCACGTTGGGTTGGTCGCCGCCGTCGGTGATCACGTAGTGGGAGCGTTGGGTAGGCTTGAGGTGTTCTCGCTTGAAGTTCCAGGCAATATCCATCAGTTCCACGGCATCCAGGGCGCTCTTGCCCCGCCACGGTGACCCGGCCGCGTGCGCCGAGCTGCCCTCAAAGGTAAACTCCACCGAGACCAATCCGTTGTTCCCCGCATCTCCCCAGGAAACGCCCATGTTGTTGCCCACGTGGGTGAAAATGCAGGCGTCTACGTTCTTGAAATAGCCGTCGCGGATGTACCAGGCTTTGGAACCCACCAGCTCCTCGGCCACGCCCGGCCACAGTACCAGGGTACCGGCCATCTTCTCGCGCTCCATGATTTTTTTCACTTCAATAGCCGACAAGATCACCAGGGGCAAGCCCGAGTTATGGCCTTCTCCGTGACCGGGTGCGCCTTCCACAATGGGTTCTTTGTAGGCTACCCCTGGTTTTTGGGAAGCCTTCGGGATACCGTCAATGTCACTGCCCAGCGCGATCACGGGTTTACCGTTGCCCCAGCGGGCCATCCAGGCGGTAGGGATTCCCCCAATGCCGTATTCTATGGTGAACCCGTTCTTTTTGAGGATGCCCGTTAGATAGGCTGAGGACTCGGTTTCCTGGTATCCCAGTTCCGAGAAGCTGAACACCATGTCCACCATTTCCTGGGCGTTTTTTGCTTTCTTGTCCAGGGCCTGGACTACTTCCTTTTTCCATTTCTCCACTTCTGGTGCAGAAGCTGCCGCATTCTGCTGCGCCTTTAGCTGGGAAGTAACAATCAAAAAGAATAAGAACAGGGTGGTTTTCAGCTGGTGCATAGGTCAGGTTTGGTTTCCTTAAATGTACTGAAATTAAGGAGTTGGGAGAAGCCTTGCCAAAACGTTTCTTACTCAGCGTTGAACCTGGAAAGCATTGGAGCTTTTGACTCACTTGATGGAAAGTGTTTGTACAAGAAAGAGCCTTTGATAAAGAAAAATGCTAAGGAACTGTATAGCCTTCCCAGTGTCTGAATACCCCAAAATCGAACTCGACCAAATCTCATGAAATATTGGCATTACCAAGGACCAACTGATCACTTGCAGGAACTTCTTTCTGCAGACTGGTGAAAACAAGCAAAAAGAAGTAAAAACAGTGTGGCAGAAGATTGCGCAGTATTTCCAGTAATTAGTAGTTTCACGTTTACAGGCTGTTTTTCAGAAAAGAGGGGAAAAACTGTCATCTTTAAGTAGTCCCGGGTGCTCGGGTATAAACCAAGTTTGCCACAGCAAAGGATACACGATAGGCATCAGCCTATGGCTTAGGCCATGTTACACCTGATCAGTAGCTAAGACGAGGACTATCTTGCCCAAGTATCATGCAAAGCAACTACTTAGAAAGCGTAAGAAAGCAGTTTGAGTATTACAAAATGCTGGGAGACAAAACCTTTCCGCAGGTACCTGACGAGAAGATGTTCTGGCAGTTCAATGAGGACAGTAACAGCATCGGCACTATTGTCAAGCACCTTTGGGGAAACATGCTGTCCCGCTGGACCGATTTCCTGACCTCAGACGGAGAAAAGGAATGGCGCAACCGTGACGCTGAATTTGAGAATGATCTTCATACCAGGGCTGAAGTTTTAGCCAAATGGGAAGAAGGCTGGGCCTGCCTGTTCAACACGCTTAATTCTTTAAGCGCCGATGACCTAGACACCATCATCTACATCAGAAATCAGGGACATACGGTAATGGAGGCAATTAACCGGCAGCTCGCGCATTACCCGTACCATGTGGGGCAGATTGTGTTCCTGGGGAAAATGCTCTCTGAGAACGGCTGGGCTTCTTTGTCCATCCCTAAAGGAAATTCGCAGATGTATAACCAGGAAAAGTTTTCAAAGCCCAGGCAGAAAGAGCACTTCACAGACGAATTCTTAAAAGGCAGCCAAGAACAGGCCCGCTGAATGAATCCAGGGTGTAAGGTGCTTTAGGGTTGAGGACTTTAGATAAGACAACAACCCAAAGCTTTACCAACGATATTGAATTAGTTACAATACAAAATAGAACCATGGAACAAACTAAGATCACGGTTGAAGCAACCGTTTTAGCAAGCACAGACAAAGTTTGGGACTTCTATACCCAGCCTGAACACATCACCAACTGGAACTTCGCCAGCGATGACTGGCAATGCCCGGCCGCGGAAAACGATCTTCAAGTGGGCGGCAAGTATTCCGCCAGAATGGAAGCCAAGGACGGTAGCTTCGGGTTTGACTTTGAGGGCGTGTACGACGAAGTCATTCCCCAAAAACGACTCACCTTCACCATGCCCAATGGTAGACAGTCTACTACTGAGTTTGAAGACCTGGGCGGGACCACCAAGGTAACCACCACCTTTGACGCCGAGGGCGAGCATGATACAGAGATGCAAAGAGCCGGCTGGCAAGCCATCTTGAACAACTTCAAAAAGTATGTAGAGGCTAACTGATCTACCGCATTAAAGAATTGAACCTGGGCTCTGCGACTTTGTCAATGGAGTAAATAGCACTTCTATTAAAAGTTGGTTTGCGGAAAATGGGCTCGAAACAGAATTACTTTTCAAAAGCCAAACAGGGCCCAAAGCGTAAAACCTTCGGGGCCTGTTTGGCTTTTGGCATTATTTCTTAGCAATCCCCAGCCCAGCATGGCGCAGGACTGAAAACATTAGGCAAAGGCCTGCTTTTAACTGATCAACCGCTAGAATACCGAAAAATAAAGGAACGGGCGAGATTGCTGGAGAGATGTGCTTCTGGTGAAAATCGGTAAAGCAGAATAAGCCTTTCTTGAGTAAGAAGTGCATTACTAGTTGAACGTTCTAAAAGAAACAAAAGGTTTGGGTGACCTGGCCTTTTGTTTATCAGTTTAGGGCCCTTTTCTAAAAAACACTTGTAAAAAATGCCTTCCCAGGTAGGCATATTTTACAAGCGCATAAAATGAAAAAAGCTCTGGCAGATGCCAGAGCTTTTTTCATTTGTTTTGCCAAAGTCCTTTGCCTAATGGGTCACCATCAAGCGTTGGGTTACTATCTCGTTTTCGGAAACCAGCCGGATCATATAGACGCCTTCGGCGAACGTAGTTGCGTCTACCTCATAGGTGAAGGACTGGCTTTGGGTGGCTTTTCCTCTGGCCACAACTTTTACCAAAGTACCTTTCAAGTCATAGACCGCTACCTCAAACTGGCCTGCTTTTACCGAGGTAAACTCAATAGTGGCATTGCCTTTGACAGGGTTAGGATAAACTCGTAGGGCAACTGGTACCTCTTGTTGTAAGGAGGAGGTATGGGTAGCGGCTACACTGGAAGTAGTACAGGCTCCTAATTTATCTCCATGACTTAAATGGGTTTGTACTTCATCTAAGCCAACTACCGTGGCTGTGCCTTTGTGGCATACTACCACCTTGTCCTGCTTTTTACCACCGCGGACGTCAATCACTTTGATAGTAACAGAGGCATTAGACGTACACGCATCGCTATTGGATGATAGTACAGTAAAGGTGTAGGTGCCCGCAGCCGTTGGGGTGAAAGTGGCACTCGCCGAGGTGGTATTGGTCAATCCCGGAGCGGCATTCCAGGCAAAGCTGACGGCACCAGCGGCTTGCGCCGTCAAGGTCACACTTTTGGCGCCATACCCTAAGTAAAGCGTGTTGGCAATGCCACCGGTGTATACGTTAGAGGAAGGAGTAACCGTGATGGTTGGCGCTTGCATAGGAGCCCGTACCTTGCCATCACAGTTGCGGTCAATGCCATCGCAAAGGTCCGTAGCACCCGGGTTTATGGAAGCATCCTGGTCGTTGCAATCTCCTGCTTTAGACACATAACCGGCTGGAGCCTCGCATGCCAGGGTGGTAACGGCTGCATCGCCAAAACCATCTTTGTCAGAATCAGCGTAGAAAATAGTTTTTACGCCTTCGTCCGTTTGCCCGTCACAGTCATTGTCCAGACCATCGCACACTTCAGTGGCTCCCGGGTAAACCGCGGAATTGGCGTCGTTGCAGTCTGTTTCAGAAGTAACGCCATCTCCGTCTGCATCAGGGTAGTTCACCTGAATGGTGATGGGTTGGGAAGTGGCAGTGAGGCCTCCGTTATCTGTGGCTTTTGCAATCAAGACGTACGTGCCCGGCATTACATTCGTCCAGGTGACAGTGTAAGGAGCAGAGATCGCCTCGCCTAATTTGGTGGTACCGCTAAAGTATTCCACTAATGCCACCGTGCCGTTTACATCCGTAGCAGAAGCGGTTAGACTGATGCTGGCCGGAGCGGTAAAGGTGGTATTAGAAGGAGAGGTGATGGCTACCGTGGGCGGAGTATTTTCTGGAACTGAATTTTCCTCGCCGTATACCTCCAGTTCATAGATGGAATACCCGTAAGGTAACGCACGTTCCGTGCCATAGATCCGGATGTATTGGCCGGTTGCCTCTAAACCAATATGATCGTTTACCAGGGTTGAATTGCCTACCACATCTTTGATGGTGTTCCAGGTGATGCCATCGTCTGAAACCTGTACCTGGTAGTTTTTAGCATAAGCAGGTTCCCAGGTAATTTTCACCTGATTCACTTTGTAAGATTTACCCAGGTTTACGGCAAGCCATTGCGGATCACTGAAGGCACTGGACCAGCGGGTGGTCATGTTCCCATCCACGGCATTGCCACCGGCAGTTCCAGGGGCTTCAATGCTGGAAGTGGTAACCGGTTTATTCAGGGCCAGGTTTGTGCCGGAAGAAGTGGCTGAATTTACCACCACTTGGACAGCAGTAGAGCTTGTGCTTAGACCTGTGTTATCAATCGCTTTAACCGAGATGGAATACGTGCCTGCTGCCACGTTATTCCAGGTGAAAGAATAAGGTGCTGTGTTATCTGAGCCAAGCAAATCAGTTCCCTGGTAGAATTCTACCTGGGCTACGGAGCCATCGGTATCAGCCGCATCGGCGTTGATGGTAATGGTAGCCGGGGCTGAGTAGGTAGCAGAGGAAGTTGGAGAAGTAATGCTAACGGTAGGGGCACTTGTGCCAGGAACACCGCCACAGGTAGCACCAACAGTATAATTGTGAGGAGTAGCCGCGGAATTCCTTTCGGGACCGTTGGGGCCAACCTGGTAGGTAAAATAAATGCTCAGGGGCGTTCCTGCCGCAATGGGTTTAGAGAAGGTGAAATCACCAGCAGAATTTTTGGCCATGGTGTATCCTGGGTAGCCATTGGCTGCCCCTTCCTTAATATAAATGATGGCTAAGTTCCCGCCGGCTGTGGCTCCGAGTGGATGGAAGGTGAAGTTCACGTTTTCACCTGATGTAACGGCTTTGTAGCTGTAATCACCGTTGGCAGCCGTGCCGCAGTAAGCATCTGGAGCGGCGCCATACACTTCCAGTTCGAAGATGGAATATCCGTAAGGCGTGGCTCGTTGGGTACCATAGATCCGGACGTATCTTCCGTTAGCGGTTAAACCAGTGTGATCGTTTACCAGTTCGGAGTTGCCCGTAACGGTTTTAACGTTAGTCCAGGTGGTACCATCCAATGAGGTCTGCACTTCATACGCTTTGGCATAGGCGGGCTCCCAGGTGATTTTCACTTCGTTAATGTTATAGGCAGCTCCTAAATCAACAGATAGCCATTGAGGGTCACTGAAAGCACTGGCCCACCGGGTAGTGAGGCTTCCATCCACGGCATTGGTGCCCGGGGTGGAAGGGTTCTCAAGGGAAGAAACCGTGACCGGCTTATTCAGGGCAAGGTTAGGGCCACGGCTGGCAGCCTCCTGCACCGTCACCTTTACCTCGGCAGAGGTGGAAACCAAGCCGCCATTGTCGGTAGCCTTGGCAGAAAGGGTGTAGGCACCGGCAGCTACATTGTTCCAGGTGAAGGAGAAAGGAGCGGTAAGGTCTTCCCCAATTTTAGTGGTCCCGTTGAAGTATTCCACTTTGGAAACGCTGCCATCAGGATCAGAGGCATCGGTGGCGATGGAGATGGTGGCTGGTGCCGTAAATACCGCCGAGGCCGTTGGGGAGGTAATGGTGACCACCGGAGCGGTGTTGGCCGGGGCCTGGGTGCTGAAATAGATATTGTCCAGGTAAAAATCACCATTGGTGGCTGGGGCATCACCCGCAAACACGAAGGCCTGGGTTAGGTTGGTTAAATCTACGTTGGCGAAGTTCACCATCGGGATTACCACCTCATGCCATTCGCCATCGCGTACTAACCCAAATTTCTGGACATTGGCGGGGAACTCAATCCAGCTTTCGCCACCGCTGGTGATGATGCCCAATTTGAAAGCACCGGCAAAAGAAGTTTTGAAATGGAACCTCAGAGAACCAGCCTTAAAGTGGTTGATGTTTTTAACATCATTGGCAATGCCAAAGCCGAACCAGTTACCTGGGGTGGCCCGCAAAGCCAGTACATCATTGCCTTCAAATGGAGCCGCGCCGGAGATAGGGGTGAGGCCATTCCAGATATACAAGTTGGCGTCCTGGCCAAATACCAATTTCTGGGTAATAGAAGCTTTCTCAGAGTAAATGCCAAACTCATTGGCCACAACGGTATTGTCTTTCACCAGCACAGATACGGCTTCTGACGTGGTGGTTAACTTGCCGTTGTCTGTTGCTTTGGCGGTGATGCTGTAGGTTCCGGCAGCCACACCTGACCAGGTATAGCTAAAAGGACTGGTGAAATCTGTGCCCAGCAGGGTAGTGCCATTATAGAATTCCACTTTATAGACAGAACCATCATCAGTGGCGTTGGCATTGATGGTTACCGTGGCTGGGGTGGTGAAACTGGAGGCGGCTGTTGGGCTGGTTATAGAAACGGCCGGCGGCGCATGGTTGGGGGCGGTTACATACAGGGTGATGGGTTTAGACGTAGTCACGGTGCCTTCGTTATCACTGGCCTTGGCCGTAATGGTGTGCACCCCTGCCGGAGCATTATTCCAGGTGAAGCTATACGGACTTGTGTCATCTGAGCCCAACAAGGCATTGTTACTGAAGAAATCTACTTTGGTGACGGTCCCATTGGCATCGCTGGCGTTGGCACTTATCGTAATGGGTGAAGAGGTGAAAAATACGGCCTCGCTTGCCGGGGAGGTGAGGGATACCTCCGGGGCTGGATTGGCGGCAACCCCGCCACTATAATGGATGTTATCAATGTAAAAGTCTGCAGTGGCGCCAGGAGCATCGCCGGCAAACATAAAAGATTGGGTAATGGACCCTAAATCAATATGCATGCCCATGTTAGGGTTGTTGAATGCGCTTAATGGGATGCTTACTTCATGCCACTGTCCGTCTCGTACCAAACCATAGGGGGAAGCTCCGGGGGCAAAATTTATCCAACTCTCCCCATGGCCGCTTTTGACGCCTACTTTGAATTGGCCATTGTAAGAGGTTTTCATGTTGAACTTCAGGAAACCGTCGGCGAAATTGAGAAGGTTGATGGGTTTATTCTCTACCCCAAATCCGAACCAGTTACCCGCGGCGGCCCGCAAAGCCAATACCTCGTTGCCTTCATAGGCAGCGGCCCCCGTAATGTTGGCCAGGTTGTTCCAGATATACAGGTTGGCATCCTGGCCGTAGGTAAGTTTATTGTTGACTTGGGAGTTTTCTGTATAGATTCCGAAATTACCGGCAAAAGCATTGTCCTTGCCCAGGTACAGCTCATCACCTGCATTCTGGTACAGCTTTACATAGTCTACGTACATTTTACCCGGCAGCGGGGCGGTAACCCCTTCAGGGGTAGGAATGCCGGTGTACAAGCCGCCAACTGCCAGGTTTAAAATGATGTACTGTGACTGATGGAATTCTTCCAAATCTGACCCGGCTGCTCCGGCTATGTTGATGTTGAAGAACTGTACCCCATCTATAAACACCTTGATGGCCTCCGCATCCCAGGTCATTTTATAGACGTGGTAATCATCTGTTAAATCTGTGGGGCTATTATAGTCCTGGTTGTAATCAGCTTGGTTATTGCCGCTTTCCCAGTGCACGGCGGCTCCAGCGCGTTTGTTGACGACCCCATCCCGGATAGCACCAGCCGAGCCCATTTCCATGATGTCTATCTCGCCGCTGGCAGGCCATACCCCCGCGGTACCCAACATCCAAAACGCCGGCCATAACCCATTCTTAAGATCAGGCACTTTGATTCTGGCTTCCAGGGTCCCGTATTTGAAATGTACCCGCCCATAGGTTTTTAAACGGGCCGAGGTAAAAGGTTTGCCCTGGAAATTCTCCCGACGGGCCTCAATCAAAAGATTTCCGTTCTCCAACCTGGCGTTTTCCGGACGACTGGTATAATATTCCAGCTCCTGGTTTCCCCAACCACAAATCCCACGTTCACAGCCGTCGCCAAAATCAAAGGTCCAATTATCCGGGTTGATGTTGGTGCCATCAAAGTTCTCTTCCCAAACCAGGTTTTGGGCCCTTAAAAAGGAAGTAGTGCACAGAAGTAGTCCTAACAGGAGGATTGACTTACCTTGCTTAAACAGGGTAGTCCTTGCATAGTATAGAATCTTCATAAGTGTTTATGGATTAAATGTTTAAAAAAATAGAACTATAAAGCTTGCCTTAAGGCAGCCGATTTAGGTTTATCAGGATTTCACCCAATGATGGTGCAGGTGCTCCAGGTCTGCCTTGTCTTTATAATATGTTGGGCAGAAAACCCTTTTGATTGAATTAATTAATTGAGATATAGGTATTTGAGGAAATGTTACTTAAATGTAGGGGCAGAGGTGGGTGCCTCCTAATAATCAACTACATCAATAATTCATCAACTGGTGGTTTTCGGGTACATCAGTACTACTACAAGCGTGGTAAAACCGCGTTATTAGTAGAAAATGTGGGATTTATTAATTGTTGATGGTCTTTAATATGTTTTTTATATAAAAAGGTCTTTCAGGATAGGGAGAAATGATGAATTCGTAAATCTAATCTACCTAACTCGACTACATCATAGTCCATCAGCATAATCATCTTTAAGGAACATTCATTCACGGAATTTTGAGATAAATAAGAAAGCCATGCAGAATTATGGGCCTGCATGGCTTTCTTATTCACAGCGCTTTGTAGCTGGTAAAATAATATAAGTACCCCTTACTCCTGGTTTGCTGTAAATTATCCAAATCTTCACGTTAAGAATAATAGTTTATGGATTTGGTAGAGTGTGGGCTGTTTTGTAGAGTATTTTCGAAATAGTTAATCCACTGGCGGAAAGACGAGAAAGGCAAAGCCGCCTCTATGTTTGAACCACATACACCCAAGGCCCAGCCCGGTGATTATTATTGGCTGGGAGCCGGGTTTTTCAACCATCAAAGAGCCAGCACCATCTACATTTTTGCCTACCGGATCAAGAGTTTGCCCGGAGGCGTGTACCCGTTTGAAGATTTAGGCGTTTCCCCTGTTGCGCTGCCCAAAGGAAGTTGGATGCCGTTCGCTAACCACGGGCAGATGGACACGCCTTTGTTTCTTAAAGACAGCAACGGCAAAGAGAAATTGGTATTAGGGGTAACCGTGCTGGCCAATACCGTGGGCGCCAAAGCCCGCAAACCCGGTGGCTACATCTATGTCTATGGTGTAAGGGGCGACAAGAAAGAGCTACTGGTGGCTCGGGTTCAAGACAGAGCATTTGAGGATTTCAGCCAATGGCGCTACTTGGACGGCAGCACCTGAGGCCCCGACGTGTATAAAGCCGCCACGCTGACCAACCGGGTGTCCAATGAGATGGACGTGAACTTTATGGAAGACGGCCGGGTATTGGCTTGGTACCACTTAGACACCAACTCGCTCACGGTAGCCATCCAGACGGGCCAAACCCCCGTCGGACCTTTCCAGCCCGCCAAAAAGATCACGAAATCCCCGAGATCTACGAAGACCTGGATTTCTACACCTACAACGCCAATGCCCATCCGCACCTTTCCAAACCCGGGGAACTGTTAATCAGCTACAACTTCAACTCCTTTGATTTCATCGCTGATATCCACAAACACCCGCGCCACCTCAGGCCCAGGTTAATCTCTGTAAGGTATTGACTAGGATTTTACTTCCTGAGGATACCCTAGGACAATGGAAGGTCTATCCTAATTGAAGATTAAACAAATCTCAAATTAGGATAGAAGAGAAGGAGGGAAGTGCTTTACAAAACTCCTCTTAAATCCCCTTCAGCATTTTATAAAAAGCCTCGGCATAGGTATCACTGATAGGAATCATCTGGTCTGAAATGCTGATCCTGT
The DNA here is from genome assembly GCF_017916345.1 of Rufibacter aurantiacus. Classification (NCBI taxonomy): domain Bacteria; kingdom Pseudomonadati; phylum Bacteroidota; class Cytophagia; order Cytophagales; family Hymenobacteraceae; genus Rufibacter; species Rufibacter aurantiacus. The sequence goes on from NZ_JAFMSV010000005.1 coordinate 59,749, forward strand.
TTTTCTCGATGTGGTTAATCTTGTCAATCGCCACCATAAAGGACCGGTGTACGCGGGCGAAGTTCTGAGGAGGTAGCAGTTCTTCCAGTCTGGCGAAGCTGGTGAGGGTCATGATCTTTTCCTGAGCGGTATGCACCCGAAGGTAATCCTTCATGCCTTCAATGAAGAGAATATCCTTCGTGGCAACTTTCTGGATTCGGTGGCCTACCTTCAGGAATAGGTACTCCTGCTCGCTTTTAGGCTCGGAAGTTACTTCTTTCTTCGCAGGTACCTGACTGGCACTGTGTTCCTGGTACAGCCGTAGTACCCCTTTGTAGAAGCGCTCAAAAGAGAAAGGCTTCACCAGATAGTCCTTCACCTCCAACTCAAAAGCTTTGAGCGCATACTGGTCGTAAGCGGTGGTCAGGATGATCATAGGTTTGGGGTTCAGCAGGGGAATGAAACTGAGCCCGTCCAGGTCCGGCATGTTGATGTCCAGGAAGAGCAGATCGGGTTTGTCTTTTTTCAGGTTTTCCGCCGCTTCCAGAGGACTCATGAACGTTCCTTTTAACTCCAAGAAAGGGACTTTGGCTACGTATTCCTCAAGAATCTCCTGAGCCAAAGGCTCGTCATCAATGATGTAGCAGCTGAGTTTCTCTTTCATGGACGTGCGCGTGCGTACCGTTAATTTCCAGGTTTACCCCAAACGTTTCTCCGGTGTTTTGAATCTCCAGGAGGTGCTGATCCGGGTATTGTAATTGCAGTCTCTTTTGGACATTGGCCAATCCTATGCCCCCGGGTTCCTCCACCTCCATCTTCTTCTGGTTAGTACCTATTGGGTTCTGAATCTGAAAGGTAAGCGAATCGGCTTTTATCTCCACCCTCACCTTTATAGCGTCGGGCTCCAGCCGGGCGGGGCTATGTTTGTACGCGTTTTCCAAGAGGTGAATGAATAGCAGGGGGGCAATCTCACAGGTTTCCGGGGCACCGTGTATAGTCAGGTCTACTACCGGGGAATTTTTGTACCGGAGTTGCTGCAAGCCAATATAATCCTGCAGGTAGTTTATCTCCCGGGTAAGCGGCACCGTGGGTGCGTTGGATTCATAGATCATGTAGCGCATGAGGGAGGCCAGACGCAAAACGGCCTCGGGAGCAGTGGGGGCTTGTTTGTAGACCAGCGTGTGGATGTTGTTGAGGGTATTAAACAGAAAATGAGGGTTTATCTGCGATTTCAGATAGTGTAGTTCTGTCTCTGCCGCCTGTTTCTCCAGTTGCTCTTTTCTGATGGTATTCAGTACCAGCGTCTCGGTGACCCGGGCCAGCCAACCGAGAAAGAGGAAAATGGGAACCATGGTCAACAGCGTTACGGGATAATATCCCAGGAAAAGGTCCCATGTACCAGAAGTTTTAGGATGTAAAATCACGAATGGGAAAGGCCCGGTAAAGAAAATTGCTGCCAGCTTTAGAAAGTATTCCCTCCTCTTTTTCTGGCCTGAGTACTTGGTCAGGAGATAAAAGTGGCTGTAAAAAACATACAAAGCCGTCAACATAAATCCTGTTGTTAGGGGTAGCCAGTAAGATTGGTCATCCGTCCGCAATTGCAGGCCCACCAAAAAGGTGAACAGCGTCCAGACGAAAAGGTGAATCAGCCGGAAGATTTTTTTGACTCTCTGCATAAAACAAAGATACCTTTTCCCCGCCGCCCCTGCACTTCTACTCGACCAGTTCCTTTTCTTTATCTACGAAAGGCAAACCCCGACCTGCCAGTACTCTCACGGATGAAAAGCCGCCCTTCGTCGATCGCTTCCCAGCGGTTGCATATCGGTTTTTGCGGTCTTTTAGGAAGGTGGTTCTTTTACCCAAGAAAGGAGCAGAAAAGGATTTTCATTCCATCTCTTTCCCCAATAAAATGGAAGGTAATACAAAGTACACATCACCTTTTATCATCCTGAAAGGACCTTGTGGGCGAACTTAATAAGCGCTTGAGTAGACGCTATTACAGCTTGCCCACAAGGTCCTTTCAGGATGACAAAAAGAAGTACAAGCAATATTTGCTGCCTATACACTGAGAGAAAAAAAGCCATCTTTAATGACTTAAAAGTCTGATTTTAAGTCTGTTTTCTCAAAAAAACAAGCCAACGACAGAAAGAGCAATATTCAACTGCACAAGCATGAAAAATATGGAGAACCACACTGAGAGCCTGCTGATTAGGAACGTCTCTAAAACCTATGTCAACGGCGTTCAGGCATTGAGTAACATTTCGCTGACCATTCCGCCCGGCATGTACGGCTTGCTAGGACCTAACGGGGCGGGAAAATCTACGCTCATGCGCACGTTGGCTACACTGCAGGAGCCTGACCAAGGGCAGATATTCTTAGGAGAACTGGATGTGGTAAACCAGAAGGAGGAGGTGCGCCAGAGCCTTGGCTATTTGCCACAGGATTTTGGGGTATATCCCAAAGCCACCGCCGAGGAACTTCTGGATTACTTTGCCGTGCTCAAAGGCTTCACCAACCGGGCATCGCGCAAAGAGGTGACCGAAGGTCTGCTGAAACAAACCAACCTCTGGGACAAGCGCAAACAGAAACTAGGCGGTTACTCAGGCGGCATGCGGCAGCGTTTCGGGGTGGCGGTGGCGTTGCTGGGCAACCCCAGGCTCTTGATTGTGGACGAACCCACAGCCGGACTGGACCCTGCCGAGCGCATCCGGTTTTTGAACCTACTGAGTGAGTTGGGCGAGAACAGTGTGGTAATTCTCTCCACGCACATCGTGGAAGATGTGTCTGAACTGTGTACCAACCTGGCCATCATAGACAAAGGAAGAATTCTGCTGGAGGGGCAAACGCAGGAGGCGGTGGCATCCCTGAAAGGAAAGGTATGGCGCACGCTCATTGAGAAAAACAAGCTGTCGGCTGTAACGCAGGAGCACCAGGTCATTTCTGCCAAGTCCCTGGGTGGGCGCACCCAAGTGCACGTGTATAGCCCGGTAGACCCTGGCACCGATTTTGAGCCCGTATCCCCAGACCTGGAAGATGTGTACTTCAGTGCCATGACCGGGGTGCAGGGGCAACACGCAACGCTGAAAGAAGTGGAGGAGGTACAGCCATGAAGTTCCAGAAGATTTTTCACCTGGAGTTTACCTACCAACTCAAGCAGGTGTCTACGTGGGGGTACTTTGCGGTTGTCTTCGTGCTGGCGTACCTCTTCCTTACGGCCAACTACGCTTCTGATGCGCGGGAAGGGTATGTGTTGCTGAATGCGCCCATTGTGATTGCGGCAGTCACTGTTTTATGCTGCGTTTTCTGGCTCTTGATGAGCGGGGCGGTAGCAGGCGACGCAGCGGCCAGGGATGTGCAGTCGCGCATGTTCTCCCTCACGTACACATCGCCCGCCAGCAAAAGGGATTACCTGGGCGGGCGGTTTCTGGCAGCCTTTCTGCTCAACGTGCTAGTTCTGCTGGGCATTCCGGCGGGTATCTTCCTGACCCTGTATTGTACGGGGATAGAGTCGGAGATACTAGGCCCGTTCCGGTTATCGGCTTACCTCAGTTCCTATTTCTATCTGGTGTTGCCCAACGCTTTTATCGCCACGGCTATCCAGTTCTCTATGGCGGCCCTTACCCGCAAAGCCAAGGCCAGCTACCTGGGTGGTGTTCTCCTTTTTGTGGCGGCCTACGGGGTGGGGCAGGGTTTGGGCGTGATGAAGGGCCCCATAGATTGGGGGACACTTATTGACCCCATGGGTTTTACGCCGGTGCTTAGCCATTTAAGCCTTGAATGGAGTCCTTTGGAGACCAATACGCGCCTTCTTACCCTGGAGGGAGCATTTCTGGCAAACCGTGTCCTTTGGCTGTGCCTGGCGATGGGCATGCTGGCGCTCACCTATTGCCGTTTTCAGTTCATTTTACCGGAAACAGGCCAAAAACAGAAACAGACCCTTAAGCCCACTACTACAAAAGCTGCACTGTCGTGGCTGACCTGGGAAAGAACCGAATCATTACCGCAGGGGCGGGGAAGCTTCGGTTTCAAAACCCACCTGCACCAGTTAAAGCTTATCACGCTCAACTCCTTCTGGGCACTGGCTAAAAGCAAATCCGGGCTGCTGCTCTTGGGGCTCATTGCGGGGGTGGTGGGTCTGGCAATGCCCGGAAATCTAAAGAACAAGGGCGTTCCAATGCTGCCCAGAACCGATCAGGTTTTAACGATTCTGGCAGCCCCCTTCACCGAGCCCGGAAAATTCTGGATAGTCATTTTCCTGCTCGTTATTTTCTACGCCGGCGAACTGGTCTGGCGCGAACGGGAAAGCGGCCTCCACCAGCTTTCTAACGCGGCACCGGTGCCTGAATGGTTGCTGTTCCTGAGCAAGTTTTTATCACTGGGTCTCATGCTGGTGGTTTGCCTCGTTTTTTTGCTGTTTTCCGGAATTCTGGCCCAAATCGGCATCGGAGGAGCCGAGGTGGAGGTAGGGCTTTACCTGAAAGTGCTCTTCGGGTTTCAGTTAACAGAATGTCTGCTGTTTGCCCTGCTGGCGCTGGTGGTGCAGGTGGTGGTCAACCAGAAGTACCTAGGGCATTTAATGATGCTTCTTGTTTTTGGTCTCTTGATGTATGCCTCTAACCTGGGGCTGGAGCACAAGCTACTGGTGTTCGGGTCCAGCCCCAAATGGTCATATACCAACATGGGCGGTTTTGGCCCATCGGTGGCGCCGTGGCTGTGGTTTAAAGCATATTGGGTAGCGTGGGCGTTTCTTCTTGCGGTGGGGGCAAGGCTACTCTGGGTGCGCGGACAGGAACAAAGTGTGAAGGCGCGGCTGCAGTTAGCCCGTCGTCGCTTTACCCGCACTACGGCGTTGACCACGGCCGTGGCGGTAGGAGGGATTCTCTTGTTGGGCAGCTTTGTCTTCTATAACACCAATGTACTGCATGACTACCTCAATTCCTCCGCTTTAGCGGCGCAGCGGGCAGCCTACGAACATCGCTATAAACAATACCAGAACGTGCCGCAACCTTTGCTCACCGGCGTAAACCTGCAGGTAGAAATGTATCCTTCCCAGCGGAAGGTGGAGATTGCGGGCACTTACCTGCTGGTGAATAAGAGCCAGGTTCCTATTGATACTATTCATCTAGCACCTGGGGCAGGCGTTAAAACAACTTCGGTTCATTTTGACCGGCCAGCCAAGGAAGTGCTTTTGGATGAGGAGCTTGGCTTCCGCATATACGCCCTAGCTAAGCTCCTTCCTCCCGGCGATTCGCTACGCCTCCGCTTTCAGGTAATCTATAACCCCCAGGGATTTACCAACAACGGGGCCGATGCGCAGGTGCGGGAAAATGGCACCCACTTCCGGAATATGGAGTGGCTTCCGGTCATCGGGTACCAGCCGTACCGGGAACTGGATGAGGCCGCGGCGCGAAAGAACTATGGCCTGGCACCCCGGCCCGCCACCGCCTCGCTCTACAATGTGGCCGCCCGTCGGTATGCCACATTTCCTGAGCGCATCAGTTTTGAAGCCGTTGTGGGCACCAAGGCCAACCAACAGGTGGTGGCACCGGGCACCTTGCGCCGGACCTGGAACAAAGACGGCCGCCGCTACTTCCATTATGCCACGGACGCCCCCATCCGGAATGAATATGCTTTTTACTCAGCAAACTACGCAGTGCAGGAGGAGAAATGGCGAAACCCATCAGGAGGGCCGGGGAAGGAGGTTGCCATCCAGATTTTCTATCCGCCGGGGCTTACGAAGAACCCGGAGCGGATGGTCAAGAGCGCAATCGCTTCACTGGATTATTATACGAAGCAGTTTGGGCCCTACCCGCACAGCCAATTACGCTTTGTGGCGCACCCTGGATACAGCTTCGGGAACCACGCCGCGCCCATCAACATTACGGCCGAGGAAGGCTTTTTCCTCCTGAACCCGGAGGCGGATGAGCGGGGCTTTGACCTGGTGACGGCGGTGGTGGGGCATGAGGTAGCGCACCAGTGGTGGGGAAACCAGCTCAAACAAGCCTATGTAGAGGGAGCAGGCCTTATCTCCGAAAGCCTTGCCTGGTACTCTGCCATGGGCGTGCTGGAATCAGCCTATGGGCCAGCGCACAGGAAAAAGCTATTAAGTTTTCTGATGGAGGAGTACGAGAACCCGCAGACCAAAGCTGCCCTGCCGCTGCTGCACGCCGACGACTGGTACCAGAGTTACCGCAAAGGCCCCATGGCGCTGTATGCGCTGAGCCAATACATCGGCAAAGACAAGGTGGATGGTGCCCTCCGAAGCTTGCTCCAAAAGCATCCTCCAGGCAAAGTCCCGTTCGCCACTTCCCTAGACCTCTATCAGGGACTGAAAGCAGCCACCCCAGACTCGCTCCAGTACCTGCTCCACGACCTTTTCAAGGCCAACACGTTCTGGGACCTTAAGGCGAAACAAGCCATCGTGAAGCAATCCAATGCAGGTACCTGGCAGGTGACCTTCAACGTGCAGGTCCGCAAAACGGTGGTAAGTGAAGCCGGGTTGGAGAAGGAAGTTCCGCTAAGGGATTGGATGGAAGTAGGAGTTTATGCTCCTGCCAAAACGGGAGTGGAGTTAGGCAAACCGCTTTACCTACAGAAGCACTTGATTCATTCTAAACAGCAAACCATTACGGTGGCAGTACCAGGCAAGCCCTCGTTAATGGGTATAGACCCTAATCATCTGCTGATTGATTGGAACCCGAAGGATAATGTAGCAGAGGTGAAAATGTAGCGTCGTTACACTGTAACGACGTGTCTCCATGCAACAAGAATGGCTCCTCTTGTACATACCATTCTTCTGAGCATGAAAAGCAGTGACCTTTGTTAGGTACGGTTCAAGAAGGGTGAAAAGGTATAGCTGCGAAGGACCACGTCGTTACAATGTAACGACGCTACAAATGAATCACCTCTCATGAAAAAGAAGGCCTTGTAAATCGTAAATCTGCAAGGCCTTCTTTTCCATGAGCTAAATGTACCCTAAGCTGTATACTTTTTAAATTATATCATTACTAAGGCTGCATTGGGAATATGGAACCATGAAAATTTTGAATTGTCTAATGAATAAAACAAGGTTCTAAACCAGGTACAAGGAAGATTTATAACCTAGGGTCTACCGCTTCGCTCTCCATAGCCAACACACCAAATACGCATTCATGTATCCTGCGTAATGGTTCTCGGTTTACAAAGCGTTGCAAGGCTTCCACACTCAGGGAGAACTCTTGAATGGCCAGTTCCCGCTTGGCTTTCACGCTCCGTTGCTTCAGGCGCTCCAAGTTCCCGTCCAAGTCATATTCAGGCCCATAGATAATGCGCAGGTATTCACTGCCCCGGCATTTCATGGCGGGTTGAATCAATCGGCCTTTGTGGGTGGAAATGAAATCAAGGGGCTTCACTACCATTCCTTCCCCACCAGCATTGGTCAATTCCGTCCACCAGGTATTGGCGGCATCAACGCTTTGCTCATTTTCCAGGTCCACAAACCGGTGGGCTGTTAACAGCAGGTAGCGCTCGTCTTGCCTGCAGATTTCACCCAACTGTTCCATGTGCCAGGGGTGCTGCTGATCAACATGCACTTTCCCCTCTGTGGCCAGTAAATGGAACGGCGCAAACTGCATTCCCTCTATCCCTTCCGTGTCTCGGCTGTAATTGTGGTAAGAGGTAATGTACTTGCCAATCCTATCAGCACGGGCTTCTACTGTTTGCAAAAGGCTTTCTACCGGTAATCCTCTTTCTAGGGCCTGTTGTAAGACGGTGGATGCTCTAGACAATCCATTTGCCGCGGAGGAACCGACGGCAGCATATTGGTTCACGATCAAGTCACGTGCTTTGGAGGACCAAGGCAACAGTTCACCGTCCAAGCAGACCCAGTCGGTGTTGAACTTGTCCCAGAATCCTGAGGCGGTGAGAGCTCTGTTCAACACCTCCAGAAAGGCTTCCTCAGAAGTTGCTTCCGTGAAGAAGCGGCGGCCGGTGCGGGTGTAGATGGTGCCCAAAGCTGGCGTGTGCATTCCAAAGCGGGTAACCGCTACTTCCGGGTTTTTGCAAACCACTGCGATGGCCCGGGAGCCCATGTGCTTCTCCTCGCAGATCAAGTGCCGCACTCCGTTCTTTTGGAAATAGTTGAACACTTCCTTTGGGTGCTCCAGGTAATTAGTCAGTGCGCTGGTTTCAGGCGGTGACATGGTGGGAGGTAGGTACACCAGCCACTTTGGATCCAGGGCAAATCGGCTCATCACCTCCAAGGCCGCCACGGCATTCTCCTCCCGCACCACCACCCGGTTACCCAGGCTAGTCTCCACAATGTACTTGTCCTTCAGCAATCCGATGTCCAGAAGATTGTCATATTCCTGCTGGGCTGCCTGTAGGGCAGGCGTCTCCGGTAGAAGCGGACGCACGGGGTCACTGTATACCTCACGGCTTTGTACCTGCACAGTTTCTTTTTCAGGGTAGCGCAGTGCCGTGAGTTTGCCCCCGAACACACACCCGGTGTCCACGTTGAGTGTGTTGTTCAACCAGTCAATGCCTGGTACTGGCGTGTGGCCGTACACCACAATGGCTTTACCCTTGTAGTTCTTAGCCCAGTTGTAGCGCACAGGCAACCCAAACTTGTCAATCTCTCCGGTGGTCTCTCCGTAGAGACAAAAAGCGCGAACGGCAGAAGAAGCGCGTCCGTGCATCTCCTCGGGCAAGCCTCCGTGGGCCACCACCAACTTTCCTCCATCTAAAACATAATGCGCGATCAGGCTATCCAGGAAAGCCCGGACTTCTGCCTTGAATTCCGCTGACGTAGAAGCCAGTTGGGCTACCGTTTTCTCCAGTCCGTGGGCGATGACCACATCCCGGCCTTGCAGGTATTTCAGGAGTTTATCATCATGGTTTCCTCTGATGCAAAATGCTGTGCCATTAGCCACCATGTCCATCACCAGGCGCAGTACGTCCGGAGACTTCGGTCCACGGTCAGTGAGGTCGCCTAAGAAAATAGCCTTACGGTTAGCGGGGGCTTGCACCCGGAAACCGCCACTGTCGGTTAATTCCAAGGAATAGCCTAATTGGGTCAGCAACTCCACCAACTCATCAAAGCAGCCGTGTACGTCACCTATGATGTCAAACGGACCGGTTTCCTCCTTGCGGTTGTTCCAGAGCGGCTGACGGACTATTTGCACCTCTTCGCCGTCCTCCACGGTGTACACATAGCCGAAGCCCTCGCGCTTGATGGTCCTGAGCGATCGCCTGAAGTTGTCCACCATTTTCTCCAGGGCGTGCCGGCCAAACGTACGGTCGGTGCGGAGGTCATGGCGCTCAAACAAGGTTTTCATGGGGGCTTCTAGCACGATTGCCGCCGCCAGGGCATAGTTGTCTTTGGCTAATTGCACCAGCTTGGCCCTATCTTCCTTCCGGATGTTCAGGGCATCTATGACGGTGAGTTTCCCGCGTTTCAGGCGTTTGGCGGCCAGGTAATGCAGCAGGTCAAAAGCGTCTTTGGTGGCATCCAGGTTATTCTCATCGTCAGAGACCAGGGCGCGGCAATAGTCTGAGGAAATCACCTCGGTGCCCAGAAAGTGGGTGCGGGCGAAGGTGCTCTTGCCAGAACTGCTGGGGCCTACTAACAGCACCAGGGCCAGCTCCGGTAGTTTTATCTCTTTGCTCATGTGTTCTTCTTTTTGAAAGTAGCCAGTTGGGAGGGGGCGCCAATGGCAGGTTCCTCCGGTCCGACTGACTCAATTTGTACTTCATAGCCATACTTTCCCCCAACCTGGGCGCACCATTGGCTAAATTGGGCCCGGGTCCACTCAAAGCGGTGGTCCTGGTGGCGGAACGCCTCCGGGTCCATGCGCTCAAACACCACGTTGTACTCGGCGTTAGGCGTGGAGAGTACCACCGTAGAAGGCGAGGCGTAGCCGAAGATGACCTGCTCCATGGTGGGTAGGCGTTCCTCGTCTAAGTGCTCGATCACCTCTACCATAACCAGGGCATCATACCCCAGCAAACGCTCGTCTAAATAGGTGACGGAGCTCTGAAAGAGGGAAAGCCGCTCTTTGAAGGCAGGGGAGGCCTCGTCTAAATGGAAGTTCTCCTTGGCTTTCTGCAGCTCCCCGAAAGACACATCCATCCCGGTTATTTTGGTGAACTGACCGTCTTTGAGGAGCAGGCGCAGTAGTTTGCCTTCGCCGCAACCCACGTCTAGGACGCGCTGGGCACCGCTTTCTTTCAAGCGGTCAAAAGCTCGGTTCAGGCGTTGCTGGTGCAGGTTCTCCTGTACAGGGGAGGCCTCCGTTTCCGTAGATAATGCTTCTTCACCGGCCAGGCGCAGGATGGCCTCCGAGGTGAGGGTGCGGATGTTGCGCAGGAATCGCCGGGAGATCCAGTCGCGCTCTGGGTGGTTTTCCAGCCAGCCTTTCCCTTTCTGGAGCAACTGGTCAATGTCCTGCTGGGAGACGTAGCTGTGGCGGCTGTTGTCCAGCACCGGAATGAGCACATACACCTGCGTGAGTACTTCCTGCAGGAGGCAGGTCTTGTGCAAAGTGAGGTTCACGTATTTGCTCAATCCCCATCCGGGGAAAGCCTCATCCAACGGAATAGTCTCCGTCTTCAGTTCATAGCCCAGCGGCAAAAACAGACGTTCCAACATCTCCAGCGGGGCGTCTACCCTTAGGGAGTTCAACCGAAGCATAAAAGGCATGGGCGTTTCTACCAGGTCTGGACGGCTGTTGCATTTCCCGTTAAGCGCTGAACCGAAGGCTTTGGAAATGGCGCTCCCCAGAAAGGAGTTGGTGGTATAGGGGCGGTCATTCACGTATTGGTCCTGGTAGGCCATGTTCCCTTTTTTCACCCGCACCAAATCAACGGGGTTGATGTCCAGCATCAGGCACGCGGTACAACGTTCAGGATTAGCTTCTGGGTAGAACACGTGGGCAGCGCCGGCGGCAAGTTCCACGCTCTGCAGCTTGTCTGGGTGTTTATGTAACAAATACCCCAAGTCTGTGGCAGGGTGGTGGGTAGTGGTGATTTCTAAAAGCATGTTGAATTAAATCTGGAATAATCGCCGGAGGCCATTGAATTACTGTAAAGGGATGGATTGCTCCTGCCTAAGCTAGGCAAAGATTTTGAATCCATCGGTTTCTTTTGGTTTTGATGCGTTTTTGAAGAAATGGCCGGAAAACGGGCAACAGGCGGCAAGAGGCTTTTGGGCGTGCTACTTTTTTACACCATCCCCTTTCTGTATAGAAAGGCTTGCAGGGTTCGCACCTGCACTTCACGAACTTGAATTGAAGGAATTTTTATTAATCCACTTCTAGATACTGCTCATCCCCGCACATGCGCACGATCTTCGGCGTGAAGGTTCCCACAACGTCTACTAGTTCCTGTTGGGCAGCCATGACTTGGTGGATGTCTTTGTAGGCCATGGGCGCTTCATCCAGCCCAGAACCGATAAGCTCTACTCCAGCTTCCTCTAAATGCTGTTTCACCAAGGCGGGGGAGAGGCTGTTCTTGGCTTGGGTGCGGGACATCTGGCGTCCGGCCCCGTGGGAAGCGGAGTTCACCGAGGCCACCGTTCCGCGTCCGCGCACAATAAAGCCAGGAGCCGTCATGGAGCCAGGAATAATCCCCAGCACACCCAGACCTGCGGGGGTGGCGCCTTTGCGGTGAACAATCAGTTCCTGCCCCTGGGCGTCCAGTTCTTTCCAGGCGAAGTTGTGGTGGTTTTCTACCATGGCCAGTGGTTCCAGGGCCAGGGCCTGCGCCAGCCGCGCGTGAATCTGGTGGTGACAGGCAGAGGCGTAGTCGCCGGCCAGGTTCATGGCCAGCCAGTATTCCTGCCCCGCCTCGGTGCTCAAGTCCAGCCATGCCAGATGGCGCGCCTCCTGCGGGAGCGGACAGGCCTGCATGGCCAGCTTGGTGTAATGCCCCGCAATGGCCGCGCCCATGCCACGGGAACCCGAGTGCGACAGAACTGCCAGGTACTCGCCCACAGGCAACCCGAACTCATTCTGCGGATCAGTCAGCGTCACCGTCCCAAACTCCACAAAATGGTTTCCGCCGCCCGAAGAACCCAACTGCGCAAACGCCCGGTCTTTCAGCCCACGCAGCATGGCAATCTCAGAAAACTCTGCCCTGTCTATGATCGCGTGATCCTTAGGTTTCTGGAAGGTTGCCCTCCCGAAGCGAGTATTGTCTACCAATATCTTCTTCAGGCTGTCACGCTCTTGGGTGATGAAATCAGCGGGAGCAGGGTAGAGGGTGAGGCACATGCGGCACCCGATGTCCACACCCACACCATAAGGAATCACTGCGTTGCGCGTGGCCAGTACCCCGCCAATAGGCAGGCCGTAGCCCTGGTGGGCATCGGGCATGAGTGCTCCCGCCACTGCTACCGGCAGCCGCATGGCTGTTTCCATCTGGCGTCTGGCTCCCTCCTGAATACCCGCCCTGTCATACACCGCATAGGGTAGCGGCGCCTCGTGCAAGGGAGTAACCGTGAGTGCCTTGGGCGCTGTTAAGGCTTCTGCCAGCGGGGCCAGTGTGTCATGGTTCAGAAACTCTGTAGGCTGAGCCAGGACTTGTGCCAACAATTGGCGCTGCGTTACCGGCGGTGTGGCAGCAAAGTGCTCAGACAAGAGTTTCAGGGCCAGGCCCATGGTTTTGTCCTTCGGGTAGCCCAGGTCCAGAAGGTCTTTGCCAGTGAGAGAGGTGGTTGCGTTTTCCATAGTTATAGGTGGTTAGGTGATGAACTAGGACAAAGCAAATGGGCTAGTACGCAGTGTTTTTGCGCAGCAAAAGAAAAGTAAAATAAAAGTCCTCGTTTTCGGCCTCTTTTCTAAAAAAGAAGTCGAAACGAGGACTAAGCTACACTCCCTCTAATAACGGTATGCATTATAAAAGTCCCTCCGCATCTCAACCAGTGTCTGGTTGATCCTTTCCACATCGGGCTCCTCAGGTAGGTCTGAGGCGGCATATAAATCATCCATTTTGGAAATCCGCTCCTCGGCCATGTCAACTAGCTGGGCATACTCAAATTCACCGTCCCTGATCTTCAATAAGAAATCACGGTTAGGACGCCGCACCACTATCTGGTCCGTGCGGGCTATCTCCTCGGCCATGTCCAGGAGCCGGAACGTGTGCATGAGGTTCTTGGCATCGTAGTTCTTGCCTTGACTCAGGGTATTTTGGTAACGGGCATCGTTTCGTTTCTCCACCCATTCCCAGTATTCTTTGTATTCCCTGCAATAGGTTGAGTAGCCGTTTTTGTTGAAAGACATGGTGGCAATTGGGGCCAGACCTTTAGGAATAGAGCTGAGGGAGACATCATTGGCCACGTCACTCTGCACAACTCCTTTGAACCTGGTACCCTCTTGAAAGTAGAGGCCGTACAGCTCCGGCATGTGGGGGATTTTGGCAAGGCCGCACGCTTCTAGCTCTATGCCCTGTTGCGCCAGGAACTCCTGCAACGGCACGGCTCCCTGTCCCTGCGTTACATAGCAGAAGTCCAGCACAGATTTGTGCTGCGGTTCTACCGGATTCACGATCTTCTTATTTAGACCCTTTGCTTTTTTCACCTGCGTGAGTGCGTACCCCGCAAACGTGCTTTGGCAAAGTTTGGAAAGGAAAAGCTCTGGGGTGAGCCGTTTAAACATGGGGTGAAGATGCAGAAGACAATCTTCAGGCACGGCCAGCAGTTCCAGCATGTTGGGGTTGTTCTTGGCCAACAACTCCACAAAGCGTTTCAGCTCATAATACACAATGTCATTGCTGGTATTGCTTAACTGCTCTGTATGCCCCAACCCGTAAAGGTCATCCTGTGGAAGCACGAACACGCCCCGGAGGTCGGTGTCAGAAGCAGGGGTATCCAGGCCATAAGCTTTGCTACCGCTAATGCTTTCCAGCAGAAGCAACTTTCTTGGGTGTAGATCAGGAATGGTTAGTGTCATATTCCAGGATAGTAGTTCTAAACAGTTGGTCTAAAGTTTGGGTGGTGCCCACACTTTTGGGTAAGGAGTCTGCCTTGCTTTCACAGTAGTTTAATATCTGTAGCAGGTACGTTTCCAGTTCTACTTCTTTAGGGTGGCGGTATTGCTCTCCCTCCTGGGTTTTTACTTCTAAAAGCTGCTCCACCTTATCAAGTTGCTTTCTGTCCTGTACTAACGGCAGTAACTCTTTGAACTCCATAGGAGGGATAGTGCCGTTCTCCACAATCCATAGACTTGCCAAGGTGGTGCGGAGCAGGTAAAAGTAACTCTTCAGTTTTACGTCTTGCTCTGGTGCACTGGCCTTGTAGTAATTAAAAGCCATGCTAAGGTAGTGGTGCAGTCCTGCCATAGGTGAGAAATAGGCCGGAGCCAAGCGCTGGATTTCTTCTAAAAAGCATCCTTGCTGGCCGTACCGAATGGGTGATTGTAGTTTCTCAAACAGGGCGGCGTTGGATTTCCTGAGTAGACGCAGGGCTTTGCGTACATCCCAACCAACCAGATCCAGTTCCCCTTCCAGGCTGTTGATGGTATCTTTCTGTTCGTCCAGTGACAGATACCACTCAGGCATATGCTTGTAAATAAACCGCACGTCATAATCGCTGTCGGGCGAAGGGAATCCCCAAGCGCGGCTCCCGCTCTCTACCGCAAAAAGAATGGTGATGTTATAATCGCTTTCCAGTCCTTTCAGTTTCTGTTGTATTAGTTCTTTCATAGTGTCATTCTTTTGATACCTCAAAAGAATGACACTACTACGCAGTGTTTTTGCGCAGCAGAAAGTTTTTTCTAACTTTCTTTCAAATACCAGCTCATGCCCGTTAACCGCAACGCCCTTATCCGGTTCAGAACTATTGATAACTGCCTTAGAAACCGCTACCGTACCTGGACCCTTGAAGACCTGATTGAAGCTTGTTCTGAGGCTTTGTATGAGTACGAGGGAATAGACAAAGGTGTGAGTCGGCGCTCGGTGCAGATGGATTTGCAGCTCATGCGCAGTGACAAGCTGGGATATAACGCACCCATTGTGGTGGTGGACAAGAAGTACTACACTTATGAAGACCCCGAGTACTCCATCACCAACATCCCGCTCACAGATCAGGATCTAGGCAAATTGACCGAGGTGGTGGAGATCCTGCGGCAATTCAAGGGCTTTACGCACTTCAATGAGTTGAACGGGATGGTGCAGAAACTGGAGGACCGCATCCATACCGCCAAAACAAAGCAGGCCCCCATCATTGACCTGGAGAAAAATGAACACCTGAAAGGCCTGGAGCACATAGACGTGCTTTATCAGGCCATTCTGAGGAAAAAGGCCATTACGCTCTCTTACCAATCTTTCAGGGCGCGGGAGGCGAGCTCGTTTAATTTCCATCCTTATTTCCTGAAGGAGTTCAGAAACCGGTGGTTCCTGATCGGTATCAAGAAGGCTAGCCAACCTGTGCTCACGTTGGCCTTGGACAGAATTATCACTGTGGAAGAGGCTATGGTGCCTTATCTGGATAATTCGTCAATTAATGTAGAGTCGTTCTTTAAGGATGTAATTGGCGTGACGGTGAATGTAAATGAACCTCCCCAGACGGTGGAGCTTTATGTGAATGCAGACAATGCTCCTTATGTGCTCACCAAGCCCCTGCACCATTCACAGAAAATGCTGGAGCGCACCGGCAACGGTGTCATCATTCAGCTGGAGGTGCAGATGAACTTTGAACTGGAACGCGAGATACTTGGCTTCGGGGACTGCATCAAGGTGCTGAAACCTGAGCGTTTGAAGCGCAGGATTCAGGAAAAGATGAAAAACGCGGCGGAGCTTTATGAAAAAGAGTTGCGCTTGATTGAGCTAGAGTCAAGTAAGAAAAAACTACTTCGCACTGGCACTGCCATCTTGGATGGCATGTACACCCAGAAGGAGGTAGGGAAAATGCTGTCTATCATAAACCGAGCTACGGAAGATCCCAATCGATTCCATGGAACAGATGGCCTTTTCTCAATCCGAAACCTGTTGCAGGAAATCCCTAACCTAAAGTCTGTGCTCTTTAATCAAAACCTCAAATCCTTGGTGAAGGAGGGGTTTGGAGAGGATTACTTTTTGACAAAAGCCATCTACTTTGACAAACCTCCAAAGTCGAACTGGTACGTGACCTGGCACCAGGACGTGCCCATCAATGTGAAAGAAAAAGTGGATTCAGATGGTTTCCGGGGCTGGACGAACAAGGCTGGATTGATCAGTGTGATCCCGCCTCTGGATTACCTTCATAAAGCTATTACCGTGCGTGTTCACCTGGATGACACCGACGAAAAGAATGGAGCTTTGCGGGTGATACCCAAAACCCATTTCAGCGCCCTGTCTCATGAAGAAATCAGCAATTTGCGTGAGACTACAGAAAGTAAGTGCTGCAAAGTTCTGAAGGGAGGCGTGCACCTGATGAAACCACTCACCTTGCATTCCTCCTCCAAAACAGTGAATGAAAAGCACCGCCGGGTAATCCACCTGGAGTTCAACTGCCTTGACTTGCCAGAAGGTTTAGAATGGTTGGAGCGGGAGGATTTCTAAATGAAAAGTTGCTTCATTAGAAAATTTACATGGCATAAATTCTATGCTATGTGACGAACATCATTTTGTTATTTCTTTTTTACCTCTCTGCTGCGCTATCTGCGAGTTGATAAGCGGGGCGGAGAAGCTTGCTAAGACGCGTGGCTGAAGTACTGACGGTTGGCAGAGGAGGGGGCCTACGTCCTTGAACAGAGGATGTAAGTGCCACTATTTTGGCATCAGGTTCCCTGTCCATTTTCACATCCTGATGCTCAAAATACAATTGTAGTACCCATATAAGCCCCAATGACATCAGCACTGCAATGATTGCAAGTATTACCGTCACCTTCAACCTGACTGGCGTGGGAAATCCCTGACGAACCATCCAGCGGTACATGAAGAAAAGGAACGCAACAGAGGTAATGGTAAGAAAGGAAAGAAGGAAAGTATCTGAGACCATAACATCAATTAAGCATCTGGAATAACCAGATTCCCCAACACAGGAATCCTATACTGGAAAGGACTATTACCAACAAAAGAAGATTTCTATCACCAGGCGAAATACTCCCATTTATCTTCAGCTTACGATAAGTGAAGAACAAGATAATAGGGGAGATGAATAAGGCAATGAATACTAGCATGGGAATGAAATCGAGGCTTTAGTGCTTACCAGAGATTGCATAAAGCCAAAACACCACCAAGCATTCGATTACCACTGTTATCAGGGAAACACAGACAGAGGTCAGGATACGCACCAACCTTGAAACTCCTCTGTTTTTCATGTTCCTATAAAGGTAGAAAACCGGTAGGAATGAAAGGGTGAGCATACCCAAAGTAATAACTGTTGCCATAATGGTTTTCAATATACCTATTTTGCTCAATGCATCCATCCAGGCACAGTCAACAAGTGGAATATCAAGAACACCAAAACACACCACCCAACAAAATCCACCAAAAGGACGGCAATTGTAGAAAGGAGAAGCCTTTTAACAAGTTAGACACCCATTTTCTTCACGTAAAGTAAAAAGTAGCAAATGGGTAATGAAGGTATGGCAGCCAACACCAGAATAATCAATGTTTCCATAATTGTGTTTTACTCCTCTGTTATGAATGGCAACATCGCCACCGAGGAGGCATACAATTCAGCGGTGGCAAGGTTGATGAAACCATAAAGAATTTTTGCTGGAGCATGGCTATTGCTCTTTCACCCACCTATAAATGAAATATAGTAAGATGGGTGACAGCACCAGAATAAGTGAAAGGAGAATTACTATGTTTTCAATGGACCTTTCTTAAACATTATTTAGGATAGGTATATCTCATAGAACAAAGCCCAACAAATGCAAACGACCAATACAAAGGTTGCACCTGCCAAAAGGAACCGCACCAATGGCGGCTCCCTTTTACTTTTCAGGTAGCGATGAAGATAATAGGTAATTGGGGCTGCAAAAAGACACAAGCCAAGAAACAGGATCGCGAATATGAATAACATAATGTCAATATACCAATCCATTGCACATTGCCATTGCAATCAAGCAAATCATATTCCTCGGGCAGCAACGAATACCATCAACCCATACCCTAAAAACCCTTTTCTCATATTCCTTTTCTTCCTTAGTAGTAGCACGGGCCGCTGGGATGGGGCGAGGCATGTTGTGGTATCAGGCTAGCGCTTTAGGAGGAAAATAGTTCGGAGAAGTCCCTGTTTTTGAGGTGCGGGTCATTGATCGTGCTGTTGTCTTCCATAACCATGTTCTTGGCGATATTCTATAGAGTAGAGTGTATTGCTCTACTTAAAATGAAAGGCCAAGAGGTGGCTAATGGAAACCAACGTCTCCCTGCATCATAATGACGAAGGTACTTGGAGAAGGCCGGTGGTGAAGTGCCGCTTGGAAGAAAACACAACCAATCCAAAAAAAAATGAATGAGAAAGATATTACTTATGATCGGCATGGTGGCCCTGACGGGCTGTGCCACCCAAAAAAGGTCAACCACAGCCGAAAACAGTATCGGTGACACCCGGACCCAAACCGTAGAGTCCCACGACGAGGACACCTACTTGCTGAGGGAGACAAGCAGCGACAAGTCTTACGGATACGACAGGAGTAACCCCATCAAGGTGGGAGGTAGTCTTGAAAGCAGCGGCCCCAGAAACGAACGGAGGTTCCTCAACGCGCTGCTCGGCCTCAATGGGGAGCAGGTTGGTTATTATCGGGCGGGGAGCTGCTGCGGCTTCAAGACCCCGAACGGTTTTATGGGCGAGGGCCTGCTAGACAAATACAGGGTGTACTGGGAAGGAGGGAAAGACACGCTGAGTATCTACATCAACATGTACGACAAGGGCGACTTAAAGGTACCCGTGGGGTTTACGGCTAAAAAATAAGGTATTCTCTGTCTCATGCGACGGGGTGAAAACAGGTTGCTGTTCGTCAAGTTAACTGGAACAGTAATAAAATTTTTCGCAGAGGTAAAGAAGTAAAGGAGAGGGGTAAAGGCACATGTAAAAAAATGTGCCTTTACCCTCCCCGTTTAATCATCTTTAAGACACCGGCAGAAAGCCACTCGGATTAGGCATGCTGAATCCAATAACAACCCAATGTCTATAAAATCTTATCTACCAGTTTCCTGGTCTTTGACCACCTGGTACCTGATCCACAAGAAGTCATCATAGATGCGGTCCACGGACTTGATTTTGAACTGCGTGGCTTTCCGGTTTTCATAGCCTTCGGCTGCCTCAAACACCGTGGGTGAGCCAATGGTACCATCGGCGACGGGGGCCAGCACCAGACTGAACTCGTCTATCAGACCGGCTTTCAGGAAAGAGCCGTTTACGTGGCCTCCGCCGTCTATGCGCACCGTCTTCATGCCAAACAGGCTGGCGAGTTTTCTGAGCACCAGGTCAAGGTCCAGCTCCTCTTTCCCGCCGAAGATGTACGACACGTTCTTACTTTTGAGGTGCGCCAGGTAACCAGAAGGCACTCGTTCAGTCAGGACCTCAATCACGTGCTCGGTAGAGACCATGTTGGTGTCCCAAAAACATTTCCCGGATGGGTCAATCACCACAGCATAGGTTTTGGATTCCTGCTCCGCTATAAAGTCCTCATTCGGAATTGAATCATAGTCTCCCTCTATGGAATAGGTTTTCTTGCTCGAAAATTCCTGCATAGTGACCCGGCCCACTAACCAGGCATCTGCCTCAATTTTCTCGGCGGTTTCTTCAAAGTACTTATGGTGGTCTTTAAATCCCCAGATATTTTGTTTGATCCGGCCATCCACAGAACCAAGCATGTGGCAAATGACATAAGGCTTCTTGGTATCTAACATTTACGTTTTTGCTTTAAAATTTTAAAACTAAGCTATAAATCCATTTAAAGTGATTTAATGCTTTATGGAAGTAAGGACATAATTCACCTTTCTTTCTGCCAAGCAAAGTTAGCGGTGAAGGAGTTGTAGTGTTTTCTCGTCTTGTTTGCCGTGGAAGAATTTCTGCAAAACTTCTCTGAACACAGGGTTTGTATCTGGTAATGCGGCGAACAAGGTCATGGAAGATTTGAGTTTCAGGTCATCGGGGCTTCCGAAAATGCGGTGGGCATTGTTCTCTTCCAGTTTCAGAAGTGCCTCACAAATCTGCACGAGCCGGCTGCCTAAAACAGGGTGCTTTAGATATGCCTCGGCTTCCTTCAGGTCTTTGATGCCGTAAAAGTTAGATGTCTCGCTAAAACCCAGCCCCCGGATCTGCGGAAAGATATACCACATCCAGTGGCTGTGTTTTCTTCCTTTTCTTATTTCAGAAAGTGCCACTTCATAGTCTTCTTCCTGAGCGCTCAGGAATCTTTGTAAGCCGTTCTCTTTCATGGAGTGGTATAAAAAATATTTATTCGGATGTATACGGCAGATTCTCCTCAGAATGATGAATCTATTTTAGATGGAGCAGTTGAAATTAGCTTTAAACATTGGCCCTTGAAGTACCCTTGAAAACAAAAAAGCAATGGTCAACTATTCACTTAAAAAAAGAGTGGGGGTCAGTAATTACTGACCCCCACTCTTTGAAATATCTTCTTTCTTATCAACTACAAGCTGCCGGTATGATTTAGACTTGTTGGAAAGCAATCTAAAAATGCTTTCAAGAGTTTACCTGACCACTATGTAGAGGTGATAAAGGAGATTAGGTCTTGGTTCAGCTTCTCTTTGTGGGTATAGAACAGCCCGTGGGGTGCGTCCTCATACACCAAGTACTGGCTGCCGGAAATCATGGCAGCAGTCCGGTCGCTGCTGGCTTTTATAGGAACGGTTTGGTCAGCATCGCCGTGGATAATCAGGGTGGGCACCCGGATGGCCTGCACGTCAGCCCTGAAGTCGGTTTGGGCGAAGGCGATGGCGCACTGCTGCGTGGCCCGGGGAGAGGCAACGGAGGCCAGCATGCGGTAGTAATCCAACAGGGGGGCGCTTACCGGGTGGTTCATCAGGCTCACCCCGAAGAACTTCTTGCCGAAATCATCCAGGAACCCGATCCGGTCCTCCTTGAGGTTGGCCATGATCTCCTCGAACACGCTCTGGTCTACTCCCTCGGGGTTGTTGGGTGTCTTGGCCAGAAAAGGAGGGACAGCGCTGACCAGCACCAGTTTGGAGACCCGCTCGCTGCCGTACCGACTCAGGTACCGCACGGCCTCGCCGCCGCCCATGGAAAAGCCCACCAAAACGGCGTCGCGCAGGTCAAGGTGATCCATGATGTCTCTCAGGTCCTCGGTGAGGGAGTCGTAGTCGTAGCCCTGCCACGGTTTGGCGGAATGTCCGAAGCCCCGCCGGTCATAGGCGATGACCCGCAGCCCGGCACTGACGAGGTCATCCACCTGGTACTCCCACATCTCCTTGCTCAAGGGCCAGCCGTGGATCAGCACCACGGGACGCCCCGCGCCGTAGTCGGTGTAGGAGAGTTGCAGCTCCTCTCCAGTGGTCGCATCCTGCTTAACAATGAATTTCATAGGTTTTATAAGGTTGGTGGTTGGGGATATAAGTAGGTACAGCAATCCCCCGGCTTTTGTTTGAAACGTACAAGCTTTTCACCCAAGAAAGGAGGTAGTCTGCCGCCTCAGTACCCACCTCCGGTTGGGTTAGAAACCAAGGTCCTGTCATGCTCTGATCCCCATAGACATGGAGATACTTCAGGCAATAGTTTGGGGATTTAAAAAGGGGCTGACAGAAAAAAGGTATAGTTGCCTTGTCGGTAAAAAGCTTCCAACTATGTATAAGGTTAACGAGTAAAACAGCCCTTTTTCAAGTCTGATCACGTTTACTTCTCTAAAAAACAGAAGTCTGGTTTTCAATTCATCAGGTATAGAATTACTGTAAAAGACCCTGAAATTGATTTCGCTTTATGAACGATTTTTCGCTCAAAACGAAATAAATTTCGTTTTCTACCCCCAAAACAGCCTGTTAAGCCGCTTTTTTGTCCTGGCATAGTACTTGGCAACTGTATAGCAACAGTATTCAGCTATTCAGTTAAACCTAACATTATGCATGACATCGATCGCACCTTAAGAGAACAAGAGTTTGGAAATGAACTTGAGTTCAGCCAGGAGTTCGGAAACGAGTTTGGGCAAGAAGCTGGCTATGAATTTGGACAGGAAACAGGCTATGAATTTGGGAATGAATTCATACAAGAGCTAAACCCGGAGTTTAGCCCTGAAATGGAATATGAATACCAGGGAGAAATACAGGGAAACCTGGAAATGGAACTGACCAATGAACTGCTGGCGGTAACGAACGAGCAGGAGTTAAATCAGTTTGTAGGGAAACTGATGGGCAAAGTAGCGAAAGCGGCTTCGGGCTTTGTTCAGTCCCCTACCGGACAAAGTGTAGGCCGTTTCCTGGTTAATTTTGGAAAAAGCACGCTTCCACAGTTGGCATCTAACCTGGGTGGTCAGGCCGGGAGTGCTTTAGGGGCAAGGGCCGGCCAAGCAATTACCAACCGTTTAGGGAATGGGGCTATTGGCCAGGCGGTAAGCGGCGGTTTGAGACAAGGAGGCGCTTACCTGGGAAAACAAGGTGGTGCCTGGCTGGGAAGTAAAGCCGGTACTTTGCTAGCGTCTACAGCCCAACGGGTCTTTAACCTTGAACTGGAAAGCCTAAGCCCTGAAGAGGGTGAATACGAAATTGCGCGTTCGTATGTACAGTTTGCCTCAGAGGTAGCCAAAAGAGCCAATGCTGCCATCAGAAACAACCCCTCTATTGATTTACCTACCCTCTCCCAAAATATCATTCCGCAGGTAGCGCAGCAATATGCGCCGGGTCTTTTCCGCATCAAATACAAGGGAGTGAATGGAATGAACACCCTAATTGGCCAACGCCGCAAAGGCACCTGGGTAAGAAGAGGCCGGTCCATTATTCTTTATGAATTCCAGTAAACCAAGCCGTTGGATTGGGGCAAACCTGCTGAAAAATAAATCCCTAAATACTAAAACTCAATTATCATGTACGACAACAGAGAATTTGAATTCGGTAACGAGCTGGAATTCGGAAACGAGTTTGGGCAGGAATTCGGCCAGGAATATGGTCAGGAGCTTGGCGGTGTCCTCGGGCAGGAGTTTAACCAGGAGTTTCTCACCGAGTACCAGGGAGAGAATGAATACCAAGGTGAAAATGAATACCAGGGCGAGTTAAATGAAAGCCAGGAATTAGAACTAGCCAACGAATTGCTGAGTGTGAGCAATGAGCAGGAATTAAACTACTTTCTGGGCAAATTGGTAAAAAGCGCCGGGAAATTCATTAAATCACCTGTAGGTAAAGCCTTGGGTGGTGTTCTTAAAAGCGTGGCCAAAAAAGCCTTGCCTTGGGCTGCGGGGGCTTTGGGAGGTGCTATTGGTGGGCCGTTGGGTGCCATGGCTGGCCGGCAATTAGGCTCTATGGCTACCAAGCTTTTTGAATTGGAACTGGAAGGACTTAGCCCTGAAGACAGAGAATTTGAAGTTGCCCGCGCCTATGTCCGGTTTGCCAATGATGCCCTGCGCAGAGGATCTGCCATGTACAGAAGCAATCCGGGTGCCCAGCCCAATCAGATTATAAGAGCCGCCCTGAAGCAATCTGCCAGTAAGTATGCCCCAGGCCTTCTGGCTAAAAACGCGGGTATAGGGAGAGGTCAGAACGGCTATGGCATGATGGGAGGTGGTAGCCGGCTAAACGGCAATGGATCAACCGGAGCCAGCCGGGGAAGTTGGGTCAGAAGAGGTAGGACCTTGGTTATATATGATGCATAATGGCCCGGTCTGTTGCTGATAATCAATTCCTGGAGAATGAGGCCACGGCGTTGTTAACCCGGCTGGATATGGTGAAACCTTTTGCCTTGAATACGCCCATGGTAAGGGCCGCAGCTATTTCAGCAGAAGCCCAGAACGCCATCAGCGAATTAATAAACAAGGTAAGTCTAGAGGTAAAGCAAAAGGTTAACGCATTCATATCGTGGTTGAACAGCCCCGCCAGCCAGAAGGTTACAGCGGCAGAAGCCCAGACCCGTTACGCTCTGTTGAAGCTGCGCTTCAATAACCTGCTGGACCAGCTGGATATTTTTGCCGATGTATTATCCCAAAGGGGGGAGCACAGCACCGGCGTCTGGCTCGCGGGTCTGGATGTAATGGCGATGGATGCCCTGGCTTTACCCGGGAGCTATTATCATCCGCCACCATTGGTGTGTTTCCTTGACCGGGGCCACGGTGCTGCCATCAGGCGGGCCCGCACCAGGTTACCAGGCGGCGATACTAACCCGGTAGGTGTGATTCAGGTACCCCGTGAAAGACTAGTGGGCAGCGGCATTGCCTCCTCGCTCATCCATGAAGTTGGGCACCAAGGTTCAGATTTACTTAACCTGATTGAATCTGTAAAAGAAGCCATAAACCTGAAAGTAAAGCAGGGGCGGAACGTACTGGCCTGGCAGTTGCTAAGCCGGTGGATATCAGAGATAATATCGGACTTCTGGGCCATGGCCCATCTTGGGATAAGCGCCACCACCGGGTTAATAGGCGTAGTAGGCTTACCCAGTTACTTTGTTTTCAGAATAGGTACTGATGGTCCCCACCCGTTTCCCTGGATTAGAGTTAAAATCAGCCTCGCTTTAGGAAGAGCCCTGTATCCGCACCCGCAATGGAACTTCATGGAAAAACAATGGGAATCCTTTTATCCCACAAAGGGATTAGAACCCGGTAAACGGCAGATTATTGATTCACTTGAAAAAATACTGCCCCAATTCGCCAACCTGCTCATCAATCATAAACCAGAGTCTTTGAAAGGAAAACTGCTGAAGGAAATTTTCCCTTTCAAAGAGCGGCAACCAGGCAGGCTACAAGAACTTTACCAACGCTGGCGGCATTCGCCCACCTTAATGGAGTCAGCGGCTCCTACCCTGGTTTTTGCGGTACTGGGTCAAGCCAAATACAACAGAAGTATTACCTCGGCAGAAGAAAGCCGGATTTTACAACACATGCTCACCCGCTGGGCATTACTGCGTTCGCAGCATTATTGTGTGGCCGGTAAACGGCACATGTTAGAAGCCGTGCAGCAGGGAGAACTCCACTATTCACCAAAACAACTTCAACTGATTTAAAACAGGAGGTTACCATGCAAAAAGACTTAAATGTCATCTTTCCGGAGGAGATAGTTGCCGGGGATGATGTATACATTTCACTTGTTCTGGAGAAAGGAAACAGTGCAAAAGATAAAGGATATAATTTTAGGGACTTTATTGAAGCAAAATCTAATTTCCCCGAATTAGTAATCATAGATTTTCTAACCAAACAGTCTGTTGCACTTAGTGACGCAGCTTATGAAAACAAGACTGTTTATTTGGATCCATCAAGAGATGAAGCAAGCCGGGTAGAGTTTATCTGGCACATCAAAGGTGGTAGTTCCATCAGGGAGAATGGCTCCAGACCAGGATTATACGAGGTGACAGCCGCTTTTAATAATTCAGAAGGATTTGAAGATATTGATCCAGCTGGCCCCATTAGAGTTAAAATCCTGCCAAAATCAGCGCCTTCCATAAATACAGTCCCTATCAAGGTCACGCTGAACGAAACCAGGCGCATTGAAACGTCTGATCAACTTCTGTGGGTATTAATCCGGAATCGGACCATAGATTTCAACCGGTACAAAAGGTATATGGATAGTGTGATGTGTGACGATGGCGTTTATAGCGCGAACAAACCTAGTGCCCTGCAAAAAACAGTATTTTCCTATCGGTTACCTTTCCACAATTCTTCCTCCTACAGTTTACTTAAGT
Organism: Rufibacter aurantiacus; assembly: GCF_017916345.1. Classification (NCBI taxonomy): domain Bacteria; kingdom Pseudomonadati; phylum Bacteroidota; class Cytophagia; order Cytophagales; family Hymenobacteraceae; genus Rufibacter; species Rufibacter aurantiacus. The sequence goes on from NZ_JAFMSV010000005.1 coordinate 85,487, forward strand.
ATGCGACAGAGTATTACATGATGCAGGAGTGCGGCTTAGTGCCTAACAATTTATATGAAGCCGATGGGGATATTAACTGGGATAGACTGAATGACATACTGGCGAACGGGAGAAACCTGCAGGATGAATTTAACCGCACTGCTCGGTCAGATATTGATTTGTCTTCTATCAGAAATGAATACCTGGAGCAACTTAACGGCGAAGGAGGGTATGCGCTGCCCTATTTTAGCCTCATTCAACAGAAACTAAGTGAAGTTCCTCTGAAAGAGCCGCATGAGTTGCCAGGAATATTGAGTTTTGTTAATGGTGATATCCAGATACCTTTAAATGGAGAGCTTAGTAAATTTCCTATACCGCAGGCCTGTTACGGAATTCTGAAATCTAAACTGATAGGTCCTTGTATGGTAGAATTGATATGGTCTTACTGGCACGAGGAGGGTGGATTAGTACAAACCATGAACGCCATAAGCCGGAGATTTCAGAACGTGCGGGGAGGTTCAGGCAAAGACCCATTAGCTAATTTGAATATTGATCCGCTAAGACCATTGAATAACCTTCTATGGACTTATATAGAGGATGAACGGAACCGTTTAAGTCTGAACCGTCGAAACCTGGAATATCAGTATGAATATGGTCTTTCCTTGATTGGAAAAGCCGTGCCCCAATTAGGTGTGGCCGAACATCGCACTAATTTCATCCGGGCTTTCCATAACCTCCTGAAAGCTTGTGTGGATTTTTACAATCAGGCCAACTTTACTACAGTTATCCCGGATGCCTTCCCGTTATTAAACCACCTGAGGGAGGTCCACTTGATTTTAGCCGAAGGAGCCCACAATCAGTACGGTGACCTTCCCTGGACATCTAGGGTAGAAATGCTTATTCAGCAATGGCTACTTTCCAGAACCGAAATGAGGGAGTTTTTAGGGGGCAGAATTATGGTTCCCTATTCTGAAGCCTGGATGGATAAGGTGGACACTATGAAAACCCTACAGGATTGGAATGTACCCAATATAACGCATTTCCATGATTTGGGCGTATTTGGAGAGCAGTTGTTACTATCTATACGGTTTGGCAGTTGGAATTCCACAACCAGCATTGGCGCTCAGAATGCCGCCAATTGGGCCCACTACTGGCGCAATGAAGTGCAGCGGTATATCCATGCCTATAATGCCGTAACGGGCATTGATTTGGGAGCAGATATAACAGATGCCAGGGTCCAGGTTGCTACGGGAGAAGACAGGTTTTTACCACCTGCCGTCATGATTCAGAAGCAGGCTGCTTTACAGAAAAGCCGGCAACAATATGCATTACAGGCAAATGTAGCCACTCCGGGTTTACTGCTTAACAGACCCGCAACTGCAATGAGGTCACCATCTATACCGGTACTAGGTCAAAAAAAGTTGAATGGATGATTTCACATCAGCACTCTACCTGGGTTTCTGTAACCCATCAAGTCAGGTACCACTCTGGCAGAGGTTAACCACTGGGGTACCAGCGGCATTAAAAGAGCCTTCTACTAATCAGTATGTGGCAGCCCAGGTAGCAAAAATGCAGGGACTGGAAAGAGGCGTCATTTCCCCTTCCTCCCTGCATCTGTTCTGGGATGTGTTTGGCCAGGTGAAGGAAAATACCATCATTCTGGCCGATGACAAATTATATGCGGTAGCCAGATGGGGATTGGAAAGGGCTGCTTCCCGCAGGGCCAAGGTAATTCATTTCAAACACCAGGATGCAAAAGATTTAGCTTTGAAATTGAGACACCATGTAGCCCAGAAAGCTTCTCTTTTGGTAGTTACCGATGGCTGGTGCCCACATTGCGGTAAACCGGCACCTTTGCCAGAATATGTAAGCCTAACCAGAAAATATGGCGGTTTGCTTTTAGTAGATGATACGCAGGCATTTGGTGTTTTGGGCACCGGACGGACAAAAGATCAGCCCTACGGAAAAAGCGGCGGCGGATTGCTGCGATGGTATGATGTTCAAGGAAATGATATTCTTACCATTTGTTCTTTAGCCAAAGGGTTTGGGGTGCCTTTATCTGTTTTAAGTGGTAGCCAGAAGCAAATTGAGAAGTTTAAAAGCCAGAGCGAAACAAGGGTGCACAGCAGCCCGGTGTCTGTGGCGCATGTGCAGGCTGCTTGCCTGGCAATTGCAGAAAATAGAAAGCGGGGCAATTTGCTCCGCCTGAAGCTATTTGAAAATGTAAAGTTGTTCCGGGAAAGTTTAGCTAGGATTGGTGTTCTTACCCAGGGAGGCTTTTTCCCGGTGCAGGTATTAAAGCTGCCCAACCGAACAAACCCTTATACCATGTACAAACTACTGCTGAACATGAATGTCAGGGCTATACTGCTGGCTCCGCATCAGGGCCAGAAGCCTGAAATCAGTTTTTGCCTGACCGCATTGCATTCACCGGAGCAATTAATAAGGGCTGCCAACTGCATAAATGAGGCTAACCGAATATGCCTAAGAAAGGCACATGGCAATGTACCACCAATCACACGTATGTCGTCCGGGCTGTTTATGTAGGCAACAGTCTGCAACTTCTCCTGATTCTGTTCACCAGGAAGTAAAGTTTCCGGGTATAGCAGGGATAGCGCCGTATGCTGCCACTAATAAAGCTGGTGCACCAGTTACGCAGGCCCGTATCGTAATCTTGCTCAATGACAGATTACCGGCTTTCGCTTTACAAACCATCATCCTGGGCAAAACACCGCATATTACCAGCGGCATCGGTGGTTTGGGCGGTGCCCGCGTTCCTATCCAGACCAGGGGCAGACGCCAGTTTGTTTCTATACCAAGCAAGGGCGCAAGAGGGAACGGAGGGGTTTTATTTTTACCCGAATCAGGGAGAAATGTGATTCATTTGCTTACCTGGAATGTAGGCCGCCTGAGCTTAAGCCGCAATGTTGGCAACGAAACGCACGCGGAAACCCAGTTCTTAAACTGGATTAAGGCCCATCTGCAGCAATACCCTCAGTTTTTAAAAAGAATCAGGGCTATTCAGATATTTATCAATAATAGTCCCTGCGGTTACTGTGCCGCAGATTTATGCGCTTTTGCCACAAGGTATTATTTGGGGAGTAAGCTGAAGATCTCCTGGAAAAGAAACTACAACAAAGGAACTGATAGCACGGCTAATTTACAGAAGCTGAGACAATGCGGGATTGTGGCTATTTCCCCTGGTCAATCTGAGTTACTGGCGGAGATAAAGCCCCAACTGAAAAATTTGAAATTAGCCAAGCAACAGCACCATACTTATCTGCTGGATAAACGCGTGCATTTAAATAAGCCCCAAGCGATTAACCGCAGAGCAGAGCGGCTAATGACCAACAGTTTAAAACCAGCCAGTTTGCTATCTCGGGTTTTTGCCAGTCCCCATAACTATGCGCGGGTAAAACAGCTTTTCCAGGGAACAATTAACCAGGGCAATTACCGCCAACGGCCCGATGGCAGCTACGAGGCTATCCGGTCTTTTAGGTTTTCTACCGGTTGGTCCTATGGTAAGCCAGTTAACCGTTTAAAAGCCATTATTGACCAGAAAGGCAACTGGCATTACTATCCCGTCCCTTAGGCCATAGGAGAGAATATAAGGCTTTAAGGGCTTCTGTTCAGCTGTTTGTGTAAACCATATCTATCCCGATTTGTGACCAATATGATAGTAGATAGCCATTGCCACGCCGGGAAAGGGGATGGCTTAACTGGCCCCTGGGATACTGATGCGCCCTTAACCGATTACCTCACTTGGGCTAAAGAGGCCGGAATTCAGAAAACAGTCCTTTTTGCCGCTTTTCATTCTGATTACACCATCGCCAACAAAGAAGTGGCGGGCATTGTTAACCGGCAACCTAACCGGTTTTATGGGTACGTTTTTATTCATCCTGAACGGGACCGAGGCCGCGTGTTAGCAATAGTAAAAACGGCAGTGCAACAGTATAGATTCTGTGGCATCAAAGTGCACCGGTACGACGCCCGCATTACCCGGGAGATTTGTGAAGCAGCCCGGAGTTTTCGCCTGCCGGTGTTGTATGATGTCATGGGAGAAGTCTCGGTGGTGGAGTTACTCGCTACCCAATACCCGGACGTGAATTTTATTATTCCACATTTAGGTAGTTTTGCCGATGACTGGAAAGCGCAAATTTCCTTGATTGACCATTTGGTGCGTCACCGCAATATTTTCACTGATACTTCCGGCATCCGCCGTTTTGATGTGTTGAAGACAGCGGTGAAAAGGGCCGGTGCCGGTAAGATTTTATTTGGTTCAGATGGCCCTTGGCTGCACCCGGGTGTTGAGCTCTCCAAAATATACGCCCTGCATTTGCCCGAAAGAGAGCAGCAGATGGTTTTGTCGGGTAATTTCCTGCGCCTGATCTCCAATGTCCGTACCCAGCCGGACTTTACCAGGAAAACGGCTGTGAAACGCCCCGGTGCGCCACCCGCCGACTTTCGCGATCCGTGGTTAATAGGTCAGGATTTCCTTAATGTCCGGAAGTAAGGAGGCACTTTTGGCATCCTCTAGTTTAACCTGTGTTGTCAAGGCTGCTTTGGAGCGCTACGAAGCCCTTTCAGGAAAAATACTGCGGAAATAGCTAGCAGTCAGTAAAAACCGTGCTTATATTAGGATTAAAATCCAATCTATACCCCGCTCTTCATGTAATACAGCCCAACCCGCCATCAGGGGAATTGCTGTATTCTCACCAGAGGCTTCACTATGAACCAAGCCCTTCTGCTACCAAGTAGTAAAAGCATGGCATGGTATTTCAAATCATAGTTTCCTAGATCATGCTGAAGAACGTTTCCGAGAATGAACTCTGGGTTAAGAGCTATTGCCGGGCTTCATCCAGAGTCACAGACGTAATCTATGCATTAGGCCAATCCAATGTAAAAGTTCAGGCATTATGTGACCAGGACGTTCCAGTGGGCCCGGGCGCTATCTTCTTTGATAGCCATGCTCCTATTCCGACTATTATAGAGTGTATTGCGGAACACGCTCACTTATGCGAGCATCAGATAATTGCTATTGCCTTAGATGCCTTGCCCCATGGATTATCCTGGAAACTATTGAACGCCGGTGCCTCAGATGTATTGGCCTGGGGCTCCGTTGAAAGACCAACCGAAATCATATCCGCAAGACTGCAGTACTGGGAGAGCACCAAACGACAATTACAATACCTTAACAGCAAGCTGATTGGTAAAAGCAATCTCTGGCAAGCAACCCTCCGGCAAATTGTTGAAATGGCTTCAACGGATTGCCCCGTCCTGATTTTAGGGGAAAGCGGTACAGGCAAAGAGTTGGTAACGAAAGAAATCCACCAACTGGATGCCCGGAAAGACAAACAGGATTTGGTTGTGGTGGATTGCACTACTATTGTGCCCAGCCTTTCGGGTAGCGAACTGTTTGGCCATGAGAAAGGGGCTTTTACCAATGCCATAAGCACCAGGGATGGGGCTATCGCTTTGGCAAACAGCGGCACTTTGTTTCTGGATGAACTGGGCGAATTACCCCTTGCATTACAGCCGGAACTATTAAGGGTGCTGCAGGAGGGCACCTACAAACGGGTAGGCAGTAATACCTGGCGCAAAGCCCATTTCCGGCTTATCAGTGCCACCAATCGTGATTTATCTGAAGAGGTGAAAAATGGGAACTTCCGCCAGGATTTATTTTACCGTATTTCAGGTTGGGTATGCCAACTACCTTCCCTTGAGAAAAGGAGAGAAGATATCCCAATGTTAGCAGATTACTTCCTGAGAAAAATCCATAAGAAAAACCAACCCGTTGACCCGGAGGTTTACCAATATCTATCTACGCGCAATTACCCGGGCAACATCCGGGAACTACAGCAACTTGTAAGCCGGATCGCGAACAAACATATAGGGGAAGGGCCGTTTACGGTAGGGGATATTCCGGAGGCAGATCGGCCTAATTTTCCGGAACAGGAATCTTGTTTCGGGACAAAAGAGCTGGAACAGGCAGTCAAAAAGATGATTTATGCCGGGCTAAGCTTGAAAGATGTAAAGGACATCGTTACCAATATTGCGAAGGAAGTAGTCATTGATGATGAACATGGTAACCTGAAACAGGCTGCGCAAAAACTGGGTTGCAGTGAGCGGATTCTGCAAATGCACAAAAAAACAGATTACTATCACAATTCATATCTTAAAGTTTGCCACTGACTTTACAGCCAAAAAGTACGCGTAACTGAAACTTTAGGTGAATCTGCCTCATGTCTGTTCCGGCGCGTTTCCGTACCATGGATCTCCTTCAAAATGTTTGTTTGTATAGGCCCGATAGTCTTCGCTCTAGATTGGCAGGCCTTAAAGGACGGTCCTATCTCACCTGTACACCCAAACAAGTCCACAGTGGGATTTGTGTGCATCCAAGTGGAGGCGCCTACCGTTATACTGTTCGTGCAGAGGAGGAGCTTTCCGGTGGCCAATTGGGGAACAATCCAATGCGCTAACATTCACTTATTTCAAATCAGATAGACATGAAATGGCTAGGCAGAAGAAAAAGCAGCAATATAGAAGATCGTAGGGGACAAGCAGGAGGCGGCTTCGGAGGTGGTGGAGGAGGCATCAGCCCCATGCTACTCTTACCCTTGTTCCGGCTCCTTTTCTCCAAAGCAGGGCTGGTTGTAGTCGCTATACTGGCCGTGGTGTTTTTTCTGACAGGAACCAACCCGGTAGCGCTCCTCCAGCAGTTCCTGGGTGGGGAACCACAGTATGCCCAGTCAAATACCTCCCCGCGGAGCCCAGAGGAACAGCAACTGGCCGATCAGACAGCTACAGTGCTGGCGGACACAGAAGACGTCTGGAACAAGTTACTGCAAGGATACAGGGAACCTACCCTGGTTCTGTTTTCAGAGCAGGTAAACTCGGCCTGTGGGCTTACCTCATCCGCTTCGGGGCCCTTTTACTGTCCCGGAGATGAAAAGCTGTACATAGACCTGAGCTTTTTCGGGGAGATGGAAAACAGGCTGGGAGCAGAGGGAGACTTTGCGCAGGCCTATGTAGTGGGCCATGAAGTAGGGCACCATGTGCAGAAACTCCTGGGCACCATGGAGCAGGTAAATGCGATGCGCGGCCGGTTGTCAGAAACGGAATTCAACCGACTGATGGTAAGGGTAGAATTGCAGGCTGATTTCTACGCAGGTTTGTGGGCTCACCACACGCAAAGAGCAACCGGATTCCTGGAGCCGGGAGACCTGGAGGAGGCCCTGAATGCGGCAAGTGCCATTGGTGATGACCACCTTCAAAAACAATCTACTGGGAGGGTGGTGCCAGACTCCTTCACCCACGGCACCTCTGCCCAAAGAGTAAGATGGTTCAGAAAAGGCTTCGAAACAGGAGACATGGCACAGGGGGATACCTTCAACGCTGCCGAGTTATAGGGCAACTGCAGTAATGAGAAAGATGGTGTTGGCCCTTGGGAAGCTTCCAGATTTGGGATGCTTTGTGAAGTATGTCTAACAGTTTCCTTGAAAGCCAGGTAGGAGAACCCTGCGGGCTGTTTCTGGAATATTGCTTTATTTTTGGAAAGGGACTAAAAGCGTAAGGAGCAGCAGATCCTTTTAGACTTCTTTTATCTAGCTTAAGGTAGGATGCTGGATATTCAAAAAGCGGACTAATGTCGAACTATTTTGCTGAGGATTTGGAAGGTATCATCAAATTCTCTGATGATCATGAACACTTATTGACTTTTTTATTTGAAAAATATCCAAATAGGCTTTAAGGTAATGGAGATTCAGTCTGAGCAAAGGCTGCGGCTCACGCTGGGCGGGAAAGGTAAAAAGGAAAGAATCACGCTGCTTCCAAATAGCTGCTGAAAGCCTCTGGTCCTGCTTTAGTGAAAAGGATAATCATTGTATATCTAATACCATGCGGCTTTCACCTGAGGACTTTTGAAGAGGGGCGAACCAGTTGAACAAAGTTTTCCTTCTTACTTGCTAAAAGGTGGGTATCTGCCTTCAAGTTTAGAAAAATCTCCGCAATTGACCATCAATCAAATTTTCAAAGCTTTAAAGTTAAATTTTTGTAAAATTTTCATATAATTACAAGAAAATGGTTCAATAAATGGGGAAAGCGCAATTATTGGAGGAAGAAGCTGAGCTTTGGGATAGGATGAGGGCAGGTGATGAGAACGCTTTTTCACAAATATTTGCTCGCTTTTCAGATACCCTTTATCACTATGGTTGTCGCCTGCACCCCGATGCGGAACTAGTGAAAGATTGTTTGCAGGATCTTTTTGTGACTATCTGGAACCGGCGTCATATGCTTGGGCCCACTACTTCCATCAAGTACTATCTTTTGCGCTCGGTAAGAAGGCAAATAGCCCTTAAGGTAAAAGAAGGAGGCGTGATGGTGGCTGAAGACATGCAGGCGTTTGCCAAAAACGAGAAGGAATATTCTTCAGAAGATAACCTGATACAGGTAGAGGATGAAAACCTCTTACGGCAGCATCTGGAAAAAGCCATGGCGAACCTCTCAGAGCGGCAGCGGGAAGCTATTTACCTCCGTTTTTATCAGAATATGGAATTTTCTGACATTGCCACTCTACTGGACATCACCCCGAGGGCAGTGTACAAGTTGATTTACAGGGCAATAGACGTTCTACAGCAGAGTTTTTACACTTCCACTCCTTCTGCTTCTTCCACTAACTTATTGCAGGTACCCAACACAAAGCTTCAATTTGATGTTCTCGTTAGTTTTGTGGCGCTAAGCGGGGCAAAATTCTTCCTGTAAGAGAAGGCTTTGGGGGGTAACTTTCCCTCTATTCTGTATTTACCTTAACCTTTCCTTATTTATTAGGACAGCTGCAATATTGCTACTATGTTAATAAGTGTGCATATTTTGGAGGCATTGTCTATGCGTAGGAGGTGAATTTCGAAATATTTTAAGAAATCTGTAAAATTTTTCCATTCTGGTGGGTCACTTCAAAGAGGAATCTCCTTTAGCTATTTAGAACTATTCACCAGTCAAACTAGATGGAGGAGAATTACCAGACGCTGCACGATTTTGTATTAGACCCAAGCTTTTGCGACTGGGTTTTAGGGCGAGATGGAGACGCTGCAGCTTACTGGCAAACCTACCTCAAAGCTAATCCTGACAAGTCAAAACTCATAGAGCAAGCTAAGACGTTGGTCTTTGCCATGGGGCAAAATACAGGTTCTGATTGGGCTGCCTCAGAGAAAGCCGAGGTTTGGACTCAGATCCAGAGCCGGATCACTGCTCAACCAGAATTCAGCCATGACAACACAGAAGGGACAGTGCATCGCCTTCGTCCTGCGGCCTGGAGGGTTGCTTCCAGAGTAGCGGCAAGCCTTACGGCACTGGTAGTGCTTAGTATTGCCTTGTACTACCTGATGCAGCGTGGACAAGGGGAGACCATCCGCTATGCCACCCAATACGGTGAGGTGAAAAGTGTTTTGTTGCCAGATGGTTCAGAAGTGACCTTGAATGCCAATTCATCTTTAAGTTTTAAGAAGTCTTGGTATGCTGAATCTACGCGGGAAGTAACTCTTAAAGGAGAGGCTTTCTTTAAAGTCACCCACCAGCAAAACGACCAAAAATTCAAAGTAAAGCTAGCCGATACGGTTTTCATTGAGGTGCTTGGAACCCAGTTTACCGCCACCAAACGACCGCATGACACCAAAGTTGTTTTGAATGAAGGGAAGGTAGAATTCTCTGTGGCCAAGAAAGGCTTGCTGGGCTTTTTCCAGGAGACAGTAGCGCAGGAGACGCTTAGCCCGGGTGAAGCAGTGGCGTTTGCTGCCCAAAAAACTGGAGAAGGGAAGCTGGTGAAAAGTACCGTCCAGCACCCGGAGATTTACAATGCTTTCCAGTACAATAAACTCATGTTTGCCGATGCCCCGTTAACGGATGTAGCCCGTGTGTTAGAGGATGTATATGGATTTAAGGTAACCTTTTCTAATCGTGAACTCATGAGCAGACGCTATACAGGTTCCGTTCCCCTTGACAAAGTTGAGGTCCTCTTTGTGGCCCTTGAGAAATTATTCCACCTGAAGATTTCCCAACAAGGCAATCAACTGGACTTTAGTTGAAACCCTTCCGGTCTTAGGGCCAAATACCAATTGAATTGATCCTTCCCTATAACTATACCTAAACTTTATGGCCATATGGTAAAACCTTTTAGCAAGCAAAAAATGCTCACTCCCTTACTACTATGTGTAGCGATGCAGGTGTCTGCACAAGCAATGACAACCGCATTACGGTCTACTCCCAGAAGCTATGCGGGAACGGAGCAAAAGACAATCTCCCTATCCAAGGTGATAAAAGAGTTAGGCGACCATTATAAGGTAAACCTCAATTATGACAGTGAGCTCCTGTCTAGAATCAAAACCGAGGCCGGGGCTCTGAAACCCATGAGCGGCAATTTGATCCAAGACATGGAAAGAATCCTGAAGCCTTATAACCTGAGCGCGGAAAAAGTGGGGGCCAATACATTCGTCATCATTCCTGCATCTGGCCCAAATGTGCGTCCTAAAACAACCCTTCTTGAAAGCAACAAGGTGAAGGCAGACATCACCGTTACCGGCGAAGTAAAAGATGCACAGGGAAATGGCTTGCCCGGGGTGACCGTGGTGGTGAAAGGTGTGGCGGGCATTGGCGTTACCACCGATGTAGAAGGAAGGTATTCCCTAAAGTTGCCAAGCGGACTGGAAAGCGGGGTACTTGTCTTCTCTTACATTGGGTTCAAAACGCAGGAAGTAGCAATAAGCAATAGAACCTCCATTAATGTAACCCTTCAGGAAGATGATCAGGCCCTTGGGGAAGTAGTGGTGGTTGGGTATGGAACGCAGCAGCGCACCAGTGTGGTAGGGGCAGTGGATCAGGTGACCTCAGCTGTGATTGAAGGGAAGCCCGCCATGACGGCAACGCAGGCTTTGCAAGGGGCTTCTCCCAACCTCATCATCCAACAGACCAGTTATGAGCCCGGTCAGTCCCCAAGTATAAATATCCGGGGCATCAGCACCTTGGGAAACAACAGTCCGTTGGTGGTGATTGACGGGATAGTAGGAGGAGATATCAACCTGTTAAATCCGAATGACATTGAAAGCGTTTCTGTTCTGAAGGATGCAGGGAGTGCCGCCATTTATGGTTCAAGAGCGGCTAACGGGGTCATCCTAATTACCACCAAGAAGGGGAAAAAGAATACCCGCCCAACGGTGACATACAATGCCTTGGTGGGCATCCAAGAGCCCAAAGTTTTATACAAGCCGGTAAAAGGATATGAGAACGCCATCCTTAGAAGCCAGGCAACCGTAAACGCCGGGTTGCCACCCATCTACGGACCAGAAGACATCAGAAGATTCCAGGAGCAGGGTGACAATGAATGGTTTCTGAATACGATCCTGCAGAATGCTGTTCAGCAGAACCATAACCTGAGCTTGTCCGGCGGAAGCGAAACTTCCACCTTTCTTATCTCAGCAGGAGTGGCAGACCAGCGAAGCAACCTGATAGGACCAAATTATGGGCATTCAAGGTACAACTACCGCCTCAACCTGACCAGTGACTACGGGAAGTTGAAATTGACCAGCATACTGGCGTATACCCGCAGTCAGATCAAAGACCATTCCTCCTCCACGCAAACGCTTATTGTAGATGCCGGAAGGGTGCCTACCTATTATCAGCTGAAAGATGAGCAAGGCCGCTATCTTACCAATGATGTCCTCTCTGAATTTAACCCTTTGGGCGTTTTGGAGAAAGGAGGCTACCGGAAGTACAACAACGATAATATTTTCGGGAACATCAACGCGGAGTTTGAAGTAACCAAATCGTTTAAACTGAGAGGGGTATTTGGCGGAAGCTTGGTTTCCAACCATCAGTTTGCCAGAACCATGCAGGTAGACTACTTCCCTAATGGAACTTCCGGCGCCAACCGTAATACCAATGATGAGAACAGTAAAAATCTTTCGCTTAATACCCAGCTTTTAGCCGAGTTCAACAAAACGTTCTCGCAAGACCATGCCACCAATGTGTTAGTGGGTATTTCAAATGAATCTTACACCAGTCAAAGCAACGGCCTATTCAAAACCTATACTGATCCAGAATTGGGCACCCCTGTGTCTGGAACCATAGTAAGCACAGATTCCTATAATACAAACCAAAGAACAGTTGAAACGAGCCTGAACTCCCTGTTTGGGAGAGCCTCTTACGCTTTCAGGGACAAGTACTACGGGGAGGTCAGCTTCAGAGTAGACGGATCGTCCAAGTTCAACAGGAACAACAGGTGGGGCTTTTTCCCTTCCATTTCCGCCGGTTATCGGATCAGTGAGGAGAGTTTCCTGACTGGCTATCGGGACAATATTGGTGATTTGAAATTGAGGGCTTCTTATGGGGTTTTGGGTAACCAGAGCGTGGGAGATTATCAGTACCTGACCACTTACTTTACTTACCAAAATGCCTATGGCTTTAACAATGCCGGCGTAGGCGGCACAGGCTTTGCGTTTGCCAACCCAGACATCAGGTGGGAGAAGGCTGCTACTTTCAATGCGGGCATAGATGCAAGTTTCCTGAACAACGCGTTAACCCTGTCACTGGATTACTTCAATAAAATCACCAGTGACATTCTTATCCCGCCAAGCGTGCCAGGAGTTTATGGAGCCTCTCTTCCAACTTATAATGCCGGTAAGGTGGAAAATAAAGGTTGGGAGATCAACCTGAACTACCGGATTTCCCATGGCAGCTTTGACCACTCTTTTTCCTTCAATCTTGGGGACTCTAAGAACAAGGTGCTCTATTTTGAAGGGAAAGAGCGCTTAACCGGGGCAGATGAGATGCAGGTGATTCTAAGAGAAGGGTTGCCTTATAACTCCTATGTGGGGCTGAAACGAGACGGCTATTTTCAGAACCTTGATGAAATTGAAAGAGGTCCCAAGCCCGCAGGACTTAACCTGTCACCAGGCGACAACCGATATGTTGACGTGAATGGAGACAACATCATAGATGATAATGACAAGTTTGTTCTTGGGAACCCTTTTCCCCGCTACACCTTTGGAGCTACCTATAACCTGAAGTTCAAAGGATTTGATCTGAACGTTTTCTTCCAGGGGGTGGGGCAGCGGAGCACCTTCCTGAGAGGTGAGTTAGTGGAGCCCTTCCACTTTAATTATTCTCAGGTGATGTACCAGCACCAGCTTGATTTTTGGACTCCTCAGAACCCAGGCGCCCGGTACCCGCGGCTTTCTGCCAGTGGAAGTCAATCAACTGAGAATAACTTCCGGAGGGGCTCAGATATGTACCTCTATGACGCCTCTTATGTGAGACTGAAGAACCTGCAGATTGGCTATACCCTGCCAACCTCGCTTATTGGTAAAATAGGAATGAAGTCTATGCGGGCTTATTTCTCCGGGCAGAATCTTTACACGCTCTCCAAGTTGAAATTCATAGATCCTGAAATCACCGAATTCAACAACAACCTCAGTAATTCTGGGGCAAACAGTGGAAGAGCCTATCCTACGCCTGTCTACTATGGTTTTGGTCTAGATGTCACCTTCTAATTAAACAGCCACATGCATAAATTTTCCAAATTCATCTTTTGCCTACTAGGGGTTGTAACCATCTCTTTTACGGCCTGCAACGACTTAGATCTGGTACCGGAGGATCGGTTCACGGATGCCAACTACTGGACTACTACCGAGAAGGCCAACAGTGTCCTGAACTCTGCCTATTCCCAGATGTACCGCAGTGACTACTTCTTCTACAATGAAGGCATGTCAGACAATGCATATAATGGGAGAGGAGACCAAAACGGGGTGGCTTCCCTGGCGGCGGGTACCTATGACGCTTCCCTTGGCAGAATACGGGAAGAGTGGAATTTCCATTATGCCGGGATTAAGACCTGCCATATCTTTTTAGAGAATGTAGACAGGGTGGAGAACATGGATGCCACACTAAAAGAAAGAATGAAAGCAGAGGCACGGTTCATCAGGGCTTTTCATTACTTCCAATTGTTAACCTGGTATGGAGACGTGCCCTTTTTCGACCACGATATATCAGTGGAAGAAGCCAAGACAATCTCCAGAACCCCACGGGCCCAGGTGTTGGAATTTGTGTTGAATGAATTAACGCAGATTGCCGAGGCATTACCCATTAATACCGCCTATGCCGCGGCAGACAGGGGCAGAATCACCAAAGGCGCCGCCATAGCTTTAAAAGCCAGAGCCTTGTTGTATGAAGGCCGGTGGCAGGACGTGGTGACCACCTGCGAAACGCTGCTCAACAACAGCAATGGTACTTACAGTCTTTTCCCGTCTTACGAGGGAGTCTTTCTGCCTCAGAACGAGAACAACAGTGAAGTTATCCTGGATATCCAGTTTGTACCGGAAGTACGGGCCCATAACCATTACTTTGATATTGCCCCTTTGGCCGTGGGTGCCCGGCTCAATGCCCTTGCACCCACGCAGGAACTTGTAGACAGCTATTTGACGGAAAACGGAAGAAGAATTCAGGAAACCGGGTCAGAGTATGACGAATCAGATCCTTATGATAATCGTGATCCTCGTTTCGCTTCTACTATTGTGTATCATGGCTATGAATGGAAAAGGGCAAACGGCACCACTGAAACCATATACACCCAACCAGGATCTGATCCGGATGCCTCTGCCGTGGACGAATACAAACCAGGGGGAGTGAGCTCGCCTACCGGGTATTACTTCAGAAAATACTATGACCCTACCTCTTCGGTGAACTTCCTGTCTGGGCTTAACCTCATTTTGATCCGGTACGCAGACGTCTTGTTGATGTATGCAGAAGCCAAGAACGAGCTAGGGCAAATGAATGAAACCGTTTGGAACCAGACCATCAGAGCCCTCCGGGCCCGCGCAGGTTTCACTGATCCAGCAGCCTTAAACTATCCAGCGGTGGCCCAGGATGAATTGAGAACCATCATCAGAAACGAGCGCCGGATAGAGTTGGCGTTTGAAGGACTTCGGATTTTTGATATCCGCAGGTGGAGAATAGGGGGGCAGGTTTTGAACGGTTGGGCCCATGGTGCAAAGTTCGGTCCTTCTTCTGTTGACAATGGTTACATCAGAGTCAACCAAAGAACCTTTGACGAAAGCAGACACTACCTGTGGCCGATTCCCCGCGACGAAAGGGCGCTTAATCCAAATCTTACCCAAAACCCTAACTGGTAATTGTTTCTCCATTTTAACCCTCTATCCATCTCTATATGAAAAATTCACTTTTCCTTCATTTCCTTTCCTGGGCGGCAGCATTGTTGTTTTTAACAAGCTGTGAGGATGATAAAGAACTGGACCATACCCAGGTAACCGAGGTGAGCAACCTGTTCACGCCTGAAAACAACACCTTCATAAAATTGGAGCCAGCCTCCGGTAGCGCTGTGTTTGAATGGGCCCAGGCAAAGGCAGAAGACAACGGAATCGTCTTCTATGAAGTGGTCTTCGACAAAGAGGCCGGAGACTTCTCTGACCCTATCTACAGCATCAAGTCTGATGGCAACGGGATTGGCAACACCCTTACCATGAGCTATTCCAGCCTGAACCAAATCGCTAAAATGGCCGGCATTGCCTCCCAAAGCAAAGGGAAAATCAAATGGACCGTTTTCTCCTCAAAAGGAATAAATGTGAAGAAATCCACGGTTTTCCACTTGCTGGAGCTGGAACGTCCTGCCGGTTTCGCGGAGATTCCTTCTGCCTTGTACATCACGGGTTCTGCCTCTGAGGGCGGCGAAACCCTTAGTGAAGCTATTCCTTTCAAACAGACGCAATCTGGGGTTTTTGAGATTTATACCTCGCTGAAGGCTGGTATCTACAAGTTCGCCTCGGGCAATTCCGGAACCCCAATCACCTATTCCATCAACAATGGCAGAATGGTAGAAGGCGGCACCACCACGGTTACCGGAGATACCAAAGTGTACCGAATCAGATTGAACCTGAACAACGCCTCTGCTGAGTTTACCGAAATCAAGTCCTTAGGTCTATGGTTCTCCGCGGACAATAAGATCTGGTATGACCTGCCCTATGCCGGCAAAGGCACCTGGGAAATCAAGAACGCTCCCGTGGAATTCAAGCAGGAAGGCTGGGGACGCGATGAGCGCTATAAGTTCAGGTTTACGGTAGTGAATGCTGCCGGCGAAGAATCCCAGGAGTGGTATGGCAGCCAGAACAGTGACAATAGCCGGCCTAACAGCAATACCGCTCTTTCTTACTGGTATATGTTCCCGGTGAACAGTTCCCAGTATGATTACTCCTTCAAATTCAATGAGAGCGCTGACCGCAAGAACGCTGATATCAAAGTGGATTTCAGTGCGACGGCAGATCAGTACACCCATTCTGTTACCGTGAAATAAATCCTGGTTCTTCCCCAGCCCTAGCACTGTGATCAGTAAAAGGGTTGGGGAAGTCCCTTACGTTTTAAGCCTCTTTTTATGAAAACAATACATTTTCAACGCATCCTGTGCATTGGCTTGATGGCCGTGTTAGGGGTTTTCAGCTCCTGTGAAGAGGAGCCCTTCCCGCTGTATGACCGTGACTCTGAAGTGGTGGTGCACGACTGGGCAGCCACCGCAGACTCTCTGCAGGATAAAACCTACAGTACTTTCCTCTCCGCAGATGGCAAATATTTCATTCAGAACAATACCGGCAACACCAGTTTCAACTATTGGTGGAATGCCCATGGCCTGGATGCATTGGTAGATGCTTACCAAAGGACCAAGGAAGCGGTCTATGTGCAGCGCATGAAATCCCTGCTGAACGGCATCAAAGACAAAAACAAGGGCGCCCTGCCCAATGAGTTCTATGATGACATGGAGTGGCTCGCCCTCTCCAGCCTTCGAGCCTACGATGCCACCAAAGATCCCGCTTTTCTGGAGGCAACCACTTTGCTGTGGCAAGACATTAAAACCGGCTTGAATGCGAACCAGGGTGGCGGTATTGCCTGGAAGAAAACCCAGCTAGATTACAAGAACACCCCCGCCAACGCCCCGGCCATCATTTTGGCCTCAAGGCTTTACCAACTGCAGAAGAAACAGGAAGACCTTGACCTGGCCAAGAACCTCTACACCTGGCTGAAGGCTACCTTGGTGGACCCGTCTACCGGAACTGTTTGGGACGGAATCAACAGAACCGGAAATGGGGAAATTGACAAGAACTGGATTTTCACTTACAACCAGGGCGTGTTCATTGGGGCTGCGGAAGAGCTGTTCAAAGCCACCGGTGACCAAGCCTACCTAACGGATGCTATCCGGACGGCGAACACCACCATCAACAGCACCGAGCTTGCCCCTGGCGGTTTGTTGAGAAACGAAAACCAGGGAGACGGTGGCCTTTTCAAAGGAATCCTGGTGCGGTACCTGGCCCGGTTGATTGAACAGCCTAATGTGCCGCAAGTGGAAAAGGCGAAATACATCAACTTTCTGAAATACAACGCCGAAACGCTTTATGCCAAAGGCATCCGGAGGCCCGCCCTTATGGTCAGCCCCGATTGGAAAAACATGCCCGGTGAATCCACTGATTTTTCAACCCAGCTTTCCGGGCTCATGCTCCTGGAGGCCATGGCGAGGTTGGATGAATTGAACCTCCTTGACTAAAAGGGGCTGAGCTGGCACCGTAAGTTCAGAAGCTGCCCAAAAGCCAGAGAACCGGTAACCGTTTTCCAGATTTACATTTCAGAATTTTCTTTAGCGTACAACCAAAATGAATAGAAGAACCTTTATTCAAAATTCGGCTTTGGTGGGAGCCGGCGTGCTTTTCAACCCCCAGTTTATTTTTGCCGCGGCAGACTTTCCGGTAGTCCGGGTACCTGCGGCGAAGCGTAATTTCCAAAGTAAGTCAGTTGACCAGGCCATTGCTGAATTCGCGAAGAATGTCAAAGACAAAGAACTTAGCTGGCTGTTCCAGAATTGTTTCCCCAGCACCCTAGATACTACCGTAGCGCACAAAATAGAAGCCGGCAAACCAGACACCTATGTCATCACCGGAGACATAGATGCCATGTGGTTGCGTGACAGCTCGGCGCAGGTGTGGCCCTATCTGCAGTTTGCAAACAAAGACGAAAAGTTAAAGCAACTGATTGCGGGCGTCATCAACCGCCAAACAAGGTGTATTCTGAAAGACCCTTACGCCAACGCGTTCTACGGCGATGATGCCAAAGTAGGGGAATGGAAGACAGACCACACCGACATGAAGCCTGGCGTACACGAGCGTAAGTGGGAGATAGATTCGCTGTGTTACCCCATCAGACTGGCCTACCATTACTGGAAAACCACCAACGACACCAAACCCTTCGGCACCGAGTGGCAGCAGGCGGTGAAAACAACGCTCAAGACCTTTAAAGAGCAGCAGCGCAAGGTAGACCTGGGTCCTTACAAGTTCCAGCGCACAACCCAGTTTGCCACTGACACGCTGTCCATGGCCGGGTATGGAAACCCTGTGAACCCAGTAGGTTTGATATGCTCCTCCTTTAGGCCCAGTGATGATGCCACGGTATACTCCTTTCTGGTACCGTCTAACTTTTTCGCCGTTGTGAGTTTACGGCAGGCCGCCGAGATGATGGACAAAATCGCCAAGGATCAAAAGACAGCTAATGACATGACTGCTTTGGCAAAAGAAGTGGAAGCTGCCTTGAAGGACCATGCCATCATTGACCATCCAAAACACGGCAAGCTCTATGCGTTTGAAGTGGACGGGTTCGGGAACCACTACCTGATGGACGATGCCAACGTGCCTAGTCTTCTGTCCTTGCCGTACCTGGGGGCCATCAGCGTTTCTGACCCCATTTATCAAAATACCCGCAAATTCGTCTTGTCTCCTAGCAACCCGTTTTTCTACAAAGGCAAAGCAGGAGAAGGAGTAGGAGGGCCCCACGTGGGCAAAGACATGATTTGGCCCATGGCCATTATCATGCGGGGACTCACCAGCACCAGCCAGGAGGAGATCAAGGCGTGTATCAACATGCTGAAGAACACGCACGGGGGAACTGGTTTCATGCACGAGAGCTTCCACAAAGACGACCCTAAAAAATTCAGCCGTTCCTGGTTTGCCTGGGCCAACACCCTGTTTGGGGAGTTGCTCTGGAAAACCTATCAGGAAACGCCCAAGCTCCTGGCTTAAAGCTGGGTTTTACCAGGTGAGGATTGCAGGAAGAGCCCCCTAACTTCCTGCTTTCCGAACCTTTTTTCTCCTGATGTGAGACATGTCACATGGCATTTCTGCACAAGAGCGTCTTGCTCTTCCATTCCTCCAGTGCCTGTATTTTGAATTTGGCTTACCGTTGACCAGTTGGACGGCTCCTTCCCTTTGAGTTAAACCAGCATTTTGCAAAAGCCATAAACTATTAACCATTCCCCCTGATGAATACCTTGAAAAGTGCTTTGATCTTGTTGGTGGCTATCTTCATCTGCTCTTGTGCTAAAACGATAAAGCCAAGCGCTGAGAAGAAGGATACTACTAAATCAACCGAGAAAGGCTACACCCAGTACGTAAACACCTTTATCGGCACGGCTCCTTTGCAGGACCCGAAAATAATTGGCTACAATCCTCCTGAGGGCTGGCGCGTTTGGGCCGGACTGGTATACCCGGGAAGTTCCCTTCCCAATGCCATGGTGCAGTTAAGCCCTATCACTGAGTATGGCTCCGGGGCGGGGTATGAGTATGAAGACACCCTTATCCACGCCTTCACGCACACGAACAAAGGCCATTGGAACCTCTGCAACATACCCGTGCTGCCCGTCACCGGAAGCACCCAGGGCAAAGATGCGTTTTACTCCAGGTACTCCCATGAACAGGAAAAGGCCGCCCCGGGTTTTTACGGCGTTTTTCTGAAAGACTACCAAATCCAGGCAAACCTGACTTCCACGCTTAGGGCTGGCTTTCACCAATACACCTATCCCTCAAGCAAAGACCGCAGCATTGTGTTTGACCTGGCCAAAGCCAATAACCCCGTCAGAAAGTGGAGCATCCAGCAGGTAGGCAACAATGCCGTGCAGGGTCACCAGGATGTAGGGGAAAAGATATACTTCTACGCCACCCTCAGTACAGAACTGAGCAGCCTGGAGAAAAGAGGCGAGGACACCAAAAACGGGGTAGCTATTTTGCACCTGAATGATGGAGGCAATGCTACCATTGACATGCGCATCGGGCTTTCTTTTGTGAGCGTGGAAAACGCCAAACAGAACCTGGAAAGCGAGATAGGAAACAAAACGTTCGCAACCATCAGAAATGAGGCGAATACCACCTGGGAGAACCTGCTCTCAAAAATCCAGGTGAAAGGAGGCACAGCCAAACAGAAACAACTTTTCTATACGTCCTTGTACCGGTCTTTTCTCTGGCCTGCCCTACGCAGTGACACCAATAAAGAATACACAGACGCAAAAGGAAACAAAACGAAAGCAGATTTCAACTACTACACCGAACCATCCCTTTGGGACACGTACCGGAATAACCTCATTTTACTGGGCATTGTTTCGCCTGAGGTAACCGTAGACGTGATCAAGTCGCTCAAAGACGTGGGTGATAAAACCGGCTTCATTCCTACCTTTTTCCACGGAGACCATGCCGCCCCTTTTATCGCCGGATCTTATGCCAGAGGCTTAGACGGTT
The DNA here is from genome assembly GCF_017916345.1 of Rufibacter aurantiacus. NCBI lineage: Bacteria > Pseudomonadati > Bacteroidota > Cytophagia > Cytophagales > Hymenobacteraceae > Rufibacter > Rufibacter aurantiacus. The sequence continues at coordinate 106,066 of NZ_JAFMSV010000005.1, forward strand.
TTGATGTGAAAGCCACCTATAACCTGCTCCTGCGAAACGCCAACGTAGAAGGCGGCGCGCGGCCTTACATCACAGAGTACATCCAGAAAGGCTTTATCTCTGATCCCGATGTGACCAACCCCCACGTGGAGACCAAAGCCAAGGCCGGGGTTTCCAAAACCCTGGAATATGCCTATGATGATTATTCCCTGGCCCAACTGGCCAAAGCCCTAGGCGACACAGTTAATTACAGAGTGCTCATGAAACGGTCCCAGAACTACCGCAACATGTTCGATACCAAAACCAGGTTCATGCGGGGCCGGTTGGCCAACGGTGACTGGATCAAGAATTTCAATCCGCAGTATCCGTACTACGAGTACATGTACCGCGAGGCGAATGCCTGGCAAGTCTCTTTCTTCGCCCTGCACGACATGAAAGGACTGATAAGCTTGTACGGCGGCCCTAAACCCTTTGAGGCAAAGCTGGATTCCCTGTTCACCCTGCCCTGGAACCCCAACCACATCGCCAGAAACGTGGAAAGCATGATTGGGCAGTACTGCCACGGAAACCAACCCGACCACGAGGCGCCGTTTTCCTACTACTTTATAAATAAACCCGAAAAATCACAGCAGATGATTGACCGCATCATGAACGACCTCTACGGCATAGGAGAAGACGGATTGGCGCTCTGCGGCATGGACGACTCCGGCGAGATGTCCTCCTGGTATGTCTTCAATGCCCTGGGCCTGTACCCGTTCTCGCCCGTCGATGATGAGTACCTGGTCACCGTGCCCATCTTTGATGAGGTACGCTGGAAACTGCCCAATGGCAAAGAGGTTATGATCAAGAAGTCAGGGAAAGACCGTGCCTTGAAAACCATTCTGGTGAATGACAAAGCCCAGAAAGGGTATTTCGTTTCCCATGACCTGTTCCGGAATGGCGGCAACTTAGGCGTAGTTACAGGCAATTGATCCTAAGCCTCAAAATTTCAAAATGATGCCCGTCACCTGAAGGTGTTTTAGGCTTGTTTTCCGGAAACCGGGCAAAAAACACCTAAAAGCAATATGTTTCAACTAGTCGTGGAGAAGGTCTTTTATAACCAGATCCTGACTTTAATTCATCATTCTATGATTACTACAACAGTAGTGGGCATTGACGTAGGGGGCTCGCACATCACCGCCGCGTTGGTGAATCTGGAAACGAGTGCCCTGGTAGCGGGGAGTTACGTGCGGAAGGAAATCAACACCCAGGGCAGCGTGGCTGAGATCATCAGCGACTGGTGTGAGGTCATCCGACAGGCCGCCGGCGTCAGCCATTCCTCCCCCGGGAAAATAGGCATTGCCATGCCAGGCCCGTTTGATTACCCCAACGGCGTCTCCCTCATCAAGGGCCAAAACAAATACGATATCCTCTACAAACTGAACGTGAAGGAACTGCTGGCCGAGGGGCTGATGATCCGGCAGGAGGACATTCGGTTCCTCAACGACGCGGAGTGTTTCCTCATGGGAGAGGTGTTCTGCGGCGCAGCTCGGGGCGCCGAAGAGGTGCTGGGGCTCACGTTGGGCACCGGCCTGGGCTCCGCCTGGTGCCACCACGGCAAAGTGGCGGATGCGGATTTGTGGAACTCGCCCTTCAAGGAGGGCATCGCCGAGGATTACCTGTCCACCCGCTGGTTCGTGGGCCGGTTCTTTGAACTCACCGGCCAAGAAGTGAAAGGTGTGAAGGAATTGGTTGCCTTGGCACCGGAAGACCAAACCGTACAGACTGTTTTCGGGGAGTTTGGCCGGAACCTGGCCGATTTCATCGAAACGGCCCTGAAACGCCAGGACGCGGCATTGGTAGTCATCGGGGGCAACATCTCCAAAGCCTATCCGCTGTTCTCCGCAGAGCTGGAGAAGCACCTGCAAAGTGCGGGCCTGTCCATACCAATCCGGGTGGCGGAGTTGGGGGAGGAGTCGGCTCTGATCGGGGCGGCCAGCTCCTGGAAAACTAGTCTGGAGAAGAAAACGGAAGCCGTGAATCCTTTGGGAAAATAAGGTTTACCCTATTGTTGCCAGATAACCCAATTGTACCGTCGGCAACTGTACATAGCACCAAACCAAATTGAAAAAGTATGGCTAACAGGTTCCTGAAAAGCCGGGTAGGAGAACCCTACGGGCAGTTTTTGGGATCTTGCTTTATTTTTGGAAAGCGGCCAAAAGCGGGAGGAGCAGCAGATCTTGTCAGACTTCTTTTATCTAGTTTAAGGTAGGTTCTGAAAGCAAAAAAGCCTTGCAAACTTTCGTTTACAAGGCTTTCTGAGTACCCAGGGCCGGAGTCGAACCGGCACATCCGTGAAGATATTGGTGTTTGAGACCAACGCGTCTACCGATTCCGCCACCTGGGCATTTGCTCCTTTTCGGTAGATTCTGAAAAACTAGGCGTGAAACGCTTTATCTGTCAGAAGAGGATGCAAACTTATTCAATGATTCCTTTATACGCAAGAGGTAGCGCTGCTTTAGGTAGTAATTTTTTACCTCCTTCAGGGCTTCTGCCTGAGCGTCAGGGGGTAAATTTTCATACTTTTCGAGCACGGGCCAGATATGGGCCTTCAGGAAACCCTCAATTTCGTTTGTTTGGTCAGAGACAATCTTGAACTGTACAGAATCATAGTCCATCTCCAGTTCCATGAGTTGCTCGTTCAGCTCCATCACCTCCATCAGGAAATCCTTCGGCAAGTCGTTCTGGCCGCCTTCTTCCAGCAGGCCGTGCTGCTCCAGAATGTACTGCATGCGGCGGTCAAAATTAGAGAGGGTGCGGTAGGCATTGGTGTTGAGGGTAGACTTCTCCAGAATCTCCTGCTGCTTTTCGGGTGATTCCAGAGTGTAGAAATCCGGGTGAAATTCGCGGCTCAGGGCGTAATACTTGGTCTGGATGGCTTTCTCGTCGGGCAGAAAACTTTCCGGTATCTGGTAGAATTGGAAGTAGTTCAAAGTATAAGGTTGGCGCTAGAAGTGAGACAATAGATACAAGACGCAAAAAATAGGGTAGAAGATATACCTGTTTTTGCGTTACACCTGGGCAGGCTTAAAGGAGAAAGCCTGCGCTGGCTCAGAGAACAAGGCTTTGGTAGGTTTCCAGACGCTGCCAAACAACTCAGATTTTCGGTAATTGTTCAGCGCCTCGTCTGAGTCCCAGAGACTGTAGGTGCTGTACACGTGTGGCAAATGGTAGTCCTGCAGCAACTCCACGCTTCTACACCCCGGAAAAGACCCAATCTTTTCTCTGGAAGCCTTGAAGATCTCCAGAAACACCGGCACCTTCTCCTCCACAAACGTCATCCGCACTACTCGTATCAGCATTTTTTATAATTAGGAATTAGGAATTAGGAATTAGGAATTAGGAATTAGGAATTAGGAATTAGGAATTAGGAATTGGTTTTTTCGCTGCTCGCATCGGCCTAAGTACATTATTAGAAATGGGAATACAAGAGGAGTGCATTGGCGCGTTCCCCCATTCTTAATTCTTAATTCCCAATTCTTAATTAAACCGGATCTGGCGCGAAGCGGATGTCTACCGGAGAGTCAAAGTACATGCCCAGTAACTCAGAGGCGTGCCCTTTGTTGATGCCAATGGTAAGGTATCCCTGCCGGTTGAACAGGGCCACGCTGTCGCCCTCGTTGGGTTGGCTGAAGCGGGTGCTCAGGCGGTCAATGACCTCGCGGTTGAAATGGATGGTAAACGGGCGGCCATGGCCGATGGCGTCTACGCTCTCCTGGGTGATATCGGTGATGAGGTTGCCGTAATGGTCCACGTGTACCACGTGCCCCGTGATGGAGTGGTCATTGAGGCGGAGCTGGCGGTTGATGAGCTGAACCATGCCATCGGCGAGTTCGCCTATCTCAGCCATGGTGGCACCCTGGGCCAAAGCAACCGCGGCGGGCACCATGATATCCCGGGCTGGGGAAGATGAATCCGGCACTATGGGCAGATCCACCAGCTGCTCTGGATCGCCGTCTGTGAGGAGCGACAGCAGGCCGTTGTCAGCGCAGACAAAATAATGTCCTTTATGACGGGCCACCTGGTATCTGCCGCTGCGGGTGCCGTGCGTGTCTACGGCAATCAGGTGAACGGTTCCCTGCGGGAAGTCCTGGAAAACGGAGTGAATCACATGGTAGCCGTGGGCAATATTGAAGGGTTCTACGTGATGTGAGATATCTACAATTATCTGCGCCGGGTTGATAGTCAGGATCTTAGCTTTGACGGCGGCCACATAGTGGTCTGTGGTGCCAAAATCCGACATTAACGTGAGAATTCCCATGGGAACGGTTGGTCAAAAGAACTTTAATATTTCTAAAATTGTCTTATAACAAATCTACTATATTTTCAGTAGATTGGTTTAAAAACCACCTATATAAACAGAAATAGCCTTTGGTAGAAAAAACTATAACCCTGGAGAATATATCGTTGATAGACTTCCTGGGACTGGAAAACCAGAATATAAAACAGTTGGCCGCCGCTTTCCCAAGCAGCAAAATCATTTCCCGCGGCAACGAGATTAAGATCCAGGGGCAAACCCCTGAGATCACCAAAATTCACGAAATTCTTTCCTCTCTTATTGAGCATTACCACCAATACGGGAAAATCACGGACAAGAGCGTGCACAAGTTCCTGGCCGCCGATAATGATTTTGAGGATGACGTGGTCATCACCTCTCCGGATGTGATTGTGTACGGCAGCAAGGGTGGTGTGATCAAAGCCAAGACCCCCAGCCAGCACAAACTGGTAGAGGCCGTGGCTAAGAATGATCTGGTGTTCGCGCTGGGGCCTGCCGGTACGGGTAAAACCTTTATCTCTGTGGCTATGGCCGTGCGGGCGCTCAAAAACAAGGAGGTGAAAAAGATCATCATCTCCCGTCCGGTAGTGGAAGCCGGGGAGAGCCTGGGTTTCTTGCCTGGTGACATGAAAGACAAAGTGGATCCGTATCTGCGGCCTATCTACGATGCGCTGGAAGAGATGATCCCGGTAGAGAAGCTGAAGTACTACTATGAAAACAAAATCATAGAGATAGCTCCTCTGGCTTACATGCGCGGACGTACCTTGAACAACGCGTTTGTATTATTGGACGAGGCCCAGAACACCACGCCCATGCAGATCAAGATGTTCATGACCCGTATGGGACCTACCTCTAAGGTGATGATCAACGGTGACCGTACCCAGATTGACTTGCCGCGCAACCAGCGCTCAGGTTTGATTGAGGCCATGACCGTACTCAAAGACATCAAAGGCATCGGGTTTGTGGAGATGCAGGCCGAGGACGTGGTGCGTCACCGCTTGGTGAAGTCCATTGTGGAAGCTTATACCAAGTTTGACGACAAGCGCCAGAAAGAGCGTGAGGAACGCGAGAAGAACGGTGATTATGAACTGCAGGATGCCCCGCGCCGCCGGCAGAACTTCCGCCGTCACGACGACTAATTTCTAAGTACGGCAAAGATGCCTTCTCCTCTGGGGAAATGCGTCTTTGCCGTTTTTATGAATTCCTTGGTGTGATGAAACAATACATGATTGTATTCAATGGCTAGAAAGACGCTCACCGGCACATTTAGGCTGGTGGGTAGCTTTATCCCCGGGATTATCCTGTATCATATCATCGGCCGCGATTTCTCTTTTGGGAGAGAGTTCGCGGCTTTTTTTGTGCTGCTGTTTTTGGCCCTCCTCTGGCTGGCCTACAAAAGGCCATTGGCGCGGCGTCGAAGATGGGCCGGCCTGACCGGGATGTTGGCGGTAGCCGCTCTTTCATTTTGGGCCTGTTCTCTCCAAAATACCCCCGAAACCCTGCCGTTACCCGCCCTGCAAATCACCCATTACCAGATCACGCTGGTGAAAGCCGTGGCCCTGAAACCAAACTCTGTCAGTTCAGTGGGTAGGGTAGAGGCCGTGCGGGCCCAAGGCAAATGGTATCCCGCCCAAGGGCAGGTCGCTGTTTTCCTGCCCCGTTCCCCGCAAGCTGATTCTCTCCGGTACGGACAAAGACTCCTGGTGCAGGGTACGCTTTCGCCGCCGGCCGCTCCCGCCAATCCCTTCCAGTTTGATTACCGGCGGTATCTGGCTTTAAAGCACATCCAATGGCAGGCGTACTTGCCTCAAAGTACCTGGCTGGCCATAGGCTATGCTCCGCCCAGTTATGTAATCGCTTTAAGCCTGAAAATCAGAAAACAGCTCGAAAACGCCTTCCGGGAACACATCCATGCCGGGCGGGAAGAAACCATTGCCCATGCGCTGGTGCTGGGGGTGCAGGATGAGCTGGATGCCGCGCTGCGAAACGCTTACGCCCGTACCGGTACCATGCACGTGCTGGCGGTAAGCGGGCTGCACGTAGGTTTGCTGTACGGAGTCTTGCTGTTCTTTCTAAAACCGTTGCGGCGCGGCAAAACGAGTAAGCTGCTCATCTTTTTCCTGGTGGTGGGCGTGGTGTGGTTCTATGCCTTCGTGACGGGAATGTCGGCTTCGGTGCTGCGGTCGGTGTGCATGTTCTCCTTGGTGGAGTTGGGACTTTTGCTGCGGCGACGGGCTTCCATTCTCAATACCCTGGCCGTGGTGGCGCTGGTGCTCCTCATCTACGAGCCCAATTTCCTGTATGATGTAGGCTTCCAACTGTCTTTTCTGGCCGTAGCCGGCATTGTGCTGCTGCAGCCGCTTTTCCTCCAATTTTGGAACCCTGAGAACCGTGCTGTGCGCCTGGTTTGGGAGTTGCTGGTCATTTCAGTGGCAGCGCAGTTGGCCACGTTCCCGCTGAGCCTTTATTATTTCCATCAGTTTCCGGTGTATTTCTGGCTTGCGAATCTGTTGGCGGTGCCGCTCACGTCCATCGGGTTGTACATTGGCGTGGCTTTTATGATGTTCTTCTGGGTGCCCGTGGTAAACGGCTGGATTGGGAAGCTGTTGGAGTGGACGCTGTGGATTCTGAACGAGGTGCTGCTCTGGCTGGAGCATTGGCCCAAGGCGGTGCTGGACGGCTTTGTGGTCACGCCGGGGCAGGTGCTGGCCTTGTACCTCCTGATCTTTGCGGCGGTGGTGTTTCTGATCCAGAAGAAGCTTTCCTGGTTGGCGGTCTGCGTGCTGTGCCTGGCTTTCGTCTCGGGTACGGAACTGGCCGAGGCCCATCGGCAGCGCCGCACGCGGGAGCTGGTCATCCACAGTGCCCGCAGGAGCAGCGTGGTGAGTGTGCTACAGGGCCGGCAGGTCGCTTTCCTGGCAGATTCTGCTTTCCTGGCGCAGCCCCAGTTGTTTTCATACCAGGTGCAGCCTTACTGGTGGGCAAGAGGCGTGCGCCAAACCCTTCCTTTTGTGGCTGATTTTACGAAAACAGACCTAAAACAGCCAATCTCTACCTATGAAACCCCTGAGGGGAACCGCCTGGTGGTCTGGCAGGGAAAACGCCTGCTGTGGCTGAAGAAAATGCCTAGGAACTTAGAGAACTCTTTGGTCCTGGATGCCGTGGTTTTGCAGCACAACGTATGGTTTGACCTGCCCCGATTGCAGCAGAATTTCGCTACCATCACCTTGATTCTGGACCAGACGAACAGCCGAAGGTACGTGGCCAGGAAAGCCAATGAACTCCGGGCCGCCGGGTACCGCGTGCACGTGCTGGAAGAAGACGGGGCGTGGCAAATCAGGCTCTAGTAATAATCGTTTTAAGACTCTTTTTTCACAACAGGCAAAGACCAGTTCAAGGGTTGGTGTGCTGGCATTTCTGCTACTTTTGGGTACCCTTTTCTGCTGTTAAACGTATAATAAGGTTCTGGTATTTAGGTGTTTAGCGTTTTGAGTCCTTCGCTAGGTGTAAGATGTTGCTAATGTATTTAGCTAATCAGGTAATGTGCTGAGAATAAAGAGGTTGTAAATGCTAAAAATATTTTAGTAAATACTTGTAAGTTGTTGATTATCAGTGCAATAAAATAGTGTTAAAATTCACCTGTTTGGCACTTTTAGAGAGGGAGGTCTGTTATCAATCTGTAACACAACAACGAATTAAATGCAGACGAAAATGAACCAAGCTAGTAACGAAGAGAAAGTGGTTAAGAAGAACAAAATCGAAAGTTTTGATATCTCCCGCTCTGATGAGACCATGCACTTGGCCGTTGATTTGGCGAAGTTCATTAAGGAGAATCGGCTGTATCAAAACATACAAGGCAAGGAGTACGTGAACGTGGAAGGCTGGCAGTACGCCGGTTCCCGCTTGGGTATTCTGCCCGTGGTAGATGAGCTTACCAATATGAGCGATAGCACCGAGATCAAGTACCTGGCCAAGGTGAACCTGCTGAACCTGCGTACCGAGCAGATAGTGGGCGCCGGCTTCGCGATCTGCTCCAACAAAGAGCAGGGCCGTAAGTACTACCAGGAATACGCTATCGCGTCTATGGCACAGACCAGAGCCATCGGCAAAGCCTACCGTAACATCTTAGCCTGGATCATCAGAGCCGCCGGGTATGAGCCAACCCCTGCTGAGGAGATGGACTACCAGGGCAACGTGACCGAGCAGAAAGTTGAGCAGCCAGTCAAGCCTGCTGCCCCTGCCAAGACCATGAAAGCCGTTCCGGCCGACGCGGTTCCGGTAGAGCCAACTCCTGCCCCGGTTGTAGCCGCTGCTCCGGCCCCGGTAGCTGAGGAAGCCCCTGTGAAGTACGCCACCGCCAAGCAGAAGGAAGAAATCATCCGCCTGCTGAACAATCCGGTGATCACGCGTCAGGAGAAAACCAAAATGCTCCTGAACATCAACAAACTGGATGAGGAGCGTGCCAAACAGTCTATTGTGAAACTGAAGAAAGTAATTGAGGACCGCGAGCACGATCAATCTGCTGCTGCCTAAGTCCTTAAATAGAGTGAATGTATAGAAGCCCGGCCAAATGGCTGGGTTTTCTGTTTTTAGACCGTTTAGGGGAAATCAGGCTAAAAGCATTATTCACCACCCCGCCCTGCGGGCACCCCTCCTAAATTAGGAGGGGAGTTTCTGCACGCAACTGTAATCCGCTCTGCTTTAAAGAGCTCGAAGCGTTCGGAGGCCCTGCGAGCGTCTTTACCGATTACCGGGTCTACCAGCGCCTGCATCCTCAGACAAATTCGTATTTTTGGGTGATCTATGGCAAATACATTAGACATCCTGCGGCAATATTGGGGGCACGAGGCGTTCAGGCCGGGGCAGGAGGACATTATCAACTCGGTGCTGGCGGGGAATGACACGCTGGCCATTCTGCCCACCGGCGGCGGGAAATCGGTGTGTTTCCAGGTGCCGGCGCTGGCGCTTGGAGGCGTGTGCGTGGTGGTGTCGCCGTTGGTGGCGCTCATGAAAGACCAGGTGGAAAACCTCCGGAAGCGGGACATCTCAGCGGCGGCGCTGCACACGGGTCAGCCGGAGCGGGAGCGCGACATCATCCTGGACAATTGCGTGTTTGGTGGGGTGCAGTTCCTGTACGTATCGCCGGAGCGCCTGCAGACCGATCTGTTTCTGGAGCGGGTGAAGCGCATGAATGTGACCTTGCTGGCCGTGGACGAGGCGCACTGTATCTCGCAGTGGGGCTATGATTTCCGGCCACCTTATTTAGATATTGCCAAGCTCCGCGAGCTATTGCCTCAGGTGCCGGTGCTGGCTTTGACCGCCTCGGCCACCGAGGCTGTGAAAACCGATATCCAGGAGAAGCTCAGATTCAAAAACGGGCAGGTGTTTCAGCAGAGTTTCGCGCGGAAGAACCTGTCTTATTCCGTGTTGCCCACCGAGGACAAGGAAGGCCGCCTGCGCGAGATCCTGCAGAGAATGAACGGCACCTCCATTGTGTACGTGCGCAACCGCCGCCGTACCGAGGAACTGGCCCAGAGGCTGCAGCGGCAGGGCATCAAAGCCACCGCTTACCACGCCGGTCTACCGCACCAAACCCGCTCCAGCGCGCAAACCGATTGGCTCATGGACCGCGTGCGTGTGATCGTGGCCACCAACGCCTTCGGGATGGGGATTGACAAGCCCGATGTACGCCTGGTAGTACACCTGGACTTACCTGATTCTCTGGAGGCCTATTACCAGGAGGCAGGCCGCGCCGGCCGCGATGGAAAATACAGCTACGCCACCGTGTTGCTGGGTCCCGAGGATGGAGGTCTGCTTTTGAAGAAAACGGAAGAAGCGTATCCACCCATAGAGACCCTGAAGCGGGTGTACCAGGCGCTGGCCAATTTCTACCAATTGGCTACCGGCAGCGGCGCTTTCCAGTCGTTTGACTTTGATTTAGCGGAGTTCAGCCGCACCTACCAACTCTCGCCGGTAGAGGTGCATTTCGCCTTGAAGCAACTTGAGACCGAGGGATTACTGCAGTTGAACGAGGGATTCTACAGCCCGTCCAAGGTAAGCTTCCTGCTCAGTAACACGCAGCTATACGAATTTCAGCTCCTGAACGAGAGTCTGGAGCCGGTGATCAAAGGATTACTGCGCCTCTACGGGGGCGAGATGTTCCGGGACTTCGTGAAGATCTCGGAGAAAGGCCTGGCCAAACACCTGGCGGTACCTGAGCAAACCATCAAGCAGCAACTGCAGCATTTGCACCAGCGCAAGGTCCTGGTCTACGAGCCCCAGCACGATGGCCCGCAGGTGCAGTTTACCCAGCCCCGGTTTGATGCCAGTTCGCTACCAATAGACCAGAAACGCTTGCTGCTTTTCAGGGAACGGGCGCTGGAGAAAGCCAACTCGGTGCTCAACTTCATGGAGAACAAAAAGCAGTGCCGCACCATCCAGATCCTGGCCTATTTTGGCGAGGAGTCCACCACGGTTTGCCGCATCTGTGACTATTGCCTGGCCCAGAAAAAGAAGAAGAAGCTGGACGAGAACAAACTCCACATGGAAGCCCGGGTGCTCAGCCACCTAAAAGAAACGCCGCTGCACCCCAAATCCATCGCCATGCACTTCAGTTCCTCAGAGCAGGAGTTACTGGGCGGCCTTATTCAGGAGATGCTGGAGAATGGGGTAGTGGCTTATACCTCAGAAGGGAATCTGCAGCGGAAGGCAAAGTAGTGTCTCTGGTTGAAAAAATATGTTAAGTAGTTGTGGGGTGTTTCAAAGCTGGTTTTAGAAATAGCCTTAAAAGAAACAGCCTTAAAAGAGAGCGAAAGGCCAAACCCAATACTGCCTGTTCTGTTTTGGATAAGCAATTTTTAAATAATATCTGGCCCAAGCCTCCGCTTGTGTCTTTATTTAATTTTAATTCCTGTTTTAAACCTGTTCTCACGAAAGCAACAATAAACCGCGGCACAAGCGGACGCTTGCGCCAGTGGGGGGGGGGCAACCTCCAACGAAAAGCAAAGCGGTGTCTATGATTGAAATTAATATGTTAAATAACTGAAAAGAGTTTTGAGTCCGATTTTCCATAAACAGCCTTAAAACAGAAAGGGCGGCAAGATCACTTGCCGCCCTTTCTGTTTTGTTTTTGGTCAGATTACGTTAAAGGAGTTTCTTCCAATTGCAGTGCAATTACGCCTGGAAGTTGTTTGCCTTCCATGTATTCCAGCAGCGCGCCACCGCCGGTAGACACGTAGGAAACATCGTGGCTATGGCCCATTTGGGTAACCGCCGCGGCTGAATCACCGCCTCCAATGAGGGAATACGCACCGTTTTTAGTCGCTTCTACCACGGCCTCGGCAATAGCTTTGGTGCCGATGGCAAAGTTCTCAAACTCAAATACGCCCATCGGGCCGTTCCACAGGATGGTTTTGGAATTGCGTACTACCTCAGAGAATTGCGCGATGGTTTCCGGTCCTATGTCCAGGCCCATCCAGCCGTCTGGAATGGTGCCGCTGGCTACCACCTGCTTGTTGGCGTTGTTGTCAAAAGCATCAGCGATAACGGTGTCTGAAGGAAGATAGAGTTTTACGCCTCTTTCCTCGGCTTTCTTCAGGAGCTCAAGCGTGAAATCCTGCTTGTCTTCCTCTAACAGGGAATTGCCGATGGTACCGCCTTGGGCTTTGGCGAAGGTGTAGCTCATGCCGCCGCCAATGATGAGGTTGTCTACGCGGTCCAGCAGTTGCTCAATCACCTGGATTTTATCTGAGATCTTCGCGCCGCCCATGATGGCGGTGTAAGGACGGTCGGCGTAGCTGAGTACGCGCTGGGCGTTTTCCAGCTCGGCCTGCATCACAGAACCACACACTTTGTCGTGCGGGAAGTAGTCGGCCACGATGGCGGTGGAGGCGTGGGCGCGGTGGGCCGTCCCAAAGGCATCGTTCACGTACACATCACCCAACAGGCTCAGTTTTTCGGCGAAGATCTGGTTGCCCTGTTCTTCTTCTTTGTGGAACCGCAGGTTTTCTACCAACAGGATCTGGCCGGGCTGCAGGTTGCTGGCCATTTCCACGGCTTCACTGCCAATGCAATCTGGGGCAAACTGAATGGGCATCTGGAAGACTTCTTCCAAAGGTTTGAGCAGGTGCTTCAACGAGTATTTCTCCTCCGGACCGCCTTTGGGTCTGCCCAGGTGAGACATCAGCACCACCGAGCCGCCATCGTTGAGGATTTTCCTGATGGTAGGCACCGCCGCCCTGATACGGGTGTCATCGGTGATTTCAAAGTTGCCGTTCAGAGGTACGTTAAAGTCTACCCGAACCAAGGCCCGCTTGCCCTGGAAATTGTATTGGTCAATGGTTATCATAGTCTGGTAAAGGTTTGATAGTAGCTACGGATTCCCGCCGAAACAGGTCGGGGCAAATATAGTAATTCTATTTTTCTTTGTGCATTTGCCCCCACTTGCGGATGAAACCTGGTTTCCGCATCCGTTTCAGGGCTGTTTTACGGAAAAATCCCCAAAAACGGAGAGCGATTATTCAGTTAAGCGCAACTGCATCCTGCCTGGAAAAACCAAAGGAGGGCTAGACCAACGATAATTAGAACGTGATCACGAGTTTACCGATGGTGGTGCCGGACTCCAGCTGCGCATGAGCTTTTTTCAGGTTTTCGGCCGAGAGGCCCTGCAGGGTCTGGGTCAGGGTGCCCTGCAGAACGCCTTGGTCCAGCAGGTCGGCTACCTGGTTCAGGATGTGGTGCTGCTCTACCATGTCCTCGGTCTGGAAGGTGGAGCGCGTGTACATCAGTTCCCAGGAGAAAGTCACGCTCTTGCCTTTGATTTTGTTCAGCGGAATAGGGGTGGCGCTACCGGTGATGGAGGCAATATGACCCTGCGGTTTGATGAGATCGGCCATGATGTCCCAGTATTGGTTCGTATCCACGAAGTCCACGATGTAGTCCACGTAGTGAAATCCGGCTTGCCTCACTTCGGCTACCAGGTTGCGGTGGTTCACCACATAATCGGCGCCCATTTTCTGGCACCAATCAATAGTCTCAGGTCTGGAGGCCGTGGCAATGACGGTGAGCCCCAACAGTTTCTTGGCCATCTGAATGGCAATGGAACCAACGCCGCCCGCGCCCCCAATGATGAGCAGGGTTTTGTTCTGGTCTCGCTCGCGGGAGAGCCGCATGCGGTCAAAGAAGATTTCCCAGGCGGTTAGGGCGGTCAGCGGAATGGCCGCGGCGGCTTCATCTGATAGGGAGCTTGGTTTTCTGCCCACAATGCGTTCGTCCACCAGCTGGTACTCAGCATTGCTGCCTGCCCGGGTGATGTCACCGGCATAGTATACTTCATCACCCTCCCGGAACAAAGTCACCTTTTCGCCCACGGCTTCCACCACGCCCACGGCATCCCAACCAATGATCTTGGGCTGTTCCAACACGGTGTCTCTGGCAGCATTCTGCCTGATTTTGAAGTCTACCGGGTTCACGGAAACAGCTCTTACTTTTACCAGTAAATCAAGGCCTTGCGGGGTGGGTTTGGTGGCCTCAAAATCTATGAAACTGTCTGGCGCTGAGGCCGGGAGGGAGGTTTTGAATCCTACTGCTTTCATTTTTCAGAATAATTTGAAAATTATTTTTCTACGTCCGTTTGGTTCAGTGGTACCGCCCGGTTTCTTTTCTCTTAAAAGGCTACCCTTAATCTTTCCTGTTTTATGAAATTATTAAAAAAAGGAGCGCAAAGATAGCTAAGTTTCAATGTTTCGTTTTTGGGTAAAGAATGTTCATAGTCTGTCAATTTTGGCTTGGCGAAAATATGGGTTTTGGTACTTGCCTAACTTAATTGCCTAATATACCTTTGCGCCAGATGTTAAAGGCTCTGCTCAAATATCTTCTGTGTCTGGGTATTCTCCTGTTGGGAGTATACGGCTACCTCTCTGCCCATACCTATCAACAGAGCACTTTCTTTTCTCCGGTAAAAATCTTTGCAGGAGTTGAGCATGGTGGTATTGCGGGAATCCAGAAACTCCACAATTTTCATCTTAAGGCTACTCTACTTGATGTAGCCAACGGGCATGACAAGATTGCCCCCTCAGAAACTGAGGCGGAGGATGACGAATTTGTTACCCTCCAGAATAATTTTGAAAGCAGCTACTTCCTATCCGCTGTTTTTTACGCTGGCGCGCTAGCCTTCCTTTTAAGATACCTGCAACAGATCTTACACACCTGTAAGCAGATTGCATTCTTTTCCTATCACAGGTGGTATCTCCTGTTCCGGGTCTTCCGGATTTGATTCCTTTTTCTTTGAGGTAGCTACCCGTTACCGCACACTCCCTTTTTATTGCCATGAACCAGCTGGCGGGACGCTACCTGGTGGCACATGTGTAAACACACACCTTAAAAAATCATGGGTTCTCCTGTTCTGCCCGCACGGCATTTGAGCAGAAACCCTGGTGGGCAATAATACCCTTGCCTGCCCCAATCCAACACAAATCCTTTCTGATAAGTGCTCGTCGCGCAGGTTCCTGCAGGCAGGCACGGGTGTATCTGCGATACACTTCTAAGGAGAAATCATAAACCAACCCTTTTATTATAATTCCAAACAGTATGAAGAGAATTTTCATGCTCGTGGGCTTGTGTGCCTTGTTGTGGCAAACGGGCTGCCAGTCAGAGAAAGTAGAGAAGGAAGAAGCGACTAATTTCTTAGTCACCAGCCCTCTAGCAAAAGACACCTTGATCACCAAGGAATACGTGAGCCAGATCCGCTCCATCAGTCACATTGAGGTAAGGGCTCTGGAAAAAGGCTACCTCCAGAAAATCTTCGTGGATGAAGGACAGCACGTGAAAAAGGGGCAGCTCATGTTCCAGATCATGCCCGTGATGTACCAGGCCGAGCTGCAGAAAGCCCAGGCCGAAGCCAGTTTCGCGGAGATTGAATACCAGAACACCAAAAAGCTGGCCTCCAGCAACGTGGTGGCGCCCGGTGAACTGGCCATGGCGAAAGCCAAATTGAACAAAGCCAAAGCCGAGGTCTCACTGGCCCAGGTGCATCTGGGTTTCACCCAGATCAGAGCCCCGTTCGATGGCATTATGGACCATTTCCAGGTGCGGTTGGGTAGCTTGGTAGACGAAGGCGATCTGCTGACCACGCTTTCAGACAACAGCCAGATGTGGGTGTATTTCAACGTGCCCGAGGCCGAATACCTGGATTACCGAACCAGCCAGAAAAGCGAGAACCAAACCCAGGTGAAGCTTGAAATGGCTAACCGCCAGGTGTTTGACTACGCTGGCGTGGTGCAAACCATTGAGGCCGATTTCAACAACGAGACCGGTAACATCGCGTTCCGGGCTACCTTCCCCAACCCTAAAGGACTCCTGCGCCACGGCGAGACCGGCAACATCCTCATGGAAGTGCCCATGAAGAACGCCCTGCTCATCCCGCAGAAAGCCACCTTTGAGGTCCTGGACAAGAAGTATGTCTATGTGCTGGACAAAGGCAATGTGCTGCGCTCCCGCGAAATCACCGTGGCCGCCGAGTTGC
Organism: Rufibacter aurantiacus; assembly: GCF_017916345.1. Classification (NCBI taxonomy): domain Bacteria; kingdom Pseudomonadati; phylum Bacteroidota; class Cytophagia; order Cytophagales; family Hymenobacteraceae; genus Rufibacter; species Rufibacter aurantiacus. The sequence continues at coordinate 121,881 of NZ_JAFMSV010000005.1, forward strand.
CGCACATTTATGTGGTACAGAAAGGCTTGTCAGCCAATGACAAGATCCTGCTGGAAGGTTTGCGTTTAGTGCGCGAAAACGAAAAAATACACTCAAAATACGTGGAGCCTAAAACTGTCCTATCTCAGCTGAATTTGTATGCTGAGTAAGCGGGTATCCTAAAAACCAGAAGACATGTTTAGCAAGTTCATACGCAGACCCGTATTCGCTATCGTAATATCGGTCATGATCGTTTTTGTGGGTGGTTTGGCCATCCGGAAACTGCCTATTTCCCAGTTCCCGGACATCGCACCCACCACCGTCAATATCTTTATCGCTTACCCTGGCTCCAGCGCCGATGTGCTGGTCAAATCCACCCTGATTTCACTGGAACAGGCTATAAACGGGGTGGAAGGTATGCGCTACATCGCTACGGATGCCACCAGCGCCGGCGAGGCTACCCTGAGGATTATCTTTGAACCCGGCACCGATCCCAATGATGCGGTCGTGCGGGTGAAAACCAGGGTAGACCAGGTAATGCCGCTCTTGCCTGAATTAGTTCAGCGTGAGGGGGTGGTGATTACTCCGGTACAGCCTAGTATGTTGATGTACGTCAACCTCTACTCCAAAAATGAGAGCATGGACGAGAAGTTCCTGTTCAACTACGCCACCGTGAAGATGATCCCCGAGATCCAACGGATCAAAGGGGTGGCGCGGGCACAGATCCTGGGTAGCCGCCGGTATGCCATGCGCGTTTGGCTCAACCCAGACCGTATGCGGGCCTACAACATCTCGGTGGAGGAAGTGATGAAAGCCCTGGGTGAACAAAGCATCATCGGCCGTCCGGGCCGCATTGGGCAAAGCTCCGGGATTGCCGCGCAGTCCCTGGAATATGTGCTGACCTACAAAGGCCGGTACAACAAACCCGAGGAGTATGAAAATGTCATCATCCGGGCCAACTCCCAGGGCGAGAGCATCCTCCTGAGGGATATTGCCAAAGTAGAATTGGGCAGTGAATTCTTCGATATCTACTCCAACCTGGATGGCCACCCATCCGCCGCGATTGTATTGAAGCAAAACTACGGCAGTAACGCCAGCGATGTGATTGCTGATGTGAAAGCCCAGCTGGAGGAAATGAAGCCTTACTTCCCTCCGGGAATGGATTACAAAATCAGCTATGACGTTTCCAAGTTCCTGGATGCCTCTATTGAACAAGTGGTGCATACCCTGCGCGATGCCTTCATTTTGGTGGCCATTGTGGTGTTCATCTTCCTGGGCGACTGGCGTTCTACTTTGATTCCTATCCTTGCGGTGCCGGTTTCCTTGATTGGGGCGTTCTTCGTGATTCAGTTCTTCGGGCTTTCCATCAACCTGGTGACGCTCTTTGCCCTGGTGCTGGCCATCGGTATTGTAGTGGATGATGCCATTGTGGTGGTGGAGGCGGTCCACGCCAAAATGGAGGAAGAGCCGCACCTATCGCCGTTCAGCGCGGTGAAAAAAGTGCTGGGCGAGATCAGCGGCGCGATCATCGCTATCACGGCGGTAATGGTGTCTGTGTTCCTGCCTATTTCCTTTATGACCGGTCCGGTGGGTACCTTCTACCGTCAGTTCTCCATCACCATGGCCAGTTCTATCGTGATCTCGGCGTTGATTGCCTTGACGCTTACACCGGTGTTGTGCGCCATGCTGTTGAAAAACCACCATGGTCACGCCAAGAAGAGCAACTTCTTTACCAGAGCCCTAGACAGTTTTAACCGTGGTTTTGATAAAATGACCGGAAAATACGTGGGCTTGCTGAAGTCCATCGTGAGCAGAAGATGGCTTACGTTTGGGGTGTTGCTGGCTTTCTGCGCCGGTATCTTCATCGAGAACCAGATGGTGCCATCAGGCTTTATCCCGAATGAGGACCAAAGCACCATTTACGCCATCATCCAGACGCCGCCGGGCTCTACCCTGGAGAAAACGAACCAAGTCTCTCAAAGGCTGCAGAAAGTCTGCGAGGAGATTGATGGCGTGGAATCGGTGTCTTCTCTGGCCGGTTACGAGATCATGACCGAAGGCCGCGGTTCTAACGCTGGTACTTGTTTGATCAACCTGAAAGACTGGTCAGACCGCAAGCACACCGTGAAAGAGATCATGGAAGAACTGGAGGAGAAATCCAAAGGATTGGGCGCGGTGATCGAATTCTTCGAGCCACCCGCAATCCCAGGTTTTGGTTCTTCCGGCGGTTTCTCCATGCGCTTGCTGGACAAGAACTCCGATACCGATTACCACGAGTTCGACAAAATCAACCAGGAGTTCATGGATAATCTGCGCAAGCGGCCTGAGCTCACAGGCTTGTTCACCTTCTTCGCGGCCAATTACCCGCAGTACGAACTGGAGATTGACAACAACAAGGCCATGCAAAAGGGTGTGTCTATCGGCAAAGCCATGGATAACCTGAACATCTTGATTGGTTCTACCTATGAGCAGGGCTTCACCAAGTTCAACCAGTTCTTCAAAGTGTACGTGCAGTCAGACCCTAAATTCAGAAGGCTCCCGTCTGACCTGTTGAACCTGTATGTGAAGAACGAGGCCGGCGAAATGGTGCCATACTCGGCGTTCATGAAGCTGAAAAAGTCGCAGGGTCCCAATGAGATCACCCGCTTCAACATGTACAACTCGGCCTCCATCCAGGGACAACCCGCCAAGGGCTATACCACCGCCGATGCTATCCAGGCTATTCAACAAGTAGCGGCCAAGACCTTGCCCAAAGGTTATGACATCGCCTGGGAAGGTCTTTCTTATGATGAATCCATCCGGGGGAATGAGTCTATCTATGTCTTCGCTATTGTGGTGGCCTTCGTCTACTTTGTGCTGGCTGCCCAGTATGAGAGCTTTATCATTCCGTTGGCGGTGGTGTTCTCGCTGCCCGTAGGGGTTTTTGGCTCGTTCATGGTGCTGCAGTTGATGGGGCTGGAGAACAACATCTACGCCCAGATCGGGCTCATCATGCTGGTGGGGCTCCTGGGTAAAAACGCGGTGTTGATTGTGGAATTTGCCGTGCTCAAGCGACAGCAAGGCTACTCTATTCTGGAGGCCGCCATTGAAGGCGCCAAAGTACGTTTCCGGCCTATTTTGATGACTTCGTTCGCTTTTATCGCGGGGTTGATTCCGTTGGTGATTGCCACCGGGGCCGGGGCCATCGGGAATCGAACCATTGGGGCTTCTGCTATGGGCGGTATGCTGTTCGGGACAGTTTTCGGAGTCATCATCGTGCCCGGCTTGTACTACATTTTCGCCAAACTAGCCGATGGTCGTCACCTGATCAAAGACGAAGAAGAAAGTCCTTTAACGGAAGACTACGTGCATGCCATTGACAGTTTTCCCCAACCTTTAGAAACCGAAATCAATGCTCACTAAAAGAATAAGGAATTGGTTTGGGATCACGTTGGTAGCCCTTACCTATACCGCCTGCAGCGTACCCACGCTGGTGCAGAAATCAGAAAACAGAACAGTACCTGCGAGTTTCAACAACTCGCAGGATACTACCAACACCGCCCAAGCCAGGTGGAAGGACTTCTTCACCGATCCTTACTTGATGGCCCTCATTGACACTGCTCTGCACAACAACCAGGAGCTGAACATCACCTTGCAGGAAATTGAGATTACCAGAAATGAGGTAAGAGCCAGAAAAGGGGAGTACCTGCCCTCGGTAGGTTTGCGGGCTGGTGCGGGCGTAGACAAAGTGGCCCGGTTCACCAACATCGGGGCGCTGGAAGCCACCACCAACATTGAGCCCGGGAGAGAGATGCCTGAGCCATTGCAGGATTACCTGGTGGGCGCTTTTGCAACCTGGGAAGTGGATGTTTGGCATAAGCTGCGCAACGCTAAAAAGGCAGCCGTAAACCGGTACCTGTCTTCGGTAGAAGGACGGAACTTCATGCAGACGAACCTCATTTCTGAGATCGCGAACTCCTATTATGAGCTGCTGGCCTTGGACAACCAATTGGCCATTGTGAAGCAGAACATTGAGATCCAGAGCAACGCCCTCAGGATTGTGAAACTGCAGAAGGAAGCCGCCCGCGTGACCGAGTTACCGGTGCGCAGGTTTCAGGCCCAGGTGCTCAATACCCAAAGCCTGCAGTACGAGATTCAGCAGAGGATCACTGAGACTGAGAACCGCATCAATTTCCTGGTGGGTAGGTTCCCGCAACCGGTGCAACGGAATACCCAAGATTTTGCCAGCTTAACGCCTAAGGTTGTGAATGCCGGGGTTCCGGCCCAGTTGCTTGCCAACCGTCCGGACATCAGACAAGCCGAGCTGGATTTGGCGGCGGCTAAACTGGACGTGCAGGTAGCCAGAGCCAGGTTCTATCCTTCGGTGGGGATCTCGGCAGGGGTAGGCTTCCAGGCCTTTAATCCAACTTTTCTGTTGAAACCAGAGTCCATGCTCATGTCTTTGGCCGGCGATGTTGCGGCACCGTTGGTGAATAGAAATGGCATTAAGGCCGTTTACGCCAGCGCCAATACCCGGCAAATCCAGGCGGTTTACAACTATGAGCGTACTATTCTGAACGCCTACGTAGAGGTGGCGAACCAACTGGCCAAGATCAGCAACCTGGAGAAAAGCTATGATTTGAAGTCCAGGGAAGTGGAGGCGCTTACCCAGTCTATTGATATCTCAAACACCCTGTTCAATTCTGCCCGGGCAGATTACATGGAAGTGCTCCTGACCCAGCGCGATGCCCTGGAGTCCAGGTTTGACCTGGTTGAAACCAAAATGCAGCAAATGAATGCCATGGTAAATGTGTACAGGGCGTTGGGCGGCGGTTGGGCTCAATAAGGAAGTACACAAAAGACCAGATTTGTTTTGAGGCCAGTTTTGAAAAAAGGAAGCCCCTTTCACAAGGTAGTGAAAGGGGCTTCCTTTTTATTTTTTCATCTGACTCAGGAAATAGTTTGTCCAAATCAAATGAGGATTAAGGGGCTTGTTAGAATTACGGCTTAGGTTTGGTTAAGGCATCAAGGCAGGAAAGACAGGTAAGGGTTTGCAAAACAAGCTGATTCCTATTACCTTAATACTAGGCTAAGGCCTTAATAGCCATGATTGTACCTAAAGCGGCAGTTGGTTTACCACCTAAAATTAGCTATTCTGATTCTGGGCTGTTTTTGGTAAATAAAGCAAAAACCGGATTTCCTGATCCGACAAAGGAATTACCGGCCTTATCCTAAGCCTCCCCAAGGTATTTACCTCCAATACCTGATCACGTGAAAAGTTTGCTAAATCCTGCTTTTTAGTATTTAAAAACTAGTCACATGTTTCAAACCACAGAACAAATCAACCCCAACAAAGCCTTATGGGAAAAAGGCGATTTCACCCAACTAGCCGAAACCATGCGCGAAAGCGGGGCGGCTTTGGTTGACAAGCTGGGCATTAAAAAAGGCATGCGCGTGCTGGACCTTGGCTGCGGTGATGGAACCACCGCCCTGCCAGAAGCAAGATTGGGCGCCCAGGTTTTGGGCGTTGACATTGCCCGGAACCTGGTGGCCGCCGGGAACAAACGGGCACAAGCCGAAGGCCTTACCAACTGTACTTTTCAGGAAGGAGACGCAACTGATTTACATGAACTGCAGGATCACACCTTTGATTTGGTGGTAAGTATTTTCGGGGCGATGTTCGCTCCCAAGCCTTTTGACGTAGCGCGGGAGATGGTCAGGGTCACCAAGCCGGGAGGGAGGATTGTCATGGGAAACTGGATTCCCGGCGACCCTACGTTGGTAGCCCAAATCCTGAGAATCAGTTCTGCCTACACCCCGCCTCCGCCCGAAGGATTTGTAAGTCCCATGCTGTGGGGCCAGGAAGATCAGGTTATTGAACGTTTCGAGAAGGCTGGCGTACCAATGGAAAACATCTCTTTTACCAGGGACACTTTTACCTTTTCGGCCCCATACCCGCCCTCAGAGTTCCTGGGTAAATTCAGGGATTACTACGGCCCCACCATGAATGCCTTTGAAGCCGCACAAAAGAACGGAAAAGCCCAGGACCTGCAGCGTGATTTAGAAGAACTGTTCAAAAGCCAGAACAAAAGCACCTCTGAGAACAGTACCTCCATTCCGGCTACTTACCTAAGGGTTACGGTGCAATGCTAAGTTAACAGGCTGTTTGAACTGTTTTCAAGCCGTTTTGAAGAAAATCAGCCAAAAGCAACCATGTAAACGGCAGCAAGGTCGTTGGCCATAGCTGCCGTTTACATGGTTGCTTTATTCTTTAACTCCATCTGGTACAAGTCAAAATTTGGTGCCCAGAAATCCTTTTCAATCTTGGTGAGGGTGAACCCCATCTTTTCATAGAATCTGTAAACCAACTGGGTGGTTCTTACCACTATCAGCTCAATCACTTCATTCTTTTTCAGGTGGTTGATCCGGTATTCGGTTAGCTTTTTACCAATGCCTTTCCCTTGCAGATCTGGTTTGATGAAGTCCCAGGAAATACGCGCAATTCTTTCTTCGGGGAAATAGTTGATTCCACCTGCTCCAATGATCTCAGCATCTTCTTCCACCACAAAGTAATCCTCCACCTCATGGTCCAGGTAATGCTCCAAATCCTTCTGCTCTGTAGGGTGGAAAAACTCGGGCGTGTTCAACTTTATAAGGTTAATCACTGAAGCTTTGTCCTCTGGTTTATAGGTTCTGATTTCCACGTTTCTTTTAATTCTATTGCGCACGCCTCGACCAAACGTCGGCGGAGCTAAGGTTTAGTTGGTGTTGGAAGACGTTGGTTTTAACTCATTTTATAAGATTCCTGCTTGAAGGAATCCATAGATTGTTCCTGTAAGGAATGTGCCGGAAAATTCCTTCTTGCAGGCAATAGTCCAGAATTTCTATGAAGTCACCATACTTTGAGTTGCCAGTAAAAACGATGTGGACACCGCTCACCTCGTCTATTCTTGCTGTAAACCCCTAAAGATGGCTTTTGATTTCAGCCATCTTTAGGCTGTCATTCTGTTTATCACCGGTTAAACTTACCCTTTTGTAGTCACCATAAGTTGAATCGAATGGCAAAGAGGTTGAAGGGCTCCAGAAGTTTACAACAATTACGCCTTCACTATGGTGTTCATTATGGACTTTACGGTCTTTATAGAAAAGGACAAACAATGCAATGAGTGCTATAAAGAAGCATAAGTCAAATACCTTATTCGTCATTGTAGTCTTTGATGTTTTTCTCCCTGTTATTTAATCCCTTGATTAGTTCTTTCAATACCGCCCAATGGACTTGTTAAACTAGAGCGCAGGCTGTCTTTTTAGGCAATGGTATTCATTGATAATTACTTTTTCGCGCCAGAATTATAAAAAATAGTAAGGCTCAAACAGACGTCCACTGGGTCTTTTGGGCAAAAGATGGAACTCTTGTAAATTCTGGATAAAGTGGTCTTTGCAAAGAACACTTGTCGTCAGAGCAGGTCTATTACAACTTTCTTTGCTGCATAGCTTTTCTGAATCAGCAAGGATATTCTTTTCAAAGTACTCAATCATTAATGCAGAATAAATCAACATTTGGTCTGGCTGCATATAGGGATCAACTTTCCAGTCCTCCACTTCAATAGCAGGGACTTTAATTAAGTATTCTTTATTACCCCAGTTCCATGCCCTGTTACTTTGCCAGAATTGTTGACAATAGAGGCATTGGTAAAGCAACTGACCTTGCAGAGTTTTTGCTTTTAATTCGAGTTCTTTTTTTATGCCTTTACTTTCCTTTACTCTTTTACTTATTTCATCGCGGGTTAATTCAATGGGATGGTATTTTTCGCAAGAGCAGGTATTGGAACCTTAAGATAAAATATTAAAATTAAAGAAATTCATTTCTTTATCCCTTACTATTGCCTAACGTACTTGGCTAAACAACGGCATAGCTGAAGTTTAGGTGTGGTTAGGCAAAGTGTTTTACATTACTGGTTTAAAAATCCCGTAGTCTGTAAATTCCCTCGAATAAACAGTTCTTAGGTGCTTGAAATAGTAGGTCCTTAAGCAAACCACAGGACTGTTGTTGGTTCTCTCAATTATTTCTGCTGTTCCTTTTTTATACTTATGCTTATTGGCTTTTCCCTTAAACAAATCTTTTATTTCTAAACGAATGAGTTTGCCATTTGAGTCAGCAATGAGTTTGATATTCGCTTTTTTGAATCCAACATCATCTTTTCCTTCAAGATTTCCACCGAAGATTTCTTGTAGTCCAAAGAGGTACAGACTATCTTTTGTCTCTTTAAATGTCTGAAATTGATATTCATTCAGGATACATCCTGCATCAGAGTACCCGTTATACTTTTTATATTTATTGATGACTAAACTAATATCAGAGACACGGATTTCCTGATTCTCGATTGGATGTAAAGCAATACTGTCATCATCAGCATTTTGAAGGCTTATTGCGTGAATTCGGCTACTATTAGGTACTTCCGTGAAATATGAAATTGGTAAATTCCACACCTTGTTTACTTCAAAATCTTCTGTCGAGTCCATTATTACAATTCCAAACTGATGTGAGTCTCGACCACCCCACGCATCATAATCGTAAATAACTTTGCTACTGTTAGGAATTCGTTGAATGTACATGTCGGTGTTCCATTCACCTCCATTGCAGGAAGATAGAAGCAATGCAACTATACAAATGCTCTTTTTTTGGTTCTTCATAATTTGCTACAACTACTGGATAAAAGGAACACCTCTGTTTATCTGCTAAACATAAACCTATTACCTCCTGTTAACCATTAAAAATACCAGGTAACCAGACCTGAGATAGCGAACATACTTAGAGCCTAGCCGAAATATACAAATTCGGTAAAGGCAGAGTACCCAGTGATTATTTCTGTTTCAGAGCCAATTCACTCACAACTGCACTAAAACAGAACAGCAGTTAAAAGAGGTTTGCTAGGTATTTGCAGGTTGTTGTATGACTCTTTATAAGTGTCTTTTAAATCCTATCAACTAGTTTGTCACCCCGCTTGGTGCTTAAGCCCTGTATGACGGTGATTTGATTTATCTGGCCATTTTGCCCTGTGAATTTTATTCGGAAGTCCTCGTTTTTGTCGTAAAAGGAATGCTCTTTGTCGGCAAAAACCTCAATTGGGGTGCCGTTGTTGATGGCGAGGAAAAGGTGGTGGTTGGTGCGGCTAATCTTTACCTGGTAATTAGGATTGACATCGTACTGACCCACATATTTCTCCAGGGTTTCTACCGGCAACTGCACCTCGTTGAAAAACTGATACGGCTTCCCAAGCATGATGGAGAAAATGGCCTGGCCAATAGATTCAATTTCCTTGTTGTAGATATTGTTGAGCAAGATGACGCTCATGTCCTCTTCCCGGATGCTGCCAAAATAACTGGTGAAGCCTTCAATGTTTCCGCCGTGTGACACAATTTTGCGGTGGTGCAGTGAATCAATCCAACAGCCCAGCCCATATCCTCCCAGAATTGGAGTAGAGGCCAAAGTCAAGCTTCCTTTTTCAATAATTTTATTTTTCTGCAGGCCTTTGTGCCACAAGAGTAAATCATGGGTGGTGCTGTAAAGTGCTCCGCCCGCGTAGGTGGCGGTTGAATCCCAGGCGGCAGCGGCCATCTGGGCTGTTTTGGAGAATAGTTTATAACTAGTGGCTTTGTTCTCTGATGCTAGACCAGTAAAGTCAAAGCCTGATTTCTTCATTTTCAAGGGCTTTAATACCAACTCCCGTACATTGTGTTCATAGGGTTGGCCGGTCACTTTCTCAATAATCTGCCCTAACAGGTGATAGCCCGAGTTGCAATAATTGAACTGGGTACCGGGGGCAAAATCAAGGGGTTTGGTCAGGTAGAAAGATTGCAGTTGCTCTTTGCTGATGGGCGCGCTCTTGTCTAATTGTAGAAATTCAGGACTTCTGAAAAGCTCGAAAATGCCTGAAGTGTGGCTGAGCAACTGTTTGATGGTGATGTTTGGCCCCGGCTTAAAATCGGGGAAGAAGTTGCTTAGTTTGTCATCCAAAGATAATTTTCCCTGCTCCACCAGCTTCAGCACCACTACCGCCGTGAATTGTTTGGTAGTGGAGCCAATGGGATAGATGGTGTTTAACGTGTTGGGTTTTCTCTGGGCAATATTTTGGAAACCGTAGGCCTTCTCAAAAATCACTTTTCCTTTTTTGCTCACCAGCGCCGTGCCGTTGAACCGGTGCAGGGCCACGGCTTTGTCCAGAAGGGCCTCAATTTGCTGGGTGGTTCCGTGCTGGGCCTGGCTTTGCAGGCAGATAGCTAAACATGAAATAAGGATAAGAAGGAAGGAATTACTTGGCGTTGATTTAAGGGGTAAGGACATGCAGGCGGTTGGTTGCGGAATTGGTCATAGGGGATGTGCACCAAATATATATAAATTCTATTTTAACGAACATCTCACAGCAAACCAGCCTGAGACATTTAAACCGTTGTTGCTTAGAAGACCAGGTGCATACGTTTTAGGCCTCATTTTCAGGAAATAACCCCAAAACGGAACAGCCGTAGCCACTTCCCTTGTTGTTGAGAGTTGCCATTCTTCCTTTCGGCAGGCTTACGTTAGAAGGAAACCGCTGGCACTAGGAACGAAAGAGCAAAAACCAGTATCTTTGCCTTAATGAAAATTGGAATCATCTTTGGTGGACCATCCCGGGAGCGCGAAATCTCTTTCGCCGGTGGCCGCACCGTCTTCGATAACTTAGATAAATCCCTGTTTGAGGCCGTTCCGGTATTTGCCGACAGCCTGGGGAACTTCATTCTGCTGGATTGGCACTACATCTACAAAGGAACCATCCGCGATTTCTACCCGCCGGTAGACGTGCTGCCTAACACGGAGCACGGTCTGCAGATGTACCTGGAGAGCTTGGGCCAGCTTAGCGAGGAGGAACTGAATGACATCGCCTCGCGCGTAGGAAAGCGCATCCATCCGCACCAGTTCAAGGAGCTGTTTGACTTCGCGTTCCTGACCCTGCACGGGCCCTACGGCGAGGATGGCAGCATCCAGGGCTTGCTGGAGTGGTATGGCATTCCGTATTCTGGCTCGGGTATTCTGCCATCGGCTATTGGCATTGACAAGATCGCGCAGAAAGCCTTGTTGCAGCAGCACGGGTTCGCCACGCCAGATTACCGCATTCTGAGCTTGCAGGAGTGGCACGCCACCCAAAACCGCGCTGCGTTGCTGGACAGCCTGGTGGCTGATCTGGGTTTGCCGTTGGTCTTGAAAGCCCCGCACCAGGGTTCTTCCATCGGGGTGTCTATCATCAAGGAGAAAAACCTGCAACTGTTTGAAGAAGCCATCGCGCGCAGTTTGTTCACCTTGACCATCCGCAAGAGCGAGTGGAGCAGCAAGAGCGCCGCGCAGCAGCTGAACTTCATCAAAACCTTGACCGATATCCGTGAGGGCATCGGCTTGCCGGTGCAGACCCAGGACGGAAAACTGGTGTACGCCCCCGAGGAACTGCTGAGCCTGCTTTCGGGCACTTTTTCAGAAAACGGCCCCGAAACGCTCACCCTCACCAACGTGGAGAGCGAGACGCAGGTACTCATAGAAGCCTTCATCAACGGCCGCGAGTTCTCGTGCATAGTGGTGCAGGATCAGGCCGGGTTACCGGTGGCCTTGCCACCCACTGAAATTAAGAAAGGCGGCGAGGTCTTTGACTACCGCTCTAAATATCTGCCGGGCCTCAGCCGCAAGATCACGCCGATAGATTTGCCCACGGACCAGATCCAGGAAATCAGGTTGCAGTGCGAGCGCCTGTACACTAGCCTGGGCTTTAACGTGTATGCGCGTCTGGATGGCTTCATCACCGAGGCCGGCGAGATCTTCCTCAATGACCCCAACACCACCTCGGGCATGTTGCCGTCGTCGTTCTTCTTCCACCAGGCCGCGGAGATCGGGTTGAACCCGTCGCAGTTCCTGACTTACATCATCCGCACGTCTCTGGCTGAGCGGGTGAAAAGCGGGAAGAACACGGCCTACTTGACCGGCTTGCTGAAGAAGTTAGACACGGCCATGGCCGATGAACGCGCGCACCGCCACGACAAACTGCGGGTGGGCGTGATCATGGGCGGATATTCCTCTGAACGCCATATTTCGGTGGAAAGCGGCCGCAACATCTATGAGAAGCTGTCTTCGTCTACCAAATACGAGCCCATTCCTATCTTTTTGACTGGCGACCAGGACTCGCATCAGCTGTACCAGATTCCTATCAACATCATGTTGAAGGACAACGCCGACGACATCAGGGAGAAGATCGAGGCTTCTGAGGCGGGCGTGCCTACGCACCCGGTGCTGGCCCAGATCAAGGAAGCGGCCTCGGGCATCACGCGCCTGTACGCCGGTAACTCTTTGCAGAAACCGCAACGCCTGACCTATGAGCAACTGCAAGGGCTGGTAGACGCGGTGTTCATTGCCCTGCACGGCAGACCCGGCGAGGACGGCGAGCTGCAGACTGAACTGGAGAAATTCCACATCCCGTACAACGGATCAGGCATCCAGTCTTCGCAGGTGACTATCAACAAGTTTGAGACGAACAAGATCCTGCGCCAGAACGGCGTGCCAGTGGCCGACCACATGCTGGCCTTCAAGAAAGACTGGCAGGAGAACCCTCAGGCGTTTTTCGCCCAGATTGAGCAAAACTTCCGCTATCCCTTCATCGCCAAGCCCGCCGATGACGGTTGTTCTTCGGCGGTGAAGAAGATCAAAACCCGCGAGGAACTTGAGGCATTTGCTGAACTGATTTTCAGAAGTCAGATCGAAATCCCGGAAACCCCGGCACGCGTGCTGAAGCTGAGCTTCAAGGAAGAGGTGCCCCTGAAAGGCTACTTCCTCATTGAGAACCTCATCTCCCGCGAGGGCGCGAAGCACTTCCTGGAGATCACCGGCGGTCTGCTCACGAGCTACGGCCCCGATGGCCGTACCCAGTACGAAATATTTGAGGCTTCTGAGGCGTTGGCCGAAGGAGAGGTTTTGAGTCTGGAGGAGAAGTTCCTAGCCGGCGAGGGGCAGAACATCACCCCGGCCCGCTACGCCCGCGACCCTGAGGAGCGCCAACGCATCTCAGACCAGGTGAAACAGGACCTGAAGCGGGTGGCCGAGATCCTTAGAATTGAGGGCTACGCGCGGATAGATGCCTTTGTGCGGGTGCACCCCGATGACAGCGTGGAGACCATCATCATTGAGGTGAACTCGCTGCCGGGCATGACGCCGGCCACGTGTATCTTCCACCAGACCGCCATCAACGGGTACAAGCCTTACGATTTCATTGACCGCATCCTGCAGTTTGGGATGGAGCGCACCAAAAAAGTTATTTCTTAATTCATGAGTGGTTTTCTGAAGGCCCAAACCCTGGGCGATTTGTTTAAGCACCTGTTCATCATGGCGGCCATTGTGTTGGTGCTGTTGTTCTTGTTCTTCTTTGTGTATCTGCCCAGCACCACCAACCACGGCGAAACCATCTCGGTACCCAACCTGGCCGGCATGAGCGTGGAAGAACTGGAGGATTTCCTGGCGGATAAAGATTTGCGCTTCTACGTGAGCGACTCTACCTATGAGCAGGGCAAGCAACCTTTCACCGTGATTACCCAGGAGCCCAAGGCAGGGGAGAAGGTGAAGGAAGGCCGCAAGATCTACGTGAGCATCAACATGAAGAACCCGCCGCTCATCAAGATGCCTAAGCTGATTGAGGGATCGGTGAAGAACGCCGAGATGATCCTGAAGAGCTATGACCTGAACCTGGGCGACATCAAGTACGTGCCGGACCTGGCCGAGAACTCCATCCTGCGCCAGTTTGTGAACGGCCGTGAGATCAAGCCCGGTGAGCCGGTGGCCAAAGGCTCACGCATTGACCTGGAAGTGGGCAATGGTTTGGGCAACACCGAACTTGAGGTGCCGCTGCTGGTGGGTATGCCAATTGACGAAGCCACCATGCTGGTAACCGGTCAAGGCTTACAGATTGGTTCAGTGAGCTACATGGAAGCCCCCAACGGAGAAGCCAACGGAACCGTATTGAAGCAAAGGCCCACCACCACGGACAGCGTGAAAACCATGATCCGGACGGGCCAATTTATAGACATCTGGGTGGCCGGTCCGCAACCGGTAACGCCAATCCAATAAAAAGACCTCTATGCTCAAGGGCCTGACCATCTTTCTGATTTTAATCTTAGGGGGATGGACAGCCCGCGCACAGGTGCTGACCCCACTTAACTCACTTCCCCGTTTAGGGGCAGATTTAGGGAAAACGGCCCTGAAAACCGGTGACGGCCCGCAGCCGCTGGCCTCCGGCGATACCCTGGCCCTTCCTTTCTTTGATGATTTCGCCAAGAGCGAAGGAGCTCCTGACCCAGCTCTTTGGACCAGCCGCGGCGGGGTTTCCGTGACCAACCGGTACGCAGCCAATCCTCCCTCTATCTTCGCGGCAACCTTTGACGGCTTACAGGCCGATGGGCAGCCGTATGGCATAATCACCAGCATCGGGCCCACCGATACCCTTACCTCCAAGCCCCTAAACCTGGGTGGCCTGCAGCCCCAGGATTCTATCTATCTCAGTTTTTACTGGCAGTCCGGCGGTCTGCTGGATGCCCCTGATTTCTCCAGCTCCAACCTTTTCTACCTGCAGCTGGAGTTCAAAGACGCCAACAACGCCTGGAACCCCGTCTGGACCCAAAAGGGAAACGGCCGCTCCACAGATTTTGCCGCAGTGATGCTGTCCCTGAAGGAAAACCGCTACCTCTACAATGGTTTCCAGTTCCGGTGGGTGAGCAGCGGCCGGCAGAGCGGGCTGAGGGATGTCTGGCACGTGGATTACGTGTTCCTGGACCGCAACCGCCGCATGGGCCAACTGCAGACCTTTGACGTAGCCCTCACGCAGCGGCTGCCTTCCTTGTTGCAACGCTATACCGCCATGCCCATCTGGCAATTCCTGGAGAACCCCGCCGCCGAAACCCGGCAACAAGTGGGTTCCGAGATGGGCAACCTCAGCAACGTGCCCGCGGCCATCAGCTGGCGGGCCTCGGTACGGAACCTGACTACCGGCGTGGTGGATACTTTTCTGCGCGGCAGTGCGCCCATCAACGCCGGGACCAAAACCCCCATCACGGCAGCCCCGTCCAGCGCTTTCCTGGGCAGCCAAAACCAGCCTTATTCCCTGGAGACTCTGCTGTTCCTGAACACCAAAGAACCAAACTTCTACACCCGCTACAACGATACCCTGCGGCGCCAAACAGATCTCCAGGATTTCTATGCCTATGACGATGGCTCCGCCGAAACCGGTTTCAGCTATCCCTCAGGCACGGCGGTGCAGCTGGCCTACCA
The DNA here is from genome assembly GCF_017916345.1 of Rufibacter aurantiacus. NCBI lineage: Bacteria > Pseudomonadati > Bacteroidota > Cytophagia > Cytophagales > Hymenobacteraceae > Rufibacter > Rufibacter aurantiacus. The sequence goes on from NZ_JAFMSV010000005.1 coordinate 137,167, forward strand.
GTTCGACCTGAATAAAATCGATCGCATCAAGTCTGTCAGAATCTACTTTACTGGCACCAACACCCCGGGCACTGAGCTGTTCCTGCGCATCTGGAACGACAACAACGGTCAGCCAGGGACCCAACCAGTGTACGAGCAACGCTTCGTGCTGCCCACGGCCACTGGATTGAACAACTGGCTGGACATTACCCTTGAGCGGCAGATAGAAGTGCAGGGACGTTTTTACGTGGGCTACCGGCAGCCCTCGGGCGGGGTGTTTGTGAACATCGGCTTTGACCTGAACGAGAACGCTGACGGAAAGCTGTTTGCCATGAACGGCGCCACGGCCTGGGGCGCAGTGGCAAATTTAGGCGGGGCTGTGCTTATCAGACCCGTGATGGCTGGCACGTTGACGGCAGCAGGGGATGAACTTGCTACCGTTGAAACCCTGCTGTACCCAAACCCCACCACTTCGGGAGAGTTTTACCTGAGCCAGGCCTTTGACCAACTGGAGCTTTATACCCTCACCGGACAATTACTGCAAACCTGGACTAAAGGAACAGCCAGCCAGCGGTTGACGTTACCTACAGGGTTGGCCACGGGAATTTATCTTGTAAAAGCCCGAAAAGGAAAGCAATTTAGAACCGCTAAACTAATCCATCATAAATGATTACTTCAGATATCACCGCCGCCGAGCTGAAACAACGCCTGGCCAACAACGAAACACCTATCCTCATTGACGTGCGCGAGCCGTGGGAGTTTGAGGAGCAAAGCATCCCCGGCGCCAAATTGATTCCCCTGGGGTCTTTGCCAGAGCAGCTCCATGAACTGGAAGAATACAAAGACCAGGAAGTGCTGGTACAGTGCCGTTCCGGCAAACGCTCTGCCACCGCCCAGGCCTTCATGCAACAGCAAGGCTTCACCAACGTGCGCAACGTGTTAGGCGGTATCCTGGCCTACAACGAAGCTTAAGCAATCAACTTTTTTATAAAGGAGAGAACCCGTTTGGGGTCTGTTTTTCAGAAAACAGTCTCCAAACGGGTTCTTTCTTTAAGGTCTAACTGGGTAAGAATTGCTGGCTAAATAGCTTGTCTAGAAAAGCCTGGCGCTTGTCCATTCACCTAAAAACCTGGTTCAAGTTTTCAACTTGGACCCAACATGCCGGAAGTTTGCAAATAAGTGAGGCAAAGCCTCAAATGGGTTTTGCAGATGATGCCACCCACAGCCTCACACCAGAAAGATGCAGGCAACCTTGGAAGAGGAAGGATTACAGATTTGAATACTGGAGGTCTCCTTGCCTGCCGTTTTCTGCGTTCTCAACAATAGGACCTCATCCGTTGTTGGTGTTATCACCAACAACTATAACTGCGGTGGCAGGTGTAAGGGCAACCACAAGGGATTGTCCTACAAAGGATAAAGCCAGAAGCTGCAGCCTAACTGATTGAAGGGCAATGCTACCTTGAGCGTATTGATTCCCCTCCTCGGAGGGGTAGGGGTGGGTTCCATTTTAGCCCTACTTTCCCCAAAACTAAAACTTAATCTATAATGAACGGCGCCGGACTGAAGCAGAGCACAAAGACTACCAAGGCAAACCAACCCAGGATTAACCTTCCCCTGCTCAATGGCTCCTCGTTGGGGCTGGGTGGGTGGAACACGCCCAAGGCCCTGGACAGTACCAACCCGAAGACGAGCCAGCCATTGTAGCCCTGCACCTGGGGCCAAATCGCCTGTACGGCCAACTGACCGCTTAGCACCCCGGCGGCTACGAGCAGACCCCGGCGCGAATCCGGGAACAGCGGCTGGAACACAATGATCAGGTACAATGCGTAACCACCCCACTTCCACCAGTCCTCCTCCATATTGACCTGCAACGGTAAAAGACCCAGGCCGGCGTAAAACACGAAAATGGTGAAGAGAATGGGAGACAACCGGTTAAAGCGTTCGTAGCCCATCATCCCGTACAGAATGTGGCCACCGTCCAACTGACCGATGGGCAGCAGGTTAAGGGCGGTGAAAAACAGTGAGAGGAACCCCGCAAACAGGATGGGGTAATGCATGATCTCGTAGCGGCTGGGCAGCAAGGCCGGATCTGCTACCAGTTCCTCGAAAAGCCAGAACAGCAGGTTTTTCCCAATGGCCAGGTCATCGGGCTGGAGATAGGCAAAGGCCTGATAATTCTCTCCCCAGGCGCGGTAATTTGGGTGGATGGCGTACAGGTACTCCATTGACGGCAGGTGGGTGAACCCGTAGCCCAGCAACGCAAGGGCCACCACAAAACCGGCCAACGGTCCTGCAATGCCAATGTCAAAGAACTCCTTCCGGGAGAAAATGCGCTCCTTGATCTTGATGAAAGCCCCCATGGTCCCAATCCCGAAGGTGACACCCAGCCAAACGGGGATGTAATAGGGCAGGGTCACGCGTACCCGGTAGAAGCGGGCGGTGAGATAGTGCCCGAACTCATGAGCCGTGAGAAACCCCAGGAAAGCCAGGGAAAACACCAGGCCGCCGGCCACCTCCTGGGTGGTGATCGCCGGGGGCCAGATAAATCCCTCCAATCCGTAAAAGAACGACCTCCCGTAACGCCATTCTGCCCCCGCAAAAGTGGTGGTGGCGAGGGTGATCAGGAAAAGCAGCGCATGCAGGAAAAAGTTACGCTTCATGCGCGGGCAGGGCCTCTTTCAGGGCTTGGTTGATGGTAAGGGGAGGAGCCAGGTGAAGCGTTTGCAGACCCACTTGTTTAGCGCCCTCAATGTGCTGGATGCTGTCATCAATGAAAAGGGTCTCTTCGCGTTTCAGGCCGTTTTCTGCTAAAATGTGCTCAAAAACCTCTCCGCCGGGCTTCCGCATCCGCACCAGGTGCGAGTAGTAGGTTTTATCAAAGAGGCTGTCCAGGCTGGGGATTCCGAAGTTGTCTTCCACAATCTTGTTGAAGGCCAACATGTGGATGGCGTTGGTGTTGCTGAGCAGGTACAGGTTGTAGTGCTTTTTCAGCTCGCGGAGCAGCTCAATTCGCTCGGCCGGGATGTCCAGGAGCAGGCTGTTCCAGGCTTCGTCTATCTGCGCATCAGAGGCCTCAATGAAGTACTCGGCCCGGAGCCCTTCCCTGAATTCCTCAGAGGAGATATCGCCGCGCTCATAGAGGTCAAACAATTCAGATTGTTTCTTTTGGCTGAAATCTACGTTGGCGCCGGTCCTGCCGTAAGCTTTCAGGGCATCGGTTCCTTTGGCATAGTCAATGTTGATGATCACGCCGCCCAGGTCAAAGATGATATTTTTGATTGAAGAAAAGTCCACGATTATTGAGTCTATATTTTGCGATTTAAACGCAAATTTGTAGAATTGCACTCCCAAATCAAAGATTTGGCCGGGCCTATAGCTCATTCGGTTAGAGCAACTGACTCATAATCAGTAGGTGCTTGGTTCGATTCCAAGTGGGCCCACCTGAAAACCAGCCACTTACGAGGTAAAACTTGTAAGTGGCTTTTTTGTTTGCACACAATTTGCACACATTTAGTGCTAAATTCATCTTTAGACTCAGCCCCAGGCTCAAAATTTTCACCAGCCATAATTAGGGTGCTTATTCTTTAGAGTTAAGGTTATCTTGTCTACCCCATCCAGTAATTCGTCTTTGGCTTTCACCGTTGGGTCATACCAATCTGCTTTTATGCTTGCCCAGGCAATCCATTCCGTAAGTCTTTCAGACTCAATATCTAAGGTTAAGGGTTTTATTTTTATTGCTTCAATGTAATCCCGGATGACATTGGCCTGTTTCCAAAAATTAGCCTCTTGCAAAAGGTTTTTGAAGCGGGCTAACTCATTTTCCTGTTGCTGTTCATACTCGCGTTGAATCCTTTCTCGCTCCAAACGTTTGATTTCGTCTATTTGTCTTTGAGACCGAGCTTCCCTCTCCATTTTCCCTTTGTGCTCTAGGGTAGCCACAATATCAGAGAGATAGTCTTCTAGAGGCAGTTTGCCATCTCTCCATTCTTTTGGCCTATAATTAGGCTCTATTTTAAAAATTAATGAGCCACTTGGAAAATGACTGGGGCTATCCCATCTTGGCCCTTTTTCTACTACCTTATTAAGCTTTTCCCGTAAGCTTATCTCAAACTTTTCCTCTTCCACAATTGCTAAGCATGAGTTATGGTTAGCTATAATTTGATAGCCTCTCTTTTTTAAAGCCTTAATTAAAGCATCCGTAAAACGTAACGCTCTAGGTACTTGTGCAGGAGATACCTTGATTTTGATGGAATCAGAGTGAGTATATACAAGGCCATCAAAAAAGCCAAGCTTTTGCTTTTCAAGCTGCGCTTTCGCCGCTAATATTAGCTTATCAGGGTCGGTGAGTTTAGTTAGGACTTTTAATGTTGATTGAGATACTTTCTTAACCTCCTTTTGGGTAGCCTTAACTAAGGATAACTTTGGCGCTGGTTTTATGGCTGTTTCTTGAGGTCCAGTGTAGTTGGATGGTAAAGGTATAATAGGGCTTCCTTTGCCAGATCTAACCTTAGACCAATGTCCAGATTTTGGTAGGGGTACAGATAATCTTTCGCAAATGCTTTTAAATTCTTGATAGGAGAGACCATATTGTAGAGCAAGTCTAGTCGCAGGTATCTCCCAAACTATGCGGTAAAGTTCTTCTCTGCAAAGAGTAGAAGGTTGCTATTTTTCCATGAATTTGAGATGTTCTACTTTTTTGTAAAACAAGTGTTCTCACCTTCGAAAGATTTTACAATATAATAATTAAGTGTAAATGTTAAAATGAGGTTCCGGAATATGATAAATATGAGTAGATATAATAAAGACTCACTTTATTTAAATTAATTAAAACTATTTAGTTCAATTTTAATTCCTGGCTAAGCAGACGATTGGGAGGTAAAACTTGTACGTAGCTTTATAAAATCCTCAGTTAGAGTATGCATAGTTTAATATATTTCTGGCAGCATTAGCTTTAAGCTTGCCATCATTTTCAAATATATCAGCGAAAAACAAACCACAACTATGTTCGGCTTTCATAAGAACAGATTTATGGAAGTTTGAAAGTAAAGGAATGTCCACCAAAGACTTTGGATACAATAATATGCTCTTACTGGCCCCAAAGTGTATGTTATAGGCATACATCTGTTTTAAATCTGCATCTGAAGGACGATAGTCGTTAACAATTTTCCACTTAGTGTCAATCACAATTTTTTTACCAACAATATTTGTTAAAATAATATCAGGCCTTATGGTTTGATTACCCCAAAATAACCTCTTGCTTTGGGTCTTAATGCTATATCCTTTGTAATTAGTAGAGTTAAGCTCCTTTCTTAAAATTTCATAGATATATTCCTCAAAGAGTTCATTCATATCAAGCAAAAGCGCTATGGTGTTTTCTTGACCAGAACTAAAATCAGGGTTGTACTGCAAGATAATTAGTCTTGCAAGTTGCAAGGCAGTTTCATAATGCGAAGTTTTGTGGTTGAGTGTTGGAAGAGAATTTAAATGTGCCTCCTTTATCTGTACGTCAGCAATTCCATCAAAATGTAGAAGCATGCTATGGACTTTGCTCCGAATGGATGAGCTGTAACTCACCTGTCTGAGAATTACGAGAGCCCTTTTCAGAATTTGGTTTAAAAGCACATCAGAGTCGTATGTTTGGTGCTCTGTATAAAACCTTTCCTTATGTATATAGTTTTTACTAATATGTTCAGAAAAAATAAGTTTTCCTTTAAGCGCTAAAGAGTTTTCTTTCTCTCTCCTGTATTTCTTTATCAGCCCTTTATGCAAAAGTGTATCTACTTCTTTTAAGAAATTATTCACATAGAGGTCTAAAAGGGAGGATTTTTTTAGAGACAAATTCGCATTTGAGACAGGATGCAGATCGATTCCTTTGCAAACTTTAAGCATTGAAAGTAAAGCACTTTTCCATTTCTTCTTTGCACTATCTGTACTGCCAGTTTTGTCTGCCTTTGGAAGCACTTCGATAGTTTTTCCCTTAACTTGGAGTACACCAACATAGCTATTGAACTTGATTCTTTTCAGGCCAACTGTAAAATATTTATTACCGTGCTGCTCATTAAGGCGCACTAGGGCATCAAAGTGGGCAGGGCCAAAGCCCTGCTCACCTACCTTTAAATAGTCATGTTCAAAAACCTGGATGAAATTATTTTCCTTAACCTCCATAAATATTTCTGAAAGGTGCCGAAGAGGTGAATGCCATTGGGTTGGCTAGGGTGTATACCTCCTTCACTTCAGAGTCCTCTGGAGAAAATCCATCCCCAAAGATTAAGTTATCACCTGCAGTGGGTTCTTCTAACTTAACAAAGCTACTCCCAAGAACAGCGCCTATTTTATTATAGTTACCATAAAAATATTCCTGTAGTAACGGAAGAATCTTATTGGCAAAAACCTTTTTTAGCTCTTGAAACGGCTCTGTTGATTCAGGTATGTTGATCAAATAACTATGACCTATTTGGTGGTCGCGGTCAAGTAACTTTTCTAAGCGTGCATTTATAATAGTAAGAAGCTTAGGAAGGTCAACATCCAGATCAGGATGGTTTTTTATGGCATTTGGCTGAGGGAGCATTTCTTTAAATGAGAATCTTCTTCTTAAAGCAGTATCCAAAGCTTCAACGCTACGATCTGCAGTGTTCATAGTGCCAATGATATAAAGGTTTTGAGGTACACTGAATTCAATATTAGAGTAAGGTAAGGTACAGCTTAGTTCATTTACAGTTCCAGAGCGTTTGTCATCTTCAATCAAAGTGATCAATTCTCCAAAAACAGAAGACACATTACCTCGGTTTATTTCATCAATGAAGATTGCATATTTTTGATTAGGGTCACTGGTTGCTTTCTCTGCAATTTTTCTGAAAATACCAGGCTTTACCTTATATGTGATTTTATCTGAATTGTTATGAGTTTCAGGCTTGATTCCTTCTATAAAGTCTTCGTAACTGAGGGATTGGTGAAATGTTGTGAAATCATAATTCTTTTCACCTGTAACCTTATTGATAAAGTGCTTGAAAATTTTATTTTTTAGCTCATATGTTTTACCTGTGCCAGGAGGGCCATAAAGAATAATATTTTTGGAGACTAGAAGTTCATTGATTTCATGTAACTCCTGCTCTTTGGCTTCTTCTATCAGTTTGTTAAGTAAGGTTGTATTAGGCTCTTCCACAATTTGCTTCACAGTAGTTAAAAGTCCCTCATCAATAAATATGCCCTGCACATTAGGGAGTAACCAATCAATGGCCCGGCAATGGGAGAAATCAAAAGTTGAATCAAACTCATACTCACCTCTGACTTCACCAACAGCTAAAACTCTTTTTCCTTCGGCTGCAACTACTATATCTCCTATGTTTATACCGCTAAAAAAATTTGATATTTCACCTGCTTTTTGGCTAGCTAATCTGTTATCGTTTTTGTAAATACCATTAGTTTGTAAAGCCTGTTGAATATCATTTTTATTTGTATCACTCAAGTTATTCAAATCCCCAATCTCTGACCAACCAATGGATATGTGGTTGTTCTTGATCATCTCTGATAGCATACTAGGGCCATTTGTTCCACTAGTAGAACCAACTCTCCAATACTTTTTCTTTTCTTCAGGTAGTGGTTGATCCAGCATTTGATAGAGAATATCTTGAGCTAGAATTAGGTTATTTGGATCAGGATAGCAGTTATCATCTAAATAGATGTTTTTTAATTGCAGTAGATGAGAGTCTTTTTGGATGCAGTGTGTAATGAAAGGTCTTACAAATTCCATATACTGCACATAGATTCTACCGGGTTTCTCCTTCTTGATCTTAAGCATCTTGGTAAGTTTGCTAAAAAAAGAAGATTTATAGAAACTGTAGTTAGAGGGGTATCTAAAAGTTAAATAAGTTGCAATTGTTCTTTCATCTTGATGAGTACCCAAGCTTTGATTACCAATCTTATCATATAGTAGCCGGTTGTTTTCTCTGAAATCATCTATCCTTTGTTGTAAGGATTTAGACTCATCAAACAACATCTTAAAGTTTTTTCTTGTCTCTTCTGGAAAAACTCTTGCAATATGGATTATTACGCCACGGCTTTGATGGTAGACTAAATTTGCGAAGTTGATTGATTCCAGCATTTTGGGGAAATCTTCAGCATCTTCATTCCATTTGGTTTGAAAATCTTTTATTAATCTCCATTTATAAACTTCGTCACGGTTTTCGGTTTTAGTAATCTTAGCTTTGTATGCTGTAATGAGTTCATTCAATTCATCTTCATAAATGAAAGAAGAAGTGGTTTGACTTATTAGAGGTGAAATATTAGTCATAGGTTTAGATAATATTAAAATACATTAGATAAAATAGTTCAGTGAATGTTGGGGTTATTTTATAAGTCCTAAATCAATACTTATATCACTAATCAGTTTAGACATAGGGCGCTTACCTATATCTGATGTTTTGGTGTATACGCCAGTTATAAACCTTTTAACCTCTTCCTCATCTTTAAATAAATAATAATGACCATTCTCGTCAGATAATTCTTTTAGCTCATCAATTCTTGATTGTGTGTAATAATAAGCTTTTTGAATAAGCTCAGATACAAGGTCTTTGTGGCGCTCGTAAAGAAGATTATGTTTAAATATTTTAGCGTTTTCTTCTGCTTTTGGTATCAAGATGGGGTCAGCTCCTGGTACTGGCTTCAAAGAAATAGTATAGTCTTTTTTTACACCATTTATAAAATCTGCTTTGGTAACATCAATAGAGAACTGTAAAACCTTATCAAAGCAAGCTACATAGGGATTTAAATGTGTGTCATTCTGGAAGTTTGTTGATCCTTTGAGATTCGAATTACAGATATGACAACTAGGTATAAGGTTATAGAAAGACAATGCAAAGAATGGATAAGTTGATTTATTAAAGAAGTGATCGAACTCTGGCCTAGTTTTTCCAGATTTAGTGTTTAATGTAAAAGTGTACTGTCTATTGCAATACGGGCAAACGTCCACTTGCAGTGCTTCAGCCAAAGTGTAAGATTTATAATTTGGTGAATCAGTTGTAAACTTTTTATAGTTAAAAATTTCTAATAAATTTTTCTTATACTCCTTTACAGCCTCGGTTTTTGCCTCTTTTGTAGACTTTGTTGATTTCTTCTCTTCTAAAACATCATTAAGTAATGGTTCAATTAAGTTTGCAAGGGTTTGTAATTCATCAGGTTTAGAAGTGATAATTTTTTTGAAATTTTTAATTAAAGTAATTATAAATAAACCTTCTTTATGCGTAGTTGTGGGAAAGTTCAGAAGATTTGCAAATAGACTATAAGGTGGTAATATTAGAGCTCTGTAATGTTGTGTAACAAGTTTGTCAAGGAGTGGTTGTTTAATGTTAATTCTGACCATTTCTAATTCGTAGTTTTTCTTGAGCCTCTTCTAATCTAATTCTTAGTAATTCAACTTCTTCTTCAAGGCCAAATTTTTCAACCCACATAGACTCTAATTTTCTTCTTATAACAGGTTCACCTATTATATTTATAAGGCTCTTCATTCTTGCTTTTGTATTAGATAACTGCTCTTGGCTTTCTTCCTCGCCCGGAATATTGTTAGGGGTGTTCAAGAATTCAATAAGAGAGTTAATCTTGTTTTTAGCTAGATCACCTATTAATCCTCCGCTTAAGAAAAAGGATTCGGTTAACAAGGTGTGAATATTTGAAGCAAAGGTATTATTTGGGCGAATAAGTGTATCTACTTCGCACTTTCCATCTCCTCCTCTTTTAATAAAATTAATATTAGCAGTTGGTATGTCGGAAGCAATGAAAGGGGAGTTTGAAGCTATAATGACTTGAATATTGTACCCTGCAAAAATCATAGATAAGAAGTCAGTAACTTGTTTTACAAACTGCTTTTGCCATTGAGGATGATAAAAGGTCTCGCCTTCATCAATCATTATTGTGCAATGTTCTGCATTATCATATATTACGTCGCTTCCTTCAGCATCTAAAATCCTTTTATATGCTTCAAAAAATCTTGAATAAAGATTTAGATAAGCTTGTTGACCAGAGCTTAATCCCATCCAATATCTTTTAATTATGTCAACACTATTAGAAAACTCTGTGTAGTATCTAATGAAGGTGTAAAAATCTTCCTTCGAATCTTCGTTTATTGTAAGGACAAAAGATCTATTTACTTTACGAATATAAGAGTTTGCTTCTTCTTGTTCCTCTACAATAAGTAATCCTCTTTCAAATAAACTTACTAGTGAGTGTTTTATCTGGCTTAGAACCTGATCAATCTCTTTAAGTTCATTTGAAATATTTGAATCACCTTCCAAAGTGCCAAAAACAAGTTTGTTAAAATCTTGTGGTTCAATTTCTTTAAAATATTCAGGATGGTGCTTAAGTATTATAAGCAGAAGGTCTAAATTTATTAGTATAGTAAGTTCTTCAATTTTACTAAGTGAGGGATTGTATTGTCTGTTGTAAAAATTGGGAGATTCATTAGTTAAATATTTTAATTGATCAAGCTCAACTGTTCCAAAGAACTCTTCACTTAAATCTATTTTCTTTATTACATCTTCCGCCTTTTCAAAAGTAATATGAAGTTTAGATGGTATATCAAAGGGTAATTTGATGTGCCTATCACCTCTAATTGATAATAAGAACTCGGTTTGGTTTTTTATTTCTTCATTGTAATAACCTGCGGGGAAGTCATCTCTTATGACTGCTGAATGATATATTTTATAGCTTGTTGAAATATCTATTAAATGCGATATGCCATACGTGCCAGGTCTTTCAAAGTTAGAAGCATAGAAGATATACTTAGTTGAGTAGATTTTACTTTTTAAATCCCAATCACAATTGCTTGAACCATTCAGCCTTAGTATATCCTCATCGAATTCTAAAAGCACGAATCCAAGTGACCGCAACTGTTCTTGGTTAACTAACTCAATATCTTTGTGCTTGAATATTATATTTTCTAAAATGACTAGAAATACGTTTTCTTCTTCATATAAATCTGTTGATCCATTACCAACAGATGCTATTCTAGTCATAATGAAATCTATAATATTAGATTTTCCTGCCCCATTTTCTCCTAGGATTCCTGTTAGAGAAACAATGTTGCTGGTATAAAATCCCTCAGGTATAGAATTCGCATTGGGAGTTGTAGATAGCTCCTTAGTGATTGAGCTGTAACTAATAATATACTTATCTGTAAAGGAGAAACCTTGTTCTTCGATGTTTCTGAATTTTTTAATCCAGAGGTATTTTAAGTCCATTTAATAATATTAAAATTCAATCTATAAATCCATTTCGGCCCCGTTTACCCGCAGCCACTCTTTCCGTTCCCGGTAATCAGGCAACACCTTATCAACTTCATTCCAGAAGGCTTCGCTGTGATTGGGGTGAAGTAGGTGAGCCAACTCATGCACCACAATATAGTCCAGAACTTTTAAGGGGGCCATCATGCACTTCCAGTGGAAGTTAAGATCTCCTTTTGGGTTGCAGCTGGCCCAGCGGTTTTGCAGTTCTATGATGCGGATTTTACCAGTAGTGACCCCTAACAGTTTCTTGTAAAAGTGAACTCGGGCATTAATTCGGTTGGTGCCTTTCTCTTTGTAGAATAGCTTGAAAACCTTTTCTGCGTTTGCGGCTTTTTTTTTAAGCAGCCGGAAATAACCATCTTTCAGCTTGAGCGGGACTTCCTGTTTTTCCACTAACTCAAGCCGGTAATTTCGGCCCAAATAGAGGTAGCTTTCCCCGTTGACGGCTTCGCGTACTTTTCTTACCTGGTTCAGCTCTTCTAGCTCTGCCTGGTGCTTAAAGATGCTGGAAGCGCGGCTATCAACTAATTCATCAATGGCAATGTCTGGCAGGTCTTTTGGAGCCATGACCATGACTTCGCCGTCCCGTTCAACATAAATGCTGACTGTTTTGCGATGGCTGCGTTTCAGGTTATATGGTATTAGGTGCTTACTGCTCTTCATGAATCAACTCGTTGTGTCTGCGCCTGGCCAAATCCAGCAGGTCATTTATAATCTTGTCGCTTTTATCAATGAGGGGCATCACCTCAGAGGAAATGAGGATGTCTGATAAATCACCTTTCAACAAGCCTATCTCGTTGCCCTTCTCCCAAAAGCTGGTGAACTTGATAGTGCCGCGCATAAGCTTTACGGCTTCTTTCAAGACGGCTTTAGCCTTTTCTTCGTCCTCAGTTGATGGGGCTTTGCCTTTGTAGGCCGTTTGCAGCATTAGGTCATAGAAAGGGGCTTCGGTGGCGGAAAGCCCAGCTATGCCTTCCTGCCTTCCGGCAGCGGCTTCATTGCGCAGGTCTTCCAAGGCCTTTACCATGGCATCCCAGTCTTCATTGTGCTGTTGGAGGAGTTTCTCCAGACGCTCGCTTAGTTTGGTGTAGAAGGCGGGGTCATCATCCAGGTTTACCTTGATGTGCTTTCTGATGGCGTGCTCCATTTCCGAGGCCACGGCCTTGGGATTGCTGTTCTTCTTGGCCTCTTTCACGAAGTCTTTTGACAGCAACTCTACTGGCGGAATTTTAGGATTGATGCCCAGGCTTACCAAATGCTCATTAATGAGCTGGCGTATCTTTTCTCCGGCTCCCTCAATGGTGATGGTGTCGTCTTTGTAGCGGTTCCGGATGAGGATTTGCAGGTGCCCTAATTGCTTGGCAGGGATGCGGTACGGCGAGGCGGCAGGTCGGGGCAAGATGATGTTCATGCTTTCCATGAACTGCTTTAAGTACACATCAAAGCTGGAGCGGAATTTTATGTCTTCGGCTAGTTCAATGCATTGTTCCTGGATCTTCAGCTGGGCGGCAATGTCTTTTATCTGCTGGTTCAGGTACTTCTCTATTGTGGCTACACCCTTGCCTTCAAAGAGCTGTAACAAGCGGCGGTACCGGGCTTCCAGCACAGGTATCTCGGTTTCCACGCCCTTCAGATTCTCCATAATTTCCTGTACCTCATCGGTGGCGTAGATGCTGAGGGCAGCCTGGAGGTTCTGGGTGTTGGTGGCGTAGTCTACCACAAAACCGCGAGGCTTGTTTTTGTAGGTGCGGTTCACGCGGGCAATGGCCTGCAGCAGGTTGTGCTCCTTCAGCTTTTTATCCAGGTACATGACCTGTTCAATAGGCGCATCAAAGCCGGTGAGCAGCATGTCACAGACCACCAAAAAGGCTATACCGGTGTCTGGGTTCTGATAGTCAAAAGCCTTTTTGAAATTGTCAACAGCGTTGGCAGAGGCGGCTTCTTTGCGGGCCTGCGTGATGATGGCTTCTTCGTTGGTCCCTTGGCTGGAGACCACGGCATAGACCTTCAGGAACTCCAGCTTTTTGATTTGTTCCTGGTCTGGGGTAGGCTGGGCTTTGAGTTCGTCTGCTTTTTCCTGTAGGGCTTTTTGCAGGGCATTTTTGTAGCGCACGGCGGCTAATACCGAACTGGTGACTACCTGGGCCTTAAATCCATCGGGCAGAATGTTTTGGGTATAGTGCTGCACAATGTCTTTGGCAACGGCGGTCACGTGGTTCTCAGCTTCGCGCAGGTCACTGCCTATGGCGTATTTGCGCTTGATGAGCTCTTTCTCTTTCTGCTCTTTGCTACCGAAGGCTTCCTCAAATTTCTGGTCAAGCTCGGCTTTTTCTTTAATGGCGTTGTCTGGCTGACGGCCTTCGTAGAGGATAGGAATAGTGGCCCCGTCGTTCACGGCATCGCGGAGGCGGTACTGGTCTATATAGCCGCCAAAGCGCTCATGTGTCTTTTTCTTGTGCCGCTCGGTAATGAGGGGCGTACCGGTAAAGGCAATCTTGGTGGCATTAGGAAAAGCCTCAAACAGGTTGTTGCCCAAATCACTGCTCTGGGTGCGGTGGGCCTCGTCTATGAGAATCAGGATTTTCTCTGAAGGGTTTACTTCGCCGAAGACATTGTACAGCATCACCGGGTCTGCGGCTTGACTCAGTATTTCTCCGGCTAAGCCCGTTAGCTTGTACTCTTTCGCCTGAAATTTGTGCATCATCACCATCACGGTGTTGCTGGTGGGGGTGGAGAGCTTGGGCTTTACGTCTTTGATGCTTTCTACGTAGTCAATCTTCTCACCGGTGAGCGTGGCGGTGTCACCTAGTTGTTCCTCTAAATCTGTGCGGTCATTTACCAGCAGCACTTTGTAATCAGCCAGTTGAGGCATAGTGCGCAGTTTCCTGATGAGCATGACCATGGTGAGGCTTTTGCCGGAGCCTTGAGTATGCCACACTACGCCGGAGCGTTCCATGGGCGTTTGGCCGGTTTTGAGGCGCTCTACTATTTTACCCACGGCGCGGTACTGCTGATACCGGCACACAATCTTGGCTTCTTTTCCGCCATTCAAAGGCATGAACAAAGTAAAGCTTCGCACAATGTCCAGCAGGGTAGCGGGCGGAAGGATTCCCTGCACCAGCCGTTCTTGGCTGCGCTCTACGTCTAGCGGTTTTATGTAGTGCTGAAAAGCATCGGGGTAAATGTACTTCCACTCCGCGAAGAACTGCTCGTCCAGACTGGTGATGGTGCCGTAGCAGGCCTTGTCTCCGTAGGTGGCCACGCAGACTTGGTTGTACCAGAACAGACTTTCCTCGCCTTCTTTCAGGCCGGCGGCGTGGGTGGCGGGGCGTTGGTTGCTGTAGCGTTGTAGTTGTTTCAGGGCCTCGTGCAGCGGGTTGGTGGTGTAGGCGTTGGTGTTTTTGCACTCTACCACCACCAGCGGTAGCCCGTTCACAAATAGTACTACGTCTGGAATGATGCAGGCTTTGCCCAGCCCCGGCGTGTCTATCTTGAACTGGTTAATGGCAATAAAACTATTGCGCTCTGGTTGGTCAAAGTCTATGAGCTTGACGGGGCGCGGGTCTGCGGGGTCGTCTTGGTAGTCTGCCCGCAGGCTGTTGTGGAGCAGCGTGTGCGTAAAGGTTTTATTGGCCTCCAGCAGGGACTTGCGCCCGAAGTCGCTGATTTCTGTGTATAGCTCTTCTACCTGTTTTTCGCTGAGCCAGGGCTGACCGGCCTCGTCTAGGTTAATACTCCGGATGGCCTCTTTGAGCACGCCCGGCAGCAGCACTTCTTTGAAGCTGGTGCGCAGTGAAAGCGTGGGGTCTGTGGGAATACCGGCGGGCTGCTGGTACACCTGCCAACTCAGGTTAGCCAGTTGCTGCAACAGAGGCTGCTCTACTAAGGTCTGTTCCGTCATGATGGTATAGAATTTTGCGGCTTCTCCTATTTCCTTTACCCTTTATGAAGAAGCGTTTTTAAGCTATTCTTTAGAAAACAGGCCGAAAACAGAAAGGGATTGGCTTGCTTGAAAAATCATGGTATTAAATAATGAGCGAAGAATTTTCTTCTCTGGTTCCAGCGTCTGCTTTTTACGTTTCCGGCCTGTTTTTCAGGAATAGGGCCTAAAACAAAAGTGGCAGGTTATTGGTTATTTTTCCGTTTCCGGCCTGTTTTCTGAAAAACAGGCCGGAAACAGGAATGTAAGAAATCTTGCTAACTGGCAGAACAAAGTTCTTCTTCCTCTACCTGCACGCGTACTTTGCCCGAAAGTAAATCTGCCATTAAGCCTTTTTTAAGTTGTTGAAGCTTGTTAAACTTTTGCTTCTCTCTGTTTAATACATTAAAAAGAGACTGAATCTTTTTTGTGATTTTATCTTGCTCAATTTGATATGGCAATAAAATTTGTAAATTTTTTAAATCACTAATGAGAAGATTCTTTTGTGATGACCCTCGTGCAACATCATTTAACTGACTGTTTGAGAATTCAAAATAGCTGTATAGATACTTAACATCTATTAAATTTGCTTTAAGCTTTATGACAGCAACACTTTTTTGGAGAGTAGATTTTTGATACTTTTCATGCTGCTTCACAATTGCCATTCTACCTATAGTACCTGCATTTGACATTAATAGGTCTCCCTTTTGTAGATTGGTTCTTCTATGAGTCTCTTCAAAATCACCTTTAGTTATTTGTCTTGCTTCATCGAAAACGATTTCTCCATTTTGTAAGTCTTTAGCACTAATAAAGAAATATCCTGAATTCTCTTGGTCAACACAATCTCCATGTTTACCATCAGTTACTAGATTAGTTAAATAATCAAGCGGAGTAGTTTCCCACTCCTTCGGAATCATGCCGAGGGGGGAGGGTTTGTAGAGTTCAGGAGCGTCTTGGTAGCGGGGGCGGAGTTTGCCGGTGGCCACGTCAATGCCTCGGGTGAAGAGGTCTTGCATGAGCCCTTGCTTGATGGCTTTGTATTTGGCAATGATGGCCTCAGTCTTCTCAATCTGTCCAACTACCGTTTGTAGGATTTTGGCAATTTTCTGCTGTTCCTTGATATTATTAGGAACATGAACTAAGAACTTCTCAAGGTCGCTTCTCTTTACATGTCGCATGGTTGAGCCTTGGCTATTACCGCCAAGTTCATCCATATAAAAATCTAAAATGAAAAATAATAACTCTTTTGTTATCCCTGTTTTAGGAACAACTTTGAATAAATGTTGATTTAATACACCTTTTCCTTGATTCCAGATTACTACTTTCAGTGTGGCACTCCAAGAAAAAATTAAATCTCCATTTTCAATTCGATTAGTTTCAGGGACAGATCCAATAAAATAATCAGGTTGGCTTTTCGGATTCGTTAATTGTTCAATCCGGATAATTTTAATTCCTTGATCCTTCCAATCTGAAGGTTTGAATGCGTAGCCATTATAATAGAAAGCTAAGTCTATAAGAGGTCTTTTACTCCAATTATTCATATCCAAGTTCCATTAAAAACTCTTGTAAAATAGCTTGCTCTTCTTCTCTGTTGCTAAGTAATTCCTTCAGGTTAATTTGATATTTCTCAAATAGGTTTTCCAGTTCCGCTAGCACATTTTGCTGATTTTGTTTCAAGTGCGTTTGCAAACCAGACCAGAGCGCATCTTTCCAGCGGAGCAGAATCAGTTCTTCGGCTTGGGCAGGGGTGATCTTCTGGCGGGCGGCTTCTACCAGTTTATCTTTTTCGTTCTCAATCGCGGTAATGCCAGCCTTGAGGTTTTTGTAGCTTTTGGCCAGAATCTCGTGCTTTTCTACTCTTTGCTTTATTTCTTTGTCATACTTGGCTTTGGCTTTCAGGTCTTTGAGCTGGGCTTTGGGTAGGGCACCACTTTCGCTGTTTTCCCAGTCGTAGTCTTCGCTTTCGGCTTCCTCAAACAGGGCTTCCAGCTCGGCCACACGGGCGCGGCTTTGCTCAATCTTCTCCAGCTGTTCCGGGAACTGTGAGGCTAGAATGTCGGCATCGGGTATGAGTTCCGGTCCCCAGCCGCTGGCGGCTACAGATTTCAGGTCGCTGTTCAGTTCGCTCCAGAACCCAGCGAAGGCCCCACGCAACTGTGAGCCGTTTAGCATGGGCAAAGGCTGGAAGAACTCCACCAAAGAGGCTGTGCCCTGTTGCTTTACCAGGTGCAGCGGTTTGCCAGAAGTTAAGCTCTGCAGCTCCTGCTGGTACTGGCCCCACCACAGCTGGAACTGGGTATGGTACTGTTGCAGCACCTGAGCCACGCCCGTGTGCGCCTCTACCATTGGCTTTAAACTTTCTTTCTGGGTGAGGTGGTCCTGGAACTGCAGGTAGCCGGGCTTCAGGTCACAGAACAAATCTTCTTTTAGACCCTGGTAATGCGCCATGCCGTTCTGTTGCAGCGTTTCCACTTCACTGGCCGGGATGCCGCCGTTCAGGTGCGCGTGCACGTCATGCGGCTCGGGGGCAGGGGAGTTGTCCACGTACCGGCGGATGTTCAGGTTATATTCTTCCTTCTCCAGGTCTTCGTGTTTTACCAGCTTGGCATACTTTTCTTCCGGCAGGCGGTTATGGTACACGTAGCTGATTTTCTCAATGTCCTCAGGCCGGAGCTTGTTCTGGTTTTTACCCTCTTTGTATTCTTTATCGGCGTTAATAAACAGCACCTCTTTACGCTCATCAGCTCCTGCTCTGTTAATCACCAGCACGCAGGCCGGTATGCCGGTACCGTAGAACAGCCCCGGAGGCAAGCCAATCACCGCTTCCAGCAGGCCTTTGGTCACTAACCAGGTGCGGCAGGCTTTCTATTCACCGCCCCTGAACAACACGCCGTGCGGCATCACCACCGCCATTTTGCCGTTGGCTTTGAGCGTGCTCACCATGTGCTGCACAAACATGAAATCACCTTTCTTGCCGCTCTCGGGCATCCAGAACTTAAAGCGATCCTTGTGCAACATACCATTACTACTGAAGTTCTGGCTAAACGGCGGATTGGCAATTACCCGGTCATAATGCCGCAACTCGCCGTTCTCCTGCAAGTGCTGCGGATTCTTGAGCGTGTCCTCGTTGCGTATGTCAGCGGAGTAGAAGCCGTGCAGCAACATGTTCATGCGGCAAAGCGCCCATGTGGTACCGTTCATCTCTTGTCCATACAAGGCCAGGTCGCGGGTATTGCCGCCCATTTCCTCCACAAAGTTCTTGCTCTGGATAAGCATACCGCCCGAGCCCACTGTAGGGTCATAGATGCTCATGCCCTGGGCTGGCTCCAGAATGGTCACCAGCAGGCGTACCACCTCGGCAGGCGTATAGAACTCGCCGCCTTTCTTGCCCGCGCTATCCGCGAAGTACTTAATCAGGTATTCATAGGCCGCTCCCAGCAAATCAGGGAACTCAAAGTCTGAATCCTTCAGCGGGATGTTCTCAAAGTGCTGGATAAACTCCACCAGCTTGGCATCATCCATGGCCTTCTGCCCAATCTTCTTGTTGTAGTTGATGCCCTTGAGCACATCTTGCAAGGTGTTGGGGTTGGCATCTTCAATGGCGGCTAAGGCCTTGTTCAGCGCCGTACCCACATCTTTCTTCAAGTGCCGGATGTTGTGCCACAATGCTTGCTCTGGTATAAAGAAGTTGTACTTGTTGGGGTTGTTGAGCTGCAACTGAATGAGTTCTTCTTTCAGGCCTTTCGCTTCGTACTCTTTCTTAAGGATGGCACGGTCTTCCTCAAACTTGTCAGACAAGCGCTTCAGGAACAGCATCCCGAAGATATGCTCCTTAAACTCCGAGGCATCCATATTGCCCCTCAGAATGTCGCATGCTTTGAGTAATAGGGATTCTAATTTGGGTAGGGTTAGTTTCTGTTTTATCATGGGTATGTAGGTGCACAATTTCTCAGGATGAAAAATAGGCGAAAGAATAAAAAGAAACCAGTTGTAAATATTCTATTTTTTGGGGTGAGTTTTCAGTCCAAAATGCCGCAACCGTATTGTTGTGCAGCTGTTTAAAGAAAACTTTTGCACAAACAGTTCTAAAACAGGGACAACATGAATGATTTAAGCCAATGCTTGTGCCGAAAGCATAAAGAAGTATCTATAGGACTTTTTGAATAGTTTATTATCTGTGTATGTAAGAATCAGCTAGAGAAAGATCGCCCTTTTATAAAGCCTTTGAATATGTAAAAACCTATTTACTTCGATTACTTAAACTCCTAATATTAGTAATCCAAATAAATAGGTTTATGAAGGTCCTTTATTTCAGAGATTAAGGCGTTGAATATTTACAGCAAAATTCAAGTTTGCTTCGCCTACACCCGAGGTGGTAATACCAATCACTTCTCCTTGCATGTTGAAGAGAGGGCCACCGCTACTACCATTAGTGATTTCAGCAGTAGTTTGAATCAGCTTTTGATTTTCTCTGTAGCTAGATACAATCCCAGTTGATAGAGTCTGCTCAAGTCCCCGGGGGTTACCGATTGCAAAGACGTTCTCGCCTATTGCAGCCAAAGTAGCGGCAATAGGTACATGGGGTACACTACTACCTCTTGTGTTTACTTTAAATAGCACGTAGTCTAAATCATTGGCATCGCTCGATCTTATAATTTGAGATACTTCATAGGATGTGCCGTCATGTAACTTGATGAAGTGCTCGTTAAAACCATCAAAAACATGCTGGTTACTAATTCCGAGCCCGTCTGCTGAAATAAAGAAACCGCTGCCTTGCACACCACTTCTACCGTCGTTTGTTGAGAAGACAAGGAACACGCCTTTTTTTCGCTGCTCATAAAGAGAGCTCAAGATTGAAGTCTTGTTCACTTCAGTAACAGGAGCATTTCTGGTGCCTCGTTTTGGTCTAACTTTTTCAGGATTTTGAATTGTTCTTGGGAGTTCAGCTTGTGCCGTTTGGGCTCGACGCTTTGATTCTTTCCCAGACTTAGAGCAACCAGAGCAGCTACTAAGAGATGATAATAGACAAGCTAGAAGTATAGTTTGTAATTTCATGTAATCAACTTAATACTTCTTGTTTTGCAGAAATTTGCCCACTTTGGATGTGACTTGTATTGTAAATCGGCGGTTATTATCAGGGTTCTTTTCGTCGCGTGATTGTCCAAAGTACCCGCTGCCCGCAAGAATAACTTCACAATTGGAGCCTAATTTCTCAAAATCGATCCCATTAGCTTTCCAATAGTTATGTAAAGCCAAGGCCCTTTCATAACTTAACTTATAGCCTCTATCGGGTGCACTAATCCAATTTTTGTATTCTAAATTACGTTGTGTGTTTCCTTCAATGACTAATAGGTAATCAATCTCTTTATGTTTCTTAATAAGGGTGCTTATCTTGTTGTAAAGTTCTCTACCAGCATCTAATAATTGCTTACGCTCATTAAGACCAATGTAATTAATGTCAGATTCGTCAGATTTAAATCTAGCATCAATGTTCAAGCGGTACCTTTTATTTTTAGGATCAAAAGTATAATAGTTTTGATCTAACGTAGAGAGAGCCTTTTCAACATTTTGTATCTCATCAAACTTCTTTTTATCTGTTACAAGTTGTTTATTTTTAATTGTGAGTTGTTTATTTTTAATTGTGAGTTGTCTATTTTCAATTGTGAGTTGTTTATTCTTTTCAATTAATTCTGTTAATTGCTGTTCAAGGGTTTGAATTTTATCTTCATTGTTAGCAGAGCTTTTAAGTTTTACGAAAGCAATAGCAAACAAAACAAGCATAATGAAGAATAAGCTTGTCATAAGGTCAGAAAAGCCTACCCAAAAATATGAGGTCTTCTTCATAGCTTATAACTGAATTATTCCTTTCATGATAGCATATACAAGGAAACCAGCCAGCCCTAAAAAACCTGTTGCATTCAGTGCCAGTAGTGCTGTTACAGCCTTGTTGCTTTTTTGTTTAGGTTGAGTTCCATTGCTTGTCAGGTGCTTGTTTAATACCCGAAACTCATTCAAGAAGTCATCATTTATTTTCGATTCTTCTGCAGCTTTTTTAGAGTTGTCTTTAATAGCATTAGTAAGATCTTTTAAGGCTTGCAGCATCAACTCTTGCTTCTGTGTGCTTTCTCTGCCTTGCTCCGCCAACAGTTGCAGACCAGTATCAATGGTTTCCAACTTATCCAGTTGCTCAAATTTTGGTCTCGCTTCTGTAAATGCTTTGTCAAGCTGCATCACTTGCTCTTTGGTCATAGTTTCAACAGACTCAATAGCTTGTTCAAAAGCATTTTTAAGGTGCGGCTCCATTTCGATAGTAACATCCTGTACTTCCCGAATTTTCTGTTCAACAGCCTCCTTCATTATGTCGATGCTCTGTGTCACATTGCGTTGAGCGGAATCCACCACCACATTCAAGGCTTCGCCATGGTTTGTAAACTCAATCAGATGACTTGCTAAGAACTTGTTCAATTCTTGGTTCTGTGAGAAGGTAGAATCAATACCTGCGGCAATTCTTTCTACTTCCACAGTTCGGTTAACAAGTGCTTTCAAATTATTGGTCAATTCTACCGTTTGCACCATAGACTGGTTAAGCGATTGGTAGTAGTTGGCAAACTGATGAAAAGACTCCATCATTTTACTAAGCTCCTTGAATACTGCCACATTGGCTTTTGCCATTTTAGCCGTATCAAGTTGCTCTACTTTAGCCATCGTGCTTTCTTGAATTTTGATGGCTTCAAATGATTTGTCCATCACGGCAGAAAGTTCTTTAACAGCAGGATTGAGTGTATTCGCAAAACCTTTTAGGCGGTCGTTTAGCGCAGATATACCTGACGTTTCTGTTCTGATTAGTTCAGGCAGCAGATTTACCTGTAAGAAAGAAAGGAATTTATTCTTGTTTGTTTCTGCCTTAGACTTAGCTGGACGATATAGAAAAATAGAAAGAGCGGTTGTTAAACCTAAACCCATGGCACTGGCAATCATGGCAACTTTGACGCTTCCGAGAATATTGGTCAACATATTATCAGTATCAACTCCTGCATTGGTTTCCATTTGGAACAAACCGATGATGATACCCAGCATCGTAGCCGCAAGACCAAGGTATAAAGGGGCGGGCATGGAGTTATTTATCTCTTCATCCAGCGAGTCAATATTGCGGTCAACGATATCTTTTAGTAGATGATAATCAGCTACAGCACCTTTATTCTTGACCAGGTAGTTGTTGATGTCATCCAAAATCTGCTGCTCGGCATCGCTGTTGGTAGGATAATCGACTAGGGCAACCTCTACAATTTTTTCATCTAAGGATGTATAGGTATTAGTTTCAAGATGCGTCTGTATGTCTTCTAAACTTCCCTGTTCAATCATCTTGACAGGCACATCACCACTCAAGATGTCGGCTTCATCAGTTTGTTTAAAAACTGAAGCTAAGTTTACTATTTTTAAAAAAATATAGTTGTAGGCAATAAAAAACTGGGCAATAATAATCCCAATAATGAGAATGTATTCTAGATAATTCATGTGAGTTAATTAAATCTGATTTTCACTTTCTCTTTTACATACCAGTCGTTACCCTGCTTATGAACTGTCCCTGGGGCAAGTTGACTTATATTATGGAAGCTTGTATAAAACGCGTTATCGAATGCGCAGGCAGGTTTTAAAACGGTATCTGAATAGCTTCTCAAAATATCATACTCATCTGCGGTAGGCTCTAAGTGCAGTTTGCCTACTGATGGCTCTGCCGTCGCATATTCAATCCTATAGACATACCTGTGTCTCTTTTCAGAAGCGGCATTTGTCTCCGAAAACAAACGGTCATCATATGGACCATCAAAATATAATGAGCTGTTTTTCGGAGGTGCTGGCTTGGCAGGTATAGGCTCTGGGACTATATGTGCAGTTTCCTCTGCTTGAACAGGGATAGCTTCAGTGCTGTTTTTTAGCTTTTCCTTTTCTTTCTTTCGTATTTGAGAGAGTTCATGCTCAAGCTGTAAAACTTTCTCTTTGTAAGATTCTTTGACCTTTTCTAGTTTTTCATAATGTGCTTCAAGGTTTCCATACTTAGACTTTAAAGTATTTAAACTTATTGACTCACTTTTTGCAGCGCTTTCAATTTTGAAAGTGGAAGACGAATCTGCTTCATTTTTAGAGTGTTTAAGTTTTTCATAGTTATCAAATAATTTATATGCTAAAAGCAAATTAACTACTATTGCAACAAGTAAGATTACCGCGAAAATTAGATTTATTAACCAACCTACTAGCCCTATTTTTATACCTATAACAAGCAGAGTATAAGCAATTACGCTTCCTATAATTACAATTATAGCCTGGCTCTTTAAAGAGGCAGGCTTACTTTTGCTTCTACGCTTTGCCATCTACAGAATCTTTTGCCAATTTATTCATTAAGCCAATTAGTGGGTAGAAAAAGAGCGTTTCTTCAACAGCCGTCACATCATCACTGTCAAGCTCTTTCTGTTTCTCACCTAATCCGCGCATTAAGTAGTTCATTAAATCGTGATTACCATTCTCAATTACTTCATCAATGACATTAAGCGAAGTCTGGCTTACATCGAACTTGTTCTTGAGATTGATTTCTTTATGTAACTCCATGAAAACTTTTAAGAAGTGAAGCACCTCGTCTATTACACCTTGTAGATGTTCTCGCGATGCATTCAATTCTCTGTAAGAATATTTCTGTGCGGTGCTCGACGTATCATACGGTTTTAGTAGACCATTATCAATAGTACTTCCAAGCGATACAACAGTTAGCTCTTCTAGGTCTATTCTATCATAAGCCGCTGTATATAAGCCGCCCTTGGCAGTTATTTCTTTAGGATTAGCTTCTATCTTAATTTCAGTTTTTACCCTGCTTTGTTCACCAGATATTTTCTCAAATATTTTGTTGAACAACAACGATAGGTTTGCTTGATTACTAGTATTATCAGCTATAAAAGCTGTTTTTGAGCCTGATCCACTAAGCAACAATATAGACGGCTTTTCAAAGCCAGCTGTGTGCATCACTTTTGCCAAATGGTAGAATACTGCACTATAGTAAAGCAAGAAAACTAATTTTAAATCCTGGTCATTAGCTAACTCTGTGGCAAAGTCTATCCTGACATTGTTTTGTGTTAATGTCTTATTGTTTGTTAAGCTAAACAGGAAGTTAATAATGTCTTCAGAGTTTCTGCTAGCAGATAGTTGCTCAAGGACATCGTTTAAGGTATCTGAATTTGTTTTCACAAGTTCACGGTACTTATCCAAATGCTTTTTAAGGAAACCATTAGTCGCCATGCTGCCGCCGTACCCATCTCCGAAGATGGCATTACCAGCAAATTTGAAAGAAGTGAGCAGTTGTGGTTTATCTTCCTTATAAATAACCAAGTCTGCTGTACCACCGCCAATATCCAATGATGCTACTGGCAGTGCTTGAGCTGTAACACCTGCTTCATTATTATAGAAATAGAAGGGTGCAAGGCTTTCGGGCAAGCTGTTCATCGCTTCTACAACTCTTGCTCCAAAAATTCCTCCCACTTTACCACGCCATACTTGCCCCAAAGCATTAATTTTATTTTCGCCCATACTTGATGGGTAGAACCAGGTAATCTTGGTTTCTTCTAAGTTACCATCGTTCAACAGCACCTTGTTTCGGAGAAGTATAAGTATGTGCTCAATATAGTGCTCAAGCTGCTTCCTGTTTTCGTTATCGTTGTAGTTACTCCACTTAATGTTTGTCTTATGATTTAAATGTGGCTGAATTTGGGCTTTCTCAAAATCAAAGGCAATGTTATAGTGGTTGTAAGTATAAGTACCGTGATTCACGTTTACGTTCTTGTTATAAAGCACAACAGTACGCATCGGTAGCTTATAGTCATTAGAACCATCGTTTATTACCTCTGGTAACAACTCATGACTGAACTGGAAATAAAATTGCTTAATAAGATTTGATTTTTCTGTATGATTAAACGAGTAAGCTATCTGTGATTCCTCTTTTTCAACCTTAAAAGGTCTACTGTCTCTTTCATTTTGTTTTTTGTATTCAATGTGGGTGTTCGATGTACCAAAATCGATAGCAAAACTAAATTGGTTGTTGCCTGGTTCGTATGTTTTGAATTCAGGAATCAATAAACCTTGTATGTTGCCATCAACCTGTAGCTGCACATAATTAAAACTATCCTGCACTACATAGTATAGCGATGAAGCACCTTTGTTTAAGCGCGTATTGTTGTATCTGGCATTTACTCTAAATCCATTGGCATCATAAAGCTGCAAATCCACATTTCGAGTTGGCATGCCATTGACTAAACCTATTCTGTAATCTTTGTGTGGGAAGCTTCCATTTACGAGCGGCGTTATAGCTACTGCCAAATCAGCATCCACCAAAATACCATCATGCTCGCCTAAGCCAGATAAACCGCCAATGGATGTTACACTAGACGGTTTCTTATAAATTTTACAATAAGTAATCTTGTTAACCCCTTTGCCACCCTTAATCGGGATATTAAGTCTTACTTCAACTGACTGAGCATGATCCACAATCTCTATAAGCTTTTGGCTTGTTAGTTCTTCTTTAGTAAAATACTCAAAGAAAATAGGCTTAAGAGGCAGAAAATAGTTTTTTCCAAGAGTGTAGAACTTGTTACTATTCAATTTGTAAGGCACCTTAATAAGATAGTCTTCCAAGAAGTCTGCCTGTGTCAGGTATGGATACTGATCCCTCACGTGTGGTAGACGACGTAACTCTATGGGCGTATCATCACGGCGTGGTGCAGGTGTAGCGGGATTCCATTTTTCAACGGTATAAGTAAGATCGAAATTGAATCGCTCTACTGGCAACACCAAAGGGGTTAGAAGTTTTCCGTTTACTTCAATCTGCTTGGGGCTTGCAATAGCAAAGTCACTCTGAATACTCTCTGGATCGGCGCTATACTTATAAAGTGGCAGTTCTGACAGGGCATGTACTGTATCGCCAGAATTGCCTTTTATGTGCAGATACTGCAGTCCTGAAAAGTAATCGTTAATGTCTAATGTATTTAGCTCATTAAACAAATCTTTATTTTCCTTTGCAAGCTTTTTTACAGTAAGGTCAATGTACTGATATAGCTCCTTAAAAGTATTGGCAAAATTGTCTTTTCTGGAAAGGGCATACAGATATTTAATGTATTTGGGCTCACGCTGGTACAAAGGCAAGTAGTGCTCATCCAGCATGATATCATTACCAAACCGAATATCTACCTGCAATCTGTCTTGTGCGGGCTTATTGTCGTTGAAAGGCGCAGCAAAAAACAACGTAGTAGGTGAGATGCCGCCAATTACACGATGGCTATACTTCAGGATGTAGAAATTATCAACCTTTCCAAAGTTGAATTGTGTATCCTGATTAATGAACAATTCAAATGTTTCAGCTAATGCTCTATGCTCTGGATGAGAGGATGCCTTGAGAGCATTTAGTTGATCCCATTTGTTCCAGGCAATTAGCTCTAAGTCTTCGCTATTAATGTCATAATTAAACAAAATTTGTCCTATGTCCAGAGCATCAGATACTAATTTATGGTGATAAGTAGCACCGTCTATGACATTGACATTAACAAAATGAAAAGCAGACCTTACCAAGTCCATTCTCGCAAATGGCGATGGTATTGAAGTAGGTAAAATCTTGACTTGATTATCGTTATCGTTTATCGTTTGTACAATATTGCCACCTGGCTCCAATGATGGAAACCAATCTGATTCAGTTGGACCAGCATTATGGATGCGAAATACTTTCTTGCTCATAGCAATGCTTCTGCTTTATTAAATACCTAATTTTTCTGCCAACACTTCACCAGTCGCGTCATAGAAAGCCTTTACAAACTTCGTTTCGTTTGGGAGAGACGTATGACGTGTAATGGTTTCTGTCAGCTTGTCTTCGACTAACTTTAATCTTGCGTCTTTAAAGAACAAATTTTTCTTTTTAGGCTCATAGCCTTCAATAAATTCCAATGCATTACCAAAGTCTACGCTATTGTTGAATGGCTTAAAGGATGGTGTATTGTCCTCAAGCTCATTTAGCCACTCATCATAATGCTGGATGAATTTATTAAAAGTATTAGTGTAGTAATAAGCTTTGAAAAATTGCTTTGGCACACCTCTGTGTTTTTCCTCTAACCAAATGGTGGAAGCGCTTATTGCTTTTGGCAGTCCCAATTTCAAATATTTCGAGAAAAGGGAGAGTTGTGCTAATGGCTTTGTAAGATAAGTAAATGACTCATACCCTAAAGACTTAAAAGTTAGACTAACATCCTTACTCTCAATGCCAAACTCTTTGTAGGTTGGATTATCAGCTTTGCCATTCGTTGTAAACAGGTTGCCAGCCTCGGAAGCAAAATTAAGAATGGCCAAAGCGCCTGCTACCTCAACAAAGTGGGCATTATTTTTTTGCTTATCCTTGCCGTCAAAGTTGTCATACATGCCTCCATCTTCATCACCTATATAATAGAAGCTATTTAAGCGTTTATCGGCTACAATAGTACGTTCATAATACGCTAAAGCAGCTTTTGATTTACCTAAAAAAGATGTTGAGTCAATCTCACTTCCTGTTGCCTCACCTGACTTTAATTTAAAGTACGGCAATACCGTTAAAGCACCAATAACCGCGTTTCTAACTTGGTAAGTTCTACCGTCGTGAGTGTTTATTTCTCTCAGATTTTTAAGTAACAACGGGAAGCCTGAGGCACCTGTACCACCAAAAATTGAGCTGATTATAAAAATGCGATCATTATTGCCGAAGCTGTCTAAGAACTGGGTAAACTCTTCACTTTGCGTAAATTGGTTCAGCACGACACTACCAATATTAGGGTTGCCCTTAAAGCCAACATCCATGTCGGCAGCAAGGTTGTGCGCAGAAAATAATAAATCTACAAAAGCTTTGGTATTATTGTCTAAGCTATTATAGCCTATATATTCTCTAAATTTTTGGCTGTGTGTGCCGTTTATTTCAAACTTAAAGTTATCAGATACATCTGTTTGACTTGCTCCTGTTAATTGAGAAAGGGTTTTAATCTTTACATTGAAGAATCCACTATCCTCGTTTTCAAATGGTTTTTTAATTTCCTGATATTTTGTAAGTATATCAGCTGTACGGTTCAAATCTCCATTTGCAGAATCTGGATCAATAATAATTGGTACAACCGTATCTATACTGCTATCCAATCTTACACCAGCTGCCAGCATCATCGTGAACGCGCGAAGAACTCTAGAACCGGTGCCGCCGATTCCGAATACATAAAGTTTTGCCATAGCTTATCTTAAGTTTAATGCGAAAGGATTAGCCTTATTCTTTGAACTCCAAATCCGAATGACAAAGCTCGAAAGAAGCGAAAATATGAATGTATAAAAGGAAGTCATTAAGGATATGTTTATAATAAATGATTCAGTGTCAGGATATTTGCTGTTGTCAACATACTCTATCAATGTATTGCTTAAATATGAATAAGTTACAATTGCAGCTACTATAGCGGATAGTATTACTATGAAAAGCCAGTGGTACCATCTGCCGTAAGTTGGATTCCAAGCATAATAGAACAAAGACATAAAAACAATTGAGCAAAATATGATTATTGCCCCGAGGTAGGTGTAGCCACTATAATTGTGTGAATCAAATAAAAATATTGAGAAATCATTATGGTATTCTAACCAATCATAAAGCATGGCGAAAAAGCTGTTCATATTAATTTTGAATGTTTAATGGTAGATTTATGTAATGTTGCGTATTTGAAACATCGCTATAAGCTCTTTCAATAGCCCCAACTAAGTAATTGAAACCAAGTGTGGTTTTCTCATCACCCTTTATATTGGTGTCATCTAAAGAGTTTGTCTGTGATACCCATGTAGGCAACTGTTTTTTTAAAGCTAATTTTAGGCTTCCATAAGGATTTTTTGAAGTATGTAACACAATGACATGCGATATTTTAGGGTTATTCAGCTTATTAATTTGAGCTGGCGAAAGAGACTTAACTTCGTGAATCTCCTGTATTGTGTATTCTGCGTTTTCTAAGATTTCATAATTTGCTTTAATTAGAAGATAACTCTTTTGAACTGGCAAACTGCTTAAATCTACACCAACCGAAAATTGAAAATCCTTTGATCTTCTGTCCTTCTTCACACTTGTAATATGGTTGGGTCGTAGCTTGGGATCTTGATGTTGCCTAAAAGATCCCTTATTCATAAATCCTGGAACAATGTTATAATCAACTTTCTTATTCGCAGTGGTATTAAAAATAAGGTGGTGCTGGTAGCCTGTTAGTTCAGAAAAATTCAAGCTGTTCTGAATGGATGCTATACTTCCTGAAGAACCAAATAACCACAGGTAATAAGGGCGCCGCTGGTTAATGGCAATACCCTTTCCTTGCACAGGGAAGTATTTACCTTTAAATTGAGAATTCAATTTAATAAGCACAGTTTGTAAATTTTTATCCTGCTTTAAACGATTTTCAAAATGCTTTGCTGTGAAGTTCGAAGCTGATTGGAGTTGCCCTAATACAGTATTAGCATTTCCTGCAATAGAATATATTCCATCAGTAACAAGCACCCCCACATCGTATCTTTTAGTGCTGTCAAGCACAGTCTTAAGAATAAAATTAAGATCACTTGTATGAATGTTCCCTTTTTCAATGCCAGCCTTTGTTAAAGATGATGATATGTTTTCTGGCTTTACTAGGAACCGATGTATTTCTGTGTTGATTAAATAAGCATTAAAACTTTCATATTCAGCTTCGCTTAGTAACCTAGAAATAGCAGTTTTAATCTCATAGTGTTCTGAGACATAGCCATTCATACTGCCAGAATTCTCAAAGAAGAATCTAAGAGTTTTGATACTAGAAAGCTCAGTTTCCAATTGATTTGAATTTTCGATTGGTGTCCTTGATGATCCAGTTGTTACTTTAGTTTTTTCGATGGACTCCTTACGGTTGGTTTCCATTTGACGTTTTCTCCTTCCATCATCACAGGATGATGATAAAACTAGAGATGCAATAGCAATTGCTACTGAGTATTTCTTAAGCCTCATGTATTGATTGTAGTAATTGTGTTTCCGTTTTAATGGATTAAAGTTCTATTTTTTATTTTAGAAATTAGATTATCTATGAAGTCTATGAATAATCTAATAAAAAATTGGTTAATTGAAAGTAGTTGGGAGTATATTTTTAATATAGTATTTTAAGTATTTAAATAAATATGGCATTCTAAATATACACTTTGTAAAATATAGGAAGCAAATTTAAATTTTAATATTGGAAGCTATCTCATAAATAGGGACCAAGTTGAGCAATGGACTTGCAAGGAAAAGTGGACAGCAAGTTAGGCGGCTATAGTTTATTGGTTAATAGTTGCTGCATCTGTGGCGTGTACAGTAGTTAAGGGAAGAATGGATTCTCCTACGGTTGTACCAGACCTCGATGTATTGGAAAATGGCTAGGGCGGCAGCCTGGCAAATCGAAGCTAATAAATACCACTTGAGGGCTGAATTTCAAGATAATTCTCCAGGAGCATACGGAAGGGCTTTGAAAAATCGCTGGCTGGATGCTATATGTAGTCATATAACGAGTGTTAGTAGGAGGGATTGGACTTTATTGGAGGAAACCATCCGGGAGGAAGCCCCTATGTTTAAAGACCGGAAAACTTTCTATAAACAAAGAGGTGGTGCGGCTAATAAGGCTAGAGAGTTGGGTATACTCGATCAACTGTTTCCTAAGACAAGAAACTGTAAACCTAAAGGATTCCGGACTCTTGAAAGGTGTATTGAGATCTCTAAAAACTGTAAAAGTTTAAAAGAGCTTAAAGATTTAAATGGTGGAGCGTATGGATCAGTAGTGAAAGGTGGGTGGCAGAGATTGATATTTCCTGATATTCCTGTGAAAGTCAAGTGGACAAAGCCGAAAGCCCTAGAAGCAGCGAAGTCATGCAGGAACAAGGCCGAGTACAATAGCAAATACCCTGGTGCTTATAATAAGGCTTATAGTGAGGGCTTGC
Organism: Rufibacter aurantiacus; assembly: GCF_017916345.1. NCBI lineage: Bacteria > Pseudomonadati > Bacteroidota > Cytophagia > Cytophagales > Hymenobacteraceae > Rufibacter > Rufibacter aurantiacus. The sequence continues at coordinate 168,340 of NZ_JAFMSV010000005.1, forward strand.
TAAATGAATTGATCTTTGATGAATCCCTTCAACAGCAAAAAATCTATGTAAGGGCAAGGATTCGTTTGGATTGGGTAAAAAGTTTAGCTTAGGATTGTAAATCTCTCATAGAACTTAGGCGACTTAGCGAAATAGCATACAGGTCCGTAATTAGACATAAGTGGAATAATATTTTATTTCCAAATACAGAGGTAAAAACAAGATGGATAAAGGAAAATGTGTTCAAGGTTGCTAAGCAGTGTTGGAACCAAACTGAATTTAGAAAGAAGTATAGTGGCGCTTGGGATAAAGCTTAAAGAGAGGGGTGGCTAGGTTAAATATTCAGAAATGAACCAAAAAATACAACCTTTAATGGCCATTATAGCCTTTGGTGAATATGATAGTTAATTAAATGGTTTATTTAATTTATTGAGCGACTGATATGGAATTACTAGTTCAAAAGATAAGTGGCTTCCCTTTGGGGCTTACTATAAGCAGGGTGGGGGAGGGGAAGGTGAATTAGAACGCTTTAGGTCAGACTGGGTACCCTCGTTTTATGAAATATTGGCTTTTTTGCTCTAATAGAATAGATATTAATTTGGTGAATTCTAAAACTTAAAAGAGAGCTAGCTTGTATATTTAAGTTAAAATTTGATTTCTTTGATATTGATAAATAATTAGAAACGTGTTAGGAAATGCTTACTTAATTACATGCTGACGTCGTTATATTAATTGAGTACCTTTTCTGTTATCCTTAAGTAAGTATGCTCTTTCGTTTAAAGCCTTCTTAACTTTCATCACTGTATTGGGTGCAACTCCACAAATTTTTGAAGTTTCCCTGATAGACCTACCAGCTTTAAGATATCTTATTACATCCTTTCTTTCAGTAAGTAGAGTGTCTATTTCCTTTATAGTGCCCTCTGGTCTTCCTAAAATCTTTCCCTTCCTTTTGGCTTGTTCTAGACCACTGATTACCCGCTCTGTAAGGGTTTCTTTCTCCATCTCCCCAAGGTCAGCTAGTACACCTAGGATGAGCATTGTGATGTTGTCTTTTTTTCTCTTATTATCCAAAGAGCGAAGATTTTTATTCACAATATGAGTACACACTCCTAAATCAGCCAAATCTAAGATGATTTCTCTCACGTCCATGGCATTCCTTCCTAGTCTGGAAAGCTCTAATGAAAGGACTTCTGTTATATCTCCTTTTTTTGCAAGTTCAAATATCCTCTTTAAGCCTGGGCGTTCGTATTTGTTCTTGCTACCGGACACAGTCTCAGAGACAGAAAATATAACTTCATAGCCATTCCTCTTAGCATATTCTTGCAGTTCAGTTATTTGTCGGTCAGTGGTTTGCTTCCTAGTTGATACGCGTGTATAGATTGCAGCCTTCATGATTGGATTGTGGTCTCTTAATTGCTTAACCTTTCATAACTCCAATGTAGTTTGTTGTGTCAAATTAGACAAATGTTTATTGTGATACAGTAAAACGCTAGAAAAACCGCTAAAGGTTATTTACCAATTGTCACCATTTCGGGTATCTTTTTTTTGACACACTAAATCCTTTGAAGATGGAGTATAGTTCTATCATCGGGAATTGTGCCAATAATTGGATAAATTTATAGAGGGAGTAAGGGTTAGGTAGAGATTAGAAAGATACACACAAGAATGATCCAGGTACTTCCCAAAACACACTTTTTATATCCAATATTATGCATTATGGCTTATACAAGAGATTTGACGGGAATTTTCGCCTCTCAGCACTATTTAATAAAGAAGTTGAAAAAGGAATATGGTTTACGCCAAAGGGACTGGGAAATTCTTTGTGCTTGCCACCAACTGTCCCTCTCCAAGTTCACCTTCACCACAGCCAAGGTGGAGCAGTATCTTCTAGGTAGCTACTACTTACCTAGTATATATGAGTCTATGAACCTGCTTGTGACTAAAGGATACCTAAATATCTTAGTGCCTGGAAAGCCATTCCAACCTGAAAGATATGAACTCTCTTTTAAGGGGATTCAGCTAGTGAAAATGGTTTGTGATGAGGTAAGACGAATTTCAGAAGAGCAACAGTATAAGATTAGTGGTCGATACCCTGCAAGGCTATGGTAATATAGGCAAGTAATCTACTTACTATTAATATAAGATTTTGCACTGCATCGGTACTGAATATTCATACAAACTAATTTGGATACTTCAAATTGATAATGGAATATTAGATAAATGCTTGAGCCTAATAAGTAGGCTCAGGCATAAGATTTAGCAGTTTTTCAAAGGTGTCCTTTTTCTAGTCCCTCTTCCAGTTTTTCGATGAGTACACGAAGGTTATCAGCCTTGATGATAGTGTCCATGAATTCGGGGAAGTATTTTGATGAGGGATAAACCTCGCCCTCCATTATCTTGATCTCCTTTCCCCTCGCCTCAAGGGTTTCCAATTCATTCTTGGCCAATTCAAGGCATGTCTCTACAATGAAGATAAAGTAATTGTGTCTAATTACCTCCTCTTTCAGTTTGTGGAGGATAGGATTTGGGAATTTATCTTCATTTTCCAATGCGTCGATTAAGTCGTCAATGGTCATTACAGTATTATTAATGTTAATAATGGATGATTGATTTAGTTTCAAATAATCAAATTTGATGTCCCGTTGAGCAGGTAATCGGCTATGTCCCAGCCTTTCTCCCGCTCCTTGCCAGTAGCGATGCCCTCTAGGCACTTGGAGATCCTGACCTTGCTAGACAATGACTCCTCCAACTTCCGGGCCTTCTCGACCCATGTATGGAACTTATCCTTGTCAGGGACGAGAATGATCTCCCTGCCTTTCAGGGCCAGGCACCTCTCCGGACTCAAATGGGAGGCCCCGCCACAGGCAAGCCAGACAAACTCTGGGTAGAAGGCGCTGGCGATGAGGGCGGTCTTCTCGCTCTCTACGACGGCCACGGGCTTGCCGGGCTCCACGTTGAGCAGGTGCTCCCCGAAAAGGCACTGCCTCAGGTGGAAGTTAGATTTACCAAGTAACCTGTGCGCCCATTGGATGTGGTTGAACGGCTCCTTCACCCGCTTTCCCGTCTGTGCGTCATAGAGCATGACCTTACCCGTGCGCACTCGGCCCTCAGAGTCCACCTGCCAGAAGACCGTTGCACCCGGCCAGTGCCTGGAGGTGCCCACGTTGTATCGCTTTAGCAGCTCCCATGCTTTCTGCTCCCCAAACCTGTCGGCCAGGAAGATCGCGAGGGTATTCTTGCGGTAAGCCCTCATGCTTTTTGCCATCATGGAGGGTTTTATGTAGGAAGGTGGCTTGGGGGCCTGCATATTCTTGTCCGGGGCGGCCACGCTGGGCGGCCTGGTGCCGGTGGTCCTGAAGTAATCCTTGGGTTTGAAGTGGTATCCGCAAGTGTTTTCCCTGTTGCACCTGCCCACCTCCTCGTGCAGGTGTTCACCTGTGTAGTTGTCAACGTAGCGGGAGAACTTCCCTTTTGCCCCGCAGTTCGGGCACGCATGGCGGCTGCCCGGCCCAGAGTATTTCTCCAGGCTGTAACGGAATTTCTTCATCTTCTTTTCTTTTTATTTGTCGCACTTCCCGCACTTTCCGCACTTTTCCGGGAATAGGCATGGGGAAAGTGCAGATAGTGCGGATAGTGCAGGCTGCCTTTATATAAGTTTCTGGTATATGCCGTGGTTCAGGCGTCTGAACAGGGTCCTGTCCTTGAGGAAATCAAACAAGGTCCTTCGGGGAAGGCCCCGCCCCGTGGCCAAGGCCTCTGCCTCCCTTGTAGTGAACTCATTGGGCAGGGACTCATAGAACTCGCGCCTGTCCTGGCGCAGCGCCTCGAGCGGGGCGTAGCGGCTCACCACATCATTGACCATGGTTCCCGTTTGGCGGAAGTACTCCGTGAGCATGATCGCCCCGGTCACGGCCCGCTCACCTATGGCGTCCAAGTCGCCCTCGGCCGACGCCCAGTAAGCCGCCTGCAGGATGAGGCTCAGCCGGATGCAGTAGGTCTCCAGCTTGACGTACATTCCCCCGATGGACTCAGTGGGGGCGGAGTTGACCAGGTTGGTGTTCATGGCCTGCCAGCCACGGAGCAGTTCCTGCGCCTCAGGGGTGAAGGGGATCACTCTTGGAATATGCGTGCCGTCCTCCGCTTCCTCCAGCGGGATCTTGAATAGGTTGTTTATAATCCTCTCCCAGTCCCGGGCCACGGAGGGGTCTATCTCGGTCTCCGACCAGGGCATCTTCACAAGGTTCGGAGGGAAGGCGAACAGGAAGCGGTCCACGAACCCGTTGCAGCCGCGGTTCCCCCCGGCCAGCTGGGCCAGCAGCCCGTTCTGGATCGTGCCGGCCACCGAGACGGAGGGCTGGGGTATGTGGATCGGCTCCCCGGACTTGCGGTCCTGGATCAGGGGCTTGCCGCTCCAGACCGTCAGCCAGGTCTCCTGCTCGCTGCCTTGGCTGTAGCGGTTGAAGTTGTTGAGGAAGCCCATCAGCTCGTCCATGTAGAGACCTAGGCCCCGGGGGTTGTGCTGGTGGATCTCCAGCAGAGCCTCCGGCGTGCTGTCTTGCACAAGGCTCTTATTTATGACTGGCTTCTCGGGTTTCGGCCCCGGGTCCTTGCTCTTCTTGTGCCTCTCTAACTCATCCTTATATAACTTGAGCCTCTCCCTGTACTCGGTGTAGAGCACCCGGTCCCTTTTGAAGACGGGCTCCAGGGCGAAGGTGAGCGGGTGGCTCTTGGCCGTGCCGGGCCTGCCCACCAGGGCCAGAAAGAGCGAGCAGCCCTCGTGCCAGCCCCTCATCACCTGCGCCCTAAGGGTATTGCCCACCGAGAGGGCGATGGCGAACAGCATCGCCGTGCCCATGAAGTCCTCGGGGTAGAGCAGGCAGTCACGGGTGGCCTCGATGATCCGGCGGATGGTTGCCGGGAAGGCGTGGGTGGGGAACCTAAGTGCCCCGCTGCCGTCCGGACTCGGCAGGAAGTCGAAAAGGCCGGTTTTACTTTCCAAGGCGCACCCCCTTTCTGGCTTCGGCTTGGATCTCGGCGACTGTCCTCTGCCGGCCCTCCCTCACCCATTCGTTAAGTTCTGCCTTGTAGAACAGAAGGTGTTTTCCCTTTTTGTAATGTGGGATCTCCCTGCGGCTGGTAAGCGCGTAGAGGGTGCTTAATGGAATATTAAGGAACTCTGAAGCCTCCTTTATATTCATTGGTTTCTCCTGCACAAGCCCTAGCACCAAAGATTGGGCATTGCTTACAAACTCCAGCACCATGGCTTCCAAGTTGCTGAGTTTCTCATCAAGTACGATAAATGGATTATCCATTTCTCCTGCTGTTTTGATTAAATGTGAATGAATTTTATTCCACAAATTTTGAAAATGGGAGGCAGGAAAATCCGATTTAAGGGTTATGCTAAGGGGTTATTTTAAATTTAAGGTGGGTGGATCAACATAAATTAAGGTGCGAAACGTGATAAGCAGTAACTAAAATCTGACTTTCTAAGAGGTACAGTTTCATTAACTTCATTTATGGATTTTGACTTTATTCACACACACAATAGCTTACATCATTTAGAGATGGTTTTGCACGAGCATTAAAATTTTTTCAGTGTGCTTTCTTTTATTTAATTCGAAGTCCATGCTCTTGTTAAGTCGTTTTTTGCTAACTCAGCTGCCTCCGGAAAAGGTTCTAAGAACTTATAAACCTTTTCAAGGTTGACGCAATTAGAATGAGAAATTCTATTGCTTTTAACAGTAACAACCGTGAAAAACTGACTCAAGGTGTTGGGACTTCCACCATGAATAGAGACTATTTGTTTGATTCTATTGCCTTTGGTCCCCTTAACAAATGGCTTTACATAATCAGCCGCTATCAGATAGAAGTAGAACATTGCCAAGACTAGTTGAGTAGGCTTTTGAGAAAGAATGCCGGAAGCCTCAAGGCGTTTCTTAAAGTCACTGACTGTATAAAAATCTATCTCCTCAGGATATGCAAAAGTTTCTGCTTCAGAAGCAGGTTCTTTTTCTACTGAGTTTATAAGTTTTCTCTCTTTATCATATAATAGCACGAACTCAGGGTTTAAGTACAGCCAATTCCAAAGTCTTAGATTGAAATCATTTTTAAACCCTTTGTGGGATCTAATCCACTTGCCTATTTCTTTCAGCTTATAATAATCATTATTGTGCCACTCTTTGAAAGACTCAATGGTTGAAATTAGATATTCAAGGTAGGCATGTGGGTCCTCACCCTTTCCTTCTTTTTCCGCATATTTCCCGTACTGATAATCGAGGAACGGATGGATTTCCTCAATGCCATGCCTTTTGATGGAATAGCAGAAGCCCGTCCGGACTGAGGCCTCATCAATATCATGTGGGTAAATACTGTGCTGATTCAAATCCCAAGTGTATCTGGGAATAGAATAGGGAGGGTATGTTTCTTCTACATAATGAATGCCTGTGTTGTAGCAGTGGGTGGCTTCGATGTGATAGGTGAAATAGGGGTGGAAATAGACCATCTTGGCAAAAATCCTGTCGTATTCGGCTTTTGGGTCATATGGCTTATGTTTTTTCCCCCGACTTCCTATTGAAGGTGCTGTTTTCGTGGTTTCCTTTTCCATTTTGTCTTACATATATTATATAGGTATGATAGGTCAAGGTGAAACAAGTGACTTCTATTTCCTGAATGCGGTGAGAAGGGCTGCGTGCTTCCTTCTGGTGTCGTCCTCAAAGCTGTCGAGGTAATTCTGGGTGGTCTTCTCGGAGGAGTGCCCCAGGGACTCGGAGATGAATGCCGTGGAGACGCCGCCCCGCTTGAGAATGGTGGAGAAGGAGTGCCTGGCGGCGTAGGTGGAGACGTTCTTCTCGATCCCGAGCCTCTGGGCTATGCCCTTCATGTAGCTGTTTATGGTCTTGATGGCCTGGTTGATGGCCTTTATCTCTTCCTCGGGGGAGAGCCCGTCTCGGAGAATGGGGAAGATATATGCCTCGGGGTGAGTGGGCTTGGTGCCCCACCGGTCTATGATCTGCAGCGCCTCGGGCACAAGAGTCACGACGATCTTCCTCTGTTCCTGCCTGGTGGCCCTCTCGGTCTTGGACCTCACAAAGGTGATAATATCGCCTGCCAATTGCCTGTACTTGGCCTTAGCGATGTCCTTCATGTTCATCCCGTTGCACAGGTAGGAGAAGAGCCACAGGTCCCGCGCCCGTGCCTCCCGCTCGTGCCTGGGGCCGTAGTCGAAGATCTTCCCGATCTCCTCCATGGAGAGGGCCTTCTTGACGTTTTTTCCGGAGGGGATTTGGTATTTCCTCTTCCCGAAGGGGTAGAGATCCTGGTGGAGGTCACCGTTGGAGATGGCGTCGTTGAAGAGCGTCCTCAGGTTCCTCAGATAGATGCCCACCGTCGTGATGGACTTGCCGCCTGCCAGCATCCACCTCTCGTACTCCTGAAGGAACTCGGGGGTGACGGCGGAGAAGGGAAGGGGCTTCTTCCTTCGCTGGAGCTGTTCCCTTTGGGAACTGGCCTCTGAGAGGGACATCCCCTTGTTCCTGCCGGTGTGCGCCTTGTTCAGAAAAGAGAGCAGGGAGTTGCTGGCGTGGTCGTAGGACTGGGCAGTCCTTATCTGCCCGGCCTCCCTGAGCCTCTCGGCCGAGTGGGCGAAGGCGGCGAAGACGTCGTCGTTGGCCACGGAGTTCCTGAACCTTCTCTCGAACTCGGGGAAGGAGAAGGCCGGCAGTTTTTCGATCACCTCAATGGCGCTCTGCTCGATGGCGTTGAGGCTAATTCGGATTTCCCTGTATTTCTTCTTGGGGTTCGGCTCCTGGGTCTTCAGGAAGTCCTCCTCCGAGAGGCTGTACTTTGTGGGGTAGTATTTTCGCTCCCTGTTGTAGGTGATTTTGAGTTTGACGGGAAAGGTGCCGTCCTTGCGGGCCCTCCTGGTGTCATGGAAGATGGTAGTCAATACTTCTGTTGCCATGCCTGTGTGTCAAATAATTTGCACACAATTTGCACACACTTTTATAGAAAATCAACAAAAAACGACAACTACTAAGAAATGAAAACGGCGTTTAAAGCCTAAAAAGGCGGTTTTTACAAATAAGTTTAAATAATGATAAGGTACTTGTTCTGACTCATAATCAGTAGGTGCTTGGTTCGATTCCAAGTGGGCCCACTTCATAATCAGCCACTTACGAGGTAAAGCTTGTGAGTGGCTTTTTTGTTTCCAAGTAATTTCCAAACAATTCAATCTGCTTTGGTCCATCTAGGTACTTCAAGTGCTGGGATATTACCTTAGGCAGAGGTATTTTAATTACTAGTCCATTCTCCTTAACTATATTTTCCTGCGTTTCTATCTGATTAAGTGCAGGGTGCTACAGAAGGGGCTTCCATCATAAGCAATCAAAGAACTTGTTGCGAAGCCTGCTGATCTAACAGCCCTAAAGGTTGTATTGGGTCAGCCTCTTTTGCTTAACATGTGCCATGTCAAATTGGAATCCTTACGGTTCATCTATATGATAGAAAAGAGCAGATGGCTCGCAGGTTGCGAAATGCAATAAACCGCTACATATTCAGGATGTGTTGCGGGGAATGCTTTCGTGGGCCCTTTTTTTAGTAAGCTTGAAGCAGCGTCAACATCTTTCTATCCAGCTGGTGCCCCTTGTAGTCTTCATAGGCAACATCAGCCCGGCCGCTGTCCAGCACACCGAAATCGCCACGTAGATTCCACAGCGCCCATCCCCAGCCGTTTTCTCTCCATATCTCCAAATTGTCTTTCATCCAGGCCAGAGACACGTCGTGGGGCGTGTGCCTGTAAGCTCCCCATTCGCCCACATGCACGCCTACATTTTCATTTGACAGCTTCTTCCATGGGTCAAATATTTCGCGTTGCAGGCGTGCTTTGTCCCACACATCTGTTTCACTTTGTTTATAGGGCCAGGTTGGCAGGGGCCATGTATCGGAGCCGGATACCCAGGACGCCTTGTAGTGCGTAAGCTGGAAAGGCCCGTAACCGCGGGTGCTCTGGCCCACCTGCAGGTCTTTGATGCCGAAAACAGGCTTGGTGCCGTACTGCATGCCATCGGCAATAATAAGTCGTTTCGGATCCTCGAACCGGATGGCTTCCACCAGCCGCGTCACCACACGCACGTAATCGGGTTCCTCCACCTTGGAGGGCTCGTTAATCAAATCGAAGCTGAGCCTTTTATTGGAGATGCCTTTGTAGCGCCTGGCAAACGTTTGCCAGTGGAAAGCAGCGGCCTCCAGGGCTTTCTCATCTTTCCAGAGGTTAAGCGGCTCTTCCGGTGGATTCACGCAGTAGCCTGGAATTCGGTGGAGGTTCAGGTTTACGTGTATCTTGTACTTGCGGCCAAAGGCAACAGCCTGGTCAATTTCCTTCAGCACCTTTTCCTCCATCTGCAACCAATTATCGGGCCTGGACCAGCAATGGTACGACATAGGTAAGCGGGCAAAATCAAAACTCCATTCGGCCATCATCTGAAAGTCGGTTTCCCGGTAAGGCTGGTTATGGGCACCGTTAAACTTCTCAAGCAGGTTAAAGCCCCGCCAGCGCGGCAAGTGGTTTGGGTTGGGGTTATCGCGGGCGGCTAATGGGAAAGGCACTCCCACCAGCGCAATGGCAGTAGTACTTAGCCCTAATTTAATAAAATGGCGACGGTTCAGGTTTTCGAGCATCAGAGGCAATTAGGCATTATACAAACCTTCGGCTGGCTATACTTTTAAATATAAGCAAGTGATTGTAACCTTCGGCAAGGTTACTAAGATTTTTTGATGAGGTCTGATGCCAGGCCCTGAGAAGCATGCAAAGCATCATTTAAAACCAGTACCCAAACCTTCTCCCTACCTGGCTGGCCTAGGGCTTTGAGCTGCCTGGTACCTCTATTTTTAGCGTCTGCTTATTCAAGAATTCTACTGAATTTATAAGCCGTTATAGAACAAGGATGGGCCCTAAACCCACCAGGTTTAAAAGGTAAATTCACAGGTAACTTTAAATGCCTTAATTCCAAAGTTGTATATCCGCTAATGTGTTTCCATAGTGGGTAGCAGGTTTGTCTATATTATTCTGCTATTATTTAGGTGATTTAATAGCCAAATTTTGCAAAAGATTAAATAAGTGTCAAAAAAACACTATATTGCTTTAGAGAAACACCACAGCATACCTCAAATACCCCTGGCAGTAGAATAGACTTGTTCAGATATCAGATCAAAAGTTTAACTCACAAACAAAGGACATGATACGGAGATTTATTACGGCTTGCACCTCAAGATTGGTCTTCATGGCCCTTGCAGGGGTAATGGCTATAGGAGGTTTCGCCCAGAACGGTAACGCGCAAACGAGAAGCAATAACCAGGAAAAAAAGGTGTCGGTGGAGATTGATCTTACTAAATCCATCGGCAAAATGTATCCGGCCTGGGCCTGGTTTGGCTATGATGAGCCAAACTATACCTACATGAAGGACGGCAAGAAGCTGCTGACCGAGATTGCCCAGCTAAGCCCTGTACCGGTGTATGTCCGGACCCACAGTTTGCTGGTCACCGGTGATGGGGAGGCTGCCCTCAAATGGGGATCTACCAATGCCTATACCGAAGATGCGGCTGGAAACCCGATCTACAACTGGCGACTGATAGACAGCATTTTTGATACGTATATCCAAAGAGGCATGAAGCCTTTGGCGCAGGTAGGGTTTATGCCCCAGGCGCTTTCCACCAATCCAGAACCGTACCGGCATCACTGGAAGCCCGGCGACCCTTACACAGACATCATTACCGGCTGGGCCTATCCACCGAAAGATTACAACAAGTGGGCCGAACTGGTATTCCAATGGGTGCGGCACTCGGTGGAGCGCTACGGCCAGAAAGAAGTAGAGAGCTGGTATTGGGAGCCCTGGAATGAGCCGAACGGCCACTACTGGAAAGGCTCCATGGAAGAGTTTTTCAAGCTGTATGATTATACCGCCGATGCGATTAAAAGAGCCTTGCCCACCGCCAAAGTTGGGGGTATCAATATTGCGGGCACTGGTGGGAGAGACGCGCAACGCTGGATGCACGCCTGGGCAAAGCACTGCCTGGAGGGTACCAACTACGCCACCGGTAAAAGGGGTTCTCCGGTAGATGCCATTCTTTTTCACGCCAAAGGAGCGCCGCGGATAGTGGATGGACACGTACGGATGAACATGGGGACTCAGCTAAGAGACATAGAGGCAGGCTTTAAGTTTGTAAAGGCTTACCCGCAGTTCAGGAATCTACCAGTCATCATAGGAGAGTCAGACCCTGAAGGATGTGCGGCCTGTGGGATGGCCACAAACCCTGAGAACGCCTATCGCAACGGTACCATGTACTCCAGTTATACGGCTGCTTCGTTTGCCCGCAAGTACCTGCTGGCCGACCTGCACCAGGTAAACTTTGCCGGGGCTGTTTCCTGGTCGTTTGAGTTTGAGAATCAACCCTGGTTTTATGGTTTCAGGGATCTGGCTACCAATGGCGTAGATAAGCCGGTACTGAACGTGTTCCGCATGTTTGGTATGATGAAAGGCGACAGAGTGGCGGTAACCTCAGCGCAGGGGTATGATTTGCGTACGGCCGTTGATTCCAGCTTCCGCAAATCCTTCACCGACATCAACGCGCTGGCCTGCAAAGATGCCAGGGAAGCCACTGTCATGCTTTGGAACTACCATGATGATGATGTCAAAACCGAAGCAGAAGCCATAGCGGTGCGCCTCAGCGGCGTTCCGGCTAAAAAAGTAAAACTGACGCAGTACCTCATAGACAGCGAGCACAGCAACTCTTATGAGCTTTGGAAAAAGATGGGGTCACCACAGAATCCTACTGCACAGCAAATAAAAGAATTGGAGAAAGCAGGTCAGCTACAGATGCAGGGCTCACCCCGGACGGTTTCTGTCAGCAACGGAAAAGCGGTAGTTGATATGAAACTGGAACGTCAAGGGGTAGCGCTACTGAGACTACAGTGGTAAGAAAGCCTTTGGAAAGCCGACAGAGGAGTTGAACCAAACGTGGATCTTGAAAGGGAGGAAAAATAATCAATCTGGTTAGGTGACCAATTCAGAAAAATAGCCTCAAAAGAGCAGAAGGGAATTAGTGGTTTGTAAAGGGTTAAGGTTGTTGACTCTTATTGACATCATCCACCCAGCCATCATTCCAGAAGAGCCTTATGGCACTAATGTTACCACCTGAATCTCTGATAAATTCTACCTGGCTTTCATTGTCTACCTTAAAGAGACTTTCATTGATTGGTATCAGCAAGTCCATTTTATCTTTCTGATGCAGGTTTCTGCACCAAAGCTGGCCTTTTTCTACGGTAAATTTAAACTCTTCAAAGGTGCCGGTATACTGGGCAAGTGTCTTATCAGGTAATGCCAGCTTCCTGGTTTTTGCCTGTAGGTCGTTCAGTAACCACTGGAACTTACGTTTTTCAGTAACCTCGCTGGTATTGCTCAGGAACTTTAAGAAAATCAATTCCTGGGCTTTCAGGAAGGCGCTGTCCTCAGGGATGGCAACGTTGGGAACAACCCCAATACCCTCCCAGTCTGTTTTCGTTTCTACATGCTCTGACCGCGAGAAGGGGATAAACCCCACAAAGCCGTTTCCTAAGGCAAAGCTCCTGGTGGCGTGGGCACCTCCCCGGGTAGTATCCCCCACAACTACAGCCTTCTTCAGGTGTTTCAGGTGATAGGCAAGGCCTTCGGCGGCAGAATAGGTTCTTTTGCTGGTCAGTATGTAGATTGGCATCTCAAGGTAAAAAGCATCCAGGCTTTCTGGCTTACGGCCCACCCATTCTTCGGTCCAGCTATTGGTGATTCTATTGAAGGTTTTTCCGGCCAGTTGGGGTTGGCTGAAAAAGTAACGGGCTATCTCCTGACCCATTTCTGGCCGACCTCCCATGTTGTTGCGCAGGTCCAGGATAAGCGCATCTGCATTGGCTACAAACTGCATGGCCGCTCGCACGGTTTTTTTAGAAAGCTCGTTGAGGTCTGCAAAGTTATTGAACACCAGGTATCCGATGTTCCCGGGCAGGACCTCGGCTTTTCTGAAGTAAAAGTTCTGCTTTCTATCTTTCTCCGCGTCCTTTTGGTCTGGTTGGGAGGTGGCTACAAACTTCCGGATTCTTTTCTCCAGTTCAGGGTCATATCTTACTACCAGATGTTTGTCATGGTGATGCGCTATTAAATCCCTGGTGAGGGCATTCGCCAGTTGAGGGTTGTCAGGCAGGTGGTCATATTCACCCTTTTTCAGCTTCTTTTGGATGCCTCTACTCATTTCATTGGCCTTCTCAGGGTACACGTAAACCCGATTCAGGACCCTGCTAAGGCTATCCACTACTTGCCTCCTGACAGTTCTATCCAGTTTAGTGGCCTCCTGGGCGGTGGAAGGCCAGGAAAGTAAAACCCAGAGCAAACCTGTGAGCACGGTTGATTTAAAGTTCATAAGGATTTTTGTTGAGGTTAACAGTGGCCGTAAACATAAAGCAACATGCCCTTCACAGGCTTTAGAATTTCTTAAGCTATCCTTTAGATTTCACCATGGCTGGTCATCAATAACTTGTATATTTAGCTAAGGAGACATATTTATGGAACAGAAAGACTTTCTTCTACAAGGCAGATATCTGGTGCGGCCCAACATTAATTCCGTTTCAGACACCTTTTCGCAAAATGAGGTGCGAATTGAACCCAGGCTGATGAAGATTTTATGTATGCTGGCCAGCCATGCGAACCAGTTAGTGACCAGGGAACAGCTGGTGAAAGAGGTATGGGATAATTACGGGGGAGGCGAGGAGGGGCTGACCTACGCCATCTCCTCCTTGAGAAAATTGCTCCATGACACCTCCAAGGAGCTGATAGAGACTATTCCTAAGAAAGGGTATATGCTTCATGCCCAAATCCAGGAGGCTGGTCAGCAGGAGCAGGTTACAAAAACAGAAAGGAAAGCAAGGCCCTTAAAGCCTGTGTTATATGGCTTGGTTTGCCTGGTGCTGGTCATGGGTATATACCTAGTGAGGGCGCTACCTTCAAAAGAAAATGCTGCAAAAGAGGAGCAAATAGCCCAGGGTAAACAGATGGAGGTACCATTTGCCACGGTGAACAGGCCAATAGAGGAGACTCCTTACAACACCATCACCACCCTTGGGAATGATAGTACCCGGTATAAACTGAAAGTGGAGGGTGACCGCCGGCCAGAGTTTTACATCAATGGCAGCCTGCTTACTCCAGAGGAGATGGAAGGACATTTAGATCTTATTCATCACCTCCGTAAAGAGTTAAAAAGGAGAAACGCTATTGGATTGAAAAACTAAGCAGCTGAAAGCCCGGTTTTCCGGGCTTTCAGCTTTACTTAAGCTTATGAAGTTTTGTCTCCTTTTCTTCCAGGACACTTCCTCATTTGCAAAAGAACTCCTTTACATAAGTCTCTAACAGGATTTGATTTGAAAAAGGGAGAGAAACGGAAGATGGTTTCTAAAGGTAATTTACCGTGTTTCCCTCCTAAAATACCGTATTTGTTCATCAACCAGCGGAGGAATAACGCTATAAAGAATTATGTTCCTTTGTATTTGTAATAAGTTCCAGACTTGAATATGAAGCCTGCCACTTTAGTGCCATTGGAAGTGTTGAAAGCGTTTGAGACCGTGCCAGACCTCTACCTGGTGCTGTCTCCGGAGTTGGAGGTACTAACGGCCTCAGATGCCTTTTTGTGGGCTTCAAGGTCTGGGCGGGAAGAGTGGATGGGCAAAAACCTGTTCGGGGGAGCCTTGCCTGGCAACCTGGAGCAGCATGTTTTTTCCCCCGCAAAAGTGGAAGATGCCTTCCGGCAGGTGCTATCCGGCAAAAAGCCGCACGAACTGTCCCTGCACCTCCACAGCGAATTCCCATGCACCAACGATACCAGTAAACCAGGGGAGAAGTTCTTGCGCCTGCACTTAACCCCCGGCTTCAACGGCCACCAGGAACTCCAGTACCTGCTGGTAAAGGTGGAGGACCAGACCGAACTGACTCTGTGCCGGGAAACGGTGCAGGCCATCACCCGGGACAACGCCCAACAGAAAAAAGCAGGGGAAGAACTAAAGCAGAACCAGCAATTGCTGCAGGCCACCCTGGACAGTTCCCCGGACATGATCCAGGTATTTGAAGCCGTACGGGATGAAAGCGGCGAGATCATTGACTTCAAATGGGTATTGAACAACCATACCTCTGAGAAATGGTACGGCAACGTCATCGGGCAGAGCTTACTGCAATCAAACCCCGGGGTGCGCAAAAAAGGGATTTTTGACACCTTCAAACGCGTGGTGGAAACCGGCCGGCCCCAGCAGTCTGAGCGGCACTATGTGCACGAGCAGTTTAACGGCTGGTTTTTCCAATCTGTGGTGAAACTGAACGACGGGGTGGCCACCACCACAACTGACATCAGCGAGCTGAAGAAAGCGGAGAAACAAATAAAGACAACCAAAGAGAACCTGCAGGCCACGCTAGACAGTTCCCTTTACGTTATCCAGGCCTTTGAGGCGGTGAGAAATGAAAGCGGGGAAATAGTGGACTTCAATTGGATTTTCACCAATAATGCATGGAATGAGCTTTATGGGGAAATGATTGGCAAAAGCCTGTTGCAACAGAACCCCGCGGTTGTAGAAACAGGCTTGTTTGAAAAATTTGTGCAGGTAACAGAAACCGGCATTCCCGTAGACCACGAGCAATTTTACTCGCATGAACAGTTTCAGGACCAATGGTTTCATCAAACCCTGGTCAAGATGGGCGATGGCTTTGTGATGAACACAGAAGATATTACCCAACGCAAAAAAGCCGAAGAGGAAATTAATCGTCTGAAAGATGAGATAGCGCAAAAAGCAACCGATAAATACAAGGCACTTTTTGATTCCATAGATGAAGGGTTTGCCATACAGGAGGTGGTTACAGATGAAAATGGAAACGTTACTGATGTGATTTACCTTGAGGTTAACAAAGCTTTCGAACAGATCTCCGGAATGAAGGAAGTGTCTGGCAAGAAGGCAAGTGAATTGCTTCCCCATCTTGAACAACACTGGCTCGATACCCAGACACATGTTTATAAGACAGGCAAGCCCTTACGGGGCGAAAATTATACAGTAGACCTGGGTCGCTGGATTACATATCAATTTTCACGGATAGGCGGTGCAGGCAGTCCGCTTATTGGTGTCGTTTTCAATGACATCACTGATCGCAAACAGCGTGAGCAACAGCAAGACTACCTGCTCCGGCTGAATGATGCATTGCGCCCCATTGCAGATCCCAAAGAAGTTCAACGGGTAGCAATGCAAGTTTTAGGAGAGCACTTAATTGTAGACCGGGCTATATATGCTGAGATAAACATTGATGAAGACTGGTTTGAAACAACAGATAATTATACAAGCAAGTCCGTTCACAAAGTAATCGGTCGTTTTCCTTTTACTGCATTAGGATCTCCCGGCGAAAAACTCAAACAAGGTAAAAGCCTCATCATGCATGATGTAACTGATGAGGTGGATGATGATTCAAAAAAGGCGTATTATTCCAGTAATGTGCATGCGGTTGTTGCAGTACCGCTTATTAAGCAGGGGAAGTTAGTAGCAGCTCTCTCTGTTCACCAAAAGACGCCCCGTCATTGGCTTGACCATGAAATCGCCCTCATACAGGAAACGGCTGAACGTACTTGGGCAGCGGTGGAAAGAGCGAAAGCCGAAGCAGCGTTGCGCGAAAGCGAAGAAAAATACCGGACGCTGTTTGAAACAATCGAAGAAGCCTTTTGCATCATGGAATTGGTGCGTAATGAGCAGGGCGATGTGGTAGATGTTATTTACAGGGAAGTAAACAAGGCTTTCGAACGCCACACCGGTCTTACCAATGTAGTAGGAAAAAGATCCACCGAAACCATTCCAAACCAGGATCCTAACCGCTTCAAATTCTATCAGCGCCTTAGCGAAACAGGTGAAACAACGCTGGATGAAGTGTATATAAATGACGTCAACAGGTGGTTGCGTCTTTATCGTATGCGCCTTGGCGGGCCAGAAAGCAATTTAATTGCAGCGGTATTTGAAGATATTACCGAACGCAAACGCCGTGAACAACAACAGGAGTTTCTGCTACAGTTCTCAGATAATCTTCGTGCAGAACGAATAGCAGATGCAGTGGCTACTAGAGCGCTCGAAATGCTTATTGAATATTTGCGGCTTGATCGCAGCTATATCGTTTCTTATTATTTAGATAAGAACATCGCTTTACTTGATTACCAAATTGGCAATGAAACGGTGCCACCTTTGCCGGATACATTTGACCTTTCTCATTATCCTGGGGCTTACAAAGCGGTATTAAATCAGACCCTTGTTATAGAAGATGACTTTGAAAGACAAGGCTTATCAGAAAACGAAAAGCAAAACAGTGCCACGTTAGGAATGCGTGCAATGGTGGCTGCAACGGTACGTAAAAGGGAGAATAAGCCGCTTTGGTCAATGGTGGCTATCAACTCAAAGCCTCGTCATTGGACACCAGATGAAGTGCGGTTGGTTGAAGAAGTAGCAGAACGTACCTGGGCTGCAGTAGAAAGAGCCAAAGCAGAAGAAGCGTTACATAAAAGCGAAGAAAAATACCGCAGCTTGTTTGAATCTATTGACGAAGGCTTTGCTATACAGGAAGTGTTAACAGATCAAGGTGGAAATGTAGTTGATTTAATTTACCGTGAAGTAAACGAGGCTTTTGAGCAACACACGGGAATGAAAAATGCACTTGGCAAAAAAGCCAGTGAACTTGTTCCCCATCTTGAACAGCACTGGCTACATGCCTTAACCCAGGTTTACAAAACAGGTAAGCCGTTACGTAGTGAAAACTATGCAGCAGATTTAAATCGTTGGATTACGTATCAATATTCACGTATCGGCGGGGAAGGCAGCCGGCTTATTGCTGCAGTCTTCAATGACATCACCCAACGCAAGCAACAAGAGCAACAACAGGCTTTTTTGCTCAGGCTCAGCGATGCGCTGCGGACCCTACCTGATGCGGCGTCCATCAAAGACCAGGCCGTCAGAATGCTTGCCGGGCACTTGCGCCTGGACCGCTGCTATATCAGCGAGGTCTTCGAGCAGAAAGGAATCTCCACCGTCGGCCCGGAGCATATTCGACCGGATCTTTCTCCCATGTCGGGCGTCTTTCAACTGTCGGATTATCCCGAGACGATGCGCCAGCTCGTGATGCACCCTATAGTCATTGAGGACGTGGCCCACGATCCAAGCTTCTCTGACTCCGAGAAAGAACTGCTGGCCGGGTTACAGCTGCGTGCCCTGTTGGTCGTTCCGCTCCGGAAGGGAGAGAGCCAGGTTATTTGGGCGCTCGCGGCCGCCATGGCCACGCCACGCTTCTGGACCTACCATGAGCGTATGCTGCTGGAGGAAACGGTTGAGCGCACCTGGGCGGCCGTGGAGAGAGCCGAGGCGGAAAGGGCCTTGGCCGACTCAGAAGAGCAGTTCCGGAGGGCCATAGAGGATGCCCCCATCCCGGTGATCATGCACGCCGAGGACGGGGAGGTGCTGCAGATAAGCCACTCCTGGACCGAGCTGACCGGCTACCGGCAGGAGGAGGTGCCCACCTTTGACCACTGGCTCACCCAGGCTTACGGCGAGGGGGCCGAGAAAGTGCGCAGCCACATGCAGCATCTGTTCACGGGCCACCGGCGCACCGTAGACATAGATTTCCCGGTCCGCACCCTGCGCGGCGAGGTGCGACACTGGAGTTTCAGCGCCTCCTCGCCGGGAACGCTCAAAGACGGGCGCCGCTTCATTGTGGGCATGGCCGTGGACATCACCGAGCGCCGCAGGGCCGAGGAGCAGCTGCAGGAGTTCAACGCCCAGTTGGAGCAGCAGGTAACCGAGCGCACCAAGGCCCTGCAAGAAAGCAAGGAACTGCTGGAAGCCTCTGCCAATACCTCCCCGCTGGGCATGGTAGTGGTGAAAAGCATTCGCAACGCCTCCGGCCGCATCATGGACTTTGAGTACGTGTGGCTCAACGCCGTGAGCCGGGAAATGGCGGGCGAGGACGTGACCGGGCTCCGGATGCTGCAATTGTATCCGCATATAAAAGAAATTGGCCTGTTTGATGCCTATGTGAAAGCCGTGGACCAGAACGGCAGGGTAGACTTTGAAGAAAACTTCTCTTTAAGTCAGCGTTGGTTCCGGTGGCTGGCCGTTAAACTAGACGACGGGTTGTTCATCTCCGTGGAAGACATCACCGAAAGGAAGAAAGCCGAGAAATCCGTGGCGGAGCACCTCACCCTGCTGCGGCAGTCTGAGGAGGTGGCCCGCATGGGCAGCTGGGAGTACAACCTGCAAACCGGCGTCTATCGGTGGTCGGACGGCATGTACCGCCTGTTCGGGCTACCCCTTGATGCCCCGGTGCACCCCGAGACCTACCTGGAGTACGTGGTGGAGGAAGACCGGGGCACGGCCCGGGAGATGGTGGAGGGCCTGCGCCAGGGCCGCGAGCCCAAGGAAGACACCTTCCGGGTGAAGGTGGGTGAGGCGGAACTGCTCCTCAAGATCAAAGGCGTTGCGCTGCGCAACGGGCAGGGCGAGGTGGAGAAGGTGCTTGGCGTGGACCTTGACCTTTCTGAGGTACACCGCCTGGAGCAGGAGAACCTTCGGATGCGGCTAGAACAGCAGAAAGCCCTGCTGCTGGCCATCCTGGAAGCGCAGGAAGAAGAGCGTCGCCGCATTTCAGAATCGCTGCACAATGGGGTGGCCCAGATCCTGTACGCCACCAAGCTGAACCTGGGCCGAGCCAAAGAACATGACGTTGAAAGCGGCAAAGAGGAAAACCAACCGCTCCAAACCGTGGAAGACCTGCTCACAGAGGCCATCAACGAGACCCGGCGGGTGTCGCATGAGCTGGTGCCCATGCTGCTGCAGGAGTTCGGGCTACAAGTGGCCTTAGAGAGCATGTGCCGCAAGTTTGAGGACAGCGCCTTGTTCCTGCAGTGCAAAGTGGAGGGGCTGGAGCAAAGGCTGGAGCCCTACCTAGAGATCGCCCTCTTCCGGATGAGCCAGGAGCTGGTCAACAACATCTTAAAGCACTCCGGGGCCACCGCCGCCACCCTGTCCATCTGCAAGGAAGGAGAGCACATTCAGCTCCAGGCCAGGGACAACGGGCGCGGCATCAAGGCCGGGAAAAGCAACGGCAAAGGCATCGGGCTAAAGTCAATCAAGGACCGGGTGAAGCTGCTCAACGGCACGCTTTCCGTTTCCGCGCCAAAATCCGGAAAAGGCACCTTAATCACCATTCAGGTGCCGGCCCGTTTTTGAGGTGTTTTCAAGAAAACGAGGAAAAATCGTTTCGCACTCCAGGCCATTCCTTTATCCCTTTTAAATCAGCATTTGCTTTTTTAGCGAACCATAAAGTTTGTCTGAGGCCTGGGGTTTGGCTGAAAGCAAACAGCATAAGGAAGGGTCTGTTAACTCCCTCGGCAAGTCCGGAGATGAAGATGACCAGCTGCTGAAACTTCAGGGGGGAGTGTGTCTCCTAAACAGGCAATGGCTCATGTTACCAAAGCGTTAAAGGCGGGAGCCAGAATTAACAATGGGTTAAAAGTGAACTAATGAAGGGGTAACAACAGGGAAATACTTTTGAGGTATAAACTCAACCCCTACCCATGAAACCTTTTGTTACCAGAAAATCAGCCTTTGCGGTGGGCCTAACCGCTCTCTTCTTTTTAAGCGCCTGCCAGGACGATGACTCCTCTGGGGAGACTACCCCGGTTTCACCAGCGTTGGAGATCAAGAACCAGTCGGTGACGCCCTCGCTGGTGAAACTGCTGTCTGGGTTTGAGAACGTGAAAATCAATACGCTCATCAGCAGCGATGACAAACTGGAGGGTTCCCCCTCTTTTATCTACGGTGCCCAGCCAGATGGCTCCGGCCTGCTGAAGAACCCCGATGGCGAAGGCTACGTCATGATCACGAACCATGAGATCCTGCAGTCTGTGTCACGGGTGTACCTGGACAAAAACCTGAAACCCACCAAAGGGGAGTACATCGTGGACGGTGCGGGCGGACGCTGGAGGCTTTGCTCGGCCACCTTAGCCACCCCTGAAGAGCATGGCTTCGGCCCCACGTTCCTGACCGCAGGCGAGAGCGGAATTGAGTCCATGATCCATGCCATCAACCCCTTCGGGTCTACCAATGACAAGAGCAACCCCAACCGGGTTTTGCCGGCCCTTGGCAAATGCAGCGCAGAAAATGCAGTGCCGCTACCTAAGACCGCTTATCCGGGGAAAACGGCCATCTTCATAGGGGAAGACGAAAGCAATACGGCCAACAGCCTGGGCCAGGTGAATCTCTACCTCTCCAACACCACCGGCGACTTACAGAACGGTAAACTGTACATGCTGCGCCGGACAAACAAGAACACCGTGGAAACTGATATGCAGGTAAACACAGCTTATGACGTGGAGTTTGTGGAGTACAAAGATGTGGCCACCAGCACCGGTGCGCAACTAGTAGCCCAAACGGTGGAGCAGGGCGCCCTGCAATTTGCCCGCGTAGAAGACCTGGACTACGGCAAAGGCACCGCCAATGCCAACAGAACCCTTTATTTCACTTCCACGGGCGTGAGCCAGGGAGACAAGATCACGCCGGTGACGGGCCTTACCATGTGGGGACGGGTGTACAAACTGGAGCTGGATGCCAATAATCCATTAGCTGGTAAACTCACGCCTTTAATTGACGGCGCGGTAGACCCGGGCAACAGCATCGTGAACCCAGACAACATCTGCGTAACGGAGAACTTCGTGTACATCCAGGAAGACGGAGACTCTTATTATAAGAACAACAAGCATGACGGCCGCATCTGGCAATACAGCATTTCCACCAAACAGATCAAACCCATGCTGGAGATGGACCACCGCAGATCAGACCCTACCTACAACGCCAAATACAACCCCGGCAATGACACCCGCCTGAGTTCCTGGGAATACGGTGCCATGTATGATATCTCCAGCCTGGTGGGCGTGCCCGGCACGTTTGTAGTGAACATTCACCCCCACACCTGGACCAGCGACAGCTTCCTGCCCGGCGGAAAAGGAGCCGATGGCAGCGGCGTCATCAACAACAAAGAAGGCGGCCAGACCGTGATCCTCACCGGAGTAGCCCGCTAGAAAACCAGCTTTAAATCTTCCATACACCATCGTCTGTCATGTCGCAAAAGCCTTCCGATTTTCGGTAAGGCTTTTGTCTTTCACCTGTTCAAGCCCCATGAGACTAAACCTAAACCTTTCGCTTTTCTTACTTATAGCTTTTCTGTTTTGCGGCTGTTTTCCGGAAAAGAAGCCTGAAATACCCGCCAGAACAAAGGCGCATTTGCAGGCTCAGTTTGATTCTCTGCAGCAGATCACCGAAGGGCAGTTGCTCCCGAGTGCCGAAAAAGGGGACGGGCCAACCCTGCAAAAAGCTTTCCTGCAAACCCGGCGGGCCTATAAGAAAATAGAATGGTTCACGGAGTATTATGCTCCTACCGCCAGCAAGGAATTGAATGGGGCGCCGCTGCCCGAGATAGAGATTGAAGAGACGCGGGTATTTCCGCCCTCGGGCTTGCAGGTTATTGAAGAATACATGTACCCAGAACCGCAGGCGACGGACCGGGCAGCGCTGGTGCGGGAGATCAAAGCCTTTCTATCTACCCTTAGAAGAACCCGCGTGATTCTGGATGAGACCGTGTTCACCGAGGGCCATATCCTGGATGCCGCCAAGCAGGAGGTGTTCCGGACCATGATCCTGGGCATTACCGGTTTTGACACTCCTTTGGCAAAAACAGGCGTAAAAGAGACGGCGGTGGCCTTGGCAGCGGTACAGGAAGTGCTTTCCTTTTTCGGGGAGAATCCCCGTTTACAAACGCTGCTACAGCAGACCATTACCTTTACCGCCCAAAGCCAAGACTTTGATGCCTTTGACCGCATGAAGTTCATTAGGCAGTACGTCAACCCTATTACCCGCGGCATGGTGGCCTGGCAGAAGGAGCTGGGCATCCCGTTTGTGCCGCCGGCATTGGCACTGAACCCCATGGCCGCTACCTTGTTTGACCCCGAAGCCCTCAACTTGAATTACTTTGTAGGCAACCTGGAGGCCCGGCCCACGCCTCAGAAAGTAGCTTTAGGAAAAGACCTGTTCTACAACCCCATCCTTTCCTCGGGCAGCACTACCTGCAGCAGTTGCCACCAGCCTGACCTGGCCTTTACCGATGGCCTGCCCAGGAGCAATGCCTTGCAAAAAGGCCAGTTTGTGGGCCGCAACGCACCCACGCTATTATATGCAGGGTACCAGCACGCGCAGTTTTATGACATGCGTTCACCCACCCTGGAAAACCAGGCGCTGGATGTCATCGCTAACAAAGACGAGATGCATGCCTCGGTGGAAGAAGCCGCCACCAGGCTCAATAGCCAGCCTGCTTATTTACAGACGTTTAAGAAAGCATTTCCTACCCTGGAGAAAGAAATCCTTCCCAGGCACGTGATGATGGCTTTGGCCGCCTACGTCAGGTCACTGTCTCCTTTCAACTCCCGCTTTGATTTGTACGTGCGGGGCGAGGAAGGCCAATTGAACAGCCAGGAGATTGCTGGGTTTAACCTCTTCATGGGCAAGGCCAAATGCGGTACCTGCCATTTCATGCCCGTCTTCAACGGCACAGTCGGTCCGGCCTTCGCCAATACCGAAGGCGAGGTGTTAGGCGTACCCCAATCCCCCAAAGCCAAAAAGCCCATCCTGGACCCTGATGAAGGAAGATTCGTCCATAATAAGATAGACGAGCTGAAATTTGCCTTTAAGACGCCTACCATCCGGAACATTGCCAAAACCGCTCCCTACATGCACAACGGCGCCTACAGAACCCTGGAGGAAGTGATCGACTTTTACAACCAGGGTGGGGGAGTGGGGCTGGGCCTTTCGCTGGAGAACCAGACCCTGCCCAGTGATCAACTCCATTTAAGCCCCCAGGAGCAGAAAGCGATTGTGGCATTTCTTCATTCCCTAACAGACCGCCCGCAGTTGTAGTCAATAAAGTATCACCTGCCTATTAAAGTACCTAAGCCTTTAGGTTTGGTGCCGTTCCGGGAAAAATGGCCCCTAAACGGGTCTGCCGGGCCTCTTGGGCTTGGCCGCTCCTGTATGCCCATCTATTTAACCCCCCCTGGTTAGTGGTGGTAAGTATTATTTCCTGCCTTTAAAAGCCTGCCTCAGTATTAGTCCTCTGTTGTCCTCTTTCTGTGTGGGGTGTTAACCTATTGTTAATATAGTATCTGTATTAGATAATCCAGAAGAGGAGTTGCATTAGAGTATATAGTAGATTTGTACAGGTGCCGCACTCAAAATATCAGATTAGGTAGAACAACAATTGTTATACATCATAAACGCAGAAGCGATGGTGAATGCAGAAAACCTTGTCTTATTATCTGAAGAACTATAACCATTTTCTTAATTGACATGAGAAAGGGCGCACAGGGCTGAAATTAAACGGTGAATTGTATTCGCATTAACCCGCCCCAGTAAGGGCTAGTTATATGATGATTCAAATAACATGTAATTGTTATTTGAACCTGTTATTTCTATGGATAATTGGATTATTCATGGAGGAAGAATCGTTTGCCTCCTGACTTCCCTTGAAATTGCCCCTGGCTCTCTATAAAGTTCACTAAAAAGGACTTGCCAATAAGAAATTCCACAAAAGAGGTTTGATAAAATCAGGTGTTCCCTCTTCTTGTGCTCCTGCCTGTGTCCATAAAGTTTAAGGCAACAGGCTTTTCCACGCTTTTCCTGAGAGTTGGAGGTGTTCAGCAGCATTTCCATTCTCTTTGATACCCGCACTGCTGGCGGGTGTAGCTAAATCCAGCTTAGGCTGCTCGTTTTACAGCTTCTATCTGTCAATTTCTCAGATGGCAACCCAGCGCCTCCTGGTTCTGGTAGATGGCACCTCCATTTCTGGAGGGTAGGTGAGTTTTTTCAATTTGTAATTAAACAATTGACTTTATGAAATGGAAATTTACGAATAGGGTACTCGCCCTGTCGGGTACTGTGGTATTGTACGCCCTCCTTCCCTGTTTGCCGCAGGAAAGTGCCTATGCTGGGGTTAGAGACCATCGGGTGGTCTCCAGGCAAGACAGATCCGTGTCTGGAACAGTGACCTCCGCTGAGGATGGTTCTCCATTGGTGGGGGTTTCTGTCTCTCTTAAAGGCGGTACCGCGGGGGCCATGACCGATGTCAATGGCAAATACCAGATCTCGGTTCCTGGTAACGCAGTCTTGATTTTCAGCTACATAGGGTATACTCCTCAGGAAGTGTTGGTGTCTAACCAGTCCCAATTGAATGTCCGCTTAAAGGCTGACCGCCAGGTGTTGGAAGAAGTAGTGGTAATTGGTTATGGTACCCAGAAAAAAGGGGATGTAACCAGCGCCGTGGCCGGGGTAGACCGTGAGGACTTCGTGCAGGGTGCCGTGCGTGATGCAGCCCAGTTGGTGCAAGGGAAAGTAGCCGGTCTGCGGGTAACCACCCCCAGCGGAGACCCCAATGCCACCACCCAAATCAACCTGCGGGGCATGAGTTCTATCCAGGGAAGCTCCAACCCCTTAGTGATTATAGATGGCGTTCCCGGGGATCTGAATACCGTGGCTCCTGAGGATATTGAATCAGTAGACGTGTTGAAGGACGGATCTGCCGCCGCGATCTACGGAACGCGAGCCACCGGAGGGGTAATCCTGATCACCACCCGCAAAAATCAGAGCGACCGCAGCACGGTAGAATACAACGCTTATACCAGCGTGCAGACCATTGCCAGAAGACCTGAACTGTTGACTGCCGAAGATTATCGCCGGTTGATCAGGGAAGAGGGTATTGGCTATGAGGACTTTGGTGGAGACACAGACTGGCTGGATGAGATTACTCAGACGCCTGTAAGCCATAACCATAACCTCACTTTCTTCGGCGGAAATTCAGCCACTAATTTTACAGGCTCCCTCAACTATAAAAACTGGGAAGGGCTCATAAGAAGGACTGGGCAGGAGCGCTTCATTGCCAGAGCAGATGTAAACCACGCCATGTTTGATGAAAAACTGAAAGCAAATATTCAATTGATCAATACCGTAAGTTCTTCAGTGCAAGGCGGCGGTGATGGATATGCCTACCGGCAGGCAATTATCCGGAACCCAACAGACCGCGTCCGGACCGAAACTGGAGCGTGGCAAGAACGCGATGCTTACTTCTACCTCAATCCCGTGGCCAGGATAGAGGAGTTCAACCAGGAGTATACCACCCGGGAGATGAGAATGAACGGAAGCTTAGACTATTCCCCAATCAAAGACTTACATTTCAAAATCTTAGGTTCACACATTCAGGGAAGTTCCCTGTACGGGTACGCCTCCACGTTCAACCACTCAGATACGCAGTTGGATCAACGGTTCAGCAACGCGGGAAGAAGCACCGGCGCTAACAGAAGCAACTTATTGGAACTCACTTCTAACTACGCCAAAACGTTCGGTGCCCATAGCTTCAGTGTATTAGGAGGGTATAGCTGGCAAGATGAAACCAACGAAGGGTTCAACGCTGATACTTGGAATTTCCCTACTGATGCCTACGGTTGGAACAACCTGGGCGTAGGGCAAGCACTACAGGCTGGTGATGCCAACATGGGTAGCTACAAAGACAATTGGAAACTGATCGGTTTCTTTGGGCGGGTCACCTATGATTGGAACGATAAATACCTCTTCATGGCCAGCGTTAGGCGCGAAGGCTCTTCTAAATTTGGGGCCAACTCCAAGTGGGGTACCTTCCCGGCCGTATCGGTAGGCTGGAGAATCAGCCAGGAGAGCTTCATGAAATCCATGGGATTTGTCACAGACCTTAAAGTTAGAGCAGGATACGGAGTAACAGGTACCATTGCCAACGCTCCCTATATTTCACAGATTAGCTACAATTTTGATGAAGCCAATGGAGCCTTCATCGGAGGTAAATGGGTGCGGGGCTTTGTTCCTGTAAGAAACTTCAACCCAGACCTGCGTTGGGAAAAGAAAGGGGAGTACAATGTGGGACTTGACTTTGGTTTTCTAAAAAATCGCATCAGTGGTTCTTTGGATTTCTTCAGACGTGACATTGAAGACCTGCTTTACGATTTCCGGGTTCCTGTGCCTCCTTATTTGTATGAGTTTATGACCATCAACGCTGGTACCCTGCGCAGCCAAGGGTTTGAGGCTTTGGTGAATTTTGTGCCCATTGAAACCAAGAATTTTACCTGGAACTCCAATGTGACTTATTCTACAAATAAAACCAAGTTGGTTTCCCTAACCAATGACCAGTTTGAGAACACACTAGATTACTTTGATGCTGGGTATACTGGAGAACCCATTCAAGACTTTACCCACCGGGTTGCAGTTGGTGAACCCATCGGACGCTTCTATGTCTGGAAAACAGTTGGAGTGGATGCCAACGGCGGATGGCTAGTAGAAAGCAGAACAGGTGAGGCGATTCCTATTAATGACGCCACCCAGGAAGACCGCCAATACTACGGCAACGCCATTCCAAAACATGTGTTGGGTTGGAACAACTCAGCCCGGTTCAAGAACTTCGACCTGCAGGTAAACATCAGAGGCGCTTTTGGGCATGACATCCTCAACTTCCAACGCATGTTTTATGAGAACCCTAAGAATGATGATTACAACATGCTGAAAACCGCTTATGACCCGGTTTATGGAAAACGGCTTAATAACGACCTGGTGTATGTTAGCCACTACATTGAAAAGGGAGACTACGTGAAAATTGATAACGTCACTTTTGGGTACACCTTGCCCAAAGACCTGATCAAGATCGTGAGAAATGCAAGGGTTTATGTGTCTGGCCTGAACCTGATTACCATAACTGGCTACAAAGGCTTGGATCCGGAAGGGGTGAGTTATTCAGGGTTCGCTCCAGGTAATGATGAGCGCGATAAATACCCAACTACGCGTACGTTCACGGCTGGTATTAATGTATCCTTCTAGGTTTTAAAGTAAGATCATGAAAAAGAAATTTATTGCCTATTCTCTGGCAACTACCATAGGTGCCGTAGGTGCTATCAGTTCCTGTACCAACCTGGATGAAGATGTTTATTCACAGGTTCTTGCCGATAGTTTTAAACCAACCGAAAAGGACATTCCAAGCATTATTGCACCTGTTTACGCTTCGTTTAGGGGATTGATGATGGGCTGGCAAGGGTATTTTGATTTGCAGGAGGAAAGCGCAGATGCCATTGCCACCCCGGCCCGGCCCAACGGTTGGTACGATGGGGGCACGTATCTGCGTATGCACACCCACACCTGGACGCCGCTGCAATGGCAACCCCAGAATACCTGGGGTAGTGCCTTCCGGAGCATTAACTTTGCCAACCGGGTGCTGGCCCAAATTGAGGATGGTGAAATAGCCATAGAAACAGGAAAAGAGGCTTTAGTGGCAGAACTGAGGGCGGCAAGGGCATTTGCGTACTATCTGCTGCTTGACAATCATGGCAATGTGCCTATTGTGACTAACTACAAAGACACGCAGCTGCCTGACCAGAAAACGCGCCAGCAGGTGTTTGACTTCGTAGTAAAAGAACTCCAGGAAGTAATGCCTACCCTGAGCGATGATCCCCAGTCCACATACGGGCAGTTGAACAAATGGGGGGTGCAGGCATTGTTGGCAAAAATTTACCTGAACGCCGGGGTATATACAGGTACTCCGCAGTGGGAAAAATGTATACAGCAATGCGATGAGATTATCAATAGCCAGAAATACTCCTTGGACACTAACTATTCAGATGTCTTCACCTACACAAATCAAAATTCCAAGGAGATTATTTTTGCTATTCCCTATGACCAAATCTATGGTACGGGCAATATCGTGCATATGAAAACCTTAGATCCGGCCAGCCGCTTCGTGTACAAAATGCAGGCCGGGCCTTGGGGAGGAAATGCCGCCGTTCCGCAGTTTATTGATACTTATGACCCTCAGGATGGCCGCCTGAAAGACACCTGGATCATGGGGCCGCAGAAGAACGCCACCACTGGTGAAGTGGTGATTGATTATGTGAAACTGATGCCTAGCATGGCCGCCACTGAATCAAACGAAGGCTACCGCATTGGGAAGTATAAAATCAAGGAAGGGGCCACCGGCTCGCTGGACAATGATTTTCCCATGTTGCGCTACGCCGACGTGCTCATGATGAAAGCCGAAAGCCTGCTTCGTTTGGGCCGGGCCGATGAAGCAGCCGTACTGGTGACCCAGGTGCGCCAGCGGGCCTTCAAAAACACCAACCCCGCAAAAGCCACCGTGACCGGTGATGACCTGAAGAAAGGCAGTTCCTATAATTACGGTTTGCAGGATGTGAACGGAAACGTGCAGGCTGGTCCCGGCAGCGGCGGTGCCGATATCCAATATGGAAGAATGCTGGACGAATTGGGATGGGAATTTGCCGCGGAGGCACACCGCAGACAAGACCTGATCCGTTTCGGAGTATTTGGCCGCAAAGCCTGGTTTAACCATAGCCCAAGCAGTGATGCCAAAGCCCTGTTCCCCATCCCGGCAGATGAGATAAATAAGAACCCTAAACTGGCACAAAACCCTGGATATTAAAGCGTAATTGGTTTGTTTGTTGAGGATCTGCTCATTCAAACCTCCTGGAAACAAGGGGTGAGGGTGGGCAGTTTTCTTTTCCTCTCCTCCCGTTTGTTAAGCGGCTGTTAACATAGTATTACCATTGGCTAACATGCTGAAGTTTCTTTCAAGGTTTATCATGTTTATTGCATTAGAGGAAGATTTCAGGGGAGAACCGTTTTAGGTG
This sequence comes from Rufibacter aurantiacus, assembly GCF_017916345.1. Classification (NCBI taxonomy): domain Bacteria; kingdom Pseudomonadati; phylum Bacteroidota; class Cytophagia; order Cytophagales; family Hymenobacteraceae; genus Rufibacter; species Rufibacter aurantiacus. The sequence goes on from NZ_JAFMSV010000005.1 coordinate 198,151, forward strand.
CGTTTTTCTGAAACAAGGCCCAAAACTATCCTTCGGATATAAGAAAGTGCTCTGACCCACGCACCAGGAATCAGTTATACTAGCTGACGGTTGGTCCATTTTTGCACTAGAGAATACCCCGGTGATTTCAGTATCATCAAGTAAGACCGCAACTTTATGAACGGCAGGTAACGGTGACCCTCCAGGCCAAGCCGAAGAACAGTGCCGGTCCGGTTTATGGCGTGCGGATGGTAAAGGAAAACGCGGCCTCAGGAAGGGCTTCTGTCAAATGATATTTCATTCAAGGATCAGGATACAGTTTCCCCTGGCCTTTTTGCATCAGGTGTTTACGCTTTGTTTTTTGTAAAAGACCCCTAAAATGAAGAAAAACCTACTTAGTCTGCTGGCTCTTTGCCTGGTTCAAACGGGGGCGTTCGCGCAGGGCGGCATCAGGAACATCGCGCCGGTTAACTTCTCCAAAGTCACCATCAACGATGCCTTCTGGAAACCCCGCATTGACCAGGTGGCCACCGTCACCATTCCGGTCTGTATTGAGCAAACCGAGGTGAAAACGCCCCGCATTCAGAATTTCGAGATCATGGCTGGCCTGAAAAAAGGCGAGTTCAAAGGCATTTTCTACGATGACTCCGACGTCTACAAGGCCCTGGAGGCGATTGCCTATTCCATCAAAAACAAACCCTCTCCGGAGCTGGAGAAGAAAGCCGATCAGTGGATTGACCTCATCGCCAAGGCCCAGCAACCCGACGGATACCTGAACACCTACTACACGCTCCAGTTCCCCGAGAAGCGCTGGACCGACATGAGCATGCACGAGGACTACAACGGCGGGCATCTCATAGAAGCCGCGGTGGCCTATTATGACGCTACCGGCAAACGCAAATTGCTGGACGTGGCCACCAAATTCGCCGACCATTTCGCCTCGCTTTTCGGGCCGGGCAAGCAGCACTGGGTAACCGGGCACCAGGAACTGGAGTTGGCGCTGGTGAAGCTGTACAAAACCACCAAAAACAAAAAGTACCTGGACTTAGCTGATTGGCTTCTGGAGGAACGCGGCCGCAAACTGGCCAAAGGCTACACCTGGACCGATTGGAAAGACACTGCCTACGCCCAGGATGTGGTGCCGGTGAAGCTGCAGAAGGAGATCACGGGGCACGCCGTGCGCGCCATGTACATGTACACCGGTGCGGCGGATGTGGCTGCCCTGAAAGGCGATGAAGCGTACATGGGCGCCATGAAAAACGTGTGGGAAGACGTGGTCTACCGAAACATGTATATCACCGGCGGCATCGGTTCCTCGGGCCGTAACGAAGGTTTCTCCAAAGACTATGACCTGCCTAACGAGCACGCATACTGCGAGACCTGCGCCTCGGTGGGTATGGTGTTCTGGAACCAACGCATGAGCTCCATGACCGGCGATAGCAAGTACGTAGACGTGCTGGAACGTAGCTTGTATAATGGGGCCCTGGACGGTTTGTCCTTGAGCGGCGACCGGTTCTTCTACGGAAACCCGCTGGCCTCACGCGGAAACCACCAACGCAGCGAGTGGTTCGGGACGGCCTGCTGCCCCGCCAATATTTCCCGCCTGATCGCCTCATTGGGCAATTACGTCTATGCGCAGTCCGGGAACGGAGTTTGGGTGAACCTGTACATCGGGAGCCAGACCAACCTCAATACCCCCAACGGGAACCTGCCGCTGGAGATGAAAACGAATTACCCCTGGGAGGGCAAAGTGGATCTGACCGTGAATCCGGCGAAGGCGACCACCGCCACGCTGCACCTGCGCATTCCAGGTTGGGTCCAAGGTGAGCCCGTGCCTGGTGATCTGTACCGCTTCTCTGACAAGACCCCTTCGAAATTCACGTTGAAACTGAACGGGAAAGCCGTGCCCTACAAAATGGAAAGAGGTTACGCTGTCATCGACCGGAAGTGGAAAAAAGGAGACCGCCTGGAGCTGGACTTCCCCATGGAGGTGAAAAAGGTAGTGGCCAAAGACAGCCTGACCTACAACCAGAACAGAATCGCTCTGCAACGAGGCCCGCTGGTGTACTGCGTGGAAGGCGTGGACAACGGCAAGGAAGCCTGGAACATGGTGGTGCCCGAGGATACCCGTTTTGAGGCTACTTTCAACCAACAGCTCCTAAACGGGGTAGTAGCTTTAAAGGCCGAAGTGCCGGTAATCTCCGTGAGTGCCGATGGTCTGTCTACCGTTACCCAACGGAAAACCATTACCGCCATCCCGTACTATTCCTGGGCCAACCGCGGCAAAAGCCCCATGCAGGTCTGGCTGCCCACCAAGATCAACGGCATCATGCTGAATTATACCCAGTGATAAAAGGTAGAGGCACGCTAGCTTAGATGAATGCTTTTCGGCAGGTCTGACCCAGCGAGTACTTCTGATTTTACTTTACCCGTTTAGGTCCTGTTTTCTGAAAATCGGGCCAGAAACACCTGATCAGTTTTCGTATGAATTTTAAGTCACTTAGCGTGAGAACCTGTTTTTTGTCGGTCATTTTTCTGTTGCTGTGGGGCACCACCGCGCAGGCCCAGACCAAAACATTTACCCGTCAGGATACCCTGCGGGGGAGTATCACCCCGGAGCGGGCCTGGTGGGATCTGGCGTATTTTCACCTCAACGTGAAGGTGAACCCCGCCGATAGTACCATTAAGGGGATGAATGCCATTACCTACAAAGTCCTCACGCCCAATCAGCGCCTGCAGGTGGATTTACAGCCGCCCATGCAGATGGAGAAAGTAACGCAGAATGGAAAAGAACTCACCTTCACTCGCGACGGCAATGCTTGGTTTGTGGAGTTAGATCAGAAACAGACGAAGGGCGCGGTGAACACCGTGGAAGTGTATTACGGCGGCAAACCCGTGGTGAGCAAGAACCCACCCTGGAGCGGCGGCATCACCTGGAAAAAAGACGCTAACGGCCAACCCTTCGTGGCCAATTCTAATCAAGGCGATGGCGCCAGTTTGTGGTGGCCCTGCAAAGACCACATGTACGACGAACCCGACAGCATGCAGATCAGCGTCACCGTGCCCGAGAACCTAATGGATGTCTCCAACGGCAAGCTCCGGGGCGTGAGTCAGAATAATGACGGCACCAAGACCTTCCACTGGTTTGTGACCAACCCCATCAACAACTACGGCGTGAACCTGAGCATCGGTGACTACGTGCATTTCTCAGAGAAATACAAGGGTGAGAAAGGCCTGCTGGACCTGGACTACTACGTCTTGAAAGAGAACCTGGAGAAAGCAAAGGTGCAGTTCAAAGACGCACCTCGCATGCTCAAGGCGTTTGAGCATTGGTTTGGGCCGTACCCGTTCTATGAAGACGGTTTCAAACTGATTGAAGTGCCCTACACCGGCATGGAGCACCAGAGCGCCGTGACATACGGAAATGGGTACAAGAACGGCTACCGGGGCAAAGATCCCAGCGGTTCCACTGGCTGGGGCATGAAGTTCGATTTCATCATCATCCATGAATCGGGGCACGAGTGGTTCGCCAACAACATCACCTACAAAGACATCGCCGACATGTGGATCCACGAGAGTTTCACCAACTACTCTGAGAACCTGTTCGTGGAGTATCATTACGGCAAGAAGGCCGGCAGCGAGTACGTGATCGGGACCCGGGCCGGCATCGGGAACAAGCAGCCCATCATTGGCGAGTACAACGTGAACCACAAAGGCTCCGGCGACATGTACCCCAAGGGCGGCAACATGTTGCACACGCTTCGGCAGGTAGTCAACAACGACGAAAAGTGGCGCGACATCCTGCGGGGACTCAACAAAGAATTCTACCACCAGACCGTGACCACGCAGCAGATTGAGAACTACCTGAGCAAGCAAGTGGGCCGTGACCTTACGACTTTCTTCAACCAGTACCTCCGCGACATCCGGATTCCTAAGCTGGAATACCAACTCGCCGGCAATACCTTCAAGTACCGCTGGAGCAACACTGTGGATGGGTTCAACCTGCCTGTGAAAGTGTACCTGAACGGAAAGGAGAAATGGCTGGAGCCGGTGACCACCTGGAAGGAACTTAGCGGCGTAAAACCCGGCACGGAGCTTACCCTTGATCCTAATTTCTATGTGGAAGCTGCGGTTAAAAAGAGCATCTAGGCTATACAGCAGGTCTGCTAATATGGTATCAGGACGTGCTAAAATACTGAACAGAAATTGTTTATATCAGAGTAATATTGCAATACATATCCATCAAACAATCCACTATGCATCTCTTCCCCCGCCTTTCTACAGCTTCACCTAGTGGGTATTCCGCTGCGCTGAAACAGGTTTTGGTTTGTGCCCTCGTGTTACTGGGCGCTGGCGCTGTGCAGGCGCAGGGAACCAAATCAGATTACGAACGCGCGGAGAAGCTGAAGGTGGCCATGAATACGAAGGTGTTCTACGCACCCTCGCGTTTCAGTTGGGTAAAGGGGAAGGACACTTTCTGGTATGTGCGGCAGACGCCTAAAGGGAAAGAATTCATGCTGGTCAATGCCCAGAAACGCTCAAAAAAACCAGCTTTCGATCAGCAGAAACTAGCCAAAGAATTGTCGTCGGCTTTAGGTAAAACGGTGGAGCCCTACAACCTACCCTTCACCGAGATCATGTTTGTAGAGGACGGCAAAGCCCTGGAATTTATCGCCGGCGGAACGAAGTGGCGCACTGCCCTGGGCTCTTACAAACTGCAGAACCTGGGCAAAGCCGAGGAACAGAACAACCGCTATTGGGGCGACCGCTGGAGTGACCAGGGCAATAAGCCGGTACTTTCCCCGGACAAACAGTGGGAGGCGTTTATCAAGAACCACAACGTTTACATCCGGTCTGCCAAGGATAAGAAAATTGAACACCAGCTCAGTTTTGACGGCTCGGCGGGGGAGTACTATTCGTCCTTTTTGGAGTGGTCCCCGGATTCAAAGAAACTGGCCACCAACCGGGTTCGGCCCAACAAAGAACACCTCCTGTACCTGATTGAATCCTCCCCGTTAGATCAGTTACAGCCTAAAGTACATACCCGCAATTACCTCAAACCCGGCGATGCGCTGCCGCAAAGAGCTCCGCAGCTTTTCCTGGTAGAGGAGAAACGGCAGGTACGGGTGGACCCGGCCCTCTTCGGAGTGGGCACGCAATATGATCTTTCTAACCCCAGCTGGCGGAAAGATGGACGGGCTTTCACGGTGGAGTACAACCAGCGCGGGCACCAGGCCTACAAGGTGGTGGAAGTGGATGCCCTCACCGGCAAGGTGCGGGACCTGATCAAAGAAGAAAGCAAGACCTTCATTGACTATAGCGGCAAGAAATTCCGGCACGATGTAGCCGATGGGAAAGAAATCATCTGGGCCTCTGAACGCGATGGCTGGAACCACCTTTACCTCTATGACGGCGCTACCGGCAACGTCAAAAACCAGATCACCAAAGGCGATTGGGTAGTCAGGAGGGTAATCCACGTAGACGAGAAAGACCGCAGCATTTTGTTTGAAGGGAGCGGTCGGGAGGCGGGGCAGGACCCGTACCTGGTGCAGTACTACCGGGTGAACTTCGACGGCTCCGGCCTCACGGTGCTCACGAAGAAAGACGCCCACCACGCCGGCACCTTCTCCTCTGACTTCAGGTACTTCGTGGACAATTACTCCCGGGTAGATGTGGCTCCTGTGACGGTGCTCAGAAGCGCGACCGACGGTAAATTGGTGATGGAACTGGAGAAAGCCGATGCCTCTGAACTTCCTAAATTTGGATGGAAAGCCCCAGAAGTATTTACCGCCAAGGGCCGCGACGGACAGACGGATATCTGGGGCATTGTGGTGCGGCCTACCAATTTCGATCCTGCCAAAACCTACCCCGTCATTGAATACATCTATGCCGGTCCGCACAGTGCTTTTGTGCCCAAGACGTTCAATTCCGGCTCCCGACACATGCAGGAATTGGCAGAGTTAGGGTTTGTGGTGGTGCAGATAGACGGCATGGGAACCTCTAACCGGTCCAAAACTTTTCAGGATGTCGCCTGGAAGAATATCAAAGACGCTGGTTTCCCGGACCGCATTGCCTGGATGAAGGCCGCTGCCCAGAAATATCCGTCTTTGGACTTGACACGGGTGGGCATTTTCGGGACTTCCGCCGGTGGGCAGAGTTCGGCCGGGGCCCTGTTGTTTCACCCGGAGTTCTACAAAGTGGCGGTTTCCTCGGCAGGGTGCCATGACAACCGCATGGACAAGATGTGGTGGAACGAACAGTGGATGGGATTCCCCATCGGGCCGGAATACGCTGCTTCCTCTAACGTGGTCAACGCCCATAAACTGCAGGGCAAACTGATGCTGATCTTAGGAGAACTGGATGACAACGTAGACCCAGCCTCCACGCTGCAACTGGTTGACGCGCTCATCAAAGCCAACAAGAATTTCGATTTCCTGATGGTACCTGGCATGGGCCACTCCTCCGGTGGAGAATACGGCGAGCACAAACGCCGCGACTTCTTCGTGAAGCATTTACTAGGCATAGACCCGCCCGCCTGGGAAGCCAAAGACCAGGAAAAGGCCAAAAGCTGATTTGCGCCCGAAACCCCAAAAACAGCCCTAAAACATAATTTGCCAGGTGGCATAAGCCATTGGCCAAGCTTTACGCTTGGGTTGTTTCCAGTAAGGAAAAGTCGCTGGTGAACTTGGTGTTGTGGAGTTTCACAAACTCAGTAGGGGTGAAGTTGGTGATGTCTTTGAACTGGCGGTTGAAGTAGGAGATGTTGTCATACCCGCATTCAAAAGCCGTCTCCCTGATGTTCCATTTGTCCTCAATCAGGAGCTTGCAGGCGTGGCCAATCCTGATCTCGTTCAGGAACTGGGAGTACGTTTTTTGGGTGTGTTGCTTAAAATACCGGCAAAATGCATTCACGCTCATATTGGCCACGTTGGCTGCATCGCTGAGTTTGATGTCTTCGGTGAAGTTGTTCATGATGTAATTGAAGACATCATTGATCTTGCGGTTGTCAGACTCATTGAGGTTCGCGTTGAAACCCACTGAGGAGAGCATCTCCAGTTCATTGGAGTGGGAGAGGAGGTTGAGGATGATGAGCACCTGGATAATCCGCTCAAAACCCTTCATCGTGCGCATGTCCTGGATCAGGGTTGACACCTTTTCCCGGGTTTCTCCCCCAATAAGTAACCCCCGCTTGCTGTTGAGTAATAATTTTTGGATCGCGTGCGCCTCAGGAAGGGAGAAAAGATTATCTTCAAAAGCCGCAAGGTCTACAAAGACCGAGATGTTTTTGGCCTTGAGCTCAGAGTCTGGTTCGTAGTACCTTTTATCGTTCCGGAATACGTGCGGCAGGTTAGAGCCCAGGACAATGATGTCGCCGACATTGAAGTTGCCAATGCTGTCACCAATGAAACGGGTTCCGGTGCTTTCACAAATCACCATGATCTGCAGTTCTGGGTGGAAATGCAGGTTCTCATAGAAATGGCGCTGTTCATCATACTGAATCCGGACGGATTCGCCTGACGTCTTCGGGATTTTGAAATGTAGGGGTTTCATGGTCTGGGTAAAGAAAAAGGAGAACGTACTTAAATTTAACTAACATAATTGATAAATCGGTACAAGCAGTCCAATTGATAATCTTGTATCACCAATGGGTAAAATGTAGGAATTCCCTTCAAACCCGATAGGGTAGTTTTGTTAAGCTCTTATACAGGTTTAGAAATCATAAAATCAAATACAGTAACATTAAAAAAGCACGCCATGAATGTACAATGGAAAGGAGTTTTCCCTGCTGTCACCACCAAGTTCACGGAGCAAGACAGACTTGATATACCTGCGTTTCTGAGCAACATTGAGGCTCAACTGAATGCCGGGGTGGATGGGATCATATTAGGAGGGACCCTAGGGGAAGCCAGCACCTTAACAGATGATGAAAAAGCAACGTTGGTAAAGGAAACCGTTGCGTTTGTAGACGGCAAGGTGCCCGTGGTGATGAACATAGCCGAGCAGTCCACTGCCAAAGCCATTCAGGCGGCCGAAGAAGCCCGGAAAAACGGGGCCAGCGGACTTATGCTGCTGCCGCCTATGCGCTACAAAGCTGATGCCCGGGAGACCGTGACCTATTTCAAGGCCGTGGCCCAGTCTACGCCGCTCCCTATCATGATCTACAACAACCCCATTGATTACCGCATTGAGGTAACCTTGGATATGTTTGAAGAACTGGCTTCTGAGGAGAACATCCAGGCGGTAAAGGAATCTACCCGCGAGGTAGGCAACATCACCAAAATGAAGAACCGCTTCGGGGATAGGTTCAAGATCCTTTCCGGCGTAGATACCCTGGCTCTCGAAAGCCTGGTGCTGGGTGCCGAGGGTTGGGTAGCCGGTTTGGTCTGCGCTTTCCCTGCTGAGACCGTGGCCATTTACCGACTGGTAAAAGCCGGCCGCTTAGAGGAAGCCGTGAAGATCAACCGGTGGTTCTATCCGCTGCTGGAGCTGGATGTGCATCCTAAACTGGTGCAGAACATCAAGTTGGCTGAAGTCTGCACAAATTTGGGCACCGAGGCCGTACGTCAGCCCCGCCTGCCCTTGGAAGGCGCAGAGCGCGTGCAAGTTCTGGCCATTATCAACGAGGCCCTGGCAAACCGCCCAGTGTTGCCCGAGTTCAAAAAAGAAAAAGAACTTATCTCTTTGTAAACACCTAAGCCCATGTTATTGAACATGGGCTTAGGTGTTATAGGGCCATCTGGTAAGATGGCTTGCGCCGAAAGGAAGAGTATTTATTAAAACGGAGGATAATCAATGCAAAGCATGCCGCTTGACCAAGTACTGCAAACATCAGAGGAAGCATTTCATACCTATAAAAAAACACCTGCAAAGGTAAAAGCTACTTTCCTGAGAGCCATTGCCACCGAGATAGAAAATCTGGGCGAGGAACTGTTGCAGGTAGCCAGCCAGGAATCCAATCTGCCTCTGGCGCGGCTGACCGGAGAACGGGGCCGCACTATGAACCAGCTCCGCGCCTTCGCCGATCTCCTGGACCAAGGCAATTGGCTCGAAGCCACCATTGACCCGGCCATGCCAGACAGAAAACCTTTGCCCAGACCAGATTTGCGCCGCATGCTGTTTCCCTTGGGACCAGTAGTGGTGTTTGGGGCCAGCAATTTCCCATTGGCTTTTTCTACGGCCGGCGGAGATTCGGCCTCGGCGTTAGCAGCGGGTTGCCCGGTGGTGTACAAAGAGCATCCGGGGCACCCCAAGACTTCCCAAATGGTCTTCGGGGCTATTCAACAGGCGCTGGGGGCATGTGGCTTGCCAACTGGAGTTTTCCAGCACGTAAGCGGTGGCATTGAGGTAGGGCAGGAACTGGTAAAGCATCCTAAAACCAAGGCGGTGGCGTTCACCGGTTCTTACAAAGGCGGAAAAGCCATCTTTGACCAGGCCTGCCGGCGCGAGCAACCTATTCCGGTGTACGCCGAAATGGGCAGCATCAACCCTATATTCATACTGCCTGAGAAAGCGGAAGCAGAAACGGTAGGCTTGGCAGAACAGGCAGCGGCCTCGGTGTTGCAGGGCGTAGGGCAGTTCTGTACCTGTCCGGGTTTGGTGTTTTATCCGCTGTCCTCCACCACAGAACCCTTTTTAGACCTCCTTTCCCAGAAACTGAGCGAATCTGCCGGCGATAAAATGCTGCATGAAGGCATCTCCCGCAACTACTACCAGGGCCTGACAAGGCTGTTGGCCGAAACCGGCGTGGAAACGCTGGTGACAGCGGAGGAAGATGTGCTGACTGGCCATGCCGCCTTAGCCAGAACCAATGTGCACGAGTGGCTGAAAAACACCGCTTTGCAGGAAGAGGTCTTCGGGCCGTTCACCTTGGTGGTGACCTATAACGACATGGCAGAATTGGAGCAGGCAGCAGAAGTGCTGCAGGGCCAGCTCACCTGCACCATCTGGGGAACCGCAACTGAATTAGCAGCTGCTGGAAACCTGGTAGACACGGTACGCGAGAAATGCGGCCGGCTATTGTTCGCCGGTGTGCCGACGGGCGTGGAGGTTAGTCCGGCCATGACCCACGGCGGACCGTTCCCGGCTACCTCAGACAGCCGCAGCACCTCGGTGGGTACCAACGCCATCAAACGGTTTGCCCGGCCCATCACCTTCCAATCGGCGCCGCAGGACCTGCTGCCCGATGAATTAAAAGATCAGAACCCCCTTTCCATCTGGCGCACCGTGGATGGACAGTTCACCAAAGACCCTATTTAACCCTTTATGGCAAGAAAAACCTTCTTCTGTATTGATGCCCACACCTGCGGGAACCCCGTGCGCCTGGTGGCCGGGGGCGGACCCGTTTTGGAGGGCGCCAACATGAGCGAAAAGCGCCAGCACTTCTTACAGGAATACGATTACATCCGGAAAGGCCTCATGTTTGAGCCGCGCGGCCATGATATGATGTCGGGGAGCATTCTGTACCCGCCGCATGACCCAGAGAACGATGTCGCCGTTTTATACATTGAGACCAGCGGTTGCCTTCCCATGTGCGGTCACGGCACCATCGGAACCGTCACCATTGCCATTGAAGAGGGCCTGATTACGCCTAAAACGCCCGGCGAACTGCGCCTGGAGGCACCGGCCGGCCTGGTGAAAATCAAATACATCCAGGAAGGCAAAAAGGTAAAATCAGTAAAGCTGACCAATGTGGCTTCTTACCTGGAGGCCGATGGGCTGACTATAGATTGCCCGGACTTGGGCGAGCTGAAAATTGACGTAGCCTACGGCGGAAACTTCTACGGCATCATTGATCCGCAGGAGAACTTTCCTGGTCTGCAGGAATTCACCGCCGATAAGCTGATTTCCTGGAGCCGCGTCATTCGGGAGCGCATGAATGAGAAGTACAGCTTCGTGCATCCGGAGAACCCCACCATCAAGGGCATGAGCCATGTGCTCTGGACCGGCGATACCCTGCAACCCACCTCCACCGCCCGCAACGCCGTGTTCTACGGCGACAAAGCCATTGACCGCTCGCCCTGCGGTACCGGAACCTCGGCGCGCATGGCCCAGTGGTACGCCAAAGGCAAGTTGAAAGCGGGCGATGTGTTTGTGCATGAAAGCTACATCGGGTCTATCTTCAACGGCACCATTGAGGGCGAAACCACCGTCGCCGGCAAACCCGCCATTCTGCCCGGCATTGAAGGCTGGGCCATTGTTACGGGGCTCAACACCATCTTTTTTGATGACGAAGACCCTTATGTTCACGGATTCCAAGTGATTTGATATGAGCAGAGTTACCATTGTAGGGGGCGGCATCATCGGCCTTTTTACCGCGTACTATTTGTCTGATGAAGGCTTCGAGGTCACCATTATAGACAGAGGAGACCTGTCTAACAGCTGCTCCATTGGCAATGCCGGCATGATCGTGCCCAGCCACATCGTGCCGCTGGCCTCGCCAGGCATCATCGCCAAAGGTATGAAGTGGATGCTTTCCTCTACCAGCCCTTTTTACATCCACCCCAAGTTGGATTTGCGCCTGGCCCAGTGGTGCCTGCTTTTCTACAAGGCGGCCACCAAAAAGCACGTGGAATACAGCATCCCGTACCTCAAGAACCTGAGTTTGTACAGCAAAAACCTGTACGTGGATTTTGTCGGTAAGCACAACTCGCCGGAGGTGGGTTTCCAGGAAAAAGGACTGCTGATGCTCTATAAATCTGAGGAGGCAGCGCACGAGGAAGTAGAGTTCGCGCACCTGGCCCGCAAGCACGGCTTGGAAACCGAGATCCTGTCGCCGGACGAAGTGAAGCAATTGGAACCGTACGCCGGCATAGACGTGCGAGGCGGGGTCTTTTTCCCAGGTGACGCCCATTTGAATCCGTCACAGCTGCACGCCTACCTGGTGCGGCACTTAGAACAGAAAGGCGTGAAGATTGTGCGCCACGCTGAGGTGCTGGACTTTGCCACCTCCGGGAGAACTGTCACCTCCGTCATCACCGACAAAGGCCAGTTTGCTTCTGACCAGGTCATCATCGCGGCCGGGAACTGGGCTGGCGAGGTGGCCCGCAAGCTCAAGATCAACATGCCCATGCTGGGCGGCAAAGGCTACAGCTTCCTTACGAAGAATTCGCCCGCCATTCAGCGCCCGGCCATCCTCACCGAGGCCCGCGTAGCGGTGACGCCTTTCGGGGAGCAGGTAAGGTTTGGTGGTACCATGGAAATCACCAATGACAACACCAGCATCAACCTGAACCGGGTAAAAGGCATCCACAATTCCATCTCCAAGTACTACGGCGGTTTTCAAGCCGATTTTCCGGAAAAAGACCAAATCTGGAGCGGGCTGCGTCCGTGCTCGCCAGACGGGTTGCCATACATTGGCGCGACCAGCCGCTGGAACAATGTATTGTTTGGCACTGGCCACAGCATGATGGGCCTCAGCCTGGCTCCCGCCACCGGAAAGCTGCTCACCGAAGAACTCATGAGCCGAAAATCATCGGTGGGCATTGACGCCTTCTCGCCAGATCGGTACAGCTAACATCTTAGTAGGTTCCTTCCTTCCAGAAAGAGGGATACTTGAATTGCGCTTACCCTGCTCTCCCCAGACCTTTAAGCCCTTATTAAACCCATGATCCACCGTTGCGCTCGCTTTCTGAAACTTTCCTGTTTACCGGTTGTCTTTACTCTCCTGGGTTCAGGGTCCATCTTTGCCCAGAGCCCCCATGTACTGTATGAGCAGACAAGCGAGGTGAACAACCTTTTGGTAAAACTGAAAGCCGATGAAGGGAGTCTGCGGCGCTTTTATTTCATGGAGAACTCACCGGAGTTTACGGCCCGTTTTCAGAAACTGTACCGAGAATACCAGCAGCAGCTCAACACGCTGGATTACGACCAGCTGAATACCGGCAGCCGGGTAGACTACCTGCTCACCAAACGGAACCTGACCGAGGAGTTGCGCCTACTGGATGTGGCTGCCAAAGAATACAACCAGATCAGTAAATGGGTGCCCTTCGCTGAGAAGATCTACGCCCTGGAGAAACCCCGTCGCCGAGGCCTCAACGTAGACGGGCAGAAAATTGCGGCCGAACTGAACCTGATCGAGAAAAGCCTCAAAGCCTCCCAAACCGCTTTGGAGGCCGAGCCCCGTTTAGACCGGGACCTGGCTTACCGTTTACAAGGCGTGACGCTGGACCTGAAGGATGCCCTCAAAAGTGTCTACACGTTCTACTATGACTATGAGCCCAGCTTCTCGTGGTGGACCAAAGAACCGTACAAAAAGGTAGACACCCTCTTGACCCAATATGCGGCCCTGGCCGAGAAAAAAGGCAAGGTTCCTGCTAAAGGGCAGAAAATAGACCAGAGCGGTATCGTGGGCAACCCCATCGGAAAAGATGAACTCATCCGGCAACTGCAATATGAGATGATCCCCTACACCCCCGAGGAGCTGATTGACATCGCCAACAAGGAATTCGCCTGGTGCGACCAGGAGATGCTGAAGGCCTCGCAGGAGATGGGCTTTGGCAAAGACTGGCATGCGGCCCTGGAAAAGGTAAAGAACCTGTACGTACCGGCCGGGAAGCAGCCCGAGGCCATGCTGGATCTCTACAACCAATCGGTGGCTTTCCTGAAAGAAAAGGACCTGATTACCATTCCGCCGGTGGCCGAGGAAACCTGGCGCATGCAGATGATGAGCCCCGAGCGGCAACTGGTGAACCCCTTTTTCCTGGGCGGCGAGACGTTCATCATTTCGTACCCCACCAGCACCATGGCCCACGAAGATAAACTCATGAGCATGCGCGGCAACAACCCGCACTTCTCCCGCGCCACTGTGCACCATGAACTCATTGCCGGGCATCACCTTCAAGGCTTCATGAACGACCGCTACAAAGCCTACCGCAATTTTTTTACGCCCTTCTGGACCGAAGGCTGGTCGCTCTACTGGGAGATGCAACTCTGGGACCAGAAGTTTCCGCGCTCCGCTGAGGACCGCGTGGGCATGCTTTTCTGGCGGATGCACCGTTGCGCCCGCATCATCTTCTCGCTCAATTACCACCTGGGCAAATGGACCCCGCAGGAGTGCATTGATTTCCTGGTAGACCGCGTAGGCCATGAACGCGCCAATGCCGAGGGCGAGGTGCGCCGCTCCTTTGAGGGCCGGTACGGTCCGCTGTACCAGCTGGCGTACATGATTGGTGGTTTGCAATTCTACGCCTTGCACAAAGAACTGGTGCAGACCGGCAAAATGACGAATAAGCAGTTGCATGACGCCATTATTCAGGAGAACAACCTACCCGTGGAGATGGCCCGCGCCATTCTGCTTAACCAGCAATTACCCAAAGATTTTACCTCCAACTGGCGCTTCTACGGCAACGCCACTGGGAAATCCGCCTCCAAAAAATAAGGTGAGTTAGAGCCGGAAAACTTAGGTAACGGCATCCTTTCTAAACCTTATTTTCGGCCTGTTTTCAGGAAAGTAGCCCGAAAACAGGGGTTGTCTTAAACCAGCACTTAGAGGCTCTTTTAAAATACACGATACTGCAGATGAATCATCATCAAAGAACTATGAATAGGGTACATACCACCTTCGGGAAGCCGACTTTCTTTTTCTTCATTCTACTGCTGGCTTTGTGCCTGCCCGGCTTCGCACAGCAGCGAGGCGTGGTTTGGCTCAAGTCCGGGAATACCTATGTGGTGCCGGAAGAGGGAAACATCACCGCCTATACCTTGCCAGGTAAAACCAAAGCTGTGCTGGTAGAGAAAGGACAGTTAGTGCCCACCGGGAAAACCGAGCCTTTGAAGGTACGCAGTTTCGCATTTTCAGACGACGAGCAGAAAGTGCTGCTCTTTACCAACACCCAAAAAGTCTGGCGTTACCACACCCGCGGCGATTATTGGGTCTATGACCGCCAAACCAAGAAACTGCAGCAGCTGGGCGCTAGCCGTCCGGTTTCTTCGCTCATGTTCGCAAAGTTCTCGCCAGACGGCAAGCTGGTAGCGTACGTGAGCGAAAACAACATTTACGCAGAGGACATCGCCTCGCAACAGGTAAAGCAACTCACTACAGACGGAACCCGGAAGCGCATCAACGGCACCTTTGACTGGGCCTACGAAGAAGAATTTGCCTGCCGCGACGGGTTCCGCTGGAGCCCTGATAGCAAGAAGATCGCGTTCTGGCAAATTGATGCCTCCGACGTGAAAGACTACTTCATGTTCAACCTTACCGATGGCGTCTATTCCAAAGTGTTGCCAGTGGAATACCCCTCCGCCGGAGAGGCGCCTTCGCCTTACAAAATCGGGGTAATTGACGTGCCCGTGGGCGTTACCAAATGGATGGAAGTACCCGGCGATCCGCGTCAGAATTACGTGCCTCGCATGGAGTGGGCGGCCAATGCCAACGAAATCATCCTGCAACAACTGAACCGCAAACAGAACGAAAGCCGTTTGTTGCTCTGCAACGCCGCTTCGGGCAAAGCCACCAACATTCACACCGAGAAAGACAAGGCCTGGATTGACGTGATCTCTACCTGGGACTCTAATTACAACAACGGCGGCTGGGACTGGCTCAGCAAGGGGAAAGAATTTTTGTGGGCGAGCGAGAAAGACGGCTGGCGCCACCTGTACCGCGTGAGCCGCGACGGCAAAAAGGAAACCCTCATCACCAAAGGCGCCTATGATGTGATGTCCATCGTGAACGTAAACGAGCCGGAGGGCTATGTATACGTGATGGCTTCGCCGGAGAACGCCACGCAGAAATACCTATACCGCGTAAAGCTGAACGGCAAAGGCAAACTGGAGCGGCTTTCCCCAACCTCGCAACCGGGTACGCACCAGTACACCGTGTCACCCAACGCCAGGTTCGCCTTCCACAGCTTCTCTAACCATTATACCAGACCCGCCTCAGAATCCATTTCCTTGCCCGACCATAAAGCCTTGGGAGGTGCCAGTGCAGTAGAGCAGGCGTTGGCACAAGCCAACAAAGCGAACTCTCCCGTGGAGTTCTTCAAGGTGAAAACCTCCGAAGGCGTAGAAATGGATGCCTGGATGGTAAAGCCCACCAACTTCGACCCGAAGAAGAAGTACCCCGTGGTGTTCCAGGTCTACACCGAGCCCGCCGGCCAGACGGTGCTGGACTCCTACGGCACCGGCATGAACAACCTGTACAATGGGAACATGGCGCAGGATGGCTATGTGTACGTGTCCGTGGATAACCGGGGCACGCCCGGTCCCAAGGGCAGGGACTGGCGCAAAAGCATCTACAGGCAGGTAGGTCGACTCAACATCAAAGACCAGGCGATGGCGGCGCAGGAGATCCTGAAAAAACCTTTCCTGGATACTTCCCGGGTGGCGGTGTGGGGCTGGAGCGGCGGCGGCTCGGCCACGCTCAACCTGCTGTTCCAATATCCGCAGATCTACAAGACCGGAATTTCCGTGGCCGCAGTGGGTAACCAACTCACCTATGACAATATCTACCAGGAACGCTACATGGGGCTGCCGCAGGAGAACCTGGAGGACTTCGTGAACGGATCGCCCATCACCCACGCCAAAAACCTGAAAGGCAACCTGCTCTACATTCACGGCACCGGCGACGATAATGTGCATTACAACAACGCCGAGCAGCTCATCAACGAGTTGATCAAGCACAACAAGCAGTTCCAGATGATGCCGTACCCCAACCGCTCGCACAGCATCTCGGAAGGAGAGGGCACCTCTACGCACTTGGCTACCTTGTTCACCAATTTCTTGAAACAATACTGTCCGCCGGGTGGGCGGTAGTTTTATATCCTGCTTTTCATTGTATCCATTTTAAGTCAGTTTTTCAGAAATCAGGCCTAAAACAGCTCTAGTTCAACCTTGAGCAAACGAAACGATAATCCATGCAACGCAATCTCCTCGGGAAAATTCTGGTCCTGCAACTGTGTCTCTGGTTCACCAGCACCGCCGCCTTCGCGAAAGACTATCTGCTTACCTCACCAGACAAAAACATTCAGGTCAAGGTGTCGGTGACCGATGTGATCAAATGGTCTGTGGCCCGGAAAGGTGAGACGGTTCTGTTGCCCAGTGCGCTGAGTATGACGTTGATCTCGGGGGAGAAGCTGGGCGTGAATCCGGTGGTGCAGAAGGATAGCAGGAAATCGGTGAAGGAGACCATTACGGCGGTGGTGCCGGTGAAGAATCGCTCAATACCTGATGTATACAACGAGCTGAAGTTGCAGTGCAAAGGCGGCTACGTGGTGAATTTCCGGGCGTACAACGATGGGGCTGCTTATCGGTTTGAGACAAATCTTCCCGCCAGGGAAATAGAGGTGCAGCACGAAACCGCCGATCTCCAAATGGGAGGCAATTACCAGGTGTACTGGCCTCAGGAAACTGACCCCGAGTTCCAGTCTCATTATGAGGCAACGTTCAAAGACACCACGCTGGCCGCTATCGGGAGCCAGCAGTACGGGTACCTGCCTTTGCTGTTCACCTCAGGCAAGGGTACCAAAGTGCTTCTCACAGAATCTGACCTGTACGACTACCCCAATCTGTTTCTCTTCGGGACGGGTGGGACAGGGTTGAAGTCAGCCTTCCCCAAAGTGATCCTGGAATCCCAACTGAAACCCCGCAGCGACCGGGACGAGCAGATCACCCGCAAAGCCGGGTACATCGCCCGCACCTCCGGCAAAAGAACGTTTCCGTGGCGCACGCTCATCGTCACCGATGACAAAGGCCTGTTGGAAACGGAGATGGTGTACAAACTGGCCTCGCCTAACGTGCTGCAGCAAACCACCTGGATCAAGCCTGGCAAAGTGGCCTGGGACTGGTACAATTTCAACAACGTGTACGGCGTGAATTTTAGGGCCGGCGTGAACACCGATACTTACAAATACTACATTGATTTCGCCTCTAAATACGGTTTGGAGTACATCATCCTGGACGAGGGCTGGTCGGCGGCCACTACCAACCTGATGGCACCAAACAAAGACCTGGACCTGAACGCGTTGGTGCAATATGCTAACAGCAAGAACGTGGGCGTAATTCTTTGGGCCTTGTGGAATACCCTGGACAAAGACATTGACGGGATTCTGGACCAATTTGTGAAATGGGGCGTGAAAGGAGTAAAGGTCGATTTCATGGCCCGCGGCGATCAGTACATGGTCAACTACTATGAGCGCGTGGCCAAAGCCGCCGCCCAGCGCCAGCTGCTGGTAGATTTACATGGGGCCTACAAACCCGTGGGGCTGAACCGGAAATACCCCAACGTGCTCAGTTACGAGGGCGTGAAAGGCTTGGAGAACAACAAGTGGAGCGACGTCATCACGCCCACGCACAACGTCACGGTGCCTTTTACCCGCATGGTGGCGGGTCCCATGGATTTCACGCCCGGCGCCATGGTGAACTCCACCAAGGAGGGCTTCAAAGACGTCTTCAACCAACCCATGAGCCAGGGCACCCGGGCGCACCAGGTGGCCATGTACGTGATCTACGAAAGCCCGCTGCAGATGCTCGCCGATAGCCCCACCAATTACCTCAAAGACCCGGACTGCACCAGGTTCATCAGCCAGATCCCCACCACATGGGACAAATCGGTGGCCCTGGCCGGGGAGTCCGGGAAGTACGTGGCCATGGCCCGGCAGCACGGTAAAAACTGGTACATCGGGGGCATGACCAATTGGGATGCCCGGGAACTGAGCCTCCCGCTCACGTTCCTGGACGGAAAGACTTACCAGATGGAAATCCTCCGCGATGGCATCAACGCTGACCGTCATCCGCAGGACTACAAAATCGAGAGCAGAAATGTGAAGGCCGGGGATACTGTTTCTTTGAAAATGAGCGGGGGCGGCGGCTGGGCTGCCATCCTAACACCCGTAGAATAACCCTTCACGGTTTTAGGCCTGGTTTTAGAAAAATACCCCCAAAACCACAAAGGTCTGAGGCAGAAGTTTAGACAAAAGCCCACCATTAAATTTGCTTACCATCTTGCCTGTTTTCGGCGCAGTTTTAGCAAAACAGCCCTGAAACGCAGGCAAGGATTTTCTTCTGAGAACATGATACCTTACTTTTTCCATCCTCCTTTGCTTCTTTCCTTTTTCAGAAGAATAGCTCCCTTAGTATTCATAGTTTCTGGTTTAGCGGCCCAGGCGCAGGCACCTATGTGGCTGGATGAACGGAGGAACGAAGAGAACCGCATGCCTATGCACAGTTCGTATGAGGTATATGAAACAGAGGCGGCATTGCAGAAAGCCGACTGGAAAACATCGGCCAACTACCTAAGCCTGAACGGAGACTGGAAGTTCAAATGGGTGGAGAACCCGGCAGATCTGCCCGCCCGCTTTGAGGCGACAGATTTCAACGACAGCCAATGGAAAACCTTCCAGGTACCGGGTAATTGGGAGCTGAACGGCTACGGCTTCCCCATCTACTCCAGCGGCGGGTACGAGTTTGTCTACCTCATGCCGCCTACGCCGCCGGTGGTGCCCATGCAGGAAAACCCCACGGCCGTTTACCGTCGCGAGATCTCCTTGCCCCAGAACTGGAAAGGCAAACAGGTGGTGCTGCATATCGGGGCGGCCAAATCTAACCTGGCGGTGTGGGTGAACGGCACCTACGTAGGCTACGGCGAAGACAGCAAACTGCCCTCTGATTTCGATGTCACGTCTTACCTGAAACCCGGCAAGAACCTCATTGTCCTTAAGCTCATGCGCTGGTGTGACGGCAGCTACCTGGAAGACCAGGACATGTGGCGCATCAGCGGCATTACCCGCGACTGTTACCTGTTGGCCCGCAATCCGGTGCACCTGTTTGATGTTGAATTTACCCCTAATCTGGACGATGCCTACAAAAACGCCTCACTTCGGGTGAAACTCAAACTGAACGGGAAACCCACGCAGCCAGTCTCCGCCGATTTTCAGCTGCTGGACGGGAAGAAGCTCATCAAGCAACAGCAGGTTTCCTTTAGCTCAGATTCTGCCGTCTTCAATCTGGCGGTGACGGCTCCTGAGCTCTGGTCCGCCGAGACACCGAATCTGTACCATGCTATTATCCGGCTGAAAGACGCACAGGGGAATGTTACCGAGATCATACCGCAGCGGGTGGGTTTTAGGGAGGTGGAGATCAAAGCCGGAAAGCTGCTGGTGAACGGTAAACCGGTGCTGGTGAAAGGCGTGAACCGCCACGAGACCGATCCTAAAACGGGGCAGACCATCTCCAGAGAAGCCATGCTGCGCGACATCAAACTCATGAAGCAGTTCAACATCAACGCGGTGCGCACCAGCCACTACCCCAACGACGAGTATTGGTATGAGCTCTGCGACCAGTACGGCCTATACGTGGTAGATGAGGCCAACATTGAAACCCACGGCATGGGCTATGACATCACCAAGACCATCGCCAATAAACCCACCTGGGAGGATGCCCACCTCATGCGGGTGCAGCGCATGATGGAACGGGACAAGAACCACCCGTCTATTATTGTCTGGAGTATGGGAAACGAGGCCGGAAACGGGTACAATTTCTACCGTTCTTACCTCTGGATGAAAGCCCGCGACGCCTCTCGTCCGGTCCAGTACGAGCGTGCCGTGGCCGATTACAAGACCTTTACCTGGGAGTGGAACTCAGACATTGTGGTTCCCATGTATCCCACACCCGAGGGCATGGCCGCCTATGCCAAAGCCAACCCTACGCCGGCTCGTCCTTTTATCATGTGCGAGTATGCGCACGCCATGGGCAACTCACTGGGCAATTTCATTGACTACTGGCAGCTGATTCGGGAGAACAAACACGCGTTCCAGGGAGGCTTTATCTGGGATTTCGTGGACCAGGCTTTTCAGGAAGTGAACGCCGCCGGCGACACCATTTACATGTATGGCGGGGATTATGGTCCTAAGGACCGGAACATTCCCTCAGACAAGAACTTTGTCTGCAACGGCATCTTCTACGCCAACCGCCAGCCGTATCCGCATGCCTGGGAGATGATGAAAGTATACCAGGATATTCATTCCACGTTGGTGAGCCCCACCACCATTGGGGTGTACAACGAGAAGCTGTTTACCGGGCTGGAGAACGTGAAACTGGAGTGGGAACTGGTGGTGGATGGCGTGAGGAAAAAGTCTGGCGTGGTGAACCGGCTGGAAGTAGGTCCGCAGGAAACAGCCCAGGTGAAAGTGCCCGTCAAACTCCCCAATTCCGGCGAGGTCTTCCTGAACCTGACCTACAAACTCAAGAACGCCGAGCCTTTGGTACCCGCTGGGCATATCATCGCCACGGAGCAATTGACGCTGCGTAAGAACACCCCGCAACAGCTGGCCTTGAAAGGACAAGCAGCCTTACAGGTAAAAGAATCCGCGAATGCACTCACGATTCCCCTGGCTTCCGGCACCATCAGCTTTGACAAGAAAACCGGTTGGCTAAGCCAGTACGTGGTGGAAGGCGTGAATTATCTTGAGGCCGGCGCTGCCTTGAAAAGCAACTTCTGGCGGGCGCCCAACGACAATGACTTCGGGGCCGGGCTACAAACCAAGCTGAAGGTCTGGAAAAACGTGCCGCAGCAGGCCAAACTGCAGAAGCTCACATCTTCAGAAAAGAACAAGGTGGTGACCGTGGAGGCGGTGTACACGCTTCCGGAAGTGTCAGGCCAGCTATCGGTGCAGTACCTGCTGAACAGTGCCGGCGAGATGCTGGTACGGCAGCACCTGCAAGCCGATACCGCCAAGAAAGTGGTCATGTTGCCCCGTTTCGGGATGCAGTGGATTTTGCCGGCCGGCTTCAACGCCGTGGAATTCTACGGTCGAGGTCCGCACGAGAACTACCAGGACCGGAATTTCAGCGCGCATATGGGCGTGTACAAGCAAACCGTGGCGGACCAGTATTTTCCCTACGTGCGCCCGCAGGAGACCGGAAACAAAACCGATATCCGCTGGTACAAAGTTACCAATGGCGCCGGAAACGGTTTGCTTGTAACGGCAGAGACCCCGCTCAGCATCAGTGCCCTGCATTACTTTGACCAGGACTTAGATGATGGCGAAGAAAAACAGCAACGCCACGCCGCCGAACTGAAGCCCAGACCCCAAACCCAGCTTAACATAGATGCCGCCCAGATGGGAGTGGGCGGGGTGGACAGCTGGCGTTCCTGGCCTCTGGAGAAGTACCGTTTGCCGTATGCCTCCTATGAAATGCAGTTCCTGATCAAGCCTATCAAGGGAACTGCTCAGCCGCAGGCTCAGCTTAAAAGTAAATAGCATCAAGAGTCGTTTTAAGGTTGTTTTTAGGAAATTGCCTTAAAACGGCTCCGCATCATCAGACCTGAGCGGCAGCGGTATTCAGAAAGAATTTAAAGAAATAGGATGTTCCTGATACCATCAGCGGAATCGTTTCCGGTGGGGTTCGGGCACCTGCCATAATATAAAAGTATGTTCAACAAAGAAACGTATGTAAGCCGGAGAGAACGGCTGAAGCAGCAGGTAGGAAGCGGGTTGATTGTGCTGCTGGGCAACGAGCAGAGCAGCATGAACTACAAAGACAATTGGTATCCTTTCCGGCAGGACAGCACCTTCCTGTACTTCTTCGGGATTGATCGGGCCGGGTTGGTGGCGGTGATTGATGTAGAAGACGATGCCGAGGTTATCTTCGGGGATGAACTGACGCCGGATGATATCGTTTGGATGGGGCCGCAGAAATCCATCCGGGAGCAGGCCAGTGAGGTAGGGGTTTTCGCGACCAATCCGCAGTCTTCGCTGGAATCTTATTTCCGGGAGGCTTTGGCGAAAAAGCGTGAAATCCATTTTCTGCCGCCTTACCGCCCGGAGAACCTGCTGAAGTTAAGTTCCTGGCTGCAAACGTCCCCGGCTTCCATCAAGTCCATGGTTTCGGTGCCGTTGATCAAAGCCATCGTGGCGCAGCGGTCCATCAAAACCCCGGAAGAGGTAGTGGAAATCGAAAAGGGCATCAACACTACCGGGGAGATGCTGAAAACAGCCGCACTCATAGCCCGAGCCGGAATGACCGAAGCCGAGCTGGCGGGACGACTGCAGGCCATCGCCATCAAGGCCGGCGGGAACCTGGCCTTCCCCACCATCCTGACGGTGAACGGCCAGATCCTGCACAACCATTACAGCCCCACTATGCTGCAGGAAGGACAGCTGGTGCTGGTAGACTGCGGCGCGGCTTCGGCCATGCATTACTCCGGTGACATGACCCGTACTTTTCCGGTGAACCAGGCCTTCTCGACCCGGCAGAAGGAAATGTTTGACGTGGTGCTGACGGCCTATGAACAAGCCGTGAGCATGCTTAAACCCGGCGTGCACTACAAAGATGTGCATCTGCGGGCCTGTGCCTTGCTCGTAGACGGGCTCAAGCAATTCGGCCTCATGAAAGGCGATACGCAGGAGGCAGTGGCGCAGGGAGCCCACGCCCTGTTTTTCCCGTGCGGACTGGGCCACATGCTGGGCCTGGACACGCATGACATGGAAGATTTGGGCGAGGAATACGTAGGCTACGCCGAGGACCAAAAGAAGAGCACCCAGTTCGGACTGAAGTCCCTGCGGCTAGCCCGCGCCCTGGAACCCGGCTTTGTGTTGACGGTGGAACCCGGCCTCTACTTCAACCCAGATCTGATAGACCTTTGGGCGGGGGAGAAAATGCACGCAGACTTCATTAACTATGACAAGGTCACGGGCTACAAAGACTTCGGCGGCATCAGGATTGAGGAGGATTTTCTGATCACCCCTGAGGGAAGCAGGCTGCTGGGAAACCCCGTTCCAAGAAATATGGAAGAATTCAGAAGTTAGGTGGGGTAATAGCACCTCGGCAATAACTAGGCTTTATTAAAAATTATATGGTTGGTTTCGCTTAAGTAAGTATTCAGTTTGGAAGCTGATTTTTGCCTGTTTTCCAGGAATTAGCCCGAAAACGGAACTTCCATAAAAAGCAAAACGGTCACTTACCCATGCGTAGGTGACCGTTTTGCTTTTCAGCATTTTGCTTACCTATGTTTTAAGTGAGATTTGATAAATTTTAAGTGAGATTTGATAAATCAGGCCGAAAACGGGTTTCACCTAATTGGCGGAGGTCGATGTTACCTCCATGTTAATATGGTGGAAGCATCGGCTAATATCCGGTCAGGGGAAGTGGTTAGGGAAATCTAAATTTGGTTAGATGAATGGTGTCTTTTAGACACGTTTTTTCGCTGGCAAACCTGTTCCGGTTTTCCATCCTTCTTCAGTATCCAAAGCCTTAACGTTTCACCCTATGTTCTTAAACAGACTCATGGCCGTTGCCCTCACCGGGTTGGTGGTTCTCGCAAAACCCGTGATGGCGCAGCATCAGCACAATGACTATCCCATCCAGCCGGTGCCGTTTACCCACGTGCATGTGCATGATGAGTTCTGGGCGCCCAAGATGCTGGTGAACGCCACCGTGACCATTCCGCACACGCTGGAGAAAAGCCGGGAGCAGGGCCGAATCGACAACTTCCTGCAGGCTGCTGGCAAGCTGAGTGGCGATAAGCTCAGCCAGTTCACCTTCGATGATACCGATATCTACAAAGTCATTGAAGGCGCCTCCTACGCCATGCAGGTGCAAAAGAATCCCAAGCTGGATGCCTACGTGGATTCGCTCATCACCATCATCGGGAATGCGCAGGAGCCGGACGGGTACCTGTTTACCTTCCGGACGGTGAAGGCGGCTAAGCCCCACGAGTGGATCGGAAATAAGCGCTGGGAGAAAGAGGAGGAACTCAGCCATGAGCTGTACAACTCGGGCCATTTGTTTGAGGCCGCGGTGGCGCATTACCAAGCTACCGGTAAGAAGAACCTGCTGAACATCGCCACCAAAAATGCCGATCTGCTGGTGAAGGATTTCGGGTACGGCAAAGAGGAAAAATATCCGGGCCACCAGGTGGTGGAGATCGGGTTGGCGAGACTTTATAGGATCACGGGCAAGAAAGAGTACCTGAATCTGGCCAAGTTCTTCCTGGACGTGCGCGGACCCAAAGGAACCGAGTATAACCAGGCGCATGCCCGGGTGGTGGACCAACAGGAAGCGGTGGGGCACGCGGTACGGGCCACTTACATGTACACCGCCATGGCCGATATCGCGGCGCTCACCGGGGACAAAAGTTACTTGAAAGCGATTGACGCCATCTGGAACGATGTGGTGAACAAAAAGCTGTACATTACCGGCGGCATCGGGGCCACGGGCGCTGGCGAGGCCTTCGGGAAGGCGTATGACTTGCCTAATATGTCGGCCTACGCCGAGACCTGCGCCTCCATCGCCAACGTGTACTGGAATAACCGCATGTTCCTGCTGCACGGCGACGCCAAGTACATTGACGTGCTGGAAAGAACGCTGTACAACGGGCTGCTCTCCGGCATTTCCCTCACCGGAAATCGGTTTTTTTATCCTAATCCGCTGGCCTCCATGGGGCAGCACCAGCGGGGTGAGTGGTTCAGCTGCGCCTGCTGCATCTCCAATATGACGCGGTTCCTGCCCTCGGTGCCGGGCTACGTGTACGCGCAGAACAACAATGACCTGTATGTGAACCTGTTCATGACCAGCGCCAGCGACATCAGCCTGCCCGCGGGTCAGGTGAAGGTGAAACAGACCACCAATTACCCCTGGAACGGCACCGTGGACCTGGAGGTAGACCCGCAGAAAAACAAGGATTTCACCCTCCGGGTGAGGATTCCCGGATGGGCACAGCAACAGCCGGTGCCCGGCGATCTGTACACCTTCGCCGATGCCACGAAGAAACCAATCGTTTTAAAATTGAACGGAAAACCCATCCAATACAGCACCGAGAAAGGCTATGCCGTTTTGAAGCGGAAATGGAGAAAAGGGGACAAAATCACGCTTGACCTGCCCATGGAAACCGAGAAAGTGCTGGCGAACAAAAACGTGAAAGACGACCTCGGGAAGTTCTCGTTCCAGCGCGGTCCGTTGGTGTACTGCCTGGAAGGCCCCGATAACAAAGACAACCTGGTGCACAACATCCTGGTGGACAAAAACGCCCCCGTGGAGGAAACCTTCGAGGCGAGTCTGCTGAAGGGCGTGCAGGTGATCAACACCAACGGCGTGGGCACCAAACGGCAGGCCAACACCACCGCTTTGCTGCAAACAAAGCAGGCCGTGAAGGCCATTCCGTACTTCTCCTGGGCCAACCGCGGATCGGTGGACATGACGGTGTGGGTACCGTATGAGGCCTCGGCCGCCAAGCCGCAGCCGGCGCCTACCATCGCGTCCACCAGCAAGATCTCTGCCTCCATCAAGAACGCCAGAACCCTGGCTGCATTGGTAGACCAGTACGATCCGCAGGATTCCCGCGACTCCAACTATCCCTACCTGCACTGGTGGCCGAACAAAAACACCAAAGAGTTTGTGCAGCTGGATTTTGACGGGGAGCATACCGTGTCTGAGTCGCAGGTGTACTGGTTCGATGACAGCCCTTGGGGCGGTTGCACCATTCCGGCCTCGTACCAGATCTTCTACAAGCAGGGCGATAAATGGGTGCCGGTGAAAAACACCACGGCCTACGAGGTTTCCAAGGACAAGTACAACATGGTCAAGTTCGCCCCGGTGAAAACCACCGCCTTACGCATGGAGATCCAATTGCCTAAGGAAGCCGCGACCGGTATCCATGAGTGGGCCGTGAAGTAATCTCCCGCTTTCACGCTCATCAGGAGCTTGTTTAGCCAAATTCAGTTTGGAGTAAATTCCTTAAAAACAGACCGAATACGAAAATGCGTCAAGCTATAAAATCTAAAAGGTTGTTTCCCCATGAAGGCTAGGGTAGGAGCGCTGCTGCTGTGGGGCCTTACGGCTTCGGTCTGTTTGGGACAAAGGCAGGCCACCATCACCGTGGATGCCCAAAAGCCCGGAAACAAAGTCTCACGAACGCTCCACGGGATCTTCTTTGAGGAAATTAGCCACGGGGGCGAGGGCGGCTTGTACGGCGAGTTGATCCAGAACCGGGGGTTTGAGGAAGTGCGTATCCCGAAAGGCACCACTTTGCAGAACGGGTTCCTGGTGCCGAATCCGGCCCCGCATTACAACCTGCCCAACGGTCAGGCCAGCGACTGGAAGATGCCCTGGGCCCTGAAATCGGATTGGCCGGCCTGGTCGGCCCAAACTAGTGGCGAAGCCAAGGTGACACTCGGCTTAACGCAGGAAAAGCCCCTGAATGAAGCAACGCCCAATTCGCTGAAGATAACGATTTCTGATCTGGATAAAGCGGGCAAGGCCAGTCTGGTC
This sequence comes from Rufibacter aurantiacus, assembly GCF_017916345.1. Classification (NCBI taxonomy): domain Bacteria; kingdom Pseudomonadati; phylum Bacteroidota; class Cytophagia; order Cytophagales; family Hymenobacteraceae; genus Rufibacter; species Rufibacter aurantiacus. The sequence goes on from NZ_JAFMSV010000005.1 coordinate 225,331, forward strand.
AATGAAGGGTTCTGGAGCATCAAGGTAGATCAGGGCAAAACCTACAAACTCAATTTCTACGCCCGATCGGAGAAGAAATACAAAGGACCGCTGACCGTTTCGCTGCAGAGCGAAGACGGGAAAACCCTGGCCAGCCACGTGTTCGACAATCCCATCAAAACCGGAGCCTGGCAAAAGCTAAGCTGTGAACTGGTTGCCAAAGGTTCTGACCCGAAAGCCAAATTCGTTATCAGCTTTGGAAGTACGGGTACGCTGTTTCTGGACTTTGTTTCGCTTTTTCCAGCTGAGACCTTCAAGAACCGGGAGAACGGCTTGCGGCCCGATCTGGCGCAGTACTTAGCTGATCTCAAACCTTCTTTCATCCGGTGGCCGGGCGGTTGTTTCGTGGAGGGAATTACCGTGGAGAGTGCGCCCAATTGGAAAGAGAGCATCGGGCCGGTGGAGAAAAGACCGGGCACCTTCAGTCCGTGGGGCTACTGGTCCAGCGACGGTCTGGGGTACCATGAGTTCCTGCAGTTCTGCGAAGACACTGGCGCTGATGCTATGTACGTCTTCAATGCCGGCGTGGCCTGCGAGTTCCGGAGCGGCACCTTCCTGCCCGATGCCCAACTGCCCGCGGTGATTGCCGATGTGCTGGATGCCATTGAATACGCCGTGGGGCCGGCCACCTCTAAGTGGGGGAAAGTACGGGCGGCTAACGGACACCCGGCGCCTTTTCCGCTGAAATACGTGGAGGTGGGCAACGAGCAGCACGGCCCTTGGTACGCCAACCGTTTCAACCTGTTCTACGACGCCATCAAAGCCAAGTACCCCGGCCTGAAAGTGATTGCCAGCATGGGCATTGCCGATGTGAACCGGCACACCCTGGACGGGATGAAGAAGCTGGACATCGCCGATGAGCACGCCTACAAATCGGCGTACTGGGCCATGAACAACTACGATCATTTTGACAAATATAAACGGGGCGACTGGGAACTGTACGTGGGCGAGTATGCCACCAACGCCGGCGTGGGCAGCGGGAACATGCTCGCGGCGCTGAATGACGCCGTGTACATCCTGGCCATGGAGCGCAACGGCGACCTGGTGACCATGTCCAGTTACGCCCCGCTGCTGGTCAATACCAACGATGTGGACTGGCCGGTGAACCTGATCAACTTCAACAACTCGCAGAGTTTCGCGCGGATTTCCTACTACGCCATCCAGATGCTGAACCAGCACCGCGCCGACCAGAACCTGGCGACCTCGGTGCAGGTGCAGCCCGCCAAGGTGACTAAGCCGGCCTTTGCCGGGGGCATCGGCTTGAGTACCTGGGACACTCAGACCGAGTACAAAGACATCCAGGTTATCCAGAAGGGCAAAGTGGTCTACAGCAGCAATTTTGACAAAGCTGAAGGTGAGTGGGAGAAGGTGCGGGGCACCTGGGGCGTGAAGGAAGGGGCTATGGGCCAAACCGCCGAAGGCGCGCAGCTTTTTGCCATGCTCAAAGACAAATCCTATGACACTTACACCCTCAAACTGAAAGGCCGCAAGCTCAGCGGGTACAACGCGTTCATCATTCCGTTCGCAGTGAAGGATGGCGGCAAAACGCAGGTGCGGGCGCACATAGGCTCTTACTGGAACCAGTACGGCGTCTTCGAGCAGGTCACCGAGGGCACCGAAGTCGCCAACCTGTCTTCCTCCACCAAACTGCCCGAGAAAATTGAGACGGGCAAGTGGTATGACATCCGGCTGGAGGTAGGCCTGAACAAAGTGGACTGCTACCTGAACGATAAGTTCCTCATGAGCTACACCATTCCGGATATGTTCTACAGCATCTCGGGGGTAGACGAGAAAACCGGCGACATCATTGTGAAAGTGGTGAACGGCTCCCCGGAAACCTTCCAGACCAGCCTTAACCTGAAAGGCGCCCCAAACTTGTCACCGGTGGGTGAAGTAACAACCCTATCGGCGGAAAGCTACCAGGCGGAGAATTCCTTTGAAGCGCCCAAAAAGTATGTGCCCCAGACTTCCAGATTAACCAATGTCGCCTCTTCTTTTGAGGTAGGTGTGAAACCGTATTCCATCTCGGTTTTCCGGCTCAAGACCAGGAAGTAAGCAGGTGAAATCAAGGAGCGTTTAGCGCCTCTTTTTTTAAAACTGGCTTAAAACCAGAACAACCGGAAACGGGATTGAGTAGGGTGGAGATGATAGAGGAGGAAGTAGATACAGCCCGGCTATTCTCAGCCTTGTCGCTGGAAGCCCAGGTGAAAGGCGGCGGAAATGAAACCGTCTTCCTCATCACCAACGAGAACATCATGCCCTTTCTGAGGAACCTGAGTTTCGTTTCTTAAGAGTTAAAGAGGACCATATTACCCTTTATTTGGCAAGTTTTACCAGAAAATCCCGCATCTCCTGCGTGTCATACTCCGCCATCCCTATCTGTTTGGACACGATTTTGCCTTCTGGTGAAAGGATAAACGTGGAGGGGATGGAGGGGCTGTCAAATTCCTGGGGTAAGGGACTGGCCGGAAGGAACACCGGGAAAGTATAGCCTTTCTTTTGGATGTGTTTCTGCACCTTCGGCAATCCTGCCTGGTCCACGGATAGCATCACAAAGGCAATTTTATCTGAGCCTACTTTCTCGTATAAACTTTGGATGCTGGGCATTTCTGCCACGCAGGGTGGGCACCAGGTGGCCCAGATGTTCAGAAACACTACCTTACCTTTCAAACTCTCAAAGGAAACAACCTTGCCGTCCAGGGTGGTCAACTGGAAACCGGCTCCTGCCATCTGGCTTGTAGGGGAGAGGTCAGTCCCGGCCATTCTATCTGGGGTGGTGCCCTCGGGAACATCCGCCTTTTTGAGTCCGGTGGCCAGCAAGAGCCGCTGTAATTGACCAATGGCCTCGGTGTGGAGCCCCGTCAGGTACAAAATCCCGAAGATGGCCAGAACAATAGCCCAGCCCGGGATATTGCGGAATGAAAGTCCTTGCTTGTTCATATGTATTTAGTAGCCTCTTTCCCTTTTTCTTACACCACTCCTTAAAAGAGTTGGCAAGGTTTTACTCAAATAGGTCGGTGCTGAGGTAGCGGTCTCCCCGGTCGCAGACAATAAAGACAATCACGCCTTCCTCCAGTTCCTGGGCTACCCTGATGCTGGCTTGCAGCGCGCCGCCGCTGCTCATGCCGGCCAGAATCCCTTCCTCTTTGGCCAGCCTTCTGGTCATCAGCGTAGCTTCCTGTTCACTGATGTCCAGGATGCGGTCTACCCGCGCCGGTTCATAAATCTGGGGCAAAAACTCCGGCGACCAACGCCGGATGCCTGGGATGTTGGAGTTGGGGCCGGGCTGGGTGCCCACAATCTGGATACTAGGATTCTGTTCCTTCAGGTACCTGGAGACGCCCATGATGGTGCCCGTGGTGCCCATCGCCGACACGAAATGGGTTATCTGTCCCTGGGTGTCTCGCCAGATCTCGGGGCCGGTGGTTTTGTAGTGCGCCAGGAAGTTGTCTGGGTTAGAGAACTGGTTCAGGAGGTAATAGCCCTGGTTTGCCGCCATATCCTCGGCCAGCTCGCGGGAATATTCAATGGTTTTGGCAGAAGGGGTCAGAATCACCTCGGCCCCGTAGGCTTCCATGCTTTTTACCCGCTCAGCGGTGGAGTTGTCTGGCATGATCAAGGAGATCCTGAGCCCCAGCGCCTGCGCGATCATGGCCAGCGCGATGCCCGTGTTCCCGCTGGTGGCTTCTACTAGTTTGTCGCCGGGTTTTATGTCTCCCCGGTCCAAGGCACTTTTGATCATGTTATAAGCCGGGCGGTCTTTTACGCTGCCCGCCGGGTTCTGGCCTTCCAGCTTGGCGAAAATCCGCACGTTCTGGGAAGGAGAAATATGTTGAAGCTCCACCAAAGGGGTGTTGCCAATCAGGTCAAATAGGGTCATAGGTTCTCAGGTTGGGTAAGGCGTACGTTGCACCAGCGTCCATGGATCAAGACCATGGTGCTAATGATGCCGCTGAGTTTGCCTCAAAGTTAGGAGGGATCTGGAAATTACGCCTGTTTAGCGGCTGGTTTTAGAGAAACAGTGGGAAAACAAGGAACCGAATAGAAGGGAGCTTTACCCTTCTTTCTTTACCTAAGGGATTAAATTTGTATTATTTTTAAAGGTCAATGATTTCCTATAAAGATAAAGATACTGTCCTAAGTTTAAGAAAATCAATATTTTACTCAGGTGGTAAAGACGAAATAGTTAAATTTAAGTAAGAATTGAACCTCTCTGGCGTTGGTATGTCCAATCCATACCTTCCTGCTCCCAAGTTATGGCTGGTTAAGCCGTAAATGTCCGCCCTGATAGGCTACACGCATACGCCGTGTCATCTGTATCCTTTCTCTTTCAATTCTTGAAAATCATGGGAAAACCATCACATTACCATTTTCTCCTTTCCTGTCTGGTGTTGGGCCTGCTTTTGCTCAATACTTTGCCTACATGGGCCCGGCAGGAAATGGAAGCCCCCATCCCCATCACCACCAAATCTGCTGAGGCCCGGCAGTATTTCAACCAGGCCCGCGTCCACATGGGCAACATTCAGATCTACAAAGCGGCCCAGGCCCTGGACAAAGCCCTGCAACTGGACCCCGATTTCGCCCTGGCACATATGCTGAGGGCCCAGGCCGCTGGACCAGACCGGCAAAGTTTCAGGGAGCACTACAACAAAGCCCTGGCCCTGAGGGAAAACGTATCGGAAGGCGAGCAGCTGATGATCTCCGTGATGCAGGCCAACGTGGAGAACAGGCCGGAGGAGGCGATGAGCAACCTGGATAAACTCGCGCAGCGCTTTCCCAATGACAAGTACGTGCACCTGATGAACGGGCAATTCGCCATGGGCCGTAATGATGCGGACAAAGCCATCACGCACTTCTCCAAAGCGGTGGCGCTGGACCCTAATTTTGGGGCCGCTTACAACCTATTGGGGTACGCCTATACCAGCAAAGAGGATTATGCCAAGGCCGAGGAGGCGTTCAGAAACTATATTAAGGCGGCACCCAGGGAGGCGAACCCCTATGACTCCATGGGCGATTTGCTGACCAAACGGGGAAAACAACAGGAAGCCATCCAGAACTATAAGAAAGCCGCAGCCATGGACCCCGAGTTCAACGTCTCCCTCACCAAAGTAGGGCACAATTACCTATTGATGGGCCAACTGGACGAAAGCCGCAAAGCCTACCAGTACGCAGAAAGCAAAGCACCTACCTACACCGACAAAGTGGACAACATCATGGCCCTGGCCGAGTCTTACCTCTTTGAAGGCCGCTACAAAGAAGCTTTGCAAACCTCTGATAGGGGCATAAGACTGCTACAGCAGCACAAGAACTACAACTACCTGGCTTGGGCTAGTCTGGAGCAAGCCGAGATCTACATCCAGATGAATGACCTGGCCAAAGCGAAAACCTCCCTTGCTCATCTTAATGCTGCCCAGAACAGTCCTGAGCTAGCTCCTTACCAAAAAGCCAACCTCCAGCACCATCAGCTGTTTGTGGAAGCCTTGATCGCAGCCAAAGCCAAGGATTTCGCCCAAGCCAATGCCAAAGCCGCAGAACTTAAAGCGAAGGTGGATGCCTCCGCCAATGTTGGTCAAATGCAGAATTACCACAAACTCATGGGTATCATTGCCTACCAGCAGGGCAATATGAAAGAAGCCCTAACCCACCTGGCAGAAGCTGACCAAAACAATCCCCGGGTGCTGTATTACCAATCACTGGCCGAAGCCAAATCAGGTAACAGCGAGAAATCTGCCCAACTAGAGAAAAAACTCAATACTCTAAACGAGCCCGGCCCCGAGTTCGCCCTGGTGAAAGCCTCTATGGCCAAATCCAAGCTGGCGTCTAATAAGTAAGCCGGGTTTGATTGATAGGTACAAACGTGCAAAGGCAGCCCACTTTCAATTAGGTAGAAGTGGGCTGCCTTCGTATTACTTCATAAGAACCGTGAATGAAAAATATGGAGTTGTCAAGTACTGCCTTTTGAATTCCTGACCTAATGCAATGGTTCTGTTGCTTGGCACTTAGAAGGTAAATGCCAATCCTTCTAAATAGGACCGGGTATTGCCTGGGAAACATTCTCGCATCTTTCAAGTAAACCTTGCTATGACTGCTTCAGAACCGTTTTACAAGAAAAGTACACTGGTATTATTAGGTATCATTCTGCTGGTGTACGTGATGCATATTTTGGCTGATATTCTGGTACCTATTGCCTTTTCGCTTTTATTGGCTATTCTGCTCAACCCTCTGAACAGCCGCATTATGCGCCTGAAGGTACCTACGGTTCTCTCCATTCTGCTTACGCTGCTCATTGCGGTTATCATTTTGGGCATTATCCTGTATTTTCTTTCCGCCCAGATCATCCAGTTTGGCGAGATGATGCCTGCCCTTAAGCTGAAGTTTACCCAGATCCTTACAGACCTGCAGAACCTACTGCAAACCAAATTTGGGATCAGTATCCAGAAGCAAACCCAATTCCTGAAAGACACCGCCAGCAGCGGGAAAGCCCTGGTGGGCCAAACGGTGAGCAGTGTGCTGGGCGTCTTCAGTTTGCTTTTCCTCATTCCGGTCTACATCTTTCTTTTTCTCCTGTATAAACCCCTCATCCTGAATTTCCTTTTTGAGGTGTTTTCCACGAAGAATACCCATTCTGTGGCGGAGATTCTGCACGAGACCAAAGCGGCTATTCAGAGCTACATTGTGGGCCTGCTCATAGAAGCCTCCATTGTGGCGGTTCTGAACTCCGTGGCGCTCCTGATCTTAGGGGTGCCGTACGCAATACTGCTGGGTGTTATTGGGGCTATCCTGAATATGATTCCTTACGTGGGCGGACTGATCGCGATTACGCTGCCGGTTTTGATGGCAACGGTGACCCAGGACGGCTACTCAACTCAGTTGTTTATCATCGGGGCTTACCTCCTGATTCAGTTTATAGATAACAATGTGCTGGTGCCCCGCATTGTCTCCTCCAAGGTGAAGATCAACGCCCTGATCTCGGTGCTGGCCGTTTTGCTGGGAGGCGCCTTGTGGGGCGTATCTGGCATGTTCCTGTCCATTCCATTGGTGGCGGTACTTAAAATCATCTTTGACCGGATTGAGGACCTGAAACCCTGGGGCAGAATACTCGGGGACCAGATCCCAGACAGTTACCCGGGTCAGCTGTCGCCTAACACCAGAGTGCCTGATGTGCCGGATAGGATGGAGAAATATGTAGATGCCGAGGACCGGAACGAGAAAGGGTAGGCGGGAACCGAATGGATGGTTGGACCAGTACCTCAGTTCAATGATCCCGGGTTTGCCGCGGTTGGAAATGTTTCCCGGGTTGTTATTCTAATCAATAACTAAATGCTCAGCAGGGGAGTTGGTGTAAAGGCATAAACGCCTTTCCCATCGTGATTACAAAAGGGCTCTTGAGAGCAGATCTTAAAATTTAAGCAGCGGAGATATTAAGGAAAGGGAACATATCCTTCATCTTTTCCTTAAAGGAATGAAAAGCCCTCAAATACAGAAAAAGATCATTCTTAGGGCTATTCTGCATGTTCTCCGCCTCCAGAATGAGCGAATCAAGATGCCATGTCACACCATCGGTATGTTCAGCATCTTCTGGGATAGCGTTTTCGCGCAGGATTTCTCTGTAGGATGTAGCCACCAATAGAACTTCTTCTATGGCTTCGCCGCGTTCATAAGCTTCGGATTGAAGCAAGTATAGCAGTTTCCCAGCTATTCTGGCGTCTAAGTATTCAGGAGTTCCTGCTGAGGGTGAGTTGTAGAAATTTCCCATGGATTTTCCTCTCCATTACTTTTAATTTTCTCTTACAAAGATACTTGATTGAATTGTGATAAAAATTTCATTATTCAAACAATGTAGTAGCATCTATTAGGTAGATATTGCCCTGCAAGTCACTGCTAAAATCATTGGAGGCTTCTTTCTTCTTCTTCTGAAAATCAGAAGCTAATTATCATGCAAAACCAAGGCGTCCTTATCTGTAAGTATTGGTTTTTGCTCTGAAATAAGTGTTTTTTAGACGTCATTGTTCATGGCCGGTGTGAAAGACTTATTCTTGCAGGCCTTGATTTTAAAGTTTGGCAAAGGTAGAATTTACCAAGTGTGGTAAGAGCGATTGGGATATAATATCAGGTTTTAAAAATGGGAAAATACCTATGGTGTGGCCTTGACTGTGCTATGTTGTTTTTTTATACTTATTGCCGATAAATGGCAAAAGATTTTACCATTTTATGAATCTGCCCTTTCACACTTGTCAATAAACCAATAATGACGACCTAGATACGTTTTTTGTTTAGGGACCGGTTTTTTGAAAGCAGCCCTAAAGCAGTAGAAGGCCCAGGTAGCCCATCTTCGAAAAAAATAATGTGGTTAATTAATAATGCGCTATTAAATTAGCCGCTGTACATCTATACCCCAATGCACTATGTCTGCTACTGAAGACCAGAAACAAGCCCTATTTCAAGAGATAGAACAAGAACTGACTTCCAAGGGATTTACCGTGGCCAGTCAGGACCAAACCAGACCCTGGGGCGGCTTCTTCGTGATTGATGAAAACCAGGCCCAGGAGTTTGCCGATACTTACTTTGATGGGATCTCCGTTGATGACCTTCGGATATCGGGTAAACTTAGCCCCAAGATTCTGGTAGTGGCCCCTGAGAAGCGGCTTTCCTGGCAGTACCACCACCGCCGGGCCGAGATCTGGAAAGTGGTAAAAGGAAAAGTAGGCGTGGTTACCAGCCCCACCGATGAAGAAGGCCAGCTGCAGCGCCTGGAGCCCGGAGCGCTTATCACTCTAAAACAATCTGAGCGTCACCGCCTAGTGGGCTTAGACGAGTGGGGTGTTCTGGCGGAGATCTGGCAGCACACCGATGCCACCAACCCGTCCAACGAAGACGATATCGTTCGCGTGCAGGACGATTTCGGCCGATAGGCTGATCCATATTTATTGTCAGAAGTTATTTGACGATTAAACAGAGCCATTGGCAAGCTTTATCCTTGCTGATATTTCTTTCTTCCCTGGTTCTAGTGGCAAGTCCTTGACCAAATATTTTAACGCCTCCGTTCTGGGGCCGATTTCATGAAATCAGCCCCAGAACGGAGGTGCTCTTTTTTTAAAGGGTAGGAGCTACGGTTTGTTTTACTGGTGCTACCTGTCTAGGTCAATAGTGAGTTCACGCACAGCAGAACCTCCGTTGTTTCTTTGTTTCTAAGTGGGCAAGGTAATCTGCGATGATGCTGAACAGTGCCGGTTTGGCCTTAAGTGCATATACTGCGTTTTAAGGCCATTTTTTGCCAAAGGCAAGTAAGTCAATCATCGCTTACATATTGGAGATCAGCCTTGTAGGGAATAGGCATTCTGCGGTATTAGCCCGAGTTTGCTCTATTCATCTTCCCGGTAAAATGAAAAGTGTTATTTGGCCCAAAGTTGCCCATCATCTTGATTGGACTGGGAAACCGCGGCAGTGAGTACCGCGTCTGTGTGTAAGAACCGATTTAGGAAAAACCTTCTAAAATGGCTCTTTTAAGGCCAAAAAGCTGAATGAGCCGCATGGCGGTTATCCTGGTCTACTTCCCTGCAGAAGGTAATAAGTATAGGTTATGGATGTAATTAAAGGGTTTCTCCCAAACTGTGGGTAAAGAAATATTGAAGTATTTGTTTCTGAATAAGATTATAGCTAGTATTAATACGCATTTTCCTTGCGGAGCTCTTGTACAGGTTCAGAATATGGTACAGGAGTTACTTAAGGCAAATTCAAGCGTTCAGAATTGTTTTACCCATCGTCGGCCCACATCATATGGCAAATTATAACAAGTGGTATCATCCGTATACCATTAATGAGAAGTACAGTGAGCGAGTGGCTTACTTCAGTATGGAGTTTGCAATCCATCAGGCCCTGAAAATCTACTCGGGTGGTCTGGGGTATCTGGCCGGCTCGCACATGCGTAGCGCCTATGAACTGCGGCAGAACATGATTGGCATTGGCATTCTCTGGCGGTACGGGTACTATGACCAGGTGCGCACCGATGACCAGATGATGGGGGTTCAGTTCCAGAAGAAGTATTATGCGTTCCTGGAAGATACAGGCATCATGGTGCAGGTAACCATCCATAACAATCCGGTTTGGGTCAAAGCGCTGGTACTGCCCGCCGAGGTTTTAGGGACGGTGCCCATGTATTTCCTCACCACCGATATCCCCGAAAACGATTTCCTGAGCCGCACCATTACGCACCGGCTCTACGACCCTGAGCTACCCACGCGCATCGCGCAGAGCATTATTCTGGGGATTGGCGGGGCCAAAGTAGTGGAAACCCTGGGCGGGGCAGCCATCTACCACATGAACGAAGCCCACGCCCTGCCTTTGGTCTTCCACCTGTTTGACAAGTACCGCGATATCCATGAGGTGAAAAAACGCATGGTCTTCACCACGCACACTCCAGAGAAAGCCGGAAACGAGGAGAATGACGTGGATCTGCTGGCCAAGATGTCTTTCTTCGGGCCGTTGCCCGTGGAGGAGGCCCGGCGTATTTCCGGCACCTTTGGTCCCAGCCTCAACTACACGCTCACGGCGCTGCGGCTGGCCAAAATAGCCAATGGGGTTTCTAAACTGCACGGCGATGTCTCCCGCGAGATGTGGTACGGCAACGAGGGCGTAAGCGAGATCAGATCCATCACCAATGCCCAGAACATCAATTACTGGCAGAACACTTCCTTGCGACAGGCCTTGGAGGCCAATGATGATGAGCGGTTGGTGCAGTTGAAGTGCGAGATGAAGAAGCCGCTCTTTGACGTAGTGGCCGACCAGACCGGGAAGCTCTTCAAGAACGATGTGCTTACTATTGTCTGGGCCCGCCGGTTTGCCGCCTATAAACGCGCCGATCTGCTGCTCTATGACCTGCACCGCTTCTTTGAGCTCATCAACCGCGAGGGGCAGCCCGTGCAGGTGATCTGGGCCGGAAAGCCTTATCCTTTTGACTACGGCGCCATCAGTATCTTTAATAAACTTATTGAGGTCTCTCACCAGAAAAAGAACGTGGCCGTTTTAACCGGCTACGAGTTGGATCTATCCGCCAAACTGAAACAAGGCGCAGACGTCTGGTTGAACACCCCAAGACGTCCAAGGGAAGCATCTGGTACCAGCGGCATGACCGCCGCCATGAACGGCGCCATCAACTTCTCAGTGCAGGACGGCTGGATTCCTGAGTTCGGGAAGCATGGCGAGAACAGCTACCTGTTCCCAATAGTGGACACCTCCTTGCCAGACTTTGAGCAGGACCAGATAGATTACAACAACATGATGCACATTCTGGAGACAGAGGTAATCCCGGCTTATTATGTTGACCGCAAAAAATGGGTGAGCATCATGAAGCAAAGCATGCGGGATGTAACGGCGTATTTTGGGTCAGAAAGGATGGCGGATGAGTATTATCATTTGCTTTATCAGGACGGGAAATAAGGTTTAGTTTTAGCGTTTCTTTTACAAGGGTGTTTGAAAAGGTGAAAGCCTTTTTGGACATCCTTTTTTATTTTGTAGGTAAAATGTGGGGGTGTTATGGGCATGCGTAGTCCGCTTTCTCTTGCGTGGGGCCGCTGATTGCGTGGGTTCAATCACTTTATTGTTGCATAGCTAAGCTCCGTGCGCTCACGGCCGCGAGGCCCCGCCTTCCGGCCTCGCGCTGCGCCAGCTTCCTTTGCTCCTTTTAGTCGCAATGCCTCACGGCACCGGAACCTGGCAAGGCGCTCAACCGAAAGTCTGGAAAAGGAAATGCGCCGGCAAGGAACGCCTCAGACCCCACATGTTTTCCTAAACCTGTGAGGTCTTCTAAATACTATGACATGGTTCAAGTCTACGACTTGGACCTACTATGGTCGGCAGTTTGCAACCGCCGAGAGGCGTTAGCCTCAATCCACATTTATGTCCTCTTTCTGCCACTCACTGGTTTCTACCTTATTTTTATCATAGCAGAGATTTCCTGCAATAATGGCAAAGAAAGGTGTTTTTTCCTGTAGGCGCCATCATTCTATTTTTACCTTGATTTTTCTAAAACACCCTCAAAACATTGGGCCTATTGTGGATGATACCCGTAAGTAAAAGCTGGTTTCACAGATGGTACTTGGTACAATGGGGTTTTCTGGGTGATTGGCCTGGATAAGCCGTACCTTTGCCTTCTTTGGCTTACAGTTATGACGCGTAAACAATATTTCCTTATAATCCTGATTCTGGGTTCCCTCTCCACCATCAGTCCCTTTTCCATTGACATGTACCTGCCGGGCTTTCCGGCAATTGCCGAGGATCTTCAAACCACCATCTCTACCGTTCAACTTTCCCTTACGGCCTATTTGATTGGGATCTCCGCGGGGCAGTTGCTGTACGGACCGCTTCTGGACCGTTTCGGGCGGAAGTATCCCTTGTACGTGGGGTTGGGCGTGTACATACTGGCCTCCATTGGGTGTGCTATTTCCACTTCGCCCGATATGCTCATTGCCATGCGTTTCCTGCAGGCCGTTGGCGGATGCGCGGGCATGGTGGCGGCGCAAGCTTTGGTAAGGGATCTGTTCCCGGTTACCGAGACGGCCAAGGTTTTCTCCTGGCTCATTCTGGTGATTGCTGTGTCGCCCATGATCGCGCCCACCGTGGGGGGTTACATGACGGCGGCATTTGGGTGGCACTCGGTGTTCCTGGCTTTGGGCGGCATTACCTTGTTGATTCTGACCGGTATTTTCTTTGCCTTACCCGAGGGGAAGCAGCCAGATTCTTCCATGTCCCTAAAGCCCCGGGCGGTGCTAGGTAATTTCCTCACTGTGCTGCGGAATCCCCAGTTCCTGGTATATACGCTGGTGGGCGGCATTGCCTCGGCTGCTCCCTTCGCATACATCTCCGGCTCCCCTGATGTGTTCATGAACATCTATAAGGTAAGTGAGCAGGAGTACGGCTGGATATTCGCCATCCTGTCGGTGGCCATGATTGGGTCGCCGCAGTTCAACCACATCCTGTTGCGGAAACTCAGAAGCGAGCAGATCATTAGAATGGGTCTTCTGTACCAAACCGTGGTGGGCACCCTGATGGCGGTAGGCGTATATGCGGGCTGGTATGACAAACTGGCCCTCATCATTGTGTTGTTTCTCTTTTTACTGGGGCAGGGGCTTACCGCACCCAATGCCTCGGCTTTGTCTCTGGCACCATTCTCCCGATTCGCAGGTAGCGCCTCGGCGTTAGGCGGAAGCTTCAGGATGGGCATCGGGGCCTTGGTTTCCGGAGCGGTGAGTTTGCTGCATAACGGCACGGCCTTGCCCATGGTGACAGTTATGACTTCCTGCACGGTTTTGGGCATCCTGATTTACTTTTTGGGCCAGCAAAGCGCAAAGGAATACCGGAAAGCCGAATTGGCCGGTGCGGTTCCTGAGCTGTAAAGCTAATACATACCAAAGGCCCTGTTTCCTTGCTAATTTCTAAAAATTAGCAAGGAAACAGGGCCTTTTACATGGTAAGGGAGAACTAGTGGAGGTGGGATGTCATCGAATAACGGGATATGTCTTAGTCATGACTTCTTCGGGGAAGCATGGCGTTCTGAGGTCCGGACTTTTTCAGTAGCTGCTTTACCTGAGTTATTAATTCTGCCTCAGAATTAGTTGTGACGTTTACCAACTTGAAACTGGGCTCTCTCTTCGCCATGCGCCAGCGCCAATCAGTTTGGGTAATGGTCTGATGGAAGCCATTGTCCATCCACCACGCGGTGTAAAGACGGTCTTTCCCTTTGGTTAAGATCCCGGTGAAAACCTGTTGGCCGGCCACTTCCCGCTGCGCCACCTGCCTAAACAAGTATCCACTGCCCTCCCAGCAAATCAATGGGTGATGCTCCGTTGAGTAGAAAGCCTTGATAGGTTTCATATAAATAAGCGCCTGTTGGTTCGTGTATTGAAAAACACCAGTGGGTAAAACTTCTAGCTTGAAGCCCATGATTTCCTCTTTAGCGGGCGTGGAGATGGCGTTACTCTGGTTCTGTACCATAACCCCAATCCCTGCCAGACAACAAAGTAAGGCGCCGTGCCAAAGAAGTTTGTTTGGGGAGATTTCCTGCTCCTTTTCATCTGGGGCAACATCCGTCTGGACCAGCATTTTGCGGTTGATGAATCTTGCCAGGAGGAAGAAGGGGAGCAGCGTGTACAAGACAAGGCAAACCAAACCTACCGCCCCGTGCATCATCTCCTCCGGTCCAATGCGCAGCAGCACCAGAACCAGAATCCTGGTGAGGTTTCCGCCCAGGTTCAAGCCCAATAAGACCAAGAGCAGAGCACCGGCCAGCCAATAAGGCCATGGTTTCTGGGTGGTTCGGTGCAGGTAAGCCAGCAAGTACACGCCCATCATGTAGGAGAAGGATAGCATGCTCAACCCGTCACAAGCGGGGTCAACGGAGAACTCTTCGCCATTCAATAGAAGGGTGTTCCCGGCTGCTTCTGCGGAGGCTCCATAAGAACTGAGGATGGATGCAGCAGCCTGGGTTAACTGAAGGCGCAGGGGAAAACTCCACACATCGGCTACGTACTGGAAAATGGGCGAGGCCACCAGCAGCATAAGCAGAGCATAAAACCCCGACCTGCCCAACAAGTGCTGCCCCGTACACCAGAGGGCCAGCAGATAGCCCAGAAAGAAGATGGTTACGACTTGGGAGAAGGCGGCCAGACCTAAGGTGAGTCCCAAACAAACCAACAATACCGGAGAGATTTTCTTTTGTACGGGCATGGCTACAAGCGGGAGCAACGCCAGCCCCAAAAGCCACTGAGGGTTCCAGAGCAGGTACTTGCGCAGAAATACAAAGGCGATGATCAGGTACCCGATCCCCAGAAGCAATAGGAAAATCCGTTTTTGCCCCGGATCCACAAAAATAGACCTGAAATGAAGTGCTCTCATGCGAATAACCGAGGTTTGAAGATGGAAAACACTACAATCACTATCACCAGGATGATCAGTGCCCACTCATGGGGCTCGGGTACGGCGCCGGAGGATTTCACGCTGGCATTGCCCAGGCTGTTCTTGCTCTCCTCAATGCCAAACCGCTCGTAATCCTCCTGCGTCTCCAGCACCACCAGGCTGGACAGCGGGCTCACCACATTGGCCTGGGCTGCTTCCTCAATCAGGTGCTGCTCCAGGTAGTCTTTCCGGAAATAGTTAGGACCTATTTGTTGCAGCAGGTGGTTGTAGGCAAATAGGCGCAGTAAATGGTCAGGACCTGCCTGGCTGGAGTCTGTGGAAGCCGTCTTGGTCAGTTTCACCTTGGCATAGGGTAGCACTACGGTATTGGGGTTCTCGTCTTGTGCCACAAATTGCTTTGCCCGGAGCAGTTGCACTAGTTCTTCCAGGGTGCCCTGGGCTGGTTGTAAAAGACGCAGTTCTTTTAGGGTCTTGAGATAAGGAGTGGTTTCCTGGCCTAATTGGAAAAACCTAAGAGGCTGTTGTTTTAGGGCTGTTTTCTTGAAATCATCGGCAAAGGAGCTTTCCTTCAAATCACTCAGGTTGGGCGAATGGTCAGTGCTTTTGCTAATGAGGAGAGCTTGCTCAGGGTCTTTAACCATATGCAGGGGAAACAAAGAGAAGTTCAGAGCCTGGAGTTGCCGAAACACTTCCAGGTGATTCTTTGGGGTAAGCTTGATCATCTGGTTTTGGTAAGCATACACCTTTACGTTCCGGAGGGAATTCCAGAGAGTAATGAATTCTTCCTCGATCCAGGCTTTGTTGAGGTCCAGGTACACGCGGATGGGGGAGAAGCCTGTCAATTGGGGTTTATACTCCTGCGTCTGGTAAGCGAAGCCATCATAGTAAAAGGCCCGAGGGTTAAGGGCTGGGGCAGGCAGGTTTATCTTCCAGTCGGGGTCATATTCGCCGTAGCGTTCAAACCGGCCGGGGATGGTGGACTTGAAGTCCTTCGGAAGCTCAGGTTGGGTACTTGTATCTTCCAGCCGTACCAAGGTAGTTTCTGCCGCCCGGTCCGCCGATGGTCCGTCAAAGAAGATGTTCTCGTACACCAGTTGCCCATTCTCCATCTGTAATGGCGAGGTGATACCTATTTTGAATTGGCGGCTTTCCTGCGGTGTGCAGGGAAATACGCGCACACTTACGGTGTTCCCTTCCTGCCAGTGTACCACCGATGGATCCCTGGCTTCCACGCCCACCACAGTCTTGTAGGCGCTATCGGCTTTGCTTTGGGTAGTGAGGTAGCCTTTCTCTTCCCGGCCCTTGATCCACAGAGAAAGCGAAGTGACCACGCTGCCCTCGGGTAAATGAAACGTGTAAATGGCTTCTTCCTGCCCCCAACTGCTGGGTCTGTTATTCTGCACGGTCAAAATTTTCTCTGTGTAGCTGAACCTGTGTTTGGGGAAAATCTGCGCCTGGGTGATGATGTTGCTGGTAGCAAGGTGCGTGCCCGACCATAACCGTTCCTGCGCCAGGTGGCGGGAGTTGAACCGGCTTTCCATGATCTTGATTTTTTCCTCGGTGGTCAGCTGAGGCTTAGGAAACAAGCGGGTAGCCACCACTACTAGCGGATCATGAAGTTGGTGGTCTTCAAACCGGCGCTCCGGGAAGTCAAAAATGCTCAAAGATTCATTGGCCGATTGATAAACCAAGTCCGTTTGCACGATGTGCTCAAAGATGGGCGTGGTAGGCACCTGCTGGCTCAAGGCTACCCAGCGGGGCAGACTTTGGTTTTCCTGGAGTTGATAAGAATTCAGAATGCGGTTGATTTTCTCCAGGCCGGCTTGCCAAAGGCTGAGGTACACCAGCGTGAAAAGCAGCGTTACCGAAATACCAGCCAGAAACGTACGCTTCACAGCCACATCCTCTTTTCCCATTCTGGTGGCTGCCACTGCCAGAGCGATGGCGGAGAAGAGGGGTACGAAGATGTGCAGACCTAACCCAAGCAAAATGCCTCCCAGTAACCCCACCCAACTGAAGGGAACCAGGTACAGAGCAAAATAACTGAATAGTACCATCCCAGAACCCAGGAAGAATATGATCACCAACTGAAGCACCCTGGGTAACAAAAGCCGGAAAGAGTACCCGATCATGGCCACTGCCGTCACAATCAACCAACCCGTGAACCAATCCACCGATGGCTGGAAAATCTGCATCTCTTTGTTCAAGCTGAAGCAACTGATGAGCGCTAGTACCAGAAACAGCATTAAATGATCCAGCACCTGTAATGGGGCTCTGAAACGGAAAAGTTTCTGAAAAATAAGTGTTAGCAAATAGCCACCTGCTATCATGTAGTGAAACAGAAAAAGACCATTAGAGTCATTGCCCGTGTACCATCTCCGTCCTTCCTGTAGCAGGAAGAGGCCGAAAGACACCACAATACAAGCTAGCCCGATGAGAAGAAGGGGGCTACGAACCAGTTTTTTAGCGGGGGACTCAAAGATTGTCTGCTCTAAAGTCTTTTGTGTTTCAATGTTCATGGATATAAATATTGTTTAAAGATTTGGCTATTGCTTAAAAGGAATTACTTCAATTGTAAAGGTGCTTTGGGGCTTTATTACCAGCATGGATGGTAGGAGGTAAGCCAGCTTGCTGTTGGTGAAGTGGAGGATTTTTAAATTTGAGGGTGGAATCTCCACTCCGGTACCATCAACTTTACATAATGCTTAACCTTGTTTTGCCCCTTGTCATATTTTAATTCCTCATAGATCCGTAAAGATTGGGTAGGCCCCAAACCCAAAAACCTAAGGGAATCGCCTCATATAATGCAGGAGAAAGAATGGTCCAGAACGTTCCCGATTACTTTTCCACAGTCCTCATGTGCTCATAACAAGGGTTTGTTAAAAGTACTTTGTATTTCAAAGTTAATGGTACTATTGGGTTCTGCAATAGTTTTCCGGAAATAATTTTGGTTTGGTGTGAGGAAGGTAAAGCACTAGAATGTTAATAATACTTGGCAAAATAACTCGGATTTATTACTCTGCTATCTCTTGCTACTGTTTGCGTTATTAGCCATCCTTATTCAAAAAGGACTAGAAATGAACAGTTTATTCTGTATCATGATCATATTTGACCTATTCAGAGAATGCTTTTGAAATAAAAATCGAGGCCTTAAGCTTAAAGAACTTGAATCCTGAATTTAAAACTAATGTACTTCTGAAATACTTACGACCTCCAGAGAGGTTTTCTGGTTTACTGTTTTTGCTTTATTTTTAGAAAAACATTCCAGAAACGCCCAATGCCCCTGGCAAAACTCTATTGGATTCTTCTAGTTGTATGATGGTACCCGTGGCCACTCCATTCTCATGTCCGTCTTGTGGTGCCAATCTTGTTTTCAGAACCGAACTCTCTTTAGCCCAGGTTTGCCCCACCTGCCAAACGGTGGTCCGGAAGGCACAAGTGGAGCATGTACCTCTTCAGAAAGCAGCATTGATGAAAGAGGAGTTGACCATTCTGCGGGTGGGTACCAAAGGCACCTTCAAGAGAGAATCTTTTGAGGTGATTGGTCGCATCCAGTACTTTTTTCAGGAAGGGTATCGCAACCATTGGTTTATCCTCTACCAAAATGGTAAAACAGGTTGGTTAGGCGATTGGGCCGGCAATTACAGCCTCTTTAAAGAATCTACTTACACGGGATTCGAACCTGTCACGGGGCGGCTGATAGGGGAAACCCTTCCAATCGGGAACACCTCCCTGGAAATAGAAACCCTGGACAAAGTGAAGTTTATTTTCTGGGAAGGGGAAGTACCGGAGCAGGGACTTCTGGAAAAAGGCCATGCCTCCATTGAGCTATTCAGCCCCAGCGGAGACATGGGCATTCTTCATGTTGCCCCCGACGGAACGCCTCATGCCTATCTGGGGGAGTACGTAGAGCTGACCGATCTTTCATTACAGGAAACCCGCTTGCACCATGAATGGCTTTGAGGTAAAAGAGAAAGACAAACTTCCGGCGCTGCCGCTGGAGGTGTTGTGCCCCAACTGCAAAAGACAGATTCTGCTTTATACGTTTGCCCAGGCCAAAAACGTAGCCTGTGCCGCTTGCTCTCGCCTTTCTGAGCTACAGGAAAAAGGGTTGGTGCAGATCCAGGCCATTGACAAAGAGAAACGCGAGCCCTTGCTGCCTATAGGCGAGGAAGGACGCATCAAGGGCATTTTATATAAAGTGGTTGGGTTTCTGGTCTACAAAGAACACAACCTGAAATACAGATGGCGGGAGTATGTGCTCTTCAATCCGGTGCATGGATATACCATTCTGTCTGAGTATGACGGCCACTGGACATTCTTCCAGTTCATTGGCGATTTTTCCAACGGCGCGAAGAAAACCCAAACTACCCTTCAATACTTGGGGGAGGAGTTCAAACTGTACAATAAATACCGCTCGCAGGTGATGTATGCGCGGGGAGAATTCTTCTGGCGGATTGCGCAGGACAACAGCCAACACTTTGAGTATATCGCGCCGCCGTATATGCTCACGCTCTCAGTGAACAAGGACGAGCAGTCCTGGATGCTGGGGGAGCACCTGGAGCCCGAGGAAGTGCAGAAAGCCTTCTCCATTACAGAGCCCATGCCTGACCGGATTGACGTAGGCGCCGTGGAGCCCTTCATCCGGAACTCTTCCACCAAGGGTTTGAATACCATAGCCGGGGTAGCCCTGGTGTTATTGATCCTGATTCAGGTGTTTTTTTCCAATTTTCAGCAAAATAAGGTTCTGCTGGATAAGACCTTTTCTGTCACGGAAGAGGCCGGGAAAGGAACGCTTTTACCCGTGCCCGGACCCACCATTGAGGTCGGTTCTTCGGGAATGGGATCTACCAGTTTGCAGGTCTATCTCAAGTCTCCGGTCACCAACACCTGGTTTGCTACTGGTATCTCAATGCTGAACGTGCGAACGGGCCGGGAGTACTTCGTGGAGGTAGGGGTGGAGTATTACTACGGTACCGAAGGCGGCGAATCCTGGACCGAAGGGAGCAACGACACTTATCAGATTCTTTCGGCCATTCCGCACGGCACCTACCAGGTTTACCTTCAACCCTCTCGGGAAGTCATGCCGTTTGGCAACAACCTGCCAGAAATTTTTCATTTACGACTGGTAGAAGGCGTACCCATCTGGTCCAACTTCTGGATAGCTTTTGTCTTGATTGCGGCCTTACCCCTTGTACAGGGAATTAGGTCCTATTCATTTGAAAAAAGCCGCTGGATGAACAGCGACTATTCTCCTTATTCTGAATAGAAACCACATGAGTAAATACCTGAAACATATTTTACTGGGCTACCTGTTGTTGGTACTTGGTTATTTCACCTACGCCGGATTTACTGGTACCCGGTTCCTGGGAGACGACAAAGAAGAATCAGAAAACGGAGGCAGCAGATCCTCCGGCAGTTATAGAAGACATACCTTTTACCACAAATAGAAACTATGGAATCACTCATCAACTACAAACTGGTCACAGCCTCTCTGCTGTACTCGTTCATCGGCATCGCCATTCTGTTTTTCACTTTTTGGCTGTTGGAGAAAATCACGCCTGAAAACCTCTGGAAGGAGATTCTGGAGAAACAGAACATGGCCCTAGCGGTCATTTTCGCGGCCTTTATCATTGCCATCGCCATTATTATAGGGGCATCCGTTCACGGGTAAAAAATATTTTCATGCGAGTAAACGTACAGGTGTTGCTGCTTTTTTCTGTGTTTGTAGTGGCAACATGCGGGTTGGTGTATGAGTTGGTAGCGGGTACGTTGGCCAGTTATCTGCTGGGAGATTCGGTGACTCAGTTTTCCACCATTATTGGGGTGTACCTGTTTTCCATGGGCATTGGGAGTTACCTTTCCCGGTACTTCAACCGGAACCTGATTGCCTGGTTTATCCAGGTAGAGGTGCTGGTGGCCTTGGTGGGTGGTTTCAGCTCTACGTTGCTGTTTCTACTGTTTGACCGGGTGACTTCCTTCCAGATTGTCTTGTACATGCTGGTCTCCCTGACTGGTATTCTGGTGGGGCTGGAGATCCCGTTGATCATGCGCATCCTGGAAGACCGGTTCGAGTTCAAAGAGCTGGTCTCCAAGGTTTTCACCTTTGACTATATTGGGGCTCTGCTGGCCTCAGTGATTTTTCCGCTGTTGCTGGTGCCGCACCTGGGGCTGTTGCGCACCTCCTTTTTCTTCGGGTTACTAAATGCCGGGGTGGCGCTGTGGCTATGCTTCTATTTCAGCAAAGAAAACCGGTGGATTTATTTTCTACGCACTTCCTGCGCTATCTCCATCGTGGCCTTAGTGGCGGGCTTTGTGCTCAGCGACCGCATTCTGGCCTTCACTGAAAGTCTTTCGTACGCCGATAAGATTATTTACTCGGTGCAATCGCCTTACCAGAAGATTGTGCTCACCAAGAACGACAGGGAGTTCCGGCTGTTTCTGAACGGCAACCTGCAGTTCAGCAGTTCAGATGAATACCGCTACCACGAGGCCCTGGTGCACCCCGGCCTGAATTCGGTGCAAAATCCTAGAAAAGTGTTGGTTCTAGGCGGCGGCGACGGTTTAGCGGTACGGGAGATTCTGCGCTATCCTTCTATTGAAAAAGTGGTGCTGGTAGACCTGGACCAGGCGGTAACCAAGTTGTTCTCCAGCCATGAAGTGTTGAAGAACCTCAATCAGCAGGCATTACTGTCTAAAAAAGTACAGGTCATCAACACCGATGCCTTTCAGTGGCTGAAAAACAACCAGGAGCAGTTTGACTTTGTGGTGATCGATTTCCCTGACCCGGCAAACTATGCCATCGGGAAGCTGTATTCCAATACCTTTTACAAAGTGCTGCGCGAGGCTATTACGCCGGGCGGGGCGGCCGTGATTCAGGCTACTTCGCCGTTTGTGGCGCCCAACGCCTATTGGTGTGTGGTGAATACCCTGGCCAGCTGCGGATTTACCACCTTGCCGTACCACGCGCACGTGCCTTCCTTCGGCGACTGGGGTTTTGTGCTGGCCTCGCCGCAGCAGAAGTTTCAGGTAAATGGCCAGTTTCTGGCGCAGTTACGCTACTTAGACAAGCCTACCTTTGAGCAGATGCAGGTGTTCCCCAAAGACATGCCCGCCCGCCAGACCGAAATCAACAAATTGAACAACCAAGCCCTAGTCCGCTATTTTGAGGACGAATGGGCCAGCTATCTGAACTAAATGGCAGAGCAGGAGGAAAGGAGAAGGTTCCTGAAGCAAAGTGTCCTGGCCCTGGGTGGTTTGGCCTTAGGTGGAGTTTCATTGCCCGGTTGTGGAGTAGAAGAGAAAAAGCAGATCACCGGAAGGATGTTTGGGCCTTCTTTCAAAGCGGGCCATTTGCTGAGGACAGGGATCAATATGGTGCCCACCCAAACCGAGGAGGTGGACGTGGTGGTCATTGGCGGTGGTGTTTCCGGTTTATCGGCGGCCCGCTGGCTGGCCAAGCATTCCAAGGCTAAGGTTTGCCTGCTGGAATTGGAGGATAGAACCGGGGGCAACAGTCAATCCGGGGAGAACGCCGTTTCTGCGTATCCTTGGGGGGCGCATTACCTGCCTTTGCCCAATAATTCCAATACCGAGCTGTTGCAGTTTCTGGAAGAAGCCCAGGTGATCACGGGCTATGATGCCGCGGGCTTGCCGCTTTACAACGAGTACCACCTGTGCTTTGACCCCGAGGAACGGCTATTCATCAACGGTTACTGGCAGGAAGGGCTGGTACCCAACTGGAGCGTGCCCCAACCGGATCTGCAGCAGATTGACCGTTTTCTGGCTTTGATGGAAGAAATGAAGCAGGCCAAAGGCCAGGATGGTAGGTTTGCGTTTGACATTCCACTAGACAGGTCCTCCGCCGATGAGCGGTACCGGCAGTTAGACAAGGTCACCATGCAGGAGTGGCTTTATCAGCAGAAACTTACTTCTGAATACCTGCGCTGGTACGTGGAGTATTGCTGCCTAGATGATTTCGGGGCTACGCTGGAACAAACCTCAGCTTGGGCGGGCATCCACTATTTTGCCGCCCGTAAAGCCCAGGCTGGCAATTCAGATGCCCACCGGGTGCTCACCTGGCCCCAGGGAAATCACTGGCTCGCGGAGCGGCTGCGGGAGCAAGCCGGCCCCGACATCAGAACCGGTGCTTTGGTGTATAATCTGGAATTCCAGGCCGGAAACGTTCAGGTGGACTATCTCAACCTTGCCAATAACCAGGCCACCCGTATTGTGGCAAAGAAATGCGTCATGGCGGCTCCGCAGTTTGTACGGGAGCGTTTATTAGCTAAAATCTCAAAAACAGCCGGAAAACCCACCGAAAAGAAGTTCTCTTACGCCCCTTGGGTGGTGACCAACCTTACCTTAAACCAATTGCCCAACGGCAAAGGAACGCCTCTAAGCTGGGACAATGTCATTTACAGCAGTCGCTCGCTGGGCTACGTGAACGCGCAACAGCAAAGCGTGCAGGGCTTCCCTGAAAAACGGGTGATTACCTTTTACTATCCCATCCCAGATACCTCACCGGCCGCAAGGCAAGCGGTTTACACTAAAAAGCGGGAAGACTGGGTTGAAACAGTGTTGCAGGAACTGGAGAAGGCGCATCCAGGCATCCGCCGGGAAGTGGAGCAGGTAGATGTGTGGGTGTGGGGACACGGCATGATCAAACCCACGCCAGGCTTTATCTGGGGCGAAGACCGGCAAAAAGCCGCTGCGCCGCTGGACGGCAAGATTGTGTTCGCCCACTCTGACCTGAGCGGCATCTCCATCTTTGAGGAGGCCTTTTACCAGGGCATCAAGGCCGCCCAGCAGATTTTAACCGCTTAACCATGAACCTCCCTAAACAGCCGTGGCTTCGTTCTCCCTGGGTAGACGGGTTGTTTATCCTGTCACCTCCGTTTCTCTGTCTGCTGACCATTATGCTGTTTCCTGGGTTCTTTCAGCAGCACGTGAAAAGCCTGCCCGTTCCAGCATGGGTACTCTTGATTTTGCTCATTGATGTAGGGCACGTGTACAGCACGTTGTTCAGGACCTATTTTGAGAAAGAAATCTTAAAACAAAGAAGGCAGCTTCTGCTCTGGGTGCCGTTTGGGGCTTGGGCAGGTGGCATTTTGCTGTATTCTTTGGGAGAAGGTATTTTCTGGCGCGTGTTGGCGTACCTGGCCGTATACCATTTCGTGCGGCAGCAATACGGCTTCATGCGGCTGTACTCGCGGCAGGAGCATCGGCCCAGGAAGGAGCACCAATTTGATGCTTTCTGTGTGTACGCGGCTACCATTTTACCTTTGCTATATTGGCACCTGGAGGGCAGCCGCAACTTCAACTGGTTTGTAGACCATGATTTTCTGCCACTTTCCTTTCCTGTCGCGGCGCCTTGGATAGCTTACTTGAACATAAGTCTGTTACTGGGATATCTGCTAAAAGAGGCTTGGGTTTGCTGGAAAACTGGAAGGTTCAACCTTCCCAGGCATCTGGTCATCACCGGCACGTTTCTAGCCTGGTACATTGGCATTGTGCATTACAACGGTGATTTGATCTTCACCACATTCAACGTGGTTTCCCACGGCATTCCGTACTTAGCTTTGGTCTGGATTTCCAGAAAACAGCCTAAAAGCCGGGTAGCACAACCAGTAGCACCTTCCTGGCGGGAGAAATTCTCCATGGGCATGGTTGGAGTTGGTTTCTTTATTGGCTTGGTGGTGGTGTTGGCCTACCTGGAAGAAGGTCTGTGGGATGCCTTGGTGTGGCGCGAACATGCGGAGGTGTTTTCCTCTTTTCAACTGCTGCCGCAGGTGAATGACAATTTGATTCTTTCTGTGTTGGTGCCCTTGCTGGCGCTTCCCCAAATGACGCACTACATTCTGGATGGATTCATCTGGAAAGCGTCAAAAGACAAATCCCGTCATATCTAGCTTATTGCCCTTAAAAACTTTATTTGATGTGTGATTATGCCAAGCGGTACTAAGTTCGTTTTAAGCCCGTTCTCAGGCAAATAGCCCCAAATCAACTTTTATTCCGAAGAACCATCAAGGCTATTTCCTCTTTAAATGCCGGACTTCTATGTCTAAGTCAAATTCTCCCTATTTTTGCAGTCCAGCATTCTGAACCCTGTCCCATGAAAATACTGCTCATTGAAGACGAACCTAAAGTAAGTGCTTTCATCAAGAAGGGATTGGAGGAGCAGATGTACGAGGTAGAGCAGGCCTACGACGGTTTCTATGGCGCTAAACTGGCCACCGAGAACGAGTACGCGCTGGTGATCCTGGACGTGATTCTGCCGCGCATGAACGGGGTGGAGGTCTGTAAGCTCATCCGGCAGCAGAACCTGACGGTGCCTATTCTCATGCTCACCGCCCTGGGCTCTACCGATGACAAGATCCTGGGCCTTGACTCCGGTGCCGATGATTACCTGGTCAAACCCTTTGAGTTTCAGGAACTGTTGGCCCGCATCAGGGCTTTGACACGGCGTTCGCAGGAAAGTGTGGGCACCGAGGTGCTGAAGATCGCTGATCTGGAGCTGGATGTGCAGAAGAAGACCGTGCAGCGCAACGGCACGCCCATCTCGCTTACCGCCCGTGAGTTTTCCTTATTACAGTATTTATTGCGTAACAAAGAGCGCGTGGTCTCCAGGGTAGACATCATTGAACAGGTCTGGGAAACTTCCTTTGACACCGGCAGCAACGTGATAGACGTCTACATTAATTTCCTGCGGAAAAAGATAGACAAAGACTTTTCGCCTAAACTGATCCATACGTTGGTGGGCATGGGCTACGTGATGAAGGAGATGGAATAGCGATGAAGATCAAGACCATTCTCACCCTTCGCTTCACGCTGATCTTCACCGGCATCCTGCTTTTCTTCTCGCTGTCGGTGTATTATTTCAGCGCCCTTTACCGCAAGAACGATTTCTACGGCCGTATCCTGAACCGGGCTTACGCCACCGCCCACTATGTGCTGGATGCTGATACCGTGAGCCAACAGCAGCACGCCCTGGACCAGCGCCTTTACTTCCAGATGCTGCCCCGTGAGGTGGTGAAAGTCTTTGACCAAAACCAGAACCTTATTTTCAGTGAGGGAGAAGAAAGCGTGGAGGTGCCGCCCAAGCTTCTGGAGCGCCTGAAAAAAGAAGGAGAAGTGCATATGGAGGAAGGCGACCGTCAGATGGTGGGCATCAGATACCTGCACCGCGGCCAGGTGCATTTTGTGTTCGCCTCTTCCATTGACTTGTACAACCTGAACAAGCTGTATCACCTACGCACGCTGTTAATCACGGGTTTTGTAATGGCCCTGGTGATTGTGGTGCTCTGCGGCATGGCTTTCTCGCGGGCGGCCCTGAACCCTTTCCTGAAAGTAGTTTCTGAGGTGGAGAAAATAAATGCCTCTGACCTGCACCGCCGCCTGAGCCAAGGCGATGGGGAGGATGAGGTGGCCATGCTGGCTAAAACCTTCAACAACCTGCTGGACAGACTGGAAACCGCATTTGAGGTGCAGAAGACTTTTGTCTCCAATGCCTCTCATGAGTTGCGTACCCCGCTCACCGCCATGATTGGTGAGTTGCAGGTAGCCCTCATGAACAAGCGCCAGCCGGAGGAGTATGAGCGGGTGCTGCAATCTATCTTGGAAGATGCCCAACTGCTGACCCAGCTCTCCAACGGATTGCTGCAGATGGTGCAGGCCAGCACAGACTCTTCCAAGATACAGATGAGTGAGTTGCGGCTGGACGAACTGGTGTGGCAAGCCTGCGGCGAGGCCCGCAAGCGCCAGCCCACCATGGTGGTAGAGGTAGAGTTCCTGGATATGCCCGAAGACGAAAACGAACTCATCATTAAAGGCAACGAGGCGCTGCTGCTCATTGCCACGGTGAACGTGCTGGAGAACGCCGGCAAGTTCTCAGGTGCGAATAAAACCATATCGGCCTCCATTGAGGTGAAGCCGAAGGATCTGATTTTGCGGGTGCGCGACCGGGGGATAGGCATGGCGCCGGAAGACGTACGCAAGGTGTTCGTGCCTTTTTTCCGGGCCGAAAGCGTGCGCGATATCTCCGGCCACGGCATCGGGTTGCCGTTGGCGGAGAAGATCATTCAGCTGCACCGGGGTTCCATTGCGGTGTACTCCCAGCTGAATCAGGGCACCGAAGTCACCATCACCCTCCCAAAACTCTACGAGGTCTTCAAGATTTAAGCAGCCTCTACTAGTCTATTGGTGCTCAATGCCGCTGGCATTTTCCTGAGTAAGCAAACCGTTTAGGGACCATATTTTACAATCTGGCCCTTAAACGGTTTTTTCATGTTCAGGTGATTTCTAAGGTGAACTTAAGAAAATTTTTAACCTGCTTTAAGGCTATGTTTTAAGCATGTTTTGTTAGAAAAGGCTTCAAAACAGCTGATTTTGGGCTAAAAGGTACCAAGAGTGCTTAATCCCTGTATTTTCATTTTAATCAATTTTTAATCTCGTTTTAATTCGGTCTTAATTTCATTCAATGACTTTTGTAGGATAGATTACACTAAAAGGGTTATTGGCTTGCCAGAATTGCAATTTGGCGCAAGGAACAGGAATTATGAAAGAGCGAGGATTATTTAGTACGGTAGGGAAAGACCTATCTGCGGGACTAGTGGTGTTTTTGGTAGCGTTGCCGCTATGCTTGGGTATTTCCCTGGCCTCCGGGGCACCACTTTTCGCTGGTCTGATTGCCGGGGTTACGGGTGGTTTGGTGGTTTCGTGGGTGAGCGGGTCACAGTTGAGCGTGAGCGGTCCGGCCGCGGGTTTGACGGTTATCGTACTGAACGGAATACAGAGCCTGGGGAGTTTTGAGGTATTTCTCCTGGCCGTGGTGCTGAGCGGGGTGTTCCAGGTGATCCTGGGCTTCCTGAAAGCCGGTATCATTGGGCTTTACTTCCCATCATCGGTAATCAAAGGAATGCTGGCCGCTATCGGGCTTATCCTCATACTCAAGCAAATTCCCCACTTCCTGGGCGCTGACAATGATTTCCTGGGTGACCTTGACTTCTTCCAATCTGATGGGCGCAATACCTTCTCTGAGATTAGCTACGCTTTCAGTAACAAACTACAGCTAGGGTCCCTGATTGTGGGTATGGTCTCTCTGGCCATTCTTATTCTGTGGGAGCGTCCGTTTATGCAGCGAATTGCCATTTTCAAGCTGATTCCAGGGGCCCTTATTGCGGTACTTGTTTCCATTGGCTTGTTCCTGCTGTTCCAGAACTCTTTCCCTGCTTTGGCCATCGCAGACTCGCACCTGGTGAACCTGCCGGAAATCTCTGGTCCGGCTTCTCTTTTGAATGAATTGCGTTTCCCTGAGTGGGCCGCCATCACCAACGCCAACGTTTGGGTGGTTGCCATTACCCTGGCCATTGTAGCCAGTTTAGAAAGCTTGCTGAGTGTAGAGGCCGTTGATAAACTTGATCCGCATAAGCGCCGCACCCCCACCAACCGTGAGCTGAAGGCTCAGGGTGTTGGTAACATGATCAGTGGTCTTATTGGCGGTATTCCGCTTACCGCGGTGATTGTGCGTAGCTCCGCTAACGTAAACGCCGGAGGTGAGTCAAAACTGTCCAGCTTCTTCCACGGGGTGTTCCTGCTGCTGAGCATTCTGTTCCTGACCAATGTGCTGGGCTTGGTTCCTTTGGCTGCCCTGGCTGCCGTATTGCTCATGGTAGGTTTTAAACTCACCAAACCGGTTCTTTACAAAACGCAGTGGAAATTAGGCATGGACCAGTTCCTGCCGTTCATCATCACCATTGTGGCCATCCTGTTCACTGACCTTCTGAAAGGTATCAGCATTGGTTTGGTGGTAGGGGTCTTCTACATCCTTAAGGCCAACTACAAATCGCCTTACTTCTTCAAGCGCGAGAACCACAACGGCCAGGAGAAAATCCATATCAAACTTAGCGAGAACGTTTCTTTCCTGAACAAAGCCAGTGTGGCCCTTACCCTGGACCATCTGCCGGAGAACAGCGAAGTATTGATTGACGGTTCTCAGTCTACCTACATTGACTACGATGTACTGGAAGCCATCCAGAATTTCAGAACCGTTGCCCACGAAAAAGACATCCGGCTTACGCTGCGCGACATACCTGGGGTGAAAACCATGGACATGCATTAGTGGACGTAACCCATCGCATATCCCCAGATTAATTGTTCCTATAACTGTTTTAGTGTTGAGCAAGAAAGCCCCGCCATATTGACGGGGCTTTCTTTTTAAATCACTTATTCAAAGCGGTGGTTTACCACCCGGCGTTGTTAGATCCTGCGCCGTAGTTGTAAGGAGGTCCACCGGCAGAGTTTCTGCGGTTGTTGTCATTGTCATCGTCGTCACCGGCAATGCTGTTCCAGGCATCTTTAATACCGTGGCCTATTCTTTCAAAGAAGCCTTCGCCCTGGTTGTCGTCATTGTCGTCATTGCGGCGGTTCTGATATCTATCCTGATCATAGTCTCTGCCGCGGTTCATGTTAGACGGATGGCTGTAGTCATCTGAGTAACGGTTTTCGTTGGCGTTTCCGTGGCTGAAACGGGCATGATCATGGTCATCATCGTTCATCCAGCTGCTGCCACTGCTTCCGCTGCGGTAGTTGCTTTGGTTGTTGGTGCCGTACATGTTGGAGGTTCCGCTGGAGTGACGGTCATTGTCCCGGTCCCAGGAGTTGGAGCCTCTGTTCATGCCAGAAGAAGAGCCCATGCCTGAGCCGCTGCTCATTCCATATCCAGAACCGCCTCTGGAAGACTGCCCGTAATTAGATTCAGTATTGCCCCCATACGAAGACCCGCTGTGTCCAAAAGACCCGCCGTAGTTGCTGGATCCAGACTGTTGTCCGCCTTGGCTCCCGTAGTTTGATGAGCCGTAGCCAGAACCTGAGCCTCTGAAGTCATTAGAGCTGCCATAGTTGCTGTAGGCGTTTCCTCTGTCCATGGCGCCTCCCATGGAGTGCCCGGAAGAAGAACCGGCATAGCCAGAACGGGCGCCGCCGTATGTTCCCATATCACGAGAAGAGCCGCCGGTGTTGGAAGATCCGCTTTGGCCGTAGTTAGAGCCACCGCGTGATCCGTAGTTTGAAGAGCCGTAGTTGCCGGAAGAGCCTTGGCTAGATCCTGAGCCGTATCCGCCTTGGTTCATGCTGCTTTGGTTGCCCATTGAGGAACCGTAACCGTAGTTAGAGCCGCTACCCATAGAAGAGCCGTAGCTGCCCTGGTTAGAGCCGCCCCGGTTTTGCATGGAGGAGCCCTGCATATTGCCGCTTTGCATGGAGTGTCCGCTCCAGCCGCTGGTATTGCCGTGCTGGCCACCCATTCCGCCTCTGTTTTGGTCGCTTTGGTTTCCAGTGCGGTATTGGTTTCCGCCGTAGTTAGAGCCTTGGCTGCTGTAATGGTTTTCTTGTCTGTCGCCTTGGTGGCCACTGTAGATAGAGCCGCCTTGGCTGGTGAAATTGCTTTCACCGCGGTCTCCGGTATTGCCGCGGTTCATGCTACCGCCGTAAGATTGATAGTCTTTATTTCCTTGTCCCTCTGTGCGGTTGCCTAAGCTGCCCCACTCACTACGACTGGTGTTCTCATTTCCAGAGCGATACGAGTTAAACGCATCGTACCCCATTCCGTGATTTCTCATAGTTGTTTATAGTTTAAGGTGAATGATGGATTCATATGATGCCCCAGGGGGCACCGATTAATGTATACGAGTCCATTTTGGCCTTGTTTAGTATAAATCCCAAAATGCGGTGTAAAAACCTAACGGATGTAAGGGCTTTCAAGTGGGGTAACTGATTGATAAATAAATGGTAAAGAAAATCGATGTAGTGCTGCAAAATTTCCAATATATAGGTAAAGTGATATATGCGCGTTCAAGCTTCGGAATTGGGTTAAGGCCCTAAATTTTGTACCTTTGTGGTCTGTTTTTGACCCGTTTTCCTATAAATAGCCTTGAAACTCTGCATCGCCGAAAAACCCAGTGTAGCCCGTGAAATCGCCCATGTGATTGGTGCCAAGACCAAGATGAACGGCTATTTTGAGGGCAATGGGTACCAGGTCACGTGGACCTTCGGGCACTTCTGCCAGCTCTGCGAACCCGATGACTACAACCCCAACTGGAAGCGCTGGTACCTACCGGACCTGCCCCTGGTGCCGGACCGT
Source organism: Rufibacter aurantiacus (assembly GCF_017916345.1). Taxonomy (NCBI): domain Bacteria; kingdom Pseudomonadati; phylum Bacteroidota; class Cytophagia; order Cytophagales; family Hymenobacteraceae; genus Rufibacter; species Rufibacter aurantiacus. The sequence goes on from NZ_JAFMSV010000005.1 coordinate 256,418, forward strand.
TTTGACATCAAACTCATCAGCAACAAAGGGGTAGAACAGCAGTTCAAGATCATCCAGACTTTGCTGGAAAATGCCGAGGAGGTGATCAACTGCGGCGATGCCGGCCAGGAAGGGGAGGTGATCCAGCGCTGGGTTCTGCACCAGGCCAAATACCGCAAGCCCTTCAAACGCCTCTGGATTTCTTCTTTGACCGAGGAAGCCATCCGGCAAGGCTTTGCCAAGCTACGCGACGGCAAGGAGTTTGACCAGCTGTACCAGGCTGGCAAGAGCCGCGCTATCGGTGACTGGCTTTTGGGCATCAACGCCACCCGCTTGTTCACCGTGAAGTACGCGCAGGGACGGCAACTGCTGTCATTAGGCCGCGTGCAGACGCCTACCCTGGCCATGATTGTGCACCGTCACCTGGAAATCCAGAACTTCAAGTCTGAGCCGTTCTGGGAGCTGAAGACCGTGTACCGCGAGGTCACCTTCAGCAGCACTTCGGGCCGTTTCAAAGACGAGGCCAAAGCGCAGGCCATTTTGGAGCAGATCAGGCCCGCCGAGTTCGAGATCAAGGATGTGGAGACGAAGAAGGGCACCGAGAGTGCGCCCAGACTTTTTGACCTGACCTCGCTGCAGGTGGAGTGCAACAACAAGTTTGGGATGTCAGCGGATGAGACGCTCAAGACGGTACAGAGCCTTTACGAGAAAAAGGTAGTCAGTTACCCGCGCGTGGATACGACTTTCCTGCCCGATGATATTTACCCCAAGATTCCCAGTATCCTGAGCGGCCTCACCGGGTACCAGCACCTCACACAGGAACTCCTGGGCAAGAAAATCAGGAAGTCGGCGAAGGTCTTCAACAACAACAAGGTCACTGATCACCACGCCATTATTCCTACGGGCTCAGAGGCCAGGGGGCTGTTCGGGACCGAGGCCAAGGTCTTCGATGTGGTGGCCAAACGGTTCATTGCGGCGTTCTACCCAGACTGTATCGTGAGCAACACGGTGGTGAACGGCGAGGCGGCGCAGCACGCGTTCCGGGCCAAGGGAAAGCAGATCCTAGAGCCCGGTTGGCGCGTGGTCTACGGGCCCGAGGAAAACCCAGCGGCCCCCAAACCGGCCGGAAAACCATCCGCCGAAGGCGAGGAGAAAGAAGAGGACCTGGCTGTGCTGCCGCACTTTGATGCCGGCGAGCGCGGCCCGCACGAGCCTTTGCTGGAGCGTAAATCCACCAGCCCGCCTAAGGACTTCACCGAGGCCACGCTCTTGCGCTCCATGGAAACCGCCGGCAAGCAGGTGGAGGACGATGAACTGAAAGAAGCGCTGAAAGAAAACGGAATTGGAAGGCCCTCCACCCGGGCGGCTATTATTGAGACGCTGTTCAAGCGCAACTACATCCGGAAGGAGAAAAAGAAAATTCTGCCTACCCAGATGGGCATTGACCTGATCCAGGTCATCAAGAACCCTACGCTCAAATCTGCGGAGATGACGGGGCAGTGGGAGAAGAAACTGCGGCAGATTGAAGGCGGCGAGTTCTCCGCCGATGATTTCCTGCGCGAACTCAAGGGCCTGGTGTGGGAAATGGTGCAGGAGGTAAAGCAGGACAACAAAACCGTGACCCTGCAACCCGCTGGAACTGCTGCCGCCAAAACCCAGGAGAAAGAGCCCGCCAAAAAAGAGCCGAAATCCAAAAAAGAGGCCAAAAACGTCCCATCGCCCGCGGGTGGATTAGGTACTTGCCCGGCCTGCGGCACCGGTTCCATCCTGAAGGGGAGCCAGGCCTACGGCTGCGCACGCTTTAGGGAAGGCTGCACGTTCAGGTTGCCCATGACCTTCCAGGGCAAGCCGCTGGGCGAGAAACAGGTGCAGGCGCTCTTGAAGAAAGGCAAGAGCACAGTGGTGAAAGGCTTCGTGGACGAGGCCTCCGGCGAGAAGTTTGACGCCGCCTTTATGTTGTCGCCCACCCATGAACTGCAACTGGAGAAAGCCCAGGCCAAGGAACAGAAGCCCGTGGTCATGATCTGCCCCAAATGCAGCCAGGGGCAGATGCTCAAAGGAAAGACCGCCTACGGGTGCAGCCGATTCAGGGAAGGTTGCCAGTTCATGGTGCCATTTGAGCTGCACGGGAAGACCTTATCTGAAAGCCAGATCCAGGCATTGATCCTGAAAGGAAAGACCGGTAAGATCAAAGGCTTCACCTCGCCCAAGACTGGCAACAAATTTGAGGCTGCGCTTAAATTGAACGAGGAATTTAAGGTGGTATATCAGTTTTAGGGAGAAAATCAGTTATAAGAAAGGCTGCCTTCCGCCCGCTGAGCCGGAGGAAGGCAGTTTGGGAGGAGCTCTAAACGGGAAAGGAAGGCAGAAGGTTTTCGGTTTTTTTGGTAACTTACACCCTCTTAGCAGATTCAGCGGGGTTGTTTAAGCCTTCTGGTGCTGCTTTGGAACCAGGAGCCGCCTTTCTGAATTAGGGAAAAGTATTCTCTGGGGCAGAAAACCTCTGAAATAGGCAAGTTTTGAACTCCCCCTATGTTTGTAATTGATTAAACGAAGTAGAGTCCATGTTAAAGAAGTTTGTGTTTGTTCTGGGATGCCTCATGGTATCATACGGCGCTGCCTCCGCAGAGACGTTGTTCCTGCGTGATTCAACCGGGGTGAAGGTCCAGAACGGAAAAACCTACATCACCCATAAAGTAACACCCGGCGAAACCCTTTACGGCCTGGCCCGCAAGTACGCGGTAGCCGTTGACAAAATTGTAGCCGCTAACAAGAACGTGAACAAAGCCCTGATTGTGGGCCAAACGGTTCTTATTCCCATTGAAGGTGGCAGCTCTGCTTCTGCTTCTAATTCCACCACCGCCTCCAGCAAACAGGCGGAGACCGCAGCCAGCCCGGCCGCAAACCGCACCTACGAGGTAGATGCCAAAGGAAACAAAATCCATACGGTGCAGGCCCGCCAGACCATGTTCTCCATTGCCAACCAGCACCAGGTAAGCATTGATGACATCAAAAAGTGGAACAAGCTCACTGCCTCAACCGTGAAAGTGGGCCAGAAACTCATTGTAGGCACCGGTGAAAAAGCCCCGGCCGCTGCTGCTGCCAACGCCAAAGTGTACGTGCCTGAGTCTGATGACGTAGTTACCACGCCTAAGCAGGCCTCCAACACGCCGGCTGCCAGCCCGGCCACTCCGGTTGCCACTTCATCCAGAACCACCAATGCCGCCTCTGCTAAGGCAGATAAAGCAGAAAAAGCCGACAAAGCTGATGCCGATGACGACAAACCGGCCTCTAAGACTTCTGAGTATGTTTCAAGGGTGAACGAGAGTGGCATGGCCGAGCAGATTGAAACCCGCACCGATGCGAACAAATTCCTGGCCTTGCACAAGTCGGCCCCGGTAGGCACCATCATGGCGGTGAAAAACCCGATGAATGACCAAACCGTGTACGTGCGCGTAATTGGTAAACTGCCCGCTACCGGTGATAACGACAAAGTGGTGGTGAAGCTTTCCAGAAAAGCCTGCCAGCAAATTGGCGCCGTTGACAAACGCTTCCGGGTAGAAGTATCCTACATGCCTTAAGCGATTATAACCTCATTTTTTCAGAAGAGGCAAAAAACGGAAGCCACTACGGCCCGTCTTTTGCCTCTTCTGTTTTTAAGCTTATTTCCTGAAAACAGGCCGGAAGCAGATCAGGGGAGAGGTGGCCCAGTGAGTTCAACTTGTCTTCGGCAAAAGCTGTAGATCTTCTTCGGGACTTGTCCCTTATTCCTAATTCTTAATTCCCCATTCCTAATTAATTCAATGTCTTACTCGTTCGCGCAACTGGAAAACCTGCTGGAAGACCGTTACCGGAAATACAACACCCCAGACTTCATCCCGCACGACCCGGTGTCTATTCCGCACCTGTTCACCCAGAAGCAGGACATTGAGATCGCCGGGTTCTTTGCGTCCATTCTGGCCTGGGGCCAGCGGAAGACCATCATCAACAAGTGCCGGGAACTGTTACAGCGCATGGACAACGTTCCGTACCAGTTCATCACCCAACACCAGGATGAGGACCTGAAGAACCTCCTCGGGTTCAAGCACCGCACCTTCAACGACACCGATCTGCTATACCTGGTGTACTTCTTCCGCTGGTTCTATGAGCAGCACGACAGCCTGGAGAAAGCCTTTCTGGGTAATGGCGAAACACCGATTCACTCTCAGAAAGCCCGTCTGGAGCACTTCTACAGCCTGGTGTTCTCCTTACCTGAGGCCCCGCACCGCACCCGCAAGCACATTAGCACACCCGCTAAAAAATCAGCCTGTAAACGCATCAACATGTACCTGCGGTGGATGGTGCGGCAGGATGACCAGGGCGTTGATTTCGGGATATGGCAGCGCATGTCGCCCGCGGACCTGGTTTGTCCCTGCGATGTGCACGTGCAGCGCGTCTCCCGCCGATTGGGTTTGATCCAACGCACCCAATCAGACTGGGCCATGGCCGAGGAACTCACCCAAAACCTCCGCCAGTTTGACCCCGCAGATCCGGTAAAGTATGACTATGCCTTATTTGGGTTAGGCATTGAGGAGAAGTTCTGAGGTTTTGCTTTTTTCTCAATTTGTCATCTTGGAAAGATCTTGTGGGCGAACTAGAAAGGCTTGGAGCCACTGCTTTAGCAGTCCGCTCACAAGGTCCTTTCAGGATGACAAAGAGGGGAGGGAGGCTCTCTATTAAATAGAAGCATCTACGTCATTGGAGAGAAAGCAATACACCTTCGTTCGCCCTTGTTGGTGTTATCACCAACAAGCACAATGCCCAATGAAGGGCCAAGGGCAAAGTACTACTTATGTCTTTGTCTTAAAAAATATGTTAAATACGTTTCCCTCTTGTAAATCTTTATACCCACGAGGAACATAGAATGCCCAGACTATGTTCTATAATCCTGACCAATCCCGTATTTAAGTTATTTTTGCAAAAGCGGGCTTGAAACGAAATAAAACTAGAAAAAACAAAGACTTGATATATCCATCAAATTTTGAACAGAAGATAGGCTTCACCCAGATCAGAGAGATGTTGTCTGAGGCCTGTTTAAGCCCATTGGGGCGGAAATTCGTGGAACGGGTTTCTTTCCTGGACCGCTTTGACCTAGTTCAGCGTTTGTTGCAGCAAACCCACGAGTTTGCCAACATCCTGCGCTCCGGCGAGGATTTCCCCTCCAGCTATTATTTTGACGTTACCGAGCACTTGAACCGCGCCGCCTTGGAAGGAGCTTTCCTGGAGGTGCGCGGCGTGTTTGAGGTGAAGATGTCCTTGCGGGCCATCCGTCAGGCTTTGGGCTTCTTCGTGGAGTCTGAGGAAGGCGAGTACCCGGCCCTGAAAGCCCTTACCATTGGGGTAGAAGTAGACCGCCAACTGGTGGCTGCGTTGGAGAAACTGGTTGACGATAACGGCAACGTGAAAGACGATGCCTCGCCGGAACTGCAGCGCGTGAAACGAGACCTGATTGGGCAACAGACCCAACTCCGGAAAACCATCAGCAGTATCCTGCGCCACGCCAAAAACGAAGGCTGGACCCCCGGCGATGCTGAGCCAACCATCCGCGGCGGTCGTCTGGTGATTCCGGTGATTGCCGAGTACAAGCGCCGCATCAAGGGCCTAATCCACGATGAATCGGCTACCGGGCAGACCGTATACCTGGAGCCCGAGAGCGTTTTTGAACTCAACAACGACATCAAAGACCTGGAGAATGCTTACCATCGCGAGCTGATCAGGCTGTTGACGGCCGTTACCAATCAGGTGCGTCACCACTTGCCGGCGCTACGCAAGGCTTACCAGTTCCTGGCGCTCCTGGACTTCATCCGAGCTAAATCGGTGGTTGCGAACAAGCTAGGTGCCATTATGCCGGAATTACACAAGCGCCCGGTGATGAAGTGGAGGAACGCGCGTCACCCCATTTTGCACCTGACCTTGCAGGCGCAAGGCAAGAAAGCCGTGCCTTTGTCGCTGGACCTGGACCAGGAACAGCGCATCCTGCTGATCTCCGGACCTAACGCCGGGGGTAAATCGGTGGCCATGAAAACCGCTGGTTTGTTGCAGTACATGCTGCAGTGCGGTCTGTTGATTCCGGTGGACGAGGGTTCTGAGGCTGGTCTGTTCGGGGATATTTTCCTGGACATGGGCGATGAGCAATCCATTGAGAACGACCTGAGTACCTACAGCTCTCACCTGCAGAACATGAAGCAGTTTGTGCTGCTGGCAGATAAAAAATCCCTGGTCTTGATCGACGAGTTCGGTACCGGGACGGAGCCAGCGCTGGGCGGGGCCATTGCCGAGGCGGTGTTGGGGCAACTGCACCAGCAGAAGGTCTTTGGCGTGATCACCACCCACTACACCAACCTGAAGAACTTCGCGGAGAAAAACGAAGGCATCGTTAACGGAGCCATGCGCTATAACCCCGCAGAGTTGCAGCCGCTGTACCAACTGGAGGTCGGGAAACCGGGTTCTTCCTTTGCGCTGGAGATTGCCCGCAAAATCGGCTTGCCGAAGAACATCATTGACAAAGCCGGCACGCTGGTAGGGAAGGAGAAGATCCGCTACGACAAACTGCTGGAGCAACTGGAGCAGGAGAAAACCGACCTGGAACGCAAAAACGCGGCCGTGGCCAAACATGAGCGCAAACTGCAGAAACAGGTAGATGAGTACACTGCCCTCAAGCAGCACTTGGAGGAAAGCAAGCAGGACATCATCCGGACCGCCAAAGGCCAGGCCAAGCTGCTCCTGAAAGACGCGAACCAGCAGATCGAGAGCACCATTGAGCAGATCAAACGAAGCCAGGCCGACAAGGAACAAACCAAAGCGGCCCGTCAGCAACTGGAGACGTTCAAGGAGACCCTCACGCCCGAGCCGAAGCCGGTCTTCAAACGGAACGGATCGGTGCCAACCGGACCTCTGCAGCCAGGTGAGCGTGTGGCCTTGATCGGGCAGGACTCGGTGGGTGAGCTGTTGGCCATCAAAGGGAAGACGGCGGAAGTGAGCTTCGGCGGACTGAAAACCATTGTGAAGCTGGAGAAACTGGAGCGCCCTGACCCGAACGTTGTGCGCGAGAAAGCCAAGAAGGAAAAGGAACTGGCCACGGCCACCGTGCCTTCCAAAGGACTAGATGTGACCCAACGCATGGCCGATTTCCAATACACGCTTGACGTTCGCGGTCAACGCGCCGAGGAAGCCCTTACCACCGTAATGAACTTCATGGATGACGCCATCATGCTGGGCATGCCTGAGGTGAAAATCATTCACGGACGCGGAAACGGTATTCTCAAGCAGATCATCCGGGATTACGTGCGTACCCTACGCGAAGTAGCCAGCGTAGCCGATGAACACATAGAACGCGGTGGAGACGGGGTTTCCATCATCGTGCTGAAGTAAGATCGTTTTAAGGCTGTTTTCCAGAAAATAGCCTCAAATCAAGTACATACAAAAAGGGCCTGCAGAAACGCGGGCCCTTTTTTATTTCAGGATACTAAGTCTTATAGTTTTGCCAGAGTTTTCAGGAGCATCCGGCCTCTGGCGTTAATGGCTTTGCCGCCCTTGGCCATGTGGTAGTGCACCAATTCCACCACCTCCTGCTTTAGCCAGGGCTGCTGCCGGGCAAGGTCGGTGAGGGACTGCAGGCAGAACACTTTCACAAACTGGTGGTCCAGGTGCCGGAGCCAGTATTGCAGCCGATCCAAGACGGTGGGCACGGCCTCATCAGACCAGGGCAGCAGACCCAGTAAAGAAGGGATGAAAAAGTTGAAAGCGGGGTCCAGGTCAGGTAGGGCCAATCGCTCAAGGATTTCTTCTTGGTAGGGCTTGAACCACCCGGGTTGCTTTTTCGCGACGGCTTCCACCACATGTGCCGCCCGGGCCCGCACACCATATTCAGAGTGGTACAGGCAGGGCCATAGAGCAGCCAGGGTTTCTTCGCCGTTCTGCAGGATGATTTGGGCAACCTCATCGGCACGACCCTTACTGTTGGGTTTGCCTTCGGTCAGGAGCTCCTGGAAATCTGCGGTGGTCATGCGTGCTGGCGGATAGCCTTAGATGATGTTTACCTCGGGGGTGAGCGTGATGCCGAATTTATCCTGCACCGATTGGATGATCTCGTAGGCCAGGTCCTTCACGTCATTGCCGGCCGCGCCGCCGTAATTCACCAGCACCAGCGCCTGGTCTTTGTGCACGCCGTGTTTGCCCAGCACCTTTCCTTTCCAGCCGCATTGCTCAATAAGCCAACCTGCCGGAACCTTCATTATCTCGGGGCTCACCGGGTAACCCGGGATGCCGGGGTACTGCGCTTTCAGCATCTCAAACATGGACAAAGCAATCTCGGGGTTTTTGAAGAAGGAGCCTGCGTTCCCTATCTGGGCCGGATCTGGCAGCTTGCTTCTTCTAATGTGGCACACGGCCTCGCTGATGGCTCTCAGACTCAGTTCCTTCACCTGCTGCTGCGCTAAGGTGTCCTGGATGGCACCATAGGAAGTGTTGAAGGTATGCTCTTTCGTGAGGCGGAGGGTAACTGAGGTGACAATGTACTGGCCTTTGGCTTCTTTCTTGAACACACTCTCGCGGTACCCAAAACCGCATTGCTCCTTGTTGAACGTCACCACGTTGCCGGTAGCCATCTCCAGTGCCTCCAGAGAAACAAAGGTGTCTTTCAGCTCCACACCATAGGCCCCAATGTTCTGCAGGGGAGCGGCGCCCACCGTACCAGGTATCAGCGACAGGTTCTCGATGCCGCCCAGGTCATGCTCTAGCGTGTACAGCACCAGTTCATGCCAGGTCTCACCGCTACCCGAGGTCACCAGCACGTGTTTCCCGTCTTCTTCCGGGGTTTGGGTAATGCCTTTGATGCGGTTCAGGAGAACGGCTGCTTCCACATTCTGGGTGAAAAGCACGTTGCTGCCGCCGCCCAGAATCAGTTTGGGCAACACCTGTACTTCGGAATTCTGGAGGAGTTCCCGCAGTTCATCCACCGAGGCGAACTCGGCCAGCAGGGTGGCTTTGGCATCAATTCCGAAGGTGTTGTAAGGCTGCAGCGAGGCGTCGCGTTCAATTTTCATGGGTGGCAAGTGGAGTGAAAGGGCAAAAGTACGCAACTATACAAAATATTACTCTAAGAGGCTGTAAACAAAAAGCCACCCCGGATAGAGGTGGCTTTCCTGTTTTGAGGCTGATTTCTAAAAATCGGCCTTAAAATTGACCATAAGCTTATCTGGTTCTTATTTTATAACCCAAAGCAGCGAAGTACCAGATGAACAGGTAGCAAGGGACCATCATCCAGTAGGCGCTCTGCGGGTTCAGGACGTCTACCAGAAAACCGTACAGCAGTGGCAGCAATGCGCCCCCGGCAATACCCATGATCAGGAGCGAGGAACCTATTTTGGTAAACCGGCCCAGATCAGCGATGGCCAGCGGGAAGATGGCAGGCCACATCAGCGAGTTCGCCAAACCCAGTAAAGAGATGCTGAGTACCGAGGTATTGCCGTCGGTGAAAATGGCCATCAACGTGAAAATCACCCCTAAAACAGCGCAGATCTGCAGCGCCTTGTGCTGGCTGATGATTTTAGGAATTGCGATGATCCCGATCACATAACCCGTGATCATGGCCCACAAAGTGTAAGTAGTGTATTGCGAGGCATCGGAGAGCGGAACGCCCTGGCTGGCAGCGTAGCTTATGACCGTGTCGCCGGCCATCACTTCCACGCCCACGTAAAGAAACAAACTGATTACCCCGATTACTAAGTGCGGGAACTGGAACACGCTGGTTTTGCCGGTGTTGGCCGCGGCCACCGTCTCGCTTTCCTGGTCGGTATCTACCTCTGGTAGGCCTGAGAAGTAGGTGAAAACTGATAAAAGGACCAGCACCGCCATGATTACCAGGTAAGGCGTGATCACGCGTGAAGCAAGTGCATCTAATTCGGCGGCTTTCTGCGCGGCATCCATCGTGGCCAAGCTGGCTACCAGTTCATCGGCGCCGGCCAGCACAATACTACCCAGGATAAAAGGGGCCGCGGAACCTGCCATCTTGTTGCATATTCCCATGATGCTGATTCTCTTGGCCGCACTTTCGGGTGGCCCGATGATGGAGATATAAGGGTTCACTGCCGCCTGCAGCACCGTTAAACCGGTTCCCTGCACAAACAGACCCAAAAGGAACACCGCGTACGTGCGCGTCATGGCCGCCGGTATAAAGAGCAGCGCTCCCGCTGCAATGATCAGTAGACCCACCGACATGCCTTTTTTGTAGCCGGTTTTCTTCAGAAGCCAGGCCGCCGGCACCCCCATGACCAGGTAAGCGATGTAAAAAGCGAACGCCACCAGGTAAGCCTCAAAGTTGGTCAGTTCACAGGCGATCTTAAGGTAGGGGATTAGGACGGAGTTGAGCCAGGTCACAAACCCGAACACAAAGAACAGTGCCCCAATGATGGCCATAGCCCGGGTGTAGTTTGTTTGGGGGGCTTGTACCTGACTAGGAGAAGAAGCCGAAGACATTATTTTAGACATAGCTACGTTTAGAAGAATTTTCCACGAGTATCAATATTAAGAATTATCTCTGTGCGGTAAACCATCGCAAGCCCGAAAGTTTATGTTTTTTCCGCGTGCCAGGCTCAGAAGACGGTTAATTGTATTCAAAAAGTCAAATAGAGTTAGTCCTTGCGGTAAAAGCTGCGGTTGTCCCTGCTTTTTTTTCGAAATTGCGGCCTCGTAAAACAGACGCATCACTTAACGCTCCGCACATGGCCAAGGCAAAATCATCGGGTAATTTCAATATGACGGCAACTACCCTGGCGGGTCTGGAAGAAGTGCTGGCGCAGGAGCTCCGCGATCTGGGAGCGCAGTACGTGAAACCAGGCGTGCGGGCGGTAACCTTCAGCGGAAACCAATACCTGATGTACCAGGCCAACCTGTGCTGCCGCACTGCTATCAGAATTCTAAAGCCTTTTGCCCAGTTCAAAGCCCGTGACGAGAAAGAGCTGTATTTGAAGGTGCGGGAACTGGACTGGGACAGATACATGAGCCTGAATGATACCTTCGCCATCAACGCGGTGGTATCGCGCTCCACGTTTGAGCACTCGCTGTATGTGTCTCAACTGACCAAAGATGCCATCGTGGATCAATTCCGGGAGAAAACCGGCCGGCGTCCAAACATTGATGTGACTACCCCGGATGTCCGGATCAACCTGCACATGCACGAGAACATCGTGTCCCTGGCCCTGGATTCCTCGGGCGACTCACTGCACCGCCGGGGTTACCGCCAACAGACCAATGTGGCCCCGCTGAACGAGGTACTGGCCGCCGGCATTTTGCTGTTGAGCGGATGGGACAAAAGATCACCGCTGTATGACCCCATGTGTGGTTCCGGGACGTTTCTGGCCGAGGCGGCTATGATTGCCCACAATATAGCGCCGGGCGTGTACCGCCGCGACTACGGCTTCATGCGCTGGCCAGATTATGATGCCGACCTCTACAAACGCGTGTACCAGGATGCCCTCTCCAAAGAAGACCTGGAGGTGGAAGTGGATATCTATGGCTCTGACGTGGACCCCGACTTTGTGGAAGCCGCTTTCCAGAACCTGGAGTATGCTGAGTTGGACCAGTTCGTGCGCATCAAAGAATTAGATTTTAAGGAAGCGGTGAAACCAACAGATAGAGGCATCATTGTCATGAACCCGCCCTACGGCGAACGGATTGGTGACGAAAGCGAGATCAACGGCCTCTACAAAATGATTGGCGACACCCTCAAAGCCAACTTCCAGGATTGGGACGCTGCCATCTTCACCGGTAACCTGGAAGCCGCCAAGCACATCGGGTTAAAGCCATCCCGCCGCATCCCGCTCTACAACGGCCCCATTGAGTGCCGTCTCTTCAAATATGAACTCTACCGCGGCAGCCGCAGAGAGAAAGAAGTGAGTGAGTGAGTGAGTGAGTGAGTGAGTGAGTTGCGGATTAGACTTTGCTTCTTTTAACTGGTAAGTCTCTTATAAAAATACAAACCCCGTTTAAAGGCCATTTTCGGGAAATTGGCCTTTAAACGGGGTTTGTATTTTTAGCTTTCGCCAAAGCGCCTTACTGGGGTTGCATGAGTCTCCCGATGAAGAGGATGGCGTTGGTTGATTTTTCCCGGATAAGGAACACGAACGGTTTGTCAATCATAACAGAAAGCGGGACCGAAGTCACCATAATCCCCACCGAGGTGGCCGCCGCGGCTTCGGTGCCTTCTTCGTTCACTTCCACAAAAGTCTTGTGGTTCACCTCGGAGATACTGAGGTTGCCGGTGGCATTGATCCGGCTGAAATCGGCTTGGTCGCTGAATGCCACGGCCATGCCCAGGTTTTTCAAAGCCTGCTCAAGGTTTTCGCTATATTTCAGCTCCAGCTTGAATTTGGGCATTTTCAGCTCCAGGGAAGAAGTATCTGCCTCGGCTAACCATTGCGTCACATTGGCGTGGGACAACTCCGGCAGAAGGTCCTGTACCGTGCGCTGGCCCGAGGGCACAATCATGGTCATGCTGTATTGACCGTTGCCGTAGGGTAGGTCAATGACTTGTTTAGTCGCATCTCGGTACATGAGGTACTTGCCCTTGCGTAGGGTCATGAACGGGTGCGATACCGTGGCGCCATTCTCTAACTTAAACAGCCTTGGGGCGGTGAGTTGCTTGTCGAACTGGTAAGTCCAGGCTCCCTTGAAGTAAATGGCATTAATGAGGAAGAGCACATGATCTTGCGTCATCTGCTCCACAATGGTTTTGATCTTGCCTTTTGTCTTGTCGTTCACCCAGTTGTTGATCTCGTCTTTAGCGGTGGGTGAGGAGAAGTCCAGCGGCTTCACGGTGGCCTGGAAGTAATTCTGGTTCGTGCTCACAAAAGGCGCCAGCAACTCAAAATGATCGTTCAGCCAAATGGAGTTAGCCGAGGTGAATTCCACTTTCTTGTCCATGCCCACCAACAGCTCAGCCAGGCTCTTGAACGATGCGTTGATCTCCTCGTCTGAAGCATCCCCTAAGCCTAAGGTTTGCTTCATGGCTTCTTTGGTGCCGTTGGCCGCGCCGTTGTAAGTCATGTTAAGGGCCATGCTCAGGCTCAGTGGCGAGATGAACACGTTTTTGCCTTCCTCCAGCTGGCTTATCTGCGCGAAGGATTTGAAGGCGAACTCGTTGGAACCAGCCACGGTTTTGGATTCCTGGACCGTAAGCGGCCGGGTTTTGGGCGTATTGTCTTCCGGGCTAGGATCCTGGCCCTCACAGGCGTTGGTGAGCATCAGCAGGGAGCCTGCTATGGCCAGAAAAGATGTTTTCAGTAAAGTCTTGTTCATGGAGGGTGGGGTTAAGGTAAATGCCGTTGTAAGTTTTAGATCAGGTTATTCAGCAAGATGACCCTTTACCCGGGCAGATAGTTGCATCTACTAAAAGTTAAATTTAACCTGTTCTACATTGTAAAACTAAAAGACCGCTAGTTTATGTTTTGGCGGTCTTTTGCTAGAAACAGGACCTAAACGGCTAGGCCAGATTCCGCTTCCGGAGGAAGATGAAAATGCCGAGCACTACGCACCAAACCGGCCAGATGTAGAACAAACCCACAATCAGCGAGAGCCATAGTTGCCAGCCCGTGTTCATGGCCTCCACAAGTCTGGTCACAAAGCTTGGCTCCACGGCTACCGGCACAGGAATCACCTGGTACATGGCAAGCTTGATGGTGCTGTATGAAGTCTGGTTCTGCAGGTAACGCAGGCGGGCCTCGGTGCTTTCAATCTCTTCGCGTACAAGCTGTATCTCACGCTCCACCTCCAGGATCTGCTTTATGTTTTTGGCTTCCTTCAACAAGCCCATGAACCGCTGCTCCACCGCCAACTTCGCTTTCTTACGGGCTTCTAGATCCACGTACTCCATGCCTACATCCTCAGTGGTGATGGTGCGCTCATCTATCACCACGCTCTCTTTCTGCAGCTGCCGCAATAGCGGTTTAAAGTTCTCGGGTTTCACCCGAATGACGAACTCCGTCGTTTTGGCGTCATCGCTCTGGTGTTGGGTGGTGTTGGCGAGCGTGGCATCCATTTCATCTACCTTAGCCTCCACCCGCTGCGTACTAGCTGATAGGTCCTGCACCTGGAACTTCACTTCGGCCTGCCGGATCACGTGGTCCTGGGTTTTAGACTTTGCCTTGTCTTTGGCTGCGTTGTCTGTCACCGGAGTACTTTCTGTGGTCGCCTGCTGCGCAGAATCCTCCATGACCGAGGCAGACTCTTTGGCCGCGCACCCGCTGAACAGCACGGAACCTGCAATTAAAAAGGGAAGAGAGAGGAGGGAGAGGTTGGTTTTCATAGGTTTCATTCGCTTAGGTTTCACCTTAATCCTATCTGACTCAAAAAGGTAACCCGCAAAAACAGGACAATATAAAGACCAACTTAAGCGTTTGCCGAACATTTTTAGCCAGCTGGAATTCATGTGAATTCGGAAGCAGTAGGCTGTTTTAAGCCTGTTTTGGAGGAAATATGCCTAAAATAGGAATTGGGAAATTGTGCTAAAAATATTGAATATCGTTTTGGAAAGGGGCAAAAGTTAAGCCTACTTCCACCCAAGAAGGAAGTATAGGATAATGTGGAAGTGAGTACTGCAATCTTTTAGATCTGAAAAGACGCCTATTATTAGTATAAGTGGCTCAAAGTAGATTCCCCTCCTCGGAGGGGTAGGGGTGTGGGTTATTCAGCTTACGAGCTTTACAAGCTATCCTTGAGCAAATAACTCCACAACCAAAAAACCCATAAAGCAGAAAAGGAACCTGTTTTAGGCTCCTTTTCTGCTTTATGGGTTATAAACGGACAACTCCGCTTAAGAACTAGATACGGTTGATTTGTGCGCCCAGGGCGTTCAGACGGCCGTCAATGTTCTGGTAGCCGCGGTCGATCTGCTCAATGTTGTGGATCACGCTGCGGCCTTCGGCGGAAAGCGCGGCGATGAGCAGGGCTACCCCGGCTCTGATATCAGGCGAAGTCATAGAGATACCGCGCAGGGATACTTGTCTGTTATGGCCAATCACGGTGGCACGGTGCGGATCGCAGAGAATAATCTGCGCGCCCATGTCAATGAGTTTGTCTACGAAGAACAGGCGGCTCTCAAACATCTTCTGGTGAATGAGCACGGTTCCTTTGGCTTGGGTAGCCACCACCAGCGCGATGCTAAGCAAATCTGGAGTGAAACCTGGCCAAGTGTGGTCAGAAACCGTCAGAATGCTGCCGTCAATGTAGGTATCAATCTCGTAATGGTCCTGCGCCGGGATGTAGATATCATCGCCGTGAAATTCCATCTTGATGCCCAACCGGCGGAAGGTATCCGGGATTAAGCCCAGCTCACGGATCTGCGCGTCTTTGATGGTGATCTCAGAACCGGTCATCCCGGCCAGGCCGATGAAAGATCCGATCTCGATCATGTCTGGGAGCATGCGGTGCTCGGTGCCGCCCAGTTTCTCCACGCCCTCAATAATGAGCAGGTTAGACCCGATGCCGCTGATCTTGGCACCCATGCGGTTCAGCATTTTGCAAAGCTGCTGCAGGTAAGGCTCACAGGCGGCGTTATAGATGGTTGTGATACCCTCTGCTAAAACGGCGGCCATTACAATGTTGGCGGTTCCGGTCACCGAGGCTTCGTCCAGCAGCATGTAGGTGCCTTTCAGGTTTTTGCCTTCCAGGTGGTAGAAGCTGTCATTGGCATCGTAGGTGAACTTGGCACCTAATTTCTCAAATGCCAGGAAATGCGTGTCCAACCTGCGGCGACCGATTTTATCCCCGCCCGGTTTAGGCAGTTTGGCTACTCCGTAACGGGCCAGCATAGGACCCAGGATCATCACCGATCCACGGATGGCGCGGGCCTGCTCAATGAATTTATCGGTGGTAAGATAATCAAGGATAACGTCTGCGGCCGTGAAGATATAGGTGTCTGGCGCAGTCTGCTCCACCTGAACGCCCATGTCCCTTAAAAGCTCAATCAGCTTGTTTACATCCCTGATGTTGGGAATATTGGAGATAATAACCGGCTCAGCGGTTAAAAGCACAGCGCACAGAATCTGCAACGCCTCGTTCTTTGCTCCCTGTGGGATAATCTCGCCGTGTAGAGTACGGCCGCCTATTACTTCAAAAGAAGCCATGCGTTCTTATTTATTCTTACTTCTGTTCTGATTCTGATTCTTGTTCTGGTTGTTGTTCTTGTACTTCTGGTTGTTGTTCTGGTAGTTGTTACCCGGGCCTTGCGGCGCCTTTACGGTACTTTCAAACAGATTTCCTTTTTCCAGGAGCGAAGGATCCAGATCCAGTTCGCCTTTAGACAGGTCGCGGAGGTTCTCCAGGATCACCTCATCGGTCACGCTGTCTTTGTTATAGGTGCGGTACAGCACCTTCATTAATTTCCCGATGGAGACGATGGCGGCCTCGCGCTCCTGCGGATCGCTGATTTGCTTGGCTTTGTCAATGAGGCGCTCCAGGTTGGTGCCGTAGTGCTTGAACCTGGGGTTCTGCACTGGATAATCTACCCGTTGCGGCTTGTCATTGAGGTATTCCATGGCGCTCAGGGTAAAGGGCGCGTCCACGTCCAGCTTGCCGTCAGACATCACGTAGAGGTGGTTCCAGAGCGTCTGCTGGGCATCCTGAATGTCCTTTACGTTAGGGTTCAGCCGACCCATAAGGTTCACGAGCAATTGTGCCAACTGCGTACGTTTGCCCCGGTCTTCTACCGTGAGGATGTACTGAACAATGTTCTGCACGTTGCGGCCGTACTCCCGCAGCAAGAGCTCTTGTTTAAATGTGGAACTGGCTACCATGTAATGGAATGTGTTGCAAAGTCAAAATTAGGAAAATTAGTTGTTCGTTGTTAGTTATTCGTGATTAGTGTTTGCAAGGCCGCAATAGGTAGTTTCAAAGGCTATGGAAATGAAGTAGTTATCATGCTGTTTTGGCTCTGTTTTCCTGAAACGGAGCCAAAACAGCATGATAACCTTACAAAGACTAATAACTAAAAACGAATCACTAACAACTACGCATGTATGCGCAGCTTGGCAAAGCTCAGGAGCAGGGTTTTCTCACCCACGCCTTCAAACTCAATGATGGCTTTATTGGAATTGCCCTGGGTGTCCATCTTGGTGACGGTCCCGAACCCGAATTTAGGGTGCTCTACGCGCATGCCGGCCGTTAGGTTGGAAGTATCGCTAGGCGTGAAGTCGGCGGGCGGATTGTAGGACGGGGCCGCAGCCGGTTTCTTGGCCGGGGAAATCAGCTGGGCCGCCGGCGTTTTGCGCTGCAGTACTTTCTCAAACGGACCGCGCTCATCGCCAAACTTGAAGTTGAGGAACGTTGGGTCAATCTCGTCAATGAACCGGCTTTTCTCGGCGGCCCGCAGGTTCCCCCACTGGTAGCGGCTGGTGGCGTAGGAGAGGGTCAGCTTTTTCTCGGCGCGGGTGATGGCCACGTAAAACAGACGGCGTTCCTCCTCCAGATCGGCGCGGGACTGCAGCATCATCTGGCTCGGGAACAGGTTTTCCTCCATGCCCACGATGAACACGTTCCTAAACTCCAGACCTTTGGCCGAGTGGATGGTCATCATGGTCACGTACTCGCCTTCTTCTTCTTTTTTGGTATCGGTATCAGTGAGCAGGGCGATGTCCTGCAGGAACAGGGCCAGGGAGTTGTCTTCTTTCTCGGGATCATCCACGAACTCCTTGATCGCGTTCAGCAGTTCCTGAATGTTCTCGTAGCGGGCCAAACCTTCCACCGATTTATCGGCGTACAGGTCATCTACCAGCCCCGAGTGCTTAGCGATATACGTGGCCGCCTCAAAGGCATCTTTCTCCTGGGCAATGACCGCGAAGCTCTTGATCTTGGTGGCAAAATCAGTAATGGCCTGGCCTGCTCTGCCGCCTACCAACTGGCTCGCGTGGCTCACCACTTCCCAGATGCTGTGGTTGGTCTCGTTGGCCGTGACAATCAGTTTCTCTATGGTGGTATCGCCAATGCCGCGTTTGGGATAGTTGATCACGCGGCGCAGGGCCTGCTCATCATTATGGTTGATGGCCAGACGCAGGTACGAGATCAAGTCCTTGATTTCCTTGCGCTGGTAGAACGACAGACCACCCACAATGCGGTATTTGATGTTCATCTTGCGCAGGGCCTCTTCCATGGCCCGGGACTGGGCGTTGGTTCTGTAAAGGATGGCGAAGTCCTCGTAGGAGAGGTGTTGGTTCATCTTCTCCTCAAAGATGGCGTGGGCCACCAGTTTGCCTTCCTCGTTGTCTGAGCTGGCCTTGATCACGTCAATCAGCTGACCTTCCTCATTTTCAGAGAACACGCTCTTGCGCAGCTGCGCCTTGTTGTTCTTGATCACAGAGTTAGCCGCCTTCACGATGTGCTGGGTAGAGCGGTAGTTCTGCTCCAGTTTGAACACTTCTAGCTCTGGGTAATCGCGCTCAAAGTTGAGGATGTTCTGGATATCCGCGCCGCGGAAGGCATAGATACTCTGGGCATCATCACCCACCACGCAGATGTTACGGTCCTTGGCCGAGAGCTTGCGGGTAATCAGGTACTGGCTATAGTTCGTATCCTGGTACTCATCCACCATCACGTATTTGAAGATGTGCTGGTATTTGTTCAGAACATCCACGTGGTCGCGGAAGAGCACGTTGGTGTTGAAGAGCAGATCGTCAAAGTCCATGGCGCCGGCCTTGAAGCAGCGTTCGGCGTAGGTTTTGAAGATCTGACCTATTTTGGGGCGCAGCGCGGCCTCGTCATCCGCCTGGATGGCCGGGTCTCTGAGGTACTGGGCCACGGAGATCAGTTTGTTTTTGGCCGCGGAGATACGCCCCAGCACCATGTTGGGCTTGTAGAGCTTATCGTCCAGGTTCATCTCCTTCACTATGTTCCGGATGAGCGTCTTGGAGTCATCGGAGTCATAGATGGTGAAGTGGCTGGGATAGCCTATTTTCTGGGCTTCGGCCCGCAGGATGCGCGAGAAAACCGAGTGGAAGGTTCCCATCCAAAGGTTCTTGGCCTCAGGGCCCACCACTTTCTCAATCCGGCCCCGCATCTCTTTGGCGGCCTTGTTGGTAAAGGTGAGGGAGAGAATGTTGAACGGGTCCACGCCTTTCTCCAGCAAATGCGCGATGCGGTAGGTAAGTACCCGGGTCTTGCCCGAGCCCGCACCCGCTATAATCATACAAGGGCCCTCGGTATTTAAAACAGCGGCTCGCTGTGACTCATTCAGGAGTTTCAGGTAATCCATGCTCACAATTATTCTTTCTTCAGGGAGAACACAAAATTACGGAATAAAGTCGCATTTCCTGACCTCGTTTTGAGGCTGGTTTCTGAATATCTTGCCCAAAACGGCTGCGCCGATTCTCTACAAAGGTTTCTTCACCTCAAACGTTACCATCTTGCTGCCGGGCAATCCGTCTTTGGTGAGGCCCTGTACCACCACGGTATAGGTGCCCGCCTGGTCACCGGTGTAGAAACTGGCGGAGGTTTTGCCGGAGGCATCGGTGGTTAGGTCCGGGGACCAGAACAGGAGGGAGCGCCAGTCTGGCAGGCGGCTGAGTTTCTGCTCCTCGGTGTCATAAGTAGGGGCGTAGAACTCGCGCTGCAGTTGCAGGCCCTCGTACTCCTGCAGCAGGGCACGGGTATCCAGCGGAAAACCGGCCAGGTCGCCTTTGTAGGTGGTATAACTCACCACGCCGCTGGACACCAGCGAGCCGTTGTAGTATTTGCCCGTCATCACCTCCAGTTTCCGGATCTTGAGCGGATCAAAGGCCATGATCTGGTCTATGTCGAAGACCGGAACGCCGTCCAGCAGTACCAGCGGGTCTTCCTGGAAAAAGCGGTCATTGGGCAGATCCATCACTAGAAAGTGGAACCCGTTGCGGCGCTTGCGCACCATCACGCCGGGCACGTACTCCCGCATCACCTCCTCCAGCACTTTGAAGCGCGTGAAGTCATCCAGCAGGAATTGCTGGTCTGGTTTGCCGTAGAAGGAAATGCTGTCAATGCCAGGGGCCCTGAACCGGTTCAGGTTTCGCTCGAAGTAAATATTCTGGGCTTGTACATCGTGGTGGCGCCGCAGGATGGCTTCTTCCAGGTTCTCGCTCAAGTCAAAGTTGGGCAGATTGTTTTCTGCGTGTTTTTCAGAAAACGGGTTCAAAAGCTGGAAATGGTAGGTGCTGTCTTTGAGCCAGTTGGTCTGCACCACCACTTCCTTGGGCCCGAAAAAGTCCTTAGCCTCAAACAATACGGAGCCGTCCTGGGCGCTGATACTGCTGTAGAACCGCACGTTTCGGCCCGGCGCCGCCAGGTAGGTTCTGATGTCCTTGGCTGGTGCGCCAGTGACGCTATGGGTGACTTTGCCCCGGATCAGGTGCCCGCCGAATTCCGGCACAAACGCGTAAGTGGCAGCTTTAGGATTCAGCACCTCGTCCCAGGTAAAGCGGCTCCAGCCGTGCGTGAGCATCAGGTTGTCCAGGGCTTCCTCGGCCTGCGGGCCGTTTTCTGTGAAATAGGCCGCCGGGTTCTCCACCGTGCCTTTCAGATCGGAGGTCAGGTAGAGGTAGGCTTTGATATCGGCAGGGTCAGTGGCCTGCAGGCGGTCATTCCGGAAGACGGCCAGGGAGAGGTTGGCTTCCGTTGGCTTTCCGGACGTGGTCTTGGTAAGTAAATCCAGCGTGACTTTCTCGCGCGGTCCGAACTGGTTTTTGCCCAACGCGGTTTCAATCTCAAGGCCTTTGGTGGGGCGAGTAAAGAAAAGGCGCTCAGCTACGGGTTTCTGCTGGCCGTTAAACAGGGTAAAATGCGTGATGCCAGCGGCCATCGAATCTTTCACCACCGAAAAAGAAGCCTTGCCGTTCTGCAGGGTGGCCGTGGCGGCTACCGCAACTGTTCCGCGCGTGTGGCCCAACAGATATAACTGTTCAGCCTCTGGTTGGGTGCTTTGGGCGGTGATCTGCAGCTGGCCCAGTCTGCTTTCCTCTACCCGTAGTGTATAGCCCTGTTCCTGCACTTGCGGCAATTTCTGCCGGATTGTTTTCCCGCCGGCAAACCTCACCACGGCTGTGTATTCCCCGGCGTCCGAGGGCGTGAAGCTGAAGTTGCCTATCCCGAACCGGCCGGGCTGGAAACTGGCGACTACTTTCCCGGCTTGGTCCAGCACCTCGCCCTGGCAGGCAGCGCCTTTGCCGGTTTTGCTGTTGGTGGCTTTGAACGCTACTTTGCCCGGCAGGCCCTGCACCAGGTTCCCGCCCTCGGGGAAAAACTGGATGGCGTAGGCAGCGGTGTCCGAGGCGGTTTTCAGGCCCAGCGGCTGGAAGGTGTTAATGATGGTGACGGGCTGCTGGAAATAAAAGGCCGGGCTGAAGTTCTTCATCCAGTTGGTATAGGCCCGCACGGTGTAATGGCCTGCCTCCAGCGTAACCGGCAACACAAATGATCCGCTGCCGGCGCCTTCCCTCAGGGCGATTTTGCCCTGCAGCACCGGCTTATGGGCATTATCAAGCACTTCCACGTAGGCCACTTTGCCCAGGTCCAGCGGCTGGTGCCGCATGCCCTCTACGTTGTATACCTTGAACCATATGGTTTCGCCTGCGGCGTAGGCAGGCCGGTCCAGGTGCAGGAAGATCTTTTCCTGGAAGGATTTTCTGCCGTGTTCCTGAAACTCGGCGACCAGGCTGGGAAAAGATCGAGTTTGGGCCATGCCCTGACTTGCCGAGAGGCCCAGCAGCCCCAGGGACAAAAGGAGTTTATAGCCGGTTATCTTAAAAGGGTTGCTAAAACAGTTTTTCTTAGATCTGCCGCCCGGCAAAGGTTGTGTATGTTCCATTTGTGATTTCATGCTGACCATCCTTTATTCCCAATAAGCAGGTTTAGTGGTGGTGCCCAGAACACGGCAGTCTACGCACGGTTTAGAAGCTCCCGCATACCCGATCAATGACATGTTGTTGGAGTATATGCGATCAATGGGAACATTGGAACCACTAGAGAAATACTCAGCTTCTTTGCCCACTAGAACGGTATCAAAGGTACAATAGGGACTGGGGGAGCGCCACTTGCCGGGCAACTCCGCATTGGTGACAAAAATCCTTTGCTCCGTGACAGAGGAGATGCTTATAAACCCAATGACAGGTTCTGATGGCGTAGTAAGACACTGGATGTTGCCGGTAAGCTGAGTAGGGAGCGGATCAAACAGGGAGCCCAAACTCTCGGTGTTTTTCTTAAGGGCTTCCCAGTACTCATAAGATTCTTTTGTCTGGGCGTACTGCTTTACCAGTATGCTGTATTTCCGGTCCAGCTTGTCAGAGTTGGCGGGTACCTTCACCAAAAGAAAGTTACTTACCACATCCTGGCTAAGTTTTACTGTATTGCTGATCTGGATGCTGGTGGAGTTATTAAAGCGATAACAAAGATTGATCATTTTATCGGGCGTGCGGTCAATGAACTCTTTGTTGACGTATTCAATCACCGAGTGGAAGAAAGCCTGGTACTCCCAGGTTTCTTCGTATTCCCAACGGTAGTAGCGGGTGCTGTTCTGCGCATCATGGGTACTCACCTTGATCTGCAAACCGTCTGAGGCAGCCTCCCAGGTCACGGCGTCAATGGCAGGGGTCATTTGTACCACTACATAGTCAGAGGCGTATTCTTTTCCGGCGGCTTTAATGTAAAGCCGGAACTTCCTGGCCGGGTTCAGGTTTAAGGTGCTGCTGGAATAAGTGCCGGCGGCGGTTTCAAGCAGAGGGAATTTCTCACCGTTTTCTTCTTCCACTGCCACCGTAGCATTGGTCACCTTGAGGGGAGCGCTGGATTCAGACAAGTTCTGGGTGCGCGAAAGTTGGATGGTGGTGGGGCCGTTGCTGTTGATAAAGCCGCTTACCACCAATAAGTTATTGGAGCTTTCCAGCACCTCGGGGGTGTAAGGTTCCTCGCAGCCTGCCAGGAAAAGGAGGCAAAGCAGGTAAAAAGCTGTTTTGAGTCTGATTTTATGAAAACGCATTAGAATCTGAAGTTATAGGTAATGGTGGGGATGGGCTGCCCGAAGATGGAGAGTTTGTAGCCTTTGATCTTTCCGTTGTCTGACCGGAAGTATACCGAGTAAGGGTTCTTGCGGCCGGTGAGGTTGTACACGGCCAAAGTCCAGGAGCTGTGGGCCAGTTTCTTCACCTTGTGGTTCCCCTCAATGTTCATCGCGAAATCCACGCGGTAATAGTCCGGCACGCGGTACTGGTTGCGGTCTGAGTAGAAGATGCGTTGTACGTTGCCATCAGTATACTTGGCGATGGGCAGGGTGATGGGTCGGCCGGTGCTATAAGTGAAGTTCAATGAGGTGCTGAACCGCTGGCTGAATCGGTAATTGCTGATAAGCGTGACATCATGGGGTTTGTCAAAGTTGCTGGGGTACCACTTGCCCTGGTTGATGATCTCAGACACCTGCGGGTTGTTCAGGCGCACCAGCGTACGCGAGTAGGTGTAGCTCACCCAGCCATTAAGCTTGCCGGTAAGTTTCTTCAGCATGACTTCCACACCGTAGGCTTTGCCCTCGGCATTGGCCACATCGGTCTCAATGTGGTGGTTGAGGATGATGGTGGCCCCGTTGCGGTAATCCAGGAAGTCCTTCATCTTTTTGTAGTAACCTTCCACGGAGAACTCCACGGTGTTAGCCCTGAAGTTCTGGTAATAGCCCAGTGAGATTTGGTCGCCCACCTGCGGCCTTACGTTGGCATCACTCAGTTTCCAGGTATCGGTGGGGGACATGGTGGCCGTGTTGGAGAGCATGTGGATGTACTGGCGCATGCGGTTGAAGCTCATCTTCACCGAGGAATGGTCCGTAAGCCCAAACCTGGCAGAGATCCGGTACTCAGGGCCGTGATAGGTGGCCAGGGACTGACCCGACTTGTAGGCAAGGGTGTCCAGGATGGTGCTTTCCGTTTTGGGCACGTTAGGCGCGTAAAGGTAAGTTTCCCGTGGCCCCAAGGCGTTGAACATGGAATACCGAAGGCCTAAGTAAACCGAGAACCGGGGGGAGATATCGATCTGGTCAGAAACGTAAACGGCGCTCTCCAGCGCTTTCTCCCGCTGCAGCACATCAGGGATGATGAGAGATTCGGAGCCCACCGGCTTGAGGCTGCCCGGCGACACGTTGTAGAGGATGGAACTGGCCCCGAAATCCACGGTGTGTTTGCCATTCAGGAAGTAGTTGAAATCGGCCTGGAGGTTCACCTGGTTCATGTTGAAAGACATTTCTGAGGCGTTTACCGGGTTGTTTTCGGCATTTACCCCGTAACCATAGTAGCTGTAGGCGCCAGTTAGCACACTGTAGAGTTTGTTGTGGAAGATATGCTTCCATTTCACGCTGGCGTTCCGGTTGGTAAAGTTGTACAGCGAATCGCTGCCCAACCTGAACTTGTCTTTACTGAAGTACCCGGATAGATACAGGGTGTTCTTGCTGTCGAACTCGTGGCTGATCTGGGCGTTGAGGTCGTAGAAGGAGGCCGAGCTTTTCTTGAATGTCTCCTGCGGCAGTTTCTTCAGAAGCCAGTCTGAATACGTGCTGCGGCCCGCCACCAGGAACGAGGTTTTGTCTTTGTTAATGGGGCCTTCCAAGGTCAGGCGGCTGGTGAGCAATCCGATGCCGCCGGAACCAGCCAGCTTTTTCTTGTTCCCGTCGCGGGTAGTCACTTCCAGCACTGAGGAAAGGCGGCCGCCGTACCGGGCAGGGATATTGCTTTTGTGCAGTTCCACCGCCTTCACGATATCGGGGTTGAAGGCCGAGAAGAAGCCGAACAAGTGCGAGGGGTTGTAGACGGTGGCATCGTTGAAGAGGATGAGGTTCTGATCGGTGGAGCCGCCACGCACGTTCATGCCGGTACTGCCTTCGCCCACCGATTTTACCCCCGGCAGCGTGAGTACCACCCGCAGGATATCGGTCTCCCCGAAGGCGGTGGGCACCTGCTTGATCGCCCGCATATCCAGGCGCTCCATGCCCATCTGCATGCCGGCCACGTTGCGGTCCTTCTCGGCCTCTACCAAGACTTCTTTCAAGGACCGAACGTCTTCCTCCACCTCAATGTCCAGCTTGCCGTCTGAATAAAGGGCAATGCGGCGTTTGGAGTTCTTGATCCCGATGCCCCTGATGAGCAACTCGTGCTGGCCCACGGGCAGGGTGAGGGAGAAATAACCGTACTGGTCAGAGGTGGTGGCCAGCAGCGGCGACTGAATGTACACCGAGGCCCCGATAATGGGCTCCCCGGATTTGGCGTCGCGGAGGTGACCGGCCAGGTTGGCGTTTCCGGCGGAGTTTTCGCGTTTTACCCCAATTTCATAGAGCTTGGCCTCTGATACTGCTTTCTTCCGGGTGGTTTCCCCGGCTACGTAGGGCTTATTGCCGGCACCAGTAGAAGCCAGGCTTTGGCTTGCGTTCCCAGGTGAGACATCCCTTCTGAAAAAGTCCTCGGGCAAGTTGGCTATAAACTCTTTGCCTTGGGTCAAGAGCACATGACCCTCGTTCGTGATCGCGAACATAAGGTTGGTGCCGGCCACCGCTTGTTCCATGATGCTTTTCAGCGGCTTCTGCGAGGCCTGCAACGTAACCGTGAAGCTGTCTACCGCGGCCGGCTCAAAATAGAAGCGGTACTTGCTCTGGGCTTCCACTGCCTT
Organism: Rufibacter aurantiacus; assembly: GCF_017916345.1. NCBI lineage: Bacteria > Pseudomonadati > Bacteroidota > Cytophagia > Cytophagales > Hymenobacteraceae > Rufibacter > Rufibacter aurantiacus. The sequence goes on from NZ_JAFMSV010000005.1 coordinate 282,083, forward strand.
GATCAGATCCTGGAAAGGAGCCTGTTTCAGGTCTAGCGTTAATAGCGTTTCTGAGCTGGTTTGGGCACTACACACCGTTCTCCCGGTGAAGAGCAGTACCAGAAGTAAAAAAGCTAAGCGGTAAAAGTGATTCATATTTGCGGCAAAGGAGGGGGATAAGGTGCCAAAGGAAAATGGATTGGGCTTCATGTTACTTCTGGAGGGCGTCATACTGCATCACAAGGGCCAGCAAGGCGGCTTTCTGTGCCTTACGGAAGTTGAGTTTCCGGGCGCGGGCATACTTCTTCAGTTCTTTCTTCTGGTCCCCAAATACCTTGTACACCGACTTTCCGCTGCTGACCTGGTGATAGGCGTCGCCCTTCTTCACAAAGAATTTGTCTTCTTCATCATAATGCTCCACCTCTTTCATGTCTTCAATGGCATAGGTTTTCAGCTTTATCCTTTTGGCCAGCAATTGGGTGTTGCCGGCGTAGAGCACATCATAGAAACCGGTGGGCATGGAATGGTCACTGGCAGAGTCTGGTGCTGTGTAGCGCACAAACGTATGCCGACCCAACATAAAGGCGTCTACCTTTTCTTTGATCAGTTTCTGAAGCAAAAAGCCATTGGAGACAATCACCAACTCGTCCAGGACCAGATCATGCAGCATGGGCACGTCATGGTACCAGGAGCCATCATAGAGCACGCTGCCCGGGGCTTTCTGGTCCTGCAGGAAGAACTGGTGCCCCACGCGGTTCACCTTGCGGTAATCCACGTACTCAGGGCCGTTCAACAGGTGTGACTCGGATTTGGTGGCCTGCTGGTAGAGGCTGATGGGGTAACTGGCTTGATTTGGCTGGGTGGGGTAGCCTGAAGGGGCAGTTTGGGACCATCCGTGAAAGGTAACAGAGAAAAGAAGGAGCACCAGAAGAAGTAGCTTCACCTTCAGTTTATGCGGTAAGACAGGGGGCATCAAAAAGGATCTATATATGAATTCCCAATCTATCACTTTTAAACCACAATATCATCTTAGTTTAGTTAAATGATAGATGATTGTCATGCCCGTTGTGAAATCCATCAGCCTGTTCAATGAATTGGAATAAAACCGTAAAAAAGAAGGGTATTTTCTTCTGTATTGCACCATCTTTTGCTGCCTTTCATTCGCCTGAATAGTTCAAATTTAGGTTAAGGGATGGGCAGGAAGAAGGGGCCAATTCTGCTTTTGGCCTATTTACTTGAAAACTTGCCCGAAACGGCTGTCTGGCAGGGGTTCAATATTCCTATTCCCTTTTTGCCCCCGAACTTAAATAGCGGTACTTTTGTCTTTCTGCTGTAAGAATTAGCTCATGATTGTACTACAAAATACCGTTCTCTCAGATGACCTCAAAGACAGGTTCTTTGTCTGTAATCTGGAGAAGTGCAAAGGCGCCTGCTGCGTGGAAGGTGACCTGGGCGCCCCCCTTGATAAAGACGAACTGCCCATTTTAGCCGAAGCCTACGAACATGTAAAACCCTATATGTCCCTGGAGGGCATTAAAGCGGTGGATGAGCAAGGCCTGTTTGTGGAAGACTTTGAAGGCGACTACAGCACCCCTACCATCGGGGACCGGGAGTGCGCCTATGCCATCTACGATGATAACTTCACCCTCAAATGCGCGATTGAACAGGCGTACCTTGACGGGAAAATCTCCTGGAAGAAACCCATTTCCTGCCACCTGTACCCCATCAGAATCACCAAGTACGATGGCTTTGAGGCGCTGAACTACGATCGCTGGGAAATCTGCAACCCGGCCTGTTCCTTCGGGCAGGAGTTGGGCGTGCCGGTGTACAAGTTCCTGCGCGAGCCCCTGATCCGGAAGTACGGAGAGGAATGGTTCAACGAACTGGATAAGATGGTAGCCAAAGAGGCCCTGGCAAAATAAGGAAATAAATACGTTTAGAGGCTCGTATTTTAAAAACAGCCCTGAAACAAAAGAAAGGCCTCATCTGCGCACAAGCAGGGGAGGCCTTTTTATAGGACTTACAATTGTGGCACCGTTATACAGTGGTGGCCTAAAAACAGAAAAGCAGCCTAAGTGAGGCTGCTTTTCTGTTTTATACTTTGGTGAAGTACTTTCTAAACGTTAGCGAAATCGTAGGTGTCCAGGTAGCTGGTGGTGAAATCGCCTTCGTTGAAGTTCTTGTCATCCATCATGGCTATGTGGAACGGAATGGTGGTTTTCACGCCTTCAATCACGAACTCGCTCAATGCCCGCTTCATCTTCACAATGGCTTCTTCCCGTGTCTGCGCACTCACGATCAGCTTCGCGATCATGGAGTCATAGTTGGCTGGGATGGTGTAACCCGCATACACGTGCGTGTCTACACGTACACCGTGACCGCCTGGGATGTGCAGTACGTTGATCTTGCCCGGGCTAGGACGGAAACCTGCCTTAGGATCCTCGGCGTTGATGCGGCACTCAATAGCGTGCATCTGTGGATAGTAGTTCTTTCCAGAGATTGGAATACCGGCGGCTACCTTGATCTGTTCCTTGATCAGGTCATAGTTCACTACTTCCTCGGTGATGGGGTGCTCCACCTGAATACGGGTGTTCATCTCCATGAAGTAGAAATCCTTGTGCTTGTCAACCAGGAACTCAATGGTACCCACGCCTTCGTAGTTGATGGCTTTGGCGCCGGCGATGGCGGCCTGACCCATTCTTTCGCGCAACTCGTCAGAGATGAACGGCGATGGGGTTTCCTCAATCAGTTTCTGGTGACGGCGCTGGATGCTGCAATCCCGCTCAGACAGGTGGCAAACGGCCCCGTACTGGTCACCCACAATCTGGATCTCAATATGGCGCGGCTCTTCCACGAATTTCTCCAGGTACATGCCATCGTTGCCGAAAGCGGCTTTGGCTTCCTGGCGGGCATCGTTCCAGGCCTTGTCAAACTCATCGGCAGATTTGATGATCCGCATACCGCGTCCACCGCCACCCGCCGTGGCTTTGATGATTACCGGATATTTGATTTTAGCGGCCAGTTTCTTGCCTTGCTCAGCAGAAGACAACAGTCCGTCTGAACCAGGAATGGTAGGCACGCCGGCTTTCTTCATGAACTCCTTCGCCGATGACTTGTCGCCCATGGAGTTGATCATCTCCGGGGAGGCCCCGATGAACTTGATACCGTTTTCGGCACAGATTCTGGAAAACTCGGCATTTTCAGAAAGGAAACCGTAGCCTGGGTGAATAGCATCGGCGTTGGTAATCTCCGCGGCCGCGATCAGGTTGGGGATGTTGAGGTAAGACTGGGAAGAAGGAGCAGGCCCGATACACACCGCTTCATCCGCGAAGCGCACGTGCAGGCTTTCCTTATCGGCGGTAGAATAAACAGCTACCGTTTTTATTCCCATTTCTTTACAAGTCCGGATAACCCTCAGCGCAATCTCGCCACGGTTGGCAATCAGTATTTTTTTGAACATGTAGTTTAATGTGCTAATGGATAAATGTGCTAATGTGCTAATGGCTCAAAAAATAATGTGCTGATAAACCAATCAAAGGAAGGAGGGAGGTTTAAGTCAAACTTAAAGGATTCCGTCCGTACCATTCAATCAGCACATCAGCACATTAAAGAATTAGCACATTAGCTAGGATCTACCAAGAACAACGGCTGGTCGTACTCAACCGGGCTGGCGTTGTCTACCAGTACTTTTACAATGCGGCCAGAAACCTCAGATTCAATCTCGTTGAAGAGTTTCATGGCTTCAATGATACAGATCACCTGGCCTTTTTTCACCTCGTCACCTACGTTCACAAACGCCGGAGACTCTGGATTGGCAGAGCGGTACAGCGTGCCGATCATAGGGGCTTTGATGGTAATGTATTTGCTCGTGTCATCTGCGGCGGGCTGAGCCGGAGCGGCGGGGGCAGCAGGTGCGGCCGCTGGAAGCGGAGCAGGAGCAGGCAAGTGCGGGGCAGGGGCCGGAGCGGCTGCGGGAGCACCTCCTTGCACAAATTTTACTTTCTGGCTCGCCTCGCGTTCTACTGAGATTTTAAACTCTTCTGTCTCAATGTCAACTTTGTTCAGGCCCGATTTCGCGATGAAATCAATCAGTTCTTGGATTTCCTTTGCTTTCATAGTTTTATTTTACTCGTTCGGCGTAGGTATAGGTACGCGTGTCTACCTTGATTTTTTCGTCTTGCCCAATAAACAAGGGAACCGAGATAGTCGCACCTGTTTCTACAGTGGCTGGTTTAGAGGCGTTGGTAGCGGTGTCTCCTTTGATGCCGGGTTCTGTATACGTAATTGTGAGCTCTACATACGTAGGAAGTTCGGCAGTGAGCGGAGTTTCGGTCTCAGCGTGGAACAGGATGGTTACTTCCTGGCCTTCTTTCATCAGGTCAGCGAAGGGCACCATCTTCTCGTCCAGAGATACCTGCTCAAAGGTATTCATGTCCATGAAGTTGTAGCCGTAGTCATCTTTGAAGATGAACTGGTGCGGGCGCTGCTCCACGCGGGCCGTGGTTACTTTCACACCGGCCGTGAAGGTGTTGTCCACCACTTTGCCGGTTTTAATGTTCTTTAGTTTAGTACGCACGAAGGCTGGACCTTTGCCGGGTTTCACGTGCTGAAACTCAGTGATGAGCCAGAGGTCACCGTTAAATTCAATGCAAAGCCCGTTGCGGAAATCAGCGGTAGTTGCCATAGTTAGTAGTGTGTTTCGGTTTAAGATGCCAGCGGGTTTTTCCCGGCCGGACATAAAAAAATTCGGCCAAAGATAGCCGAATTTTTTGATCTATTTTAGAAAAGTGCCTTAAAAACGAGGGGATTACTTGGGGTCATAAGCCCACTTGAGGTAAATAGATCCCCAGGTGAAACCACCGCCAAAAGCGGCCAGAATCACGTTATCGCCCTTTTTGAGTTGGTTCTCATACTCCCACAGGCACAAAGGAATGGTGCCGCTGGTGGTATTGCCATATTTCTGGATGTTGAGCATCACTTTCTCAGAGCCTACGCCCATGCGGTTGGCAGTGGCGTCAATGATACGTTTGTTGGCCTGGTGGGGCACCAGCCAGGCAATGTCGTCGGCGGTGAGATTGTTGCGCTCCATGATCTCGGCAGACACATCGGCCATGCCTTTCACCGCGAACTTGAACACCTGCTGGCCTTCCTGGAAAGCGTAGTGCTCTCTTCTGGCCAGGGTCTCAGCGGTGGCCGGGCGGCGGGAGCCACCGGCTTTCATGTGCAGGAACTGAGCACCGGTTCCGTCAGACTTCAGGATGCTGTCCTGTACACCCAATCCTTCGGTGTTGGGCTCCAGCATCACCGCTCCTCCGCCATCCCCGAAGATGATGCAGGTGGCGCGGTCTGTGTAGTCCACAATGGCCGACATTTTATCGGCCCCCACGATGATGACTTTTTTGTATTTGCCGGTCTCCACGAACTGCGCACCGGTAGCCAGCGCGAAAAGGAACCCGGAGCAGGCAGCCTGCAGGTCATAGCCAAATGCGTTCACGGCACCCACCTCGGCGCAGATGATGTTGGCCGTAGCCGGGAACACCATGTCTGGAGTAGTGGTGGCGCAGATAAGCAGGTCTACTTCCTCTGGCTTGGTGTTGGTTTTCTTAAGGAGGTCCAGAACCGCCGGAATAGCAATGGCCGAGGTGCCCTGGTCTTCGCCCTTCAGGATGCGTCTTTCTTTGATTCCCGTGCGGCTAACAATCCATTCGTCGTTGGTTTCTACCATGGTCTCCAACTCCTGGTTGGTTAACACGTACTCGGGGGCATATCCGCTCACACCGGTGATCGCGGCGGTAATTTTGCTCATATCGTTCTGAAGGAAAGTCTGGTGAAGGGGCGCACCTTAGGCGCTAAAGTGTTTCTTGAATTTTTCCGAAATATGGGACTCGGCCATTTTGTTGGCCAGGTGCAGCATATTGCAGATAGCGGTAGGGCTGGAGACGCCGTGGCCAATGACCGCGTTACCGTTAACGCCCAAGATGGGGCTGCCGCCTACCGCCTCATAGTTGAAGCGATCAAAAAATGGATCAGAGATTTTTTTCTCCTGCAGAATGTCAAAAATAGACTCTGCCATTTTGAGGAGAACGTTACCGGTGAACCCGTCACACACAATGACATCGGCCTTGTCGTTGAACAGGTCGCGTCCTTCAATGTTACCGATAAAGTTGATGGAGGTGTTTTCTTTGAGGAGTTTGTAAGTGGGTTGGGTCACCATGGTGCCCTTGCCTTCCTCTTCGCCCAGGTTCATGAGGCCCACGCGGGGCTTCTTGATGTCCAGGAGGTTTTTTGCGCAGATAGACCCAATTTCACCAAACTGCTCCAGAATCTCGGGTTTGCAGTCGGCAATGGCGCCTACGTCCAGCATGACGCCGTACCCGCCCGTGAGTTTGGGCACGAAGCTGGCCAAAGCTGGCCTTAAAATTCCTTCTACCTGCTTCACGCTGAAGACGGCGCCCACCAGCATGGCTCCGGTATTTCCGGCGCTGCAGAATGCATCTACCTTCTTGGAAGCCAGCATGCCGTAACCTACCGCAATGCTGGAGTCTGGTTTCTGGGTGAGGGCTTTGGTAGGGTGTTCACCCATCCCAATGACCTGGGATGCGTGAACAACCTTTACTCTGGAACCTTTGTAGCCGTGCTTTTGCAGGAGTGAATGGATAATATCTTCGTCTCCAATGAGGAAAATCTCAACCTTATCCGTCAAAGTCTCAGCCGCTAAAAGTGCGCCTTCTACAACTGCTTCGGGAGCGAAGTCGCCACCCATTGCATCCAGAGCTATTTTCATGTAAAGCGTGTTTCGTAAATTATCCTACAAGTAACTAAAATAAAGCCTGTCTAGGCAAGCTTTACTAGGCAACAGAGGTATAATTTTTGATGGCCACTTTTCCGTTGTGGTACAGGTCGCCGTCCACTACGTAGGCTCTGTGGTATTGGTGCACCTCACCGGTGTTAGGGCAGATAGAAATCGCTTTTGGAGTGATTTTGTCGTGCGTTCTTCTCTTATCTCTTCTGGTTTTGGAGATTTTTCGCTTAGGATGTGCCATCTCAGGTAATTATTACAAAATTGGTTATAAACTTATTTTAACTTTTTAAGGGCGGCGAAGCGCGGGTCTACAGGACCGTCCTCGTCATCGTCATCATTGCCGTCCTCATCGTCTTCGTCAGAGCCGGTAGAGTAGATCAGCAGGCCTTCTGCCTCTGGGTCGTCCTCGCGCTCCTGGTCTTCTTCTATAAACCTGGGGGCCAGTTTCTTCATGGGTATCGCCAGGCCAATGTAATCATACAAATGCTGGGCGATGTTGAGGTACTGGGTGTCTGGGGTAATCTGCAGCACGTTCACATCCAGTTCCAGGTCTTCCGGGCCGTAGCGCACGAGCAGCGTCTGCTCCACTTCCAACAGATGCTCAAATTCCTCCAAGCTCCGGTCGCAGGTCAGGCGAACCGTTCCTTTGATGTGGAAATCGAACTGCAAAAGAAGCTCCGACTTATGCAGCACCACCTCTGCCTTCAAGTTGCCGCCCAGGATCAATTCCTGCTCAAACAACTCAAAGAAGCGGTCATCCAACTCAAACTCGTAGCTGTGGCTTTTGTTGCCAAGCTTCACAAGGTTGATATCGTATTTCTTAATCTCCTTCACGTTGCCTCTTTTTTTGCAAGTCGCAAAATTAGCAAGAATATCTGAATTATAAAATACAAATGCCTTTTTTGCACTGGTTAATAAATAGCCCTTTCCGGCGTGTCTTGGGGAAAACAGCACATAATCAGGAGTAGTTCATTGTGAGCGAGATACCTTTGGGTACCTGTCGTTTTCTGGTCTTCCTTCCCGTAATACGGCCATTATCTGTAAAGGTCCAACCTCAAAGGCTGTTCTGGGCCCATTGCAAGAAAGCGTTTCAGAGCTGCTTTACGCAAAACAGCCCCGAAACGCTTTCTGGTCTCTCTTATAAAACAGGTGCCTACACTCCGGACCGGGCCCGCAGGATGTCAATGGCGGCGAATAGGGCCTCGCGGAACGAGGTCTCATCAGCGCGGTTCTGCCCGGCGATGTCATAGGCGGTGCCGTGGTCAGGGGAGGTGCGCACAATGGGCAACCCGGCCGTGAAGTTCACGCCGCGATCAAAGGCCAACGTCTTGAACGGGATAAGCCCTTGGTCATGGTAAAGCGCCAAGGTGGCATCAAACTTCTGGTAGCTGCGCGTCCCGAAGAAGCCATCGGCGGGGAAGGGGCCGAACACCAGGTTGCCTTTGTTCTTCAGCTGCTCAATGACCGGTATCACGATCTCCGTTTCCTCGGTGCCCAGCAGGCCGTTCTCACCAGCATGTGGGTTAAGGCCCAGTACCGCGATGCGGGGTTTCTGGATGCCGAAGTCCCGGCGCAGGGAGTTGTCCAGGATGGAGAGCTTGCGGATGAGCAGTTCCGGGGTAATCTGGTTTGCGACTTCCTTCAAAGGTAAATGCCCGGTCACGGTGGCCACCCTGAACCCATCTGCTACGAGGAACATAAGGCTCTCCGGCGCGTCAAAGTAGGTAGTGAAGAACTCGGTATGGCCTGGGAACTCGAAGCCTTCTCCCTGGGTGTTGTCTTTGTCAATAGGGGCCGTCACTACCGCCTGGATGTGACCGTCTTTCAGGTCCTGGGCGGCACGCAGCAGCGCCGCGCGGGCCAATGCACCAGTGGCCGCCGTAGGAGTGCCAGGCGTGAAGTCAATCTCTTCCTCCACGCAGTTGAGCACGCTGGTCTTTTTAGGGTGCAGCTGGTCAAAAGCCTGGATGGTCTGAAAATTGAAGTTCTCAAGCCCTAGCAGCTTGCGGTACTTGTTCACCGCCGAGGCGGTGCCATATATAATAGGTGTGCAGTAATGCAGCACCCGGTTATCAGAAAGGGTTTTCAGTACAACTTCTGGCCCGATGCCGCTGATATCTCCTATGGTAATCCCTATGCGGGGCTTGGTCTTTTGCTCCATTTATAAAGCAGTGGCTTGTGAGGTGAGGAAATGGTACAGCAACCGAACGCTGCTGCCCGTGGCGTGTTTGCCGCGGTAAGAGTCTGGGCTCAGTAGGTAGGCCGTGCCGGCGATGTCCAGGTGAACCCAGGGGTAATTGGTGAAGAACTCCAGGAACTTGCCCGCCGAGATGGCGCCTGCTTCGGCTCCGCCGATGTTCTTGAGGTCCGCGATATCAGATTTCAGGTGCTCCTGGTACTCTTCCCAAAGCGGCAACTCCACCAGGCGTTCATGGGCTGCCTCGCCAGCCAGTTTCAGGTCTGTTTTAATGAGATCATCGGCAGTACCCATCATCACAATGCCCTCACGGCCCACGGCGCGGGCAGCGGCTCCGGTGAGGGTGGCAATGTCAATCACCAAAGCAGGGTTGTAGCGTTTGGCAAAATGCAGGGCATCGGCTAGGATAAGGCGGCCTTCGGCATCGGTGTTCAGCACTTCCACGGTATGGCCGCTGTGCATGGTGATCACATCGCCCGGGGCGAAGCCTTTGCCGCTGATGAGGTTATCGGTGGCCGGGATTAACCCGATCACGTGCAGCGGTACTTTGTTCTGGGCCAGGGCGTACAGGGTTCCGGCCACGGCCGCGGCGCCGGACATATCGGATTTCATGTAATCCATGGAGTTGGGCGTGGGCTTGAGGCTCAGGCCGCCGGTATCGTAGACTACGCCTTTGCCCACCAGGATCACCGGTTGGGCGTTGGTGGCGTTCTCCGGTTTCCACTCCAGGATGTTGAAGGTAGGCGACTCGTCAGAAGCCTGGCTTACGCTCAATAATCCACCCATTTTCAGGGATTGGATCTGCACCAGGTCAAGCACCTCCATCTCTACCCCGGAACCGTCCAGCATCTCCTGGATCTGCTCGCTCAACAGGGTAGGAGTCTGCATGTTGGGCGGGGTGTTGATGAGGTCGCGGGTTCTGTAGACTGCCTCCAAAAGGTGGGACAGTTCCGTTACCTGGGTCTGCGACACGCCTACGCCCGTGATTGTCACCGTCTGCAAGGTAGGAGGGGTGGCTTTCTGGGTTTTGTATCGTTGGAAAGCATAGTTGCTCAGGACAAGGCCCTCGGCCACAAAAAGGGACGCCTCGCCGTCGGCACCGTCCAGCAGCACCACGTGGTCCACTTTGTCGGCCTGCAGGCGCTGGTGCAGGGCGTTGCCGGCCTTGCGCAAGGCTTCCTGGGTCTCGGTGCCTTTGCGTTTGGGCTCGGTGACAACCAGGTACAGCTGGTGCGTGAATTTATTGATGCCCACCAGGGTGCTTTTCAGCTCCAGCTGGCGGTGAATATAAGTCAGCTCATCGGCGGAGAAAAGTTCCTCGGGGAGATGCTCGCGGCCCGGTACCAGTACGGCGGTGCTGGTATTCGCGGGTAATGTTGCAGCGTAGGTCAGTTCTGTGCGCATAAGATGTGTATCTTTGAGCTGCAATATAGCCTTAACAAACGGAAACCAAAACCAGTGAAGCCCGTCCAGCCCAAGAAACACCTGGGTCAGCATTTCCTTACTGACCTCAATATCGCCCAGAACATAGTGGAGGCGCTGCGCCTGCCCAACGGGGTACAGGAAGTGCTGGAAGTGGGTCCCGGCATGGGCGTTTTGACCCAGTTTTTGGTAAACCACCCCGAATACAGGACCACCATTGTGGACATTGATCGGGAGTCCATCGCCTGGCTCAACGAGCATTACCCGCAACTGGAGGGCCGCGTGCTTTTCGCCGATTTTTTGAAAACCGACCTCAAAACGCTGTTCAGCGGGCCATTCGCGGTCATCGGGAATTTCCCTTACAACATCTCCAGCCAGATCTTCTTCAAGGTGTTGGACCACCGCGATCAGGTGCCCGAGGTAGTGGGCATGATCCAGAAAGAGGTGGCAGAGCGCATCGCGGCGCCTCACGGCTCCAAGACCTACGGCATCATGAGCGTGCTGCTGCAGGCATTCTACACCATTGAGTACCTGTTCACGGTGCACGAGCACGTGTTCAACCCGCCGCCTAAAGTGAAAAGCGCTGTGGTGCGGCTCACCCGCAATGAGGTGGCTCAACTTCCGTGTGACGAGAAACTGTTCTTCAAAGTGGTGAAGACCAGCTTTGCCACCCGCCGCAAAACCCTCCGGAACTGCCTTAAACCGTTTAACCTGCCCGCCGAGGTTGCCCAGGATACCCTGTTTGACAAGCGCGCCGAGCAGCTTTCCGTGAATGATTTTATCAACCTGACCCTTCTGATCCAGCAGCATGCAGTCTGAAATCACCCGTGAGTTTATTGATCAGATAGAGGACGCCATTGAGCGCCGCGATGGCGAGTTCATTCTCTCCAACATGGAGGAGATGTACGCCGTGGACATCACCACCGTGCTCTATGAACTCAACACAGAGCAGAGCAAGTACGTAATGGACGTGCTACCCGCCGAGGTGGGCGCCGAGATCCTCAGCGACCTGGACTCTGACGTGCGCACCAATTTCCTCAAGAACTTCACCATTGAGGAGATTGCCCGCTACATTGGCGAGATGGACTCAGATGACGCCGTGGATTTGCTCAACGAGCAGCCCGTGCAGCGCAAAGAAGAGATCATCGCCCTGCTGGAAGACCAGGAGCACGTAGCGGATATTATTGAGCTCCTCCATTATGACGAGGACTGCGCCGGCGGTCTCATGGCCAAGGAGTTGATCAAGGTCAATCTGAACTGGCGGGTAGGGCAGTGCATTGAGGAAATCCGCCGGCAGGCCGAGGAAGTGGAGAAAGTCTACGCCATTTACGTGGTGGACGACCGCGACAAACTGGTGGGCCGCCTGGGCATGAAAACCTTGCTGCTCTCCAATGACCACACGCCCATTTCCCAGATCTACGACGCCGATGTGATTTCCATTGAGTCTTACAAAGATGAGCAGGAAGTGGCCGCCGTCATGCAGAAATATGACCTGGACGCCATTCCGGTGGTGAACATCCAGGGCCGCCTGTTGGGCCGCATCACCATTGATGACGTGCTGGATGTGATCCAGGAGCAGGCCGAGTTGAGCCGCCAGCTCATGACGGGTATCACCGAGAACATTGAGGAAGACGACAGCGTGTTCCGCTTGTCCCGTGCGCGCTTGCCTTGGCTCATGGTGGGTATGGTAGGCGGCTTGCTGGGCGCCCGGTTCATCGGGCTTTTTGAGGGCGATATTTCCATTATTCCGGCGCTGGCCATGTTCACGCCGCTCATCACCGCCACCGGAGGAAACGTGGGTATCCAGTCTTCGTCCATCATCATCCAGACGCTCGCGAACAAAACCATCCTCTTTGATAATTTTACTTCCCGGATTGTGAAGGTGCTGTTAGTGGCCATCATCAACGGGCTGGTCATGTCAAGTTTGGTGTTTGGGTTCAATGTGCTCCTAGGGGTGCAACTCACCTTGTCGGTAGTGGTGGCAGTGGCCTTGTTCAGCGTGGTGCTGCTTGCCTCGTTCATGGGTACGGTGACCCCGATGATCCTGGATAAATACGGCGTCAACCCCGCTGTGGCCGCTGGTCCCTTTATCACTACCGCCAATGACCTGCTGGGCCTAGCGGTGTATTTCTTAGTGGCGCATTTGCTGCTCAACCTTTAAACTTCATTAACAGCTTGCCTCCTTTTCGGGCCTGAATCATCTTTGCTATGATATTACCTTCTACTTCACCCTTCCGTTGTCTTGTAATTGACCTGATGCACGAAAGCCTGTTGCCCATGCTGGAAAACCTGGGGGTGGAGGTGACCTACGTGCCGGACGTGAAAAAGGAAGAAGTCCCTGACATGGTTCAAGATTACCAGATGCTGGTGGTGCGCAGCAAAATGCGAATCACGGCCGATTTCCTGAAACATGCCCCCAACCTGGAGATCCTGGCCCGGGCCGGCGCCGGCGTAGACAACATTGACGATGGCGTGCTGGAAGCCCGTAACATTACCCTCATCAACGCCCCCGAAGGTAACCGCGACGCAGTGGGCGACCATACCCTGGGCCTGCTGCTGGCGTTGTTCCGGAAAATCACCCGAGGTGACCGCCAGATAAGGGAAGGCCAATGGCTGCGCGAAGACAACCGCGGTGAGGAAATCGGCGGCAAAACCATCGGGCTGATCGGGTACGGGCACATGGGTAAATCCTTCGCCAAAAGATTGATGGGCTTTGACTGCGAGGTGCTGGCCTTTGATCAACAACCGGTAGAGAACCCTTTTCCGCACGTCCGGCTGACGTCTTTGGAGGAAATCCAGGAAAAGGCGCAGGTGCTGAGCCTGCACATCCCGTACACCAAAGAGAACCATCATTTTGTGAATGCCCAAGTGCTAGCCGGGTTCAGGCATCCGCTGTGGGTGCTGAATACCGCTCGTGGCGAAGTGTTGGACCACGCCGCCCTGGTAGAGGCTATGAAAACCGGGCAGGTTCCTGGTGCCGCCTTGGACGTGCTGGAGAACGAGAAACTGAAAACGCTCACTTCAGAACAGCATGAAAGACTGACTTATTTGATGGATCATCCGCGCGTGATACTGACGCCCCACATCGCCGGTTGGACCCACGAATCCTACGTGCGCATCAATGAGGTTTTGGTCCACAAACTGGCAGGCTTTCTAGCCACTAGAAGTCGAGAATCGCTTTAAGCATGTATTCCTGAAAATAGCCCGATTGTAGCGGCGTTACACCGTAACGCCGTTGTTCAACGCAGCAGCCCTGGTCCCCATCACCAACCCCAGTTTTGAATTCTCGCTTTTAGGAAAGGTTTGCGGGTGGAGGGACGGTTTTGTTTCATAGTCACACGGCGTTACGGTGTAACGCCGCTACAGATTAGGTTTTACAGCCGTTTTCCAAAAAACGGCCTTAAAACAGAAGCGCCTCTCTTAATCTAAGAGAGGCGCTTCTGTTTTATTTCTGCGGGTTGAACTGGATGGTGGAGTACCCGATGATCTGGTCGGCGCGGGAGCCGGGTGGGCGGTAGTAGACCAGCACATCGTAGACGTTCTCGGTGGCGAAGTGGCTGCCTTCGAAGTGGCGGGGATCTGGCTGGCCGTTGGCGCCTTTCATCGCGAAATAGTAGTTGTAGTACCCTTGCTTGAGCAGGACGGTACCGGTGTAGGCCTGTTTCTCGGCATCGTAAGTCATCCGGAAAGGCTCCTGCAGTTGCCAGTCAGATAGACCCCCGAAGATGTACACGGGGCCAGGGGCGGGCTCTGCGGCCTGAAGCGAGAAGGTTACCTGCTGGTAATCGGCGTTAAGGGGGGCGTTGCCGTATTCGCGGCTCCCGAAGAGGAACTTACCGTTGGCGTCTGGCTGGGTGCTATAGGCTTCACGGGCGCGGCTTCGGCCGGTGATGGCGTACACCCGGTCCGGGTTAGCAGAGACATCGCGGCGCTCCACCCCAAATCCGCTGAACCGCTCGCTGCGCGTGTCTATGGCCCGGAACTCATTCAAGCCCAGAAACGCCTGTTCGGGCTCAAACAACTGGTACTCCAGCCGGCGCTGCGATTCCTGGATGAAGGTGGGGCGGGTGAAGTACTTGGCATTGTCCCAGCGGTGGTTCTGGCGCATGACCACTTTGATCTCCTGGGCCGGGTTCACCAGCGGGTATTGGGCATAGAAGATGTTGAAGTCCAACTGCTGGCGCACGTAGCGGTCGCCGGCGCCCGGGGTGGCCACCGGTTTCAGCCCTACGTTCACCAACTCCTCAAAAATGACGAAGCGCCGGCTCAGCAGCAGGTTTCCGCCTTCTTCGGTGACTTCCATGAGGTAATTCCCGCTTATTTTCACGCGCGGCAGCTGGAACCGGTAATGCCAGTATGGCACCTTGGTTCCCGCCGAAGGCTCCACTTCCATGATGTAGAACTCGTTGTAATCCTGCACATACTGGAGCGGCTGGAGTTGCGAGGGCTTCCAATCGGCGTTGCAGTGGTAGAATTTCACCACGGCACGGCCCCGGGGCGCGGTCATGCGGTCAAACTCCAGCACCAGCGGGCTGGACTGGTCAATGGGTACCACCGGCGGGGCTAGCACATCGCCTACGTTGAGGCTTCTGGAGTAAAACTGCACCGACCGGACATCCTGGGCGTAGACGGCATCTTCAAATCTGACGGATCCGGTGCTCGAGGTGGCCGCCCCACCAGTGCCTGTGGTTTCTACCGGCACGCAGCCGGTGAGGGTGGAGGCTACCATCGCAAAGGCTAGAAGGCTGTGTTTCCAGTTTAGGTTCTTTATCATGTGAGGAGTTTCAAATAGGGCAATGTAATCCGCGTTTAAGGGAAATACCGATAAACGGGAGGCCGGGGTTTTCGGGTTCTCAAGTTAAGTTAAACTTCGCTTCTAAACGATGGCCCCTGGCGTGCCCTTGCCCAAAATTCTGTTTTTATCCTGATTTTCTAAAAACAGGCCTGAAAAAGAAAACCCCACCGGCCTTGCAAGACGGTGGGGTTTCAGTGAATCTTTATTTAAGCTGGTTTTCCAGCTCGTCTACCTGTTCCATGAGTTGTTCCCAGGTGGTTTGTTCTTTGTCCAATTGGGCTTTGACCTTGTTGAACTGCTGGGTGGCCTCGTGCAGGGCGTTGGGGTCTGAGTAGGTGCTGGGCAGGGCCAGTTTGCTTTCGCAGTTCTTGAGCTTGCCTTCCAGATCATTCACCAAGCCTTCAATCTGCTTTAGTTTCTGGTTGATCTTCTTCAGCTCCTGCTCCAGTTCCTGCTGCTGGCTGGCGGTGGGCTTCGGTTTGGGCTGGGCTTTGGCAGCGGCGGCTGGCTGAGTAGTCTGGCGTTTACCGGTTTTCTCGCGCTGCTCCATCCAGTACTCATATTCATGATACGTGCCGGGGTATTCCTTTAGCTCATGGTCTTCAATGTACCAGATCTTGTTGGCCACGTTCTCTACAAAGTACCGGTCGTGGGAGATGACCACGAAGGTACCCTCGTACTGTTCCAGCGCCTGGATAAGGATGTTCACGCTCTGCATGTCCAAGTGGTTCGTGGGCTCATCCAGCAAGAGGAAGTTGGCCTCGGAGATCAGGGTTTTGGCCAGTGCCACGCGGCTTTTTTCGCCACCCGAGAGGACTTTTATTTTCTTGAAAACGGTATCGCCGGTGAACAGGAAGGAGCCCAGTACGCCGCGCAACTCCATCTCGGTGCGGCGGCTGCCGGCCTGTACCATTTCCTGAAGGATCTCATTTTCCACGTTCAGGCTCTCCAACTGGTGCTGGGCGTAGAAGGCCATGATCACGTTGTGGCCCAACTGACGGTCGCCTTTGATGGGTTCATCGCCGGCAATGATGCGCATGAGTGTGGACTTCCCTTTTCCGTTCGCACCGATCAAAGCGATTTTATCGCCACGCTCAATGTTCACGTGGGTGTTTTTGAAGATGAGTTTCTCGCCGTAGCTTTTGCTCACGTTCTCCAGGCGCAGGAGGTTGCGGCCGGGCTGCACGGTGAACTGGAACTTGAAGTTCACCACCGGGGCATCGGCGGCCACGTCTTCAATGCGCTCCATTTTGTCCAGCGCCTTCATGCGGCTCTGGGCCTGTTTGGCTTTGGTGGCCTTTGCCTTAAAACGGGCGATAAACTGCTCGGCCTGCTTTATCTGCTGCTGCTGGTTCTCGTAAGCGCCTTTCTGAATCTCGTTGCGCAGTTCTTTTTCCTCTAAATAAAAGCTGTAATTGCCGGCGTACACGTTCAGTTTACCGCCGGAGACTTCCACGGTAACGTTGGTGGTCCGGTCCAGGAACTCACGGTCGTGGGAAACAATCACCAGCGCACCTTCATAGGCTGCCAAGTAATTTTCAATCCATTTGATGGAAGGTAAGTCCAGGTGGTTGGTAGGCTCATCCAGAAGCAGGAGGGAGGGTTTCTGCAAGAGGATCTTGGCCAGCATCACGCGCATGCGCCATCCGCCGGAGAAAGTCTTCAGGGGCTGCTGCAGTTCCTGCGTGGTGAAGCCCAGACCCTCCAGGATCTCCTCGGCTTTCACCTGTATGTTATAGCCGTCCAGGGCCTCAAAGTGCTCCTGCAGGCGGGCCAGTTTGTCAATGTGCTCGTCCTGGTAATCTGTTTCCATCTCATGCAGCACCTCGTCAATTTGGCGCTGCAGGTTAATGGCTTCCTCAAACGCCTGCAGGGCCACGTTCAGGATGCTCTCGTGGGTGTCATAAGACAGCAGATCCTGGTTCAGGAAACCCAGCGTGGTGTCGCGGCTCATCTGGATGCTGCCGCCGTCGGGTTTGTATTCACCCACCAGCAGGCGCAGCAGCGTGGATTTGCCGGTCCCGTTCAGGCCTACCAGCCCAATCTTGTCTTTGGGTTTGATGTGCAGGTTGGCGTCTTCGTACAGCGTGCGGCTCCCGAAATGGAAGTTGAGGTTATTAATGGAAATCATGGGTCAAATAGTATCGGAGGGCAAAGGTAGCACTTTGAAAATAATCGGCGTCCGCCTTTTCCTCCAGGGGTGCTTTAAGGCTTATGTTGGCTTGTTCTTAACACAAAACCAGCCGAAAACGTGCCGAGGTCCGGTGGGAAATAGCTGAGGAGAAAGGGCGAGGAGAACGAATGAACCTGTTTAGTGGCTGTTTTCTCAGGAAAGGGCAGAAAACAGATTCAATTTGTAAATGGCTCTAAACGCACAAAAGGACACGCCTAAAATGAAAACATATTTCAAGGTGCCAGATTTCTAGCGTTCTGAACCTATCCCTGAAGAACATTTCACCTTCTTTATCAACGTTTCACCGTTTCTGCCGTTATTTTGGAAAATCAGCCCCAAAACGCTAATCTTAAGATATGGTAGCTATAGTTTCTTTGCTCGATGCCGAACACTCAGACCGGATGAACCAACTGATTTACGGCTTAGAGCGTGAATTTGGGCTGAAGGAAGTACAGAAAACCCCGTACCCGCACATCACCTGGCTCACGGTGAACGACGGCAGCCTGCATAACCTGCAGAAAACGCTGGGGCACGCGGCCGGGATCTGCTGCCGCTTCCGGATCAACACCACCGGCCTAGGCATTTTCCCCGGAGAGAAGCCCGTGCTGTACATCCCGGTTTTGAGAACAGCCAACGTGAACCATTTCCACAACCAGCTCTACAAGGCGGTCTGCCTCCTGAGCAATGAGATAAACCCCTATTACCACCCAGATGTCTGGATGCCGCACCTGTCACTGGCCCTGGGGGACACCACGCCGGAACTGGTAGCCCAGGCCATGGTGTACCTGAACCGCAAAAACTACCAGTGGAAGGTAGAGCTGGACAACCTCACCCTGCTGACTAAAAACGGTGACCTGTTCCTCAAAAACGGCGTCTTTCCATTGGTGGAGGTAGAGGCGAAAGATGTCATCAAACTCTCGACCTCCAAATAAACACCTTTAATAAAGACTCAGCCGTTAGCGCATTCCCATGTTTGCGAAGCTTTCTTAGCTTTTTAGCTCCCCTGCCAACTCCTCAGCTTTCTTCCGAAGAATCTCCAAGGCCAAATCAATGGTGTTCTGGTGCGTTCTAAACGACAGGATGGCCAGCCGCAGCATGAAATTCCCCTCCAGCAGGGTAGAGGATAGGAACACGCGTCCGTCCTGCTGCACCGCTTTGATCAGCTTCTGGTTGAACTCATTCACGTCAGTGGCGACCTCAGGAACGTAGCGGAAAATCACCACCGATAACTCCGGTGCCACCGGTGCTTCAAACCCGGGTGTCTGCTGTAATTCCATATAAGCGTACTCCGCCAGGTTAAGCTTTTCCTCCAGCGCTTCGCGGAAAGCGGCCACTCCGTGCAGTTTCAAGGGGAGCCACAGCCGAAGCCCCCTGAAATGCTTGCTCAGTTCCGGTGACAGATCCGCAGGGGAGGCTTCCTCAGTGGCAGAAAGAGCATCCTGCATGTAATTGGCCAAGTAATGGTGTGTCTCGGCGGTCTGCTTCCGGTTTTTGATGAGCACCGCGCCCAAACCGTAGGGAATAAACAAACCCTTGTGCGGGTCCATCACCACTGAGTCAGCTGCTTCAATTCCCTTCAGCCTTGGTTTACCCGAAGGAGCCAGCGCAAAGAATCCGCCGTAGGCTGCATCCACATGGTACCACAAGCCATGTTTCTTGGTTATCTGGGCTAATTCCGGCAAGGGATCAACTGCGCCCACATCGGTAGTGCCCGCCGAGGCGATGAGGAGCCAGGGCTTCAATCCGGCGGCTTTGTCCTCTGAGATAGCTTGCTCCAGGGCTTGGGGTTGCATGCGGTACTGGGCATCCATGGGGATGTGCCGCACCGGGCATTCCCCCAGACCGGCAATCCGGAGGGCTTTGTCCAGGCAATGGTGCGCGTGGGCGGTGGTGTAGACTACGGCATCGGGGATAATGCGGCTAGTGATTTTCTGCGCGTCACGGGCCGTGGCCAAGGCAATGAGGCTGGCAATGCTTCCTCCAGAAGTCAAGTTACCGGCCGCGTCTGCCGGGAAATCAATAAGGCTGGCCATCCAGCGAAGCAGCATGTTCTCCATCCGCACCGCGCCGGGGGCCGAGAAGAAGATGCCCGCATATTTGTTCGTGACGGCCGCCAGGTAATCTCCCAACCCGGAGTAATACAACCCACCGCCCGGAATGTAGCCCAGGTGTCCGCCGGAGGCCGAGTTAATGCCCGGCACGTCAACCTCGCGCTGCAGCAGGCCCAAGGCCTCTTCTATCTGAATGGGGGTTTCTGCCAGCGGGCTTTCCAGGAGGCCAGCGCCTTTCTCAGGCGTGTCTACAAAGGCAGGTAGGGAAGGAAGTTGGTGAAGGAAATTCTGGACGTAAGTTTCCACGGCCTGCTGAACCGCTAAACGTTCTGGTTCAGTGGGTTCCAGGGGATATTTGGGAGAAATCATTAAAGCAAAAGTCGTTTTATCAGGAATAGCAACGCGCCTGGCTAAAGGAGGGAAGAAGCCTAGGTGTTTCCTTTTCCTTTTCGGGCTGTTTTTCGGGAACCAAGCTATAAAATAAAAGTGGGTTTTGCGGCCGATTTTTCTGAATCAGACGCAAAACCCACTCAAAACAAAATGGAATATGTGAAGCCTGGCTTAACCTTAGTTAGCCGAGGAATTTTCTCTGAGATAGCCTTTCCGGAAGACGCGGTACTGGTCAAAGATGGTTCTCACGGCCCGGTTGAGGTAGGCGGTGTTTTCAGTGGTAGGGTCTGAGAGTACACCTGAGGTGTAACCCTGCCAGACGGCATTCTGCTTTTTATGGTCCAGGAGGGTGACCAGCAGGGTGCCCTGGCTCATGTACATTTTAATAGGACGGTAGGCCTCATGCTCAGTATTGTTGGGCTCCTCGTTGTTCACTAGCCAGATGTCAAACTCTTCCTGCTCGTACCCTTTCATGTTCAGGTCATTGTAGTAGATGTAGTAACTCACCAGCAGATCCGGTTTCTTGTCACTGTACTCGTAGCCCTGGATTTCCAGCCGCTCCCTGATGTATTTCTTCAGCACCTCGTAATTCTTGAGGGTGGTGCTGTCTTCTTCAGAGGCGTGGGTGATGAAATTGAAGGTCCGGTACTTATGGAAAGCACCCGCGTAACTGTAATCTGAACCAAATTTGCGGTGTCCGAAACCCAGGCAGCCACTCAGGCCAGCCATTAAAATCACCAGAAGGATTGTTGACAGAAGGTAGTGCTTTCTCATTTTTCTTTCGTGTTTAAAATTCTGTATCTCCGTTACTTACGACTTTGCAATCCGGGAAGGTTTTAAAATTTTAATGGAAAATGAAAAAAACAGGCTAACCACAAATCAGGCCAGTATTTCCTCCTTTTCCTGAATTAATTCCTTTATCTGTACAGTACCTTCTGTACCCTTTAACAAAAAGTTTCTACTCCTATGCCTGAAGATCACCTGCAGGTCAGAAGCCTTGGCAGGCAGTTGGGTGGGGAACCAGGATCTGCCTTCTTTCACCAGGATGAACAAGCCTGTTTCTGTCCCCAACGCCTTAAAGTCCGGTCCGGCTTCCTGCCAAACCTCCATGCCCGCTGTTTGGGCTAAAAGCCCTACTACTGGGGCGACCTCAGGTGCCACCAAGCCTACCTCACTCACACAGATAATACTTTCAACCCCGAAAGGCGCAGCAGTGGCAGTAGCCAGATTATGCCGGCAGATAAACTCCAGCACGTTTCCATCCAGATCCTGGAAGTAGATTCCTTCGGCGTTCCAGGCCGGGGCGAACAAAAATTCGTCGGCGCCGTCTTTGGCCAACAGACTGGTGCGGGATTGAAGCCAGGCTTTGGCTTCAGTGAGTTGGTTCTCTGGGATGTTGAAGGCAAAGTGATAGTGCGGCGTTTCAGTTTTACCGGCCTGCTCAAATGTTATCCGCGAGGCTCCTGCCTGGAAGGTGAAAGAGGTTTGTGAAGCATCCAGCAAGGCAAGCCCCAGCGTCTGGGTATAAAAATACCGCTGTTTCGGTAGGTTCCTGGCAGAAAGGTGAAGGCGTTGTATCATCATGATTACCAGTTGCTTTTAGGCTCCAGTAAATGGTGTCTTATATACAAGTTATCAAATAATATTGAAATATTCACAACTTTAAGGCATAAAAAAAGGCGGAAGAAACTTCCGCCTTTTCAGGTTTTTACAAATATGGTAATTACATGTCCAGCACAATCGCGAACACCAGCGGCGCCACGATGGTAGCATCAGATTCAATCACGAATTTAGGGGTGTCAATGCCCAGTTTACCCCAAGTGATCTTCTCATTTGGCACTGCGCCGGAGTAAGAACCGTAAGAGGTGGTAGAGTCAGAGATCTGCGCGAAGTAACCCCACAACGGAACCCCGGTGCGCTGTAAGTCCTGGTGCAGCATAGGCACCACGCAGATAGGGAAGTCACCGGCAATACCGCCGCCAATCTGGAAAAACCCGATGGTGGACTCCTCAGTAGCGGTTTGGGTGTACCACTCGGCCAGTTCCATCATGTACTGGATACCGGTTCTCATGGTGTGCACATTCTTGATATCACCAGAGATTACGTGGCCGGTGTAGATGTTACCCAGGGTAGAATCTTCCCAGCCCGGTACGAAGATAGGCAGGTTCTTCTTGGCCGCTTCCAGCATCCAGCTGTTTTTAGGGTCAATTTGGTAATACTGCTCCAAATCACCAGATAACAGGATCTGGTAGAAGAACTGATGCGGGAAGTAGGCTTCGCCGGCCTGATCGGCTTTCTGCCAGTATTTCAATACGGTGTGCTCCAGACGGCGCATGGCCTCTTCTTCCGGAATACAGGTATCGGTTACGCGGTTCAGGTGACGGTCCAGCAGGTCTTGCTCGTCCTGAGGGGTCAGGTCGCGGTAGTTAGGGATGCGCTCGTAGAAATCGTGGGCTACCAGGTTGAAGATGTCTTCTTCCAGGTTGGCGCCGGTACAGGTAATGGCCTGCACTTTGTCCTGACGGATCATTTCGGCTAAAATGATTCCCAGTTCGGCGGTACTCATGGCACCGGCCAGGGTAATCATCATTTTACCGCCGTTGTTCAGGTGCGTTTTATAGCCTTCGGCGGCATCAATTAACGCAGCAGCGTTGAAGTGCTTGTAATGGTCTTTCAGGAACTGAGTTACCTTCATTCTGTTGTTAAATGTTTTAAAAAGCTTGAAATAAAGCAATTTAAACCTCTAGTGGCTTTCAGATTTCTCGCTTTCTGAGGTTCAAAGTGCAAACACAGATACTACCTGCTTAGTTCGGTTTTTCTATGATGAA
This sequence comes from Rufibacter aurantiacus, assembly GCF_017916345.1. Taxonomy (NCBI): domain Bacteria; kingdom Pseudomonadati; phylum Bacteroidota; class Cytophagia; order Cytophagales; family Hymenobacteraceae; genus Rufibacter; species Rufibacter aurantiacus. Next base: position 304,720 of record NZ_JAFMSV010000005.1, read on the forward strand.
ATTATGGTTTGTGTAGATACAGATATCGGCAGCGATGGTGAGGGCCTCGCGTACCATTTCCTCGGCGGTGAGGTGCGGAGCGTGCTTCTTCAGCGCCAGCGCCGCAGACTGCGCGTAGGTGCTGCCAGACCCGATGGCAGCGATCTGGTAATCGGGTTCCAGCACGTCGCCGGTGCCTGAGATGATGAGCAGTTCCTCTTTATTTGCCACCACCATCATGGCTTCCAGCTTGCGCAGGTACTGGTCTTTGCGCCAGTCCTTGGCCAGTTCAATGGCCGCACGCTTCATGTTGTTGCTATAGGCGGCCAGTTTTTCCTCAAAGCGCTCCAGCAGGGTGAAGGCATCGGCGGTGGAGCCGGCAAAGCCCGTCACAATCTTGCCGTCCTGCAGCTTGCGGATCTTGCGAACGTTGCTCTTGGCAATATATTTATCCATGGTGGCCTGGCCATCGGCACCCAAAGCCACTTCCCCGTTATGGTAGATGCCCAGCACGGTGGTTGAACGTATCTTCGTCATGCTATTCCTTTCTTAATGAGAAGCCTTGGCCTCTGGTTTAGTGCCGCGAAAGTACGACAAAGTTTCCTAATACCCGAACTTACCCCTTAACCACACCAATGCCGCCGCTCCTTCTCGGGATGTAGCAAAGCATTGTGGCAATTTTGACTTGTTTTCCCAAAATCAGCTTAAAAACACCGGGCAATCCTGAAAAAACACTTCATTGCAAGAGAAGGGATTGAGAAAAAAGGGGTTTGTAGATAAAATTTAATAACAAATTTCATCTTTTTAAATTTTGTGAATTTGTAGGTCCTTCTACCTTTGTAGGCTCCACCCTGGCAACATCCATTAAACAAAATACTACTATGAGCAGGCTTAACCTTTTGGAGGAGACCCGGTACGAGAAGGTGCCGGTAACGGTGTATCATGACCAACACGAGGCCTCCAGGGCAGTTGCCCAGCGGATTGCCGCCTTGATTAGAGAGAAGCAGGCCAAAGGCGAGAAAACCGTGCTGGGCCTGGCTACGGGCGCCACACCCGTGGGCGTGTACGCCGAGCTGGCCCGCCTGCACCGCGAGGAAGGCCTTACTTTCCGGGACGTAATCACCTTCAATCTGGATGAGTATTACCCCATGAAACCCACCGCGCCGCAGAGCTACGTGCGTTTCATGGACGAGAACCTGTTCAACCACATTGATATTGACAAGGCTAACGTGAACATCCCGGACGGAACCTTGCCCCTGGACCAGATTCCGGCTTTCTGCCTGGAGTACGAGCGCAAAATAGAGGCCCTGGGCGGTTTGGACCTGCAGGTGCTGGGCATCGGTCGTACGGGGCATATCGGGTTCAATGAGCCAGGCTCCGCTCCCAACTCCGGTACCCGCCTGGTGACCCTGGATGACCTTACCCGCCGCGATGCCTCCCGCGATTTCGGGGGTAAGGAGAACGTGCCCACCAAGGCCATCACCATGGGAATAGGGACCATCTTTAAGGCCCGCGAGATTGTGCTCATGGCCTGGAACGGCAAAAAAGCTTCTATCGTGCGGAAAGCCGTGGAAGGGGAGATCTCCGGCGAGGTACCTGCCACTTACCTGCAGCTCTCTGACAACGTGGAGTTTGTCCTGGACCAAGACGCCGCCCAAGATTTAACCCGCTTCGGGACGCCGTGGCTCGTGAAAGACTGCGTCTGGGACACTGCCCTTACCCGCAAAGCAGTGCTCTGGCTCTCGGAGAATGTGAAGAAGCCTATCCTGAAACTGACTGAGGAGGACTACAACGCCCACGGCATGGCCCAACTGGGGGTTAACCGCGGACCGGTCTACAACATCAACATAGACGTCTTCAACCAACTGCAGCACACCATCACCGGCTGGCCTGGCGGCAAACCGAACGCCGATGACTCTGGAAGACCGGAGCGGGCCGCTCCGGCGCAGAAACGGGTGCTCATCTTCTCGCCGCACCCAGATGACGACGTGATCTCCATGGGCGGTACTTTTATCCGGTTGGTAGACCAAGGCCATGATGTGCATGTGGCTTACCAGACCTCCGGCAATACGGCGGTGTGGGATGATGACGTGCTGCGCTACATGGAGTTCGCGATTGACTTTAGCCGCAGCATCGGGCATGACGGGGAGACATTGACCTCGGTGTACGAGCAGATGCGCACCTTTATAGGGGAGAAGCAACCCAACCAGGTAGACACCCCGGAAATCCAGAACGTGAAGGCCTTCATCCGGAAGAGCGAGGCTATTGCGGGTGCCCGTTACGCCGGCCTACCCGATGACCATATCCATTTTCAGGCGCTGCCTTTCTACGAGAGCGGTAAAACGAAGAAGAACCCCGTCACCGATAAGGACATTGAGCTCACCATGGAACTGCTGCAGAAGGTGAAGCCGCACCAGGTGTTCGCCGCCGGCGATTTCGAGGATCCGCATGGTACCCACATTGTCTGCTTCAACATCATACTGGAGGCCTTGAGAAGGCTGCAGGCGCAAGGTGAGGCTTGGGTGAAGGATTGCTGGCTGTGGATGTACCGCGGCGCCTGGCACGAGTTTGAGACCCACGAGATTGAGATGGCTGTGCCTTTGTCGCCGCAGGAAGTGGAGCGTAAGCGCATCGCTATCTTCAAGCACCAAAGCCAGAAAGACCGCCCCGTTTTCCCCGGCGACGATGAGCGCGAGTTCTGGGTACGCGCCCAGGAACGCAACCGCGAAACCGCCCGCCGCTATGACCAACTCGGCCTCGCAGATTATGAAGCTATGGAGGCCTTCGTGCGGTACCATTATTAATCATTTCTGAAAAGCCAATATAAAGCCGCCTCGGGAAGTACCTGGGGCGGCTTACTTATTTTTAATGGTAGGGCAGGAAAGGAGCGTGCAAAGGCTCGTTTTTGAAAATGAGCCTAAAATAGGACGTAGGGGCAATCCCTTGTGGTTGCCCTAACGCATGCCATTGCAGCTGAGTTGTTGGTGATAACACCAACAACGGCGATTTTACCAACAATTGTAAAATCATAAACAACCACGCATTCCGTCCCCCTTTGAAGGGGGTAGGGGGATGACGAAGCCGCTTCAAGAGCTGTCCTGCTCTTGCTACATGAATAAGGGCAACCACAAGGGATTGCCCCTACATCAATATCAACTAATGGATGATCTCCATTCTCGGTTTAGGGGCCGTTTTTATAAAAATACACCTAAAACAAAAGAGCCGAAGGATTTCTCCCTCGGCTCTTTCTTATATCAGGTTCGTGTACTAATCACGAACAACTAATCACTTATTACTAAATCACACCAGCATTCTCACCGGATCTTCCAGGAAACCTTTCAGGGTCTGGAGGAAGGCGGAACCAACGGCGCCGTCTACCACACGGTGGTCGCAGGAAAGGGTTACTTTCATTACGTTGCCGATCTGGATCTGCCCGTTCTTCACCACCGGGGTTTGCTTGATGCCGCCTACGGCCAGGATACAGGCATCTGGTGGGTTGATGATGGCAGTGAATTCTTCAATCCCGAACATACCCAGGTTGGAGATGGTGAAGGTACTGCCTTCCCAGTCAGCCGGCTGGAGTTTCTTGGATTTGGCTTTTCCGCCCAGGTCTTTCACTTCGGCAGAGATGGTGGACAGAGATTTTTGATCGGCGTTGCGGACAACTGGTACCAACAGACCTTCTTCCACGGCAACGGCCACGCCAATATTCACCACGTTGTTATAACGGATCTTGTCGCCTAACCAGGAGGAGTTCACAGCTGGGTGCTTGCGCAGGGCAGCGGCAGCGGCTTTGATCACCATGTCGTTGAAGGAGACTTTCACCGGGGCCACCTCGTTCATGCTCACGCGGGCTTCCATGGCTTTGTCCATGTCTATCTCCATGGTCAGGTAGAAGTGCGGCGCGGTGAACAAGCTTTCTGACAGACGGCGGGCAATCACCTTGCGCATCTGCGATACCGGAACCTCGGTGAAGGCTTCGCCGGTTTGAACCGGAGCGGCTATCTGCGGAGCAGGTGCAGGAGCTGCGGCTTGTGGTTGGGCCTGAGGAGCGGCTGAAGGTGTGAAGTTCTCCACGTCACGCAATACAATGCGGCCGTTCTCGCCCGAACCTTTCACCTGGGCTAGGCTGATGCCTTTTTCCTGGGCAACTTTCTTGGCCAGCGGAGAAGCCAGCACGCGACCCTGGTTCGCAGTGGAACCAGCGGCACCCGCTTCTACACCCGGACCTGGTACCGGAGCACCAACGGTCTGGTTTACGCCGTCACCGGACAGGGACTGCGCGTCTGATTTATGGTTCTCGGCACGCGTAACTTCCTCAATGGAGCCAGTCATTACATCCGGACCTTTGTCTTCTGCTTTACCGCCCGATGTAGCACCGCCGTTGAGCAGGGCCTGGTAATCGGCACCGGCTTCACCAATGATAGCCAGCACGCCGTCTACCTGTACGGAGGCACCAGCCTCAACGCCAACATATAGGAGGGTACCGTCTTCATAAGACTCCAGCTCCATGGTGGCTTTGTCGGTCTCTACCTCGGCCAGCAGGTCACCTGATTTCACTTTGTCGCCCACTTTCTTGTGCCAGGCAACAATGGTGCCTTCCTGCATGGTGTCGCTCATCTTAGGCATGCGTACCACTTCAGCATTCACCTTAGCGGCAGGGGCTGTCTGAGCAGCAGGAGCAGGAGCAGGAGCAGGAGCAGGCTCCGCTTTGGGGGCTTCGGCTTTAGGGGCTTCTTCTTGTTTGGGGGCAGGGGCGCCACCGTTCACTTCGGCCATGAGGCCAGAGATATCTTCACCTTGTTTGCCTATGATGGCCAACACGCCATCAACAGGAACAGATTCACCATTTTTCGGGCCGATGTACAGTAACGTCCCATCTTCATAAGACTCCAATTCCATGGTTGCCTTATCGGTTTCCACTTCGGCTAGAACGTCCCCAGATTTCACAGAGTCACCAACTTTCTTTAACCATGAGGCAATGACCCCATCGGTCATAGTGTCACTCATCTTGGGCATTCGGATGATTTCGGCCATAGTTTTTTGCTCGGTTTTAAGGCCTCAAAAATAGAGGCAAAAATGCTGTAATACAAATATGCTTTTAAGAGAATCTATGCCGGTTTTTGGCTTGTTTATAATAAATAGGCCCAAAAACGGGAATGTTGTTCTTTTTTCTAGGTTAAATGTGAGACATCGGCAAAGCGCTCAACCCAGAACATAGAGCCCGTGAAATTGAGCTCGTAAAGGCAAAGGTTCTGGTGCACAAACCTATCCATCTGGCACAAGGGGTAACGCAGCAACTGGGCCAGCAATACCCGCATGGCGCGGCCATGCATGCAGATGAGGATGGTCTTCTCCTCAGGGCGGGAAAGGATAAGGTCAATAACGGGTCTTTGGCGGTCGGCCACGTCCTGCGGGCTTTCGCCGCCTTCAATGGGCACGTGCGTCTCGCCCTCCTGCCAGCGCCGAAGCATGTCATAGTAGTAGGCGTCTTCCTCGGGGGTGATGCGGGAGCCCTCACGGGTGCCCCAGCAGATCTCGTTTAGGCCGCTGTGCCGCACATGCGGGATGCCCAAGTCAATGAAGCCCTGCACAGACTGCACGCTGCGCTGCAGCACGGAGGTGTATACCTTGTCAAAGGCCACGCCCTGGTACGCCTGGAAGAACCTTTCAGCTTGCCAGAAGCCGGTTTCGTTGAGGGGACTGTCCACACCGCTGCCCTGCACAATCCCCTGCAGGTTGAGGTCAGTTTGGCCGTGGCGGACGAGGAAGATTTTTTTGAGGCTCAATTTTACGCTAATTTGCAGGCCCTAAGATAGGCCATAATTACGAGAACTACGGATGAAAAGACGCCCCGATGTGACCCTGGAACAGCTAAATGCCTGGAATAAAAACACCTTGGGCGAGCACCTGGGCATGGAATACACAGAGATTGGCGATGATTACCTTGTCGGGCGCATGCCCGTAGACCACCGCACACACCAGCCGCTGGGATTGCTGCACGGCGGCGCCTCGGTGGCCCTGGCTGAGACCTTGGGCAGTGTGGGGGCCACCATGTTCCTGGACCTGGAAAAACAGTACTGCGTTGGGCTGGAGATCAACGCCAACCACATCAAGAGCGTGCGCAGCGGCTACGTGTACGGCAAAGCCGCCGCCCTGCACATTGGCCGTAAGACCCAAGTCTGGGAAATACGTATTACCTCCGAGGCCGGTGATCTGGTCTGCATCAGCCGCATCACCATGGCCGTTCTGGATAGATAAATTGTTCATGCCCCTAACCCAACCTTCTGTTCCCCCAATTTCTTTCGCTTCTTCCTCTGAGGAAACTGCTTTCAGGATTTTCAGGGCGGCGCTGGCCAGTAACCTGCCGGTAGCGCTCTGGCGATTGCCCAACACCAAAGAAGTGCAGGTGCTGGTGGCCGCCCAGGTGCAACAGAACCTGCCGCCCCTGGAAGGTCCGCAGCGAGGCTTCGCCTTCTGCCCCTTTCAGGCCTCGGCCACCACGCCCAACACCTTTCTGCCCGCTGACCTTTATTTCTCCGGCAAAGCCGATGCTGCCCCGGAAAAAGGTGAGACCGAGCTGCCCACCTGTTTCTATGCCTATTTAAAGAAAGCAGACCGAAAGCAGAAGGAAGACTTGCCGTGGCCCAGCCACCCAGAAGGGGCTGAGAAGTCCATTGCCCGAGATGCCTTTGAACAGACGGTGACCACGGCGGTGAAAGCCATGCAGGCCGGATGCCTGGAGAAAGTGGTCTTGTCGCGCACCAAAACGCTGCCGCTCTTCAATGGCTTCGGTCTGCTCACCGCCTTCACCCAACTAACCAGACTCTACCCAACGGCCTTTGTATCCTTAGTAGCTATCCCTGGTTTGGGAACTTGGCTGGGCGCTACGCCCGAGCTCTTGGTGCAGATTGACCGGCATAGAGTATTCCGCACGGTGGCCCTGGCCGGCACGCAACCCATTACCGATGGGCTCACGCCCGCTGATGCCATCTGGCGCCAGAAGGAGATTGAGGAGCAAGCCCTGGTGCAGCGGTACGTGGTGAGTTGTTTCAGGCATCTGCGCCTGCGCGAGTACGTGGAAATGGGACCCCGCACCATCATCGCCGGGAACCTCTTGCACCTGCGCACGGATTTCAGTGCGGCCATGGACGAGGTGGGCTTTCCTAAACTAGGTACCCAGATGCTGGAACTGCTGCACCCTACCTCAGCGGTAGGAGGTATGCCCAAGGCGGCGGCCCTGCAGATGATAAATCAACTGGAACTACATGACCGCCGTTACTACAGCGGCTTTATGGGCCCGGTGCAGCTGGGTCAGGAGACGAACCTGTTCGTGAACCTGCGGTGCGTTGAGTTGGGGCAGGACACCGTCACGGCCTACGCCGGTGCCGGCATGACCGCCGATTCTGTGCCGGCCAAAGAGTGGCTGGAAACCGAGCTCAAGATGCAAACCGTGCTCCGTCTTTTTCAAGCGTCTGAATCATGATTTTACAATCCGTTATAGATATTGCCGAAATCTGCGCCCGCAAAGGAGTGGAGGATATAGTGCTGTCACCGGGTTCCCGGTGCGCACCTTTGACGCTGGCCTTTGCCCGCCATCCGCAGCTACGGGTGCGCACCGTGCCTGACGAGCGGAGCGCCGCCTTCATTGGCCTGGGCATCGCGCAGCGGACGGGCAAGCCGGTGGTACTGGTCTGCACCTCGGGTACCGCGGCCTACAACTATGCGCCCGCCGTGGCCGAGGCCTTTTACCAGAACATCCCGCTGCTAGTTCTCACCGCTGACCGCCCCCCCGAATGGATCGATCAACTGGACGGCCAGACCATCCGGCAGGCGCACATCTACGGTGGTCATGTGAAGCGAAGCTTTGATTTTCCGGTTGATACAAAGCACGCTGATTCCCAGTGGTATGCTGCCCGTTTGCTCAATGAAGCCTTGAATGAAGCAGTAGCCTTTCCAGAAGGTCCGGTGCACGTGAATGTCCCCCTACGGGAGCCCTTTTACCCCGAGCCGGACGAGGAGTTTGCCTATTCCGCCGACGTGAAGATCATTGAGGAACTGCCCTCGGGGTACGGGTTGCCCGCCCAGGCCTGGGAACAGCTGAAAACAGAGCTAAAACAGTACCGAAAAGTGCTGGTTGTGGCCGGTCAGGGTAGGAGAGATGATGCTTTGCACGACGAGATTGTGCGGTTCTGCCGAGCCACCGGGGCCGTCTTCATCACCGATTCCATCAGTAACCAACAGGTAGCCGGGGAGACCATCAATTACCACGATGTTTTCCTTGGCGCCAAGCACCTGCACACCGCTGAGGCACTTCAAGCAGATTTATTGATTACTTTCCATAAATCTCTGATTTCTAAAAACCTGAAGCTGTTCCTGCGCAAGCAGCAGCACCTGAAGCACTGGCACGTGCAACCGGCCGGCATGGTCGCAGATACCTTTCAGTCCCTCACCCGCGTCATCAGGACTACCCCCCAGGATTTCTTTGCGCAGGTAGGCCAAAACGGAGCAGGTTTACAGGTTTCACCAGCCTTTACCAACGCTTGGTACGAACTGGAAATGCAGGGTAAAGCGGTTTTGGAGCGTTTTCAGGAAAACAGCCCTTTTTCGGAATTCCAGGTATGCCACCAGGTGCTCAGGAACCTGCCCCAGTACAGCCTGCTGCACCTGGCCAACAGCATGAGCGTGCGGTACGCCAACCTCATTGGGGTAGCCGGATTGGAAGGAGTGGAGGTGTTTGCCAACCGCGGCACCAGTGGGATTGACGGCAGTACCAGCACCGCCGTAGGATCGGCGCTGAGCACTGATAAACTGGTGGCCCTGCTCTCCGGCGACATGGCTTTCCTGTATGACCGTAATGCCCTATGGCACAATTACCCTCCCCAGAACCTCAGAATTGTGGTGCTGAACAACCACGGGGGCGGTATCTTCAGGATGATTGAGGGACCACGGAGCCAGCCGGAGTTACGGCCTTTCTTTGAAACTGACCAACGGCAGACGGCCCAGAAAACCGCCGAAGACATGGGGTTAACCTATACGCGGGTGACGGATTTAGCCTCCCTGAAAGCGGCGCTGTCCAATTTCTTCAGCCTTTCCGCAGGACCACAATTATTGGAGGTGGAAACCAGCAGCCTAGAGAATTTTGCAGTTTTTGAAGACTACAGAAAACAGGTGAATTCCAGCATAGGGCTTTGAGCCTCAGGAGCTTGAAATTTAACGCTTTCTTTGTTGACTAAGCCAAAAATTAGTCGTAACTACCATTGGAGACGCTGTATAATGGCGGTATTATTGTGGAGTTTACAAAGAACGTAGAGAAATGGCACCACAAGCATCATGTGGTCCTGTATGATTACGGAAGAATAGCTTTGGGCTGTTTTCTGGTATTCAAAGGCATCTCTTTTCTGTTTAACATCACTGCCCTGGAGCAAATCCTCCTGGATAGTAAGCTGTATGAAATGGCCACTTTCCTGGCCTACACTGTGGTAATAATCCATATTGTGGGCGGGGCCATGATTACAGTGGGGTGGCAAACCAGGTTGGCATTGTTGTTACAGATTCCTATTGTGTTTAGTGCATTGTTGTTTTTTACGCCTAAGCATGACTTTTTTTCCTTATACTCTCCGTTTGCGGTAACTATTTACACGCTGCTTTTCTTGCTCTTTTATTTAGTAGGTGGTGCGGGTTACTATTCTTTTGACCACAGCAGAGCCTACAGATACAGAAAGTCTTCTAGATAGGCAGCCGGTCACCTCCACCTTAGCTACTCTACCTCTGGTGGTAGAGGTGACCTGCATTGAAACACATACTTCTAAGATATCCCACTCATGCCTTCTGCCAGGATCACCGGTTTAGCCGGAAGGTGCTGGTAGAGGGCTATGATCGTTGCTCCCTCTGAAATCCTGAGGAATGTTGCCGCTGACCCCAAACGCGGAATAAATCAGAACTCAGGGAAAAGTTAAGTTGGTTATTATAATATATTAATATTCAACGTATAATATACTTGGAGGCGCTGATTTAACGGCGATACAAAAATGATGAATTGGGTACAACAAGTAGACCGGTGGCAAAACGAGCACCGGCCCGTGGCCTATGACTACGGAAGGATCATCCTGGGCCTTTTCATCTTCTACAAAGGCCTCACGTTTATTGCAGACACTGACGCGTTGGCGCAGATCATTGAGAACAGCCAATTTCACTGGGTAGCCCTGGGGCTGGCGCATTATGTGGCGTTCGCGCACCTGGTAGGTGGCCTCTTGATAGCCATTGGGTTGATTACCAGGGTGGCCATCGCGTTCCAGATTCCTATCCTGATTGGGGCGGTTTTCTTCTTTAACCCAGACCAGGGATTCTTCTCGGTTAACGCTCAGTTCGGGATCTCACTCATTACCCTTATTGCCCTCATCTTTTACTTTGTGGGTGGTTCTGGCTACTATTCTGTAGACCATAGGTTTGAAGTGAACGAGAGGAGGCTGCAAGAGAAGAAACGGATGCAAAACAACCTTTGATGGTGGGGTAATGTATTAGGGTGGAGCGCAAATCTGCGTAAACCTTTGCAATTTCCTGCAAGGGCACAGTACCTTTACGCCCACATTGTTCCACCCAAACCAGAGGTTCATGCAAAGTAAATTCAACTGGACTACGCTTAAAGAATACCAAGAGATACTTTTTCAATTCTATAACGGCATCGCCAAAATCAGCATTAACCGGCCGCACGTGCACAACGCTTTCACGCCCCGCACCGTGGCTGAGATGATTGATGCCATGAACATCTGCCGCGACAACCCAGAAATTGGGGTGATCATCTTCACCGGCGAAGGCGGCAAGGCTTTCTGCTCGGGCGGTGACCAGAGCGTGCGCGGCCATGGCGGCTACATCGGTGAGGACACTGTGCCGCGCCTGAACGTGCTGGACCTGCAGATGCAGATCCGCCGCATCCCTAAACCGGTGATTGCCATGGTGGCGGGTTGGGCCATTGGCGGTGGTCACGTACTACACGTGGTGTGCGACCTTTCAATAGCTGCAGATAATGCCCGTTTTGGCCAGACTGGCCCTAAAGTAGGTTCCTTTGACGGAGGTTTCGGGGCATCTTACCTGGCCCGCATTGTGGGACAGAAAAAGGCCCGCGAGATCTGGTTCCTCTGTGACCAGTACAACGCCCAGGAGGCTTTGGACATGGGCTTAGTGAACAAAGTAGTGCCGTTGGAGCAACTGGAAGAAACCACCGTGGAGTGGTGCGGCAAAATCCTGGAGAAAAGCCCGCTGGCCCTGCGCATGCTCAAAGCTTCTTTCAACGCCGAGCTGGACGGACAGGCTGGGGTGCAGCAGTTGGCCGGAGACGCCACCTTGCTTTATTACCTCTCAGACGAAGCCAAAGAAGGCAAGAACGCATTCCTGGAGAAGCGCAAACCAGACTTCTCTAAGTACCCTAAGTTCCCTTGATGGTAGCAATAAGCACGTATCAGGTACCAAGACTTAAGTAGTGGTGCCTGGACGGATACCAGATAATATGCGGAGCAGTTCTGAAATAACTTCAGGGCTGCTCCGAAACTTTTTTAGTCCCCTCTCTAGTAAGAGAAGGCATCGGTAAGAAGATTGTTTCTTACTTTGTTTATCGTGATACCTGATACGCACTATGTGCTACCCAATACCATGCCCGACCACCTGCTCCTGAATGGCAAAAAATTCTTTTTAGACGAGATCCAGCATTACTCTTTCCGGGAGAGCATTCCCATTGACGGGTATGAGGCCAAGACGCTGGAGTTCTGTAAGCAGTGGCTGCAGGGCGTACAGGAATATCCCGTACAGACCTCAGGGAGTACCGGTACCCCGAAGTTCATTGAACTCACCCGCGATAGGATGGAGGCGAGTGCCCGGCGTACCCTGCGCATCTTCAATCTGGAGCCAGAAGACCGGGTGCTGGTGTGCATGAATACCGAGTACATTGCCGGTATGATGATGCTGGTGCGCGGTTTGGTGGGTAACCTGCACATGACCATTATCGAGCCCATCGGGAATCCATTAGCCAGCGTAGACCCGGAGGCCGAGTTTGATTTCATTGCCATGGTACCGCTTCAGTTACAGACCATTCTGGAAGGCACACCGGGAAAGATAGAGAAACTAAACAAAATGAAAGCCATTCTGCTGGGGGGCGCCGCCATCAGTAAAACCCTGGAAGAAGCAGTTCAGCCCCTGGAGGTGCCGGTGTACCAAAGCTATGGCATGACCGAGACCATTTCCCATATTGCCGTCCGCCGCCTGAATGGACCGGAGAAAACCGATTACTATACAGCCCCGTCGGAGGTGACGCTGGGCCAGGATGAACGGGGCTGCCTCACCATCTCGGCGGAGGTAACGGGCGGTGAAACCCTCGTCACCAATGACCTGGTGGAACTATTAGTGAACAACTCTTTCCGGTGGCTAGGCCGCGCCGATAATACCATCAACTCGGGAGGGGTGAAAGTGCAGCTGGAGAAAGTGGAGGCAGCCTTAGGAGATGCCTTGGCTGGTTTGGGTATCTCGCGCCGCTATTTTGCCGCGGCCTTGCCAGATGAAACCCTGGGTGAACGCCTCATCGCCGTACTGGAGGGAAGCCCCCTCACCGATGAGGTTGAAACCAACCTCAAAGGCAAACTCACCGAAGCCCTGTCTAAGTATGAAATCCCCAAGCACTTTGGTTATCTGCCCCGCCTGCCTGAGACTGCCACCGGCAAGATAGACCGGCGCGGAGGCATGGCTTTGATCTAGCCTTTTTGGCCTGTTTTTCAGAATAAAGCTATAAACAACCAGGTAGTGATGTGAAAGGCAGTGGTTGAGGAGTTTGCTAATCAGCTAGCTGGGTTGGGTCTGCCAATAATCGGTCTGATTAGACTAAATATCCTAACGGTCAAATACCCTGTTTAAGAGAGAGTTGCCATAAGATTAATGCTATTTTTTTAAATAGTAAAATTTTAAATGACTGTGAACTAGATGTATATAGGTTGGTTGAGTTAAATTAGTTATAAATAGCTTTCCTTTTTTCTGAGAAATCGTAATAGGAGCAGCACACTTTAGTACTTCTTCTGTTATGAAACATTTTTTATCTCTGACGTGTCTTTGCCTGGCTTCTTCCTTCTTGTTTTCCTGCGAAAAAGAAGAGGTGGAACCAACCTTACAGGCGACTTCGGTTTACGAGGTCCGTACCGCTGGATGTATCAACTTTTCCTATTTCAATAAACTCTCCGGTACCGTTAACTTCGGCACAGCCAACGCTGATAAAATTCTGGTTAGGTTCGCTGATGGACTGTCTTTGGAGGCTCGGCGGCAGGTGTTGAGCAGATATCCGCAGTTCCATAGCATAGAAGGAGAGATTGCGTTGGACTCTGGTATCTTAACGGTAGTGCGTTTAGTGCCTAATGCAGAATGCGGCGATGCCGAGCGGTTTGGCCTGAAATTGCTCCGGGAAGGCACAGTTACCTATGTGGCACCGTTCTTCAACCGCACCTCGGCAGATCCCGAGGAACCCTTTATCGGTTTGTCTAATGAGTTCATGGTGTCCATTGAACCCGGTAAGATGGCGCAGTTAGAACAGCTGATTGCCCAAACCAGAACCAGCATTGTCTTCTCTTTCTCTGACGAGGTTCACGTGCTCAGCGCCGATAAAAACTCCTCTGCTAGTATTCTGGAGATCCTCACTTTGTTCAACCAGCAGGATTTTGTCTCCAGTGCCGAGCCCAACCTGGTGTACAGTTTCCCTACTACCCCAGAAGGCTCTATGAACGCCCAGACATCTAAAAAAATGAAGATGGCTTCCTGGAAGGCCGCCAAAGGGGAGAAAAAGAATAAACAGCGATAATCTTTGAATGCAACAAAGAATACAGCCGAAGCCCTAAAGGTCCCAGCAGGATTCTTTGTTTTGCCCCTGGGGCTGGAGGCTGGTGAGGATAATTGGACTGGAAACAGCTTTTTATAGTGGTTTTCTCTTGGAGCGCATCCTTGATTATTAGAAGGACAATCCCTCAATCTATGCTTTAATAAAGCAGGTTTGGAAAGGCAATACCTTTTGGTGAAAATGAATAAGTAAGTGTAGAAATAGGTAGGATTTAACCCGGAGAGAAGTCGTTAGTCCGTTTAGGGCAGGTTTTTGGGAAAAGAGGCTTAAAACGGTGGTTTGGCGGAAACAAAAACGCCCCCTGGGATAGGAAAAAATCCTTTTTTGGTTAACTTTGCCCGATAAAGCTCCTTATCCAAACCTACTATAACGGATGAAATTCATTGTATCTTCTACGGCGCTGCTGAAGCAGCTTACTAGCATCAACGGGGTAGTGGCCAACAACCCGGTGGTGCCGATTTTGGAGAACTTCTTGTTTGAGATCAACGACGGCGTCCTGACCATCACGGCAAGTGACCTGGAAACCTCCATGATCACGGAGATACACGTGGAAGCCCGCGAGAACGGCCGCATCGCCGCGCCGGCCCGTATCCTGATAGATACCCTGAAAAACCTGCCAGACCAGCCGGTAACCTTCACCATTGACGAGGAGACCTACACCATTGAGATCAGTTCTTCCAATGGCCGTTACAAACTCTCTGGTGAGAACGCCACCGATTTCCCTAAGGTACCAGTGGTGCGTGGCGGCAACGCTATTGAGATCCCTTCCAATGTGCTAGGCCGGGCCATCAACAAAACCATCTTCGCGGTGAGCAATGATGAGTTGCGCCCAGCCATGACCGGTATCTTTGTGCAGTTGAACAGCGGTAACATCACCTTTGTGGCCACAGACGGACACCGCCTGCTACGCTACCGCCGCCAGGATGTGAGCAGCGACAACGCCGCTTCCATCATCATCCCTAAGAAAGCCTTCAACCTGCTCAAGTCCACGTTGCCTAATGAGGCCACGGCGGTTAGAGTAGAGTTCAATACTTCCAACGCGTTCTTCAGCTTCGATAACATCAGAATGATCTGCCGCCTCATTGACGAGCGCTACCCAGATTACGAGAATGTGATTCCGGCTCAGAACCCCAACAAACTCACCATTGACCGTTACGATTTCCTGAGTTCAGTAAAACGTATCTCCATCTACTCAAACAAAACCACCCACCAGGTACGTCTGCGCATCACCGGCAGCGAACTGCAGATCTCTGCTGAGGACCTGGATTTCTCCAACGAGGCCAACGAGCGCCTCACTTGCCAGTACGACGGCGAGGACATGGAAATCGGGTTCAACGCCAAGTTCCTCACCGAGATGCTGAGCAACATAGACTCAGACGAGATCACCCTTGAGCTGTCTACGCCAAACCGCGCCGGCTTGCTTATGCCATCTACCAACGATGACGAAGAAAGCATCCTGATGTTGGTGATGCCGGTTATGCTCAACAACTACGTGTAAGCGTTAAAGTTACTTAAGAATACAGAAATCCTGCCCGGCGTAAACCCAGGCAGGATTTTTCTTTTTATGCTGATATGGAAAAATGACCCTTGAAACAGAAACGCAGGGGATTCGCATCTTGAAGTAAACTACTTTGTGCCCGGGAATCTCCACTCATTCCGTCCCCCTTAGAAGGGGGTAGGGGGATGATCACTCGTGCAGATCATGGCATTCCCGAAATGTAGGTGCAATCCCTTGTGGTTGCCCTTGGATGAGGAGCACCTTTGAAGTCTCCGGTCTGTAGAAAAGCAAATCGGTTCTCCAAGCGCCTTTGTCATCCCCCTACCCCCTTCAAAGGGGGACGAAATGCGTGCACAACATAACGGAGAGACAGCCAGTGGTTACTATATGGATTGTACCTATTTGTGTCATTCCTGTTTAGAGGCTGTTTACCGGAAAAACGGCCCAAAACAGAGCCGTTGTTGAAAAGCAAATTCTTGTATCCGCAGAACTCCGAAAAACATTTACCTTTGTGCTTTGAACGAAGCGCCGGTGGCGTGAAAGACCATGAAACAAATGAAAAAATCAGAGATACACTTCAGCATTGCCTTAGACGAGCAGCGGGTTCCGGAGGCCATCAGTTGGACCGCTACCGATGCCGGTAATGACATTCACTTCGCCAAAGCCATTAACATTTCCCTGTGGGACCGCAACGACTCCGGCACCATGAAGATTGACCTTTGGACAAAGGACATGCCAGTTGATGAGATGAAATACTTCTACATTGATACCATCGGGGCGATGGCGCAAAGCATTGAAACGGCAACTAATGACAAGCTGATGGCCGAGAAAATGCGCAGCCTGTGCCAGGAACTTATGCAGCACGTTGAAGAGCAGCAGAAACGTAACGCGGCCCAGAACCCGCAGTAATCTGTGATTTATACAAACAAAAAAGCCGCTCCCTGGAGCGGCTTTTTTGTTTGTATAAAATCTATTTAGTTACGGGGAGAGGCTTCTCTGATCACCGCTGTCTCTGGCTGAGGGAAGGTACGTTTGGCGTCTGTCTTGTCCTGGGCCACCAGGGTTTTGGCCGCCTTGCCGTTTTCTTTTTCTAACTGCAGGGCATAGGCGCGGTCATAGCTGTTGAAAGACTTACGTGCACCGTAGTAGCGAGAGTATTGGGCCGTGCTTAAAACCTTTTCCAAGGCCGCATCACGCTCTTTACACACCCCATTGATACATCTTTCCAGCTCGGCCGGGTTGTTAGCGTATTTGGTCTCAAAAGCGATCATTTTGTGGGCATTGGCCAGGTTGAGTTCTCTCAGCTTTCTGGACTGATAGTTGTTCAGCTGCAGCTCCCTAATCATTTTGTCTGACAGGTTCTTGGCGCGTTGCTCGGCGGTTCCGCCGTTTTGGGCAAACGAAGCAAAACTTACGGAGAGAACAAGGGCCAAAGTATACACTAATCTTTTCATAGTTGTTCAGTTTTGAGAGTTACTACACAATTCCTGTGCCATCTATTTTAGAACAAAACCGATGGCGAAAAAGTTGAATCTCTGTAAAAAAGAACGTGCCACAAGCCACTTTGTTTCCTTTTTACGCCACTATAAATAGCTGAAAATAAAGTTCTTCCTGTACTACAAGCCTTATGTGAGATTTATACAAAAATCTGGTGCAGAAGCCTTGAAAAGCGGAAAAATCTAAAATTTGTTCTTCCACATCATAGATTCCACCGGGTATACAGAGCGCTGGTTGTACTTGGCGTTGCTCTTCTGGTTATAGTAGTTCTCAATACCGCCGTTCACCACAAAATAGATCAGCTGCCCAATAGGCATGTTGTGGTACACGCGCACTTTCTGGCTCACCGAAATTTCCAGGGTCCAGTTGTTGCAGAAGCCCACATCGCCTTTGCCGGCTGTGGCATGGATGTCAATGCCTAAGCGACCAACGCTGGATTTACCCTCCAGGAAAGGCACGTGGGCGTGGGTCTCGGTATACTCCTCGGTAACTCCCAGGTAAAGTCTGCCGGGCTCCAGAATGTAGCCTTCCTCCGGGATCTCAAACACCTCTATCTGGTTGTGTTTGCGGGCATCCAGCACCTCGTCTTTGTAAAAAGCTAGGTATTTGCCTAGGTGCACATCGTAAGAGTTAGTACCCAGGCAGGAGCGGTCATAAGGCTCAATAACAATGGTGCCTTTTTCTATCTCTTCCAGAATCTGACGGTCGGTGAGGATCATGCGGGTTGGTAGCTTAAAATAAAGATGCAAGGTACGCGTAAAATCCGGTTCTTGCCACGGGTGCCGCAGCGGAGAACCGTTTTTGCCCTGTTTCCCCCAAAAGAAGCCTAAAACGCCCGGCAGCTCCTTTTCTTAGAAGGGTTTACCGGGCGTTTTGGCAGAAACAGCCTACAAACATGAGGGCCGTTTACTTTGAAAGAGGCTTGTTACTTGCTGGCGGTTTTCGTTTTCTTTACCGGCTGGGCAGCATAGCTCTTAATGAGCGCGCGGCTTTTTAGGCCCGATGGTTTTAGGTCGCTGTCTTTCCATTGGCCGGTAGCAGAAGCAGAGGGCAGCAGCACTGAGCAGGTTTCGTCTTTATCAGAGACTGACCAGGTAATCCAGCTGATCTTGCGCTGCTCGGCCCAGTCCAGCCATTTCTTCCATTCCTCCTCGTTCAGAGGCCCGTTACCCGTGGCCTCCATGCCCGCCGATTCTGAGATGAAAAGCGGCAAGCCCTTGCTCAAGGCATAATCGCCTCGGTCGCGGAGTTCCTGCTTATGGGTGGCGGCGTAGAAATGCAGGGTGTACATGAGGTTCTTCACGCCCTTGATGGGGTTATCGGCCGCCACGTGCACGTCCTGGTCCCATTGCGGCGTGCCTACCAGAATGAGGTTATCCGGGTCTACAGCCCTGATGGCGGAGATCACTTCCTCAGAATAGGCTTTTACCTCGGGCCAGGTTTCCTGGTCGGGCTCGTTGAAGATCTCATAGATCACGTGCGGGTTCCTGCCGTAAGTCTGGGCCATCTCGGTGAAGAATGCCTTGGCCTCCGGCAGGTTGATGTTGTGGCTGTGCCAGTCAATGATGACGTAGATGTTCTCCTTAATGGCGCCGTCTACCACCGCTTTGATTTTCTCTTTGGACCAATCAGGTTTTTCCAGGTAACCGTTCTTCGGCTCTATGCCCATCGCGGCCCTGATCACGTTGATGTTCCAGTCCTTGGCCAGCCAGCTCACCGTTTGCGGGGTGTAGAAGCGAGGCCAGAAGTTATGCCAACCAAAGCTCATACCCCTGAGCATCACGGGTTGGCCTTTCTGATCTATGAGTTGGGTGCCTTTTACGTGCAATGCGCCATGGTTCTTCACCGCTTGGGCGGGCGCTAAAAGGCTGGTGCCTGCCAGGAGGAGCGTAGGAATTATCTTATTCAAAGACATAGGTACAGTGGAGGTTGAGCCTCAAAGAAAGAAAATTATGCCTTGCAGGGTATAACACTCCTTTAGCATTTCTTTTACCAGATTAGAGTTGCCAACAAAGCCTTGTAACATAATCAAAGATTTAATCTTAAGGTATAGTTTTAGTGTTTTATGTACAATTTGGGAAAACAAGGGCCAGAACTTTACGAAGGCGCCTTAACCCTGACGCTTCAACTTTGGCCACCTATTGTAACCTACGGCAGGATCATTGACGTTGAAAGCTCTGATGAACTCTATTTCCTTTTCAGTGATTTCCTTGACAGATGCTACTTCAGATTGCCACAAAATTTCTTTTCTGATGGTGAAATCCATTCTCTGTTCTCTGGTGAAATCCTGGGCTATCAATTCATTGCTGGCGCTTCCGAAATAGTTAATACTATCTGTGCGGTCCTGGCCGATGTAAATTTTGCCATTAGGATACGTTATTTTGTAAATGACCTGCATAGGAAAATTGTTTTAACTTAAGGAATTACTTTACCTCGGCCGTATTCCAGTTATCGGTGCGGAAGGGGATAGCGGGCAAGCCCTCCTTGTTGATCAGGTTGCACGCTGGGTTATCGGCCCAGGCATAGCGTACCGCCACCGGATTCTTCACCTTCTCGGAGCTTACCTTTACCGTGCTTCCGTTAATCACGGCATCTGCCCAATAGAACTTCTGGTCACTCCCGGCAATGGCAAAACCTGTAAGCTTTTCGTTGCCTCTGGTGGCTAAGCCGGAACCTGTCTCGGTGAACTGGATTCTGATCTGGTTTCCTTCTACCTGATGGCTTTGGTACATGGGTCCTGAGGCCTGGATTGGCATTTTGTAGACTAGTTTCTTTGCCACCAGGGCAAGCCTTTGGCCTACCTCTTGCTTGTTTTTGGGGTGGATGTTGTCTGCCTCGCCCAGGTCAATAATGGATGCCATGCCGGTGTTGGGCTGCGCTAAAGCCAGGGTTTGGGCTTCGCGCAGGGTTGCCCAGTTGCTTTGAGAGGGCTCCGGCTGCTGTTTCATATAATTGGCTAGTTGAACATACAGAAAAGGGAAATACCCCTGTTGCCACCTGATGCGCCAGTCATTGATCATCATAGGAAACAAGGTGCGGTAGTCACCTGGGACGTATACATTGTTTTCGCCCTGGTACCAGATCACGCCGTTGATACCGTAGGGGACCACTGGGTGGATCATGGCATTGTAGAGATATGTAGGATATTGGTAGTAGTTCTTGATGGTAGGAAGGGTGGGTTCCAGGTCTCTCTGGTATTTCCAGCCCCCGGCCAGACTTACTTTGGAGACTCCGTCTGTCAGGTACATTTCCTCCGCAGGCGGATTGAAGCCGCCGCCCGACCATAGGAAGGCCATCCTTACCCCGATCACGTTTTTGCCTTGTTTTACCAAATTAGCCGGTAAACGGTAATGGTGGGTGGGGTTGGCATTCCAGACATTTTTAGCGATTTCTTTCCCGTTGAAGTAAACCGAGTAGTTCATCTCAGGGTGACCGAGGTGGAGGGTGACTTCTTTCCCGGCTATGTTTTGGGGAAGGTTGATGGTTTTCCGCAGCCACATCATGCCTTCGTAACCGGGCATGTTCAGGTCTTTAAGGGTGGCGGGCATCATCAGCTCCGGCCATTTAGCATCGTTGAATTTTGGGTTGGGAATGGTTTTATCGGTTTTGTTTTTGGGGTTGTTCACAATGTCCCAGAACCGCACCAGATCCAGGCTGTCTTTGATGAAATGCTTTTCGGTCACTGAGTCATTCTGCAGGACGGTGCGCTGGGTGAGGGGAGAAGAAAGCAACTGTTCCCGGCTAGTCCAGGCCTCCACCGGGGTACCGCCCCAGGTAGACTGGAGAATACCAATGGGTACCTTTAGATCAGCCTGTAGTTCCCGGGCAAAAAAGTACGCTACCGCCGAGGCGGTTTTCACAGTAGTTGAGTCAATGGCTTGCCAAGAGCCGCCCAGCACATCAGATTGGACATTGGTTGTTTTGTTATGGGGTACATTAAAGAACCGGATGTTAGGAGAGTGGGCGTTTTTAATTTCCGTTTCAGCATTCATGGCCTGCTGTACCTGCCACTCCATGTTGGATTGCCCCGAGGCCAGCCACACATCGCCTATCAGCACGTCTTTAAACAAAATTACCGGTTTGGTTTTGTCTTCTTCAGACACCTGCATAAGGTACGGGCCGCCCGCCTGCATCTGGGGCAGATGCACCATCCATTTACCATCTTGGCCAGTAGTTGCCTTAATCTTATGGCCGCCAAATTCCACCGAAACCTGCTTCCCCGGCTGTGCGGTTCCCCAAACCGGAATATTCCGTCCCCGTTGAAGGACCATATGGTCGCTGAAAACCTTGGGTAAACGCACTTGCCCGAAAACCAGGGAATGGGCTATTAGCAGCGAAAGGGTTAAAGCAAACCGCATAAACGATGGTCGGAAGGAAAGCATTGGGTTTTCCATTTTGATGTTCATTTCATGAACCAAATATTTAGGCAAGACGAACCTGAGGTAGTAGCCAAACTCCAAGTCCTACACCAGCGTGAGCATTAAGTTACTTGGCCTCTCTTTTATCAGGATACAACAGCCGCAGCGCGTTGAAGATGGCCTGGTGGGTAACCGTGGCGTGGTCCTCCTCCGGCAAATAGTCATAGTAGACTTTAACCTGGGGGTTCTTGGTCCGGAGTTTTTCTACAAGCAGGTTCGCGTCTACTTCCATCACGTGGGGAATATCGCTGGGCGAAAGTCCTTCTTTGCCCACTCCAATGTAGATGTCTGTTTTCTGGGAGAAGCTGCTCGTAAGTAGGGGAGAGGTTTGGTTTAGGATAGAACCGTTGTCCCACCAGATGCTTGGGCTAATGATGATGTATTTATTGAAAAGAGTGGGTTTCTTCAACAGTAGTTCGGTGACAAAAAGGCCAGCCAGTGATTGCCCAATGATGGTTTTGGCCCCATTGGTACGGTATTTCTTCTCTATGTACGGCTGAAGCTCCTTCTCAATGAAAGCCATGAAGTTGGCCGAGTGCCCGCTGGTTGGGTATCTCTTCTGGTCTTTTTCCAGGGTGGTGGGGTAAGTGAAATCCCTTCTCCGGTCCACGTTGGCAATCCCGACGATAATGGATTTGGGTACCCGGTCTATCCAGGGGAAGTTGTTGAACTGGAAAAGCCCCACCACGTGGATGAAATCCTCCTCGGCAGACCCGTCCAGCAGGTACACCACCGGATATTTGGTGGTGTCTCGCGGGTTATAACCTTCCGGGAGGTAAATGTTCAAGATCCTTTTCTCTCCCAGCTCCTTAGAGGTAATCTCGTCTATTAGCCCCAGCACAAAAGGTTTGACTGTGTCTTTTGAGGTAGAGGATTTCTTTTGGGCGAATGCCGATGCCGTGAAAAGCAGCATGAAATAAACCGGGAGAAGGATTCTCATTTAAAGTCTTGTTTTTGAAAAGTGATGGATTTCTGCAATCTCCGGATGTAAAACCTCTATCACAGCAGATCCAGCATTTCCTGCTCAATGCGTTTGGGGCGCAGGGTACGCGCATCCAACAGGCACCAGGTGGTTTTGGCCGAGGCTAGCAGGTCCTCGGTTCCGGTGCGGTACAGACTCACGAAGCGCTCAAACTTAGCTCCCTGGTGGTCGCCCACCCAGGTGTAGCCAGTGATGGTATCTTCCGCGAAGGCTGGTTTATGGAAATCAATCTCGTGCCGAAGCACCACCCACAGGTATTGCTCTTGCATGTGGCCAGGAGCCACATGCGCCCAATGCGCCGCAGACACCTCCTGCACCCACCGCAAATACACCACATTGTTCACGTGGGCCAAGGCATCAATATCGGCCTCGTTTACTTTTATGTCAATGTTGAATTTGTGCAGGTGTTCTTTGGCCATGGTAAGATTGTAAGCAGAGGTGAGAGTGAATCAAATATAAAGTTCTTTGGAACACTTTTCGTAAAAACAGGCTACAAACCCTTTCTGCTTTTCTGGGGGCAAGAAAGTGATACTATAACCGAATGCTGGACATGCCTCCGTCTACATGCAGGATTTGCCCCGTCATCCAGGAGGATCTTGAGGATAACAGGAAGGCCGCCATTTCCGCGAGGTCTGGGGCGGTGCCCAGCCTTTTCAGAGGATGCCGTTGCGCGTTGGCCTGCGTCTTCTCGGGGGTGTTCAGGTATCTGGCTGCCAAAGGTGTATCGGTGAGGGAGGGCGCAATGGCGTTCACCCTGATGGCTGGCGCAAACTCGGCGGCCAGTGCCCTGGTCAGTCCCTCGATGGCTCCTTTGGAAACAGCCACCTGCGCATGAAAAGGGAAGCCGGTCTGTACCGCCACGGTAGAAAAGAACACGATGGAGGCTGCCCCGGCAGCTTTCAGGTGCGGAAGAACAGCCTGTACTACCTTGATGGCGCCATTCACCTGTAACTGGAAATCGGTCACGAAATCACCGGGTTTGAGGCGGTGGAAAGGAACCAGGTTGATGCTGTCGGGCAGATACACCAAGCCATCCAGCGTCTCTGGCAAAAAGCTCAAATCTGGGTTGTCTTGTAGCACATCCAGAAAATGAAAAGTGGTGTTTGGGTTTTCGGTTTCTACCGGATGTTGGCAATAGGTGGCATAAACGCGGCATACTTCAAGCTCAAGCTGTTGCACTAGTTCTTTCCCGATGCCTGAGGAACCGCCAATAATCAGATAGTTTTTCATGTTTTCCTTTGTGGTTCATGGCTTGTGGCCTTATACCAAAGGAAAACAGATTATCACCAGACAAGTTTTGCGGCAAATCATTGCGGGTGCGATAGAAGAGGAGCCACTCTCTTAAATAGCACTAGGCCTCCGGAAGACCCCTGCTTTGAGCTGAAATTTAAAAAAGAGCCGCTAAACGGAAACCTATTCCAGCACCAGCGCCACAATACAGAAAACGTCCACAATGAGCAAGGGTAGGGTCACATCTTCTTTTTTCCCCGAAATCAGTTTCAAGGCAGTCCAGGAAAGAAAGCCCCAGATGATGCCCTGGGTGATGGAGTAGGAGAAGGGAATGAGCACCATGGCCAGAAAGGCCGGGATGGCCTCATCCAGCTGATCCCAGTTGATCTTTGTGACCGGCCGCACCATGAACACACCCACCAATACTACCGCCGGAGCTGTAGCAATGGCAGGCACCACCGATAAAAGCGGAGCCAGAAACAGGAAAGGCAGAAACAGCAAAGCGCCCACCACCGCCGTGAGGCCGGTCCGGCCGCCCTCTTCAATCCCCACCGCTGATTCAATGTAAGCCGTACCTGGGCTGGACCCCACCAGTCCGGCCAGCGTAGTAGCAATGGCGTCTACCATGAGGGAACGCTTCACGTTACGCGGTTCCCCGTGCTCGTCCAGCAAGTCAGCGGCCTCAGCAAGGCCTACCAGGGTGGAAAGACTGTCAAACATATCGGTGAAGACAAATGCGAAGATCACCGGCACTACCGCCCACTGCAAAGAGTTTAGGAGGTCTAATTTCAAAAACAGGCTGAAATCAGGGGCGGCAAAGATGCCCTGCCAGGTAATGAGCGTGCTGGCTTCTGCACCCGGCTCCACGCCCCACCAACGGCCGATGGGATACGCCGCCAGCGTGGTGAACAGAATCCCGATCAGGATGCCGCCTTTCACGTGTTTGGTAACCAGCACGGCCGTTACTAGTAACCCGGCCAGGAACGTAAGCACCGCCGGCGTCAAAGGCCCGATCCCGATGATGGTGGCTGGATTGGAGACGATGAACTTGGCGTTTGAGAACCCGATAAGCGAGATAAACAACCCGATGCCCGCCGCAATGGCGTACCGTAGCGGCCTCGGGATGGCCTTGATGATGTACGTCCTGATGTTGAACGCAGAGAGCAGCAGAAACACAATCCCGGACCAGAAAACCGCCCCCAATGCCACCGGCCAAGGTACTTTCATGCCCAAAACGGCGGTGAAGGTAAAGAAGGCATTGAGGCCCATGCCGGGAGCCACCAGAATGGGATTCTTGGCGTACAGGCCCATCATGAGGCTGCTGAAGAAACAGACCAGCACCGTGGCGGTCAGCACGGCGGAGAAAGGCATTCCGGCCTGGCTCAGGATGCTGGGGTTCACCACAATAATATAGGACGTAGCCAGGAAAGAGGAGATGCCGGCAATGACCTCGGTCTGGACGTTGGTTCCGTATTTCTTCAGCTCAAAAAAGGAGTTCATGGATGTCTGGGTTGGGTGATTGGTCTGCAACTGTTCTCAGGGAGAACCTTAAGCGGAAGCCCGTTAAAAAGCCAAAGTAAAAGGTTTCTGCTTCATTCCGGCTCCTTCGCCTAATTTAGACGTAAGCAAACGGTAAAAGTGCGGCTACCAAAACGTTAAACCAGCGGCTATGGAGAAACCAAAAGGAACCTGGCTCAGCCATCCCACCAAAAAGCAGTTGGTGCTGTTAACGGTATTCTGGGGCTTTGCGGCGGTATCAATGGTCTTGGCCATGACAAATTTCTTCAGCCAAAGCCTGTTAACCCAGAGAAACCTGGGTTTCCTGCTGTTGTTGGGAACCTCTGCCTTGATGATGCTGGGCGTGTACCTCAATTACTTGAAGGTGAAGAACAGCAGGTAAGCGTTCGGACTACTTATAAAGCATAAGCGGCACCTGATCTGTTTCAGGTGCCGCTTATGCCTTTTACTTGGTTTTGCAATTATGCCTGTAAAGCTTGCAGGGCTTCGCGGTTGGCAGCCAGGTAAGCATCCGCTAGATCATCGGTGATGGCAGCGGAAACGAACAGGGTCTCAAACTGGGAAGGGGCCAGGTAAATGCCGCGCTGCAGCATCTGGTGGAAATACCGACCGAACAGCTCCAGGTCTGAGGTTTTGGCCGAAGCGAAATCCGTCACCGGTTGCTGGGTGAAGAACACGCTGTACATAGAGCCCACCTGATTGATGGTGTAGTTCAGGCCTAGTTCCTGCATATTCTGCTTTGTGCCGTTCACCAGTTTATCGGTGATTTGCTGTAATTGGCCATAAAGCTCGGGGTGCTCATTCAGGTAAGACAAAGCCGCCATCCCCGCCGACATGGCGATGGGGTTTCCTGACAAGGTGCCCGCCTGGTACACCGGACCGGCCGGCGCCACGCTGTTCATGATCTCTACTTTTCCGCCGTACGCGCCCACCGGCATGCCTCCGCCAATGATTTTACCCAGGGTAGTCATATCTGGGGTCACGCCATACAGTTCCTGCGCACCGCCTTTGGCTAACCGGAAACCGGTCATCACCTCGTCAAAAATGAGCACGATGCCTTCTTTGGTGCACAGGTCGCGGAGGCCCTGGAGGAAACCTTCGGCAGGAGGGACCAGGCCCATGTTGCCTACCACCGGCTCGAGGATGATGGCAGCTATTTGGGCGGGATTGGCGTCAATCAGGGTCTGTACCGCGGCCAGATCGTTGTAGGGAGCAGTCAGGGTATCGTTGGCCACACCTTTGGTCACGCCGGGGCTGTCCGGAACGCCAAGGGTTATGGCGCCACTGCCGGCGGCAATCAGGAAAGAGTCGCCGTGGCCGTGGTAACAGCCTTCAAACTTGATGATCTTGTCACGGCCGGTAAAGCCCCGCGCCACCCTAATGGCCGACATGGTCGCTTCGGTACCGGAGTTTACCATGCGCACCTTCTCCACGCTGGGCACCATGCTGATGATCAGCTCGGCCATCTCCACCTCGCGGCGGGTTGGCGCACCAAAGGAAAGGGAACCAGGCAAGGCATCGCGCACGGCTTTCTCCACCACCTCGTGGGCGTGGCCCAGGATCATCGGTCCCCAGGAGTTGATCAGGTCCAGGTACTGGTTTCCGTCTTCATCGTAGAGGTAGGCACCTTTGGCGGATTTCATAAAAAGCGGCTTTCCACCCACAGCCCTGAACGCCCTTACCGGTGAGTTCACGCCTCCGGGAATTGATTCTTGTGCACGTTGAAATAGCTCCTGGCTGGTTGTATGGTTAAGTGACATGTGTTGTAATTGAGTGATGGAGAGAAGGAGTGAATGAGAGAATGAAAATTGGAAATGTTATTCAATTCATCATTCAATCTCTCAATCACTCATTTAAAATTAAAGCACCGGGTTCACCACCAGTAAACGGCCGTTCTCTACTTTAACAATAGGAAGGTACTGGTTGTCCTGGGCTTGTTTGCCGGATCCGGCTTCATAGCCGATGCCTTGGTAGAAGGCGCCGGGCTGAACGCCGCTTAATTTAGGAGGGGCGGAGTATCCGTTTTCCTGCAGGCTGCGGCCATAGTAGTTCAGTAACTCAAAACCGGTGTAGGTGAAAGCTGAGGGAGGCAGGTTATAACGGCTGGTGTAAGCCCGCTTGAAATTCTGCACCGCTGGGTTTTCTGGGTCAATGAACTTAGGCGCGGGGAAATACATCTCCAGGAAATCGAGCTGCGAAAAGCTGATCTGCGGGTTCTCCAGCCAGGACTGCGGGGCAATCACCGGCACTTTGGCCGCTTTCTGCTCCAGCAAGCTAACGGTGCTGGTGGCCACTGCCTGGTTAGAGGATTGCACCACCAGTACGCCCAAATCTTTCAGGTTCACGGCTCCCAGAACCCCGGCTACATTGGTGCTGGTCTTGGAGTTGATCTTCTGCGCGTTCACCACTTTTCCGCCCAAGGCGGTATAGGTGCGTCTGAAGTTTCCGGCAAAGACGGTGTCGTTTTTCTCGCTGTCAAACACCAGTATGGCCGTTTTCTTGGGGAACGTCTGGTAGGCGTAGGCCGCAGCACGCTGGCCCTGGGTAGCCACCGAAGTTTCCATCAAAAACAGGTACGGGTTGCCTTTAGCAATGTCGGCATCGTCTGAGAAGGGGTTCACCATGTTGAGGTTCCGCTGCTGGGCAATTTTGGCGGCAAAAGCACTGTTCCCTTTATAGATCGGCCCGATGACCAGATCCATGGTGCCCATCTCTGGCAGGGTCATGACCTTTCTGACCTGCGCCGTGTCATTGTTCACGTCATAAGGGAAGACGTTCACCCGCACGCCCTGCCTCTGCAATGAATCCCTCGCCGACAGAATACCGGCGTAGAAATCAGTGAGGTACAGGTTCTTTTTGTCTACTTTGATGGTGTTGTCCGAGACGTTGAAAGGTAGCAGCACCGCCACGTTGTAGGCATCTTTTTTGATGTTCTGTGAGCGATCCAAATAGCTGCGGTCCAGCTTGAAGTTGCGTACTAGGGCCTCCAGATCCGCACGGTCCTGCTGGGTGAACCAGCCGCCCACCAGTTTGTCGGCGTAGGCTCGGGCCAGGGTGGCGTCCTCGGGGAACTGGCGCATCAGGTACTGGAACGTGGCTTTGTCAGTGAGCAGCATCATGTAATGCCGCTTCATGGCTGCCACCTCATCGGTCATTGATTTTTCATCAATGACCGCCAGTGCTTTCAGAGCCCGCAGGTATTCTTTTTTCTCAAACAGTACTTGCCCGTGCAGGTATTGCGCATCAGCCAGGCCGCCCCAGTTGGTGTGCTCGGTGGTGAGTTGGGTGAGCATCTTGTCAGCCTCGGCCCACTTCTTCTGCCTTGATGCCGCCACGCTGTACAGGTAGGCGGCATCAGGAGCGTAGTTTTTACCCGTAACCTTGCTGGAGATGGGCTGTAACTCGGCCATGGCCAGGGCATACTTCTCCTGGTCCAGCAACAACCTTCCGTTCTGTAGCTTGGTGTTCAGGTCGGCAGAGGTCTGGGCCTGCACGTTCCAGCAAAGAGCCAATCCGGCCGTGGCAAGTACAATCTGTTTTTTCATCGTTTTCAGAAAAATAAGCGCTAAACCTATTCCCACTCAATGGTAGCCGGTGGCTTGGAGCTGA
This sequence comes from Rufibacter aurantiacus, assembly GCF_017916345.1. Classification (NCBI taxonomy): domain Bacteria; kingdom Pseudomonadati; phylum Bacteroidota; class Cytophagia; order Cytophagales; family Hymenobacteraceae; genus Rufibacter; species Rufibacter aurantiacus. The sequence continues at coordinate 333,318 of NZ_JAFMSV010000005.1, forward strand.
TGTCATAGACTACGCGGTTTACCCCGCGCACCTTGTTGATGATCTCGTTAGACACATCGGCCAGGAATTCATACGGCAAATGGCACCAGTCGGCGGTCATACCGTCTACGCTGGTTACGGCTCTTAAGGCCACCACGCGCTCATAGGTCCGTTCATCGCCCATCACGCCTACGCTCTGGATAGGCAACAGCATAGCGCCGGCCTGCCAAACCTGATCATAAAGACCGGTTTTCTTCAGCGATGAGATGAAGATATGGTCCACTTCCTGCAGAATGGCTACTTTCTCCGGGGTGATGTCGCCCAGGATACGGATGGCCAGACCCGGGCCCGGAAACGGATGGCGCCCGATGATGGTATCTGCAATGCCCAGGGTTTTGCCCACCAACCGGACTTCGTCTTTGAACAAGGTCTTGAGCGGCTCCACCACTTTGAGGTTCATGAAATCTGGCAGACCGCCCACGTTGTGGTGCGATTTGATGGTCGCGCTCGGGCCTTTCACCGACACAGACTCAATTACGTCTGGGTAAATGGTGCCCTGGCCCAGCCACTTAGCGTCCTCTACCTGGTGCGACTCCTGATCGAAGACCTCAATGAACACCCGTCCGATGGCTTTGCGCTTGGCCTCAGGATCGGTTAAATTGGCCAATGCGGAGTAGAACTGGTCTTTAGCGTCAACGCCTTTCACGTTGAGTCCCATGTCTTTGTAGGAGTGCAGCACATCCTCAAACTCGTTCTTGCGCAGCAAGCCGTTATCCACGAAAATGCAGTACAGGTTCTTCCCGATGGCCTGATGGATGAGCATGGCCGCCACAGATGAATCCACGCCACCGGAGAGGCCTAGAATTACTTTATCATTGCCAATCTGCTCGCGCAGTTCGGCCACGGTGCTTTCAATGAATTGGTCTGGGGTCCAGTCCTGGGAGCAGCCGCTGATGTGCACCACAAAGTTACGGAGCAGGGTTTTGCCCTCGGTGGAGTGCGTCACCTCGGGGTGAAACTGGATGCCGTAGGTTTCCTGGTCTTTCACCTTGTAAGCCGCCACTTCCACTGAGTCGGTGCTGGCGATGACTTCAAAGTTGTCCGGGATATGCTTGATGGTATCGCCGTGTGACATCCACACCTGGGAATCAATGGTGATTTCTTTCAGGAGAAGGTTGTGGTGGTCTACGTGACTCAGTTTGGCCCGGCCGTATTCCCTGATGGTAGAAGCGATCACCTCGCCGCCGCCTTCCTGCGCCATGAGCTGCGCACCGTAGCACACGCCCAACACCGGCAGGTTGCCCAGAAACGGGGTAATGTCTGGGTTGGGATAGTTTTCTTCCCGCACCGATGACGGGCTACCGGACAGGATCACGCCCTTGAGATCTGGGGTGATTTCCGGGATTTTATTGAAAGGGTGGATTTCGCAGTAGACGTTAAGCTCGCGGACGCGACGGGCGATCAGTTGGGTGTACTGAGACCCGAAATCGAGGATGAGAATTTTTTCTGGCATGTGCAAAGGTACGTGCCCGTTTTAAAACATGAAAATGAAATTGCGGCCGAGTAGGGGAGAAGGCGGCAGCGCCTGTCATGAATACAGTTGACCGGAGCTTTTGTCCGTTTCAAGCACATTTTTGAAAAATCGGCCAGAAAAAAGGACGTATTTTACGAAACCAAAAAGAAGGCACGTATTTTGTTAATTAAAAGTGCAATCTTCCGGGGTCTTTGATCATGAAGAAAAGCTCCCGGTTGCCCGACCAGATTCTAACTAAAGAAACAGATATTATGTTAAAAGCTTTACTTCTCCCTTTCCGGACAGCATTAGGGGTGGTACTCACCGCTTCCCTACTGTTTGCCTGTGAGGCAGATTCAGATTCCACGGAGCCTACCCCTGAGGCAGCCCCCATCCACACCAGTTTTTCTATGGTAGACAGCATTAAGGTGGATGCCGCTTACCAGAACATGTACCCAGAGGCGTACGCTAACCTGCGGGGTAAAACCTACAAGGTAAATGCGCAGGACAAATTAGAGGCCTATTTCATTGAGGAGAACAACGGCATTACCCTGTACTTCAGAGACACGTCCACAGTGAACACCCGGTCATGGGTATCGGTGCATTTTAAAAACCGCACCATTCAGAACCTGCCCGCTTCTATTTCCCTCAAAGACGCGTCAGCTGTTTGCGTGCACAATGGCCAGAACTTCTCTGACGGCAGCGGCGCCATGTCACCCGGCTGCGTAATAGTGCTGGATGGTACAGCCACCCTGCAATACAACGCCCTCACCAAAGTGCTCTCAGGATCGGTAGCCAACCTGAAATTTGGCCTGGAATACTACGTGCCGGAATATTCCTTCCCTAACCGGGCAGGAAACGCCTTAAAAAGCAGCGGCTCCAGCCGTAACCTGAATATCACTTTCGAGAACATCAGAAGTCATTCCGGCAACTAAGAGCTTGTTCCTTTAAGCAAACTCATAAAAACCGTTGCGGGGCTGTTATCAACTAAACAGCCCCGCAACGGTTTTTCTTTTCTACTCATATAATAAGGTTATTTTGCAGGTATTCCCCTTCTGGGTGGGGGGCATTCTCGACCGGTATCGCTACAGCGAATCATTACTGCTTAATATAAAAGTCAATTTAATCATCTTCCACTTTCAGCCTGCTTTGCCAAAAGAAGCCCATAAACCGGCAAGGCAATCATGCTTACTAACGATTCTTGATGTTCCCGATGATATGGCCGTCGCTCATTTCCAGGATGCGGTCAGATTTGGCGGCGAATTCGTTGTCATGCGTCACGGAGATGATGGTCTGGCCCATTTCGCGTGTGAGTTGCTGAAAGATGTCCAAAACCACCTGCGTATTATAAGAGTCAAGGTTGCCGGTGGGTTCATCGCCCATGATGATGTTGGGATCGTTGATGAGCGCCCGCGCGATGGCCACGCGCTGCTGCTGCCCGCCTGAGAGTTTGTTAGCCGGTTTCTGTGCCTGTTCTTCCACACCCAAGAGTTTCAGCTTTTCCATGGCCCGCGCCTCAATCTCTTTTTCAGAATGCTTTTTCAGTTTCAAAGCCGGAATCATGACGTTCTGCAACACCGTGAACTCGGGCAGCAGAAAGTGAAACTGAAACACAAACCCGATGTGCTCATTCCGGAACCTTGCCAGTTCATTCTGGTTCTTGCCCGTCAAAAGTTCCCCGTTCAGCTCCACCGTGCCCTCGTAGTCGGTGTCCATGGTGGAGAGCAGGTACAGCAGCGTAGATTTCCCACACCCAGACTTCCCCACCAACGACACGAATTCCCCCTTCGGCACCTCCAGATTGATATCCGTGAGCACCTGGAATTTCTCCGGCTCATAGAAGTACTTGTTCAGGTGCCGAGCAATGAGCAGTGGTTCCATAAGGAGATTTGGAGATTTGAAAATTTGTAGGTGTGATGATGAAATGATATTGATATTATTTTTATCTTTTTAGCCTGATTTCTGAAATTGACCTCAAAATCTTTCTCTCTTGAAATACCCCTCCCCATCTTCTCATCACCACATCTTCTCATCTCCAAATTAAATGTCACTGTCCTCTTATAATCTCAATGGGATCTGCTTTTCCGGCGGCGCGGCTGGGGAGATAGCCGGCGAAGGCAGTGGTGGCATTCCCGAAGATCAGTCCGATAAGGTAGTATTTGAGGTGGAAATTGACGGGCAGCGTATCCATGGTCACAATGTCTCCGCCGTTGAAGGGCACCAGGGAAACCAGGTAGGAGAGCCCCAGCCCCACGGCCAGGCCTAGCACACTCCCCATCAACCCGATGGCCATGGACTGGATGAGGAACACGTTGCGCACGTCACGGGCGGCAAAACCGGTGGCTTTGAGGATGGCGATGTCCTTCATCTTGTTGTGGATGGTCATGTTGAGGATGTTGTAGATCCCAAAACCGGCCACGATGAGCAGGGTGATGGAAACCGAGTAGGTGAGGATGTTCCGGATGATGGAGCCGGTGAGAAAAGTGGCGTTAGCGGTTTCCCAGTCCTCGGCTTTGTACCCGTAAAGGCGCTGCAGTTCGGCGGCTTTGTGCTTGGCCAGATCCAGGTCGCGCAGCTTGATGTTGATGTCGGTGACGTAGCTCTGGTCTTTCTGCAGGATCTTCTGCACCGTGCTGATGTTGGCGTAGGCTTTGGCGTTGTCAATGGTGCCCAGGCCCATCTGAAAAGTGCCCACCACGTTCAAGGTCATGGTATAACCCTGCGGGGTGGTGATGACTACGCGGTCGCCGTTGATCATGTTCAGTTTCCGTGCAAGGCCCGCGCCCATGATGATGCCATCGGTGGAGACCAGCAGATCCTCCAGGCTGCCGGTCTTAATCTTCTGCCGCAGCTTGAAGAGTTTGTCCTCCTCCAGAATGTCTACCCCGGCCAGGTTGCCGTTGAGTTGCACGGGGCCGTAGTTGTAGAACACCTGCGTGCTCAGGAGCGGGGCGGCGCCTAGAACCAAAGGGTCCTGCCGCAGCTGCTCGGCAATCTGGAAGGCGTTTCTGATTTTGGGCGTCTCGTTTTTTGGTTTAGGATGGTGGACCACCACCAAGCCCCTGGGTTTCTGCTCTTCCAGGATGCTTTTGCGGGGCTCGGTGACATCGTTGTACATCCTGATGTCCGGGGTGGAGGTCATGGTGAGTTCCTCGGTGAAATCGTTAAGACCCGTCATGAGGCTCACCATGGTAATGAACATGGCAATCCCGAAGGTCACACCGAGCATGGCCACAATGGTTTGCCGGGGTTTGGCCAGCAGGTGGGTTTTGGCGATCCGCAGCGCGAGGTTCATGCTTTCATCAGTTAAGAAGGAAGAATGAGTTTGGTCTGGGGCGTGAGGCCCGAGGTGATCTCTACTTCGTTCAGGGTCTCCACGCCTTTGGTCACTTTCACCCGGGTGGGTTTGCCGTTCTGCTCCACATCCACGGAGTCGCCGGGCAGGAGCAGGGTGCGCGGAATTACCAACGCCTTGTCTTTCTGCCGCGTGATGATGTTGGCCTCAAGCGCCAGGCCAGAGTAGTAGCCGGGCAAAGAATCGGTGAGTTTGGCGTCTACCCGCAGTGATTGGCTCTGCGGGTCTACCATGGGGTAAACTTTGGTTACCTGTCCGTTGAAAACCTTGCCCGGAAATGCGTCTATTTTCACCAGAATCTTCTGACCCGGCTTCACCCGCTGAATATCTAGTTCGTCTACCAGCAACCGAAGGTAAAACTCGTCTAACTGCCCGGCTACGGCAATGGCCTCGCTGCGGCGCACCAGCTCGCCTGGTTCTTTGAGCAGTTTCAGTAACGTGCCGTTGATGTTGCTCCGGACCGTGAAGTTGCCGCGCTCGCTTTGGGCCACCTGCAGGTTGCTGCGCGCATTCTGGACATCGAGGTACAGTTGGTTCTTCAGTTTATTGTAGCGGCTCAGCTGCGCCTGGTACTCGCTGCGGCTGTTCTGGTAAGCCAACGCATAGCGGTCATATTCGGCTTTGGAGGTGGCGCGGTTCTGCAGCAGGTTCTGGTAGCGCACGAAGTTAGCCGAGTCATAAGCGCGTTTGGCCTGGGCAGCTTGTAAGGCCGCAGCAGCCTCCCGTAAAACCGGACTGCCGTTCCGGTAGTTGTCGGCGGCCATGTTGGATGCTTCCCGCGCATACTGTAGCCGGGCATTCTGCTGCGGACTTTCCAGCACAAACAACACCTGGTCTTTCCTGATAGGTTGACCCTCCTGCACCAGCTTTTTCACCAGCACGCCCTCGCCCTGGGCAAAGATCTGGTACTCCTGGTCAGACACCACGTGCCCCGAGGCATACACCGCCTCCGTAAGCGGCTTTATCTCCGGGGTAACCGTTTCCTCGCCGTTCCGGCAGGAAAGAAACGTGCCGCTGCCCAACAAGAACAGGACTAAGGACTTGGCATGAAATGATTTGTGCCTACTTAACATACAGCGCTGGGTTGTCAGGTTGGGCAAAGTGGTTCTTGATCTGCAGCAACGCGCGGTTCACGTAATAATCTGCCATAGCGTTGAGGTAAAAGTTCTGAGACTTGAGCTTCTCGGTGTACACCTGCAGGAGTTGGTCCACGGTGTACACGTCCTGGTGGTATTTGTAACGGGCAATGGTGTAGTTCTCCTGGTACAGGGCGTAGTGCTGACGGTAATTCTCCAGGCTGCTCTGCGCGTTCTGCAGGGAAAGATTGATCTCCTCGTTTTCTTCCTGCGCCCGCAGGGCGAAATGCTGCAGCTCGTTCACGGCCATCTGCTTCTGCAGGGTGGCTCTCCTGAACTCGGCTTTCCGGTTGAAGCCGCTGAACAAAAGCCACTCGGCCCGCAAGCCCACCCAACCTACCTGGTACCAGGGATAAGCGGAATCAGTAAAGTTGAAGGCGTTGCGTTGGGCCTGCTGCGTGAACCGCCCGTACATGGAGACCTCCGGTAGCCAGCTCAGCCTTTGTTTCTGTTCCTCGGTCTCGGCGGCCTGGATGCGCCATTGCAGGGCCCGGTATAAGCCCAAAGCCTCCACGGTGGGCTGGGGTGGGGGAGCGGCAGTTTCTTGGTCGCTCAAGGTCTCGGTTAATTGCAAGTCTTCCTTTAGTTTGATGCCGCAGAGCATTTTCAGGCGGGCCAGGTTTTTCCGGTACACGGTCTGGTTGTCGTTCAATTGCTGGCGGCTTTCCAGTTGCAGGGCTTTGAGGCGGTTCAGTTCCAAAGGTTCGGCCAGGCCGTTCCTGAAACGCTCCGCGGCGGTGAGCAGCAGGGTGTCGTTCACGTGCAGGTTCTCCTGGGAGAGGGCGGTGGCCTCGCGGTTCAGGAGACAGAGGTAATACATTCTGGCAATCTCCTCGCTGGCTCTCTGCTGGGCGTCCTGCTGCTGGTAATAACTGTACTGGACTTCAGCTTGGGCGATGCGGCGGTTTTTCCACGCCTGCACGCTTACTAAAGGCAGTGCCGCCTCCAGGTGGAAAGCTAAATTGTATTGCGTCCCGAACTGTACCGCCACCAGTTCGCCTTTCTCACCGTTCACAAACTCTGCCGGGATCAACTGCACCGGCAGGGCCAAATAGTCGTCAAAGGCACCGGAGACCTTCACCTGCGGATACAATGGTGCCTTGGCGCGAATGGCTCCCTGCTCTGCCACTTGCCGGGCCAGGTCTGCGTTGTGCAGATCGGGGCGGTGCTGGAGCGCGTAGGTTGTAGCTTCGGGCAGGGAACCGAAGGTCACCTGCGCCGTTGCCCGCCCGCCGGCCAGGAGAAAAAAGAACAGGAGGTATTTGTTCATTTCAGGGTGAAGGAACAAGGTTCTGTGCTTAAGCTATGAGTGGGAAGGAGCTTGAAAAAAATGTTTGCAAAAAGTTACTCATTTTTCGGGTTGATTATCAAGCGTTAAGGGATTTATTCTTGTAAGACGGGTGGCCGAAAACTGTGTATTTGGCCTGTTTTTCAGAAAATAGACAGAAAACCGCTTGCGGTGAACAAAAGTGTTCCTATCTTTGCAACGGCAAATCGGTACGGCCAGCTCCTGCTGAACTCCCCCAGGCCCGGAAGGGAGCAAGGGTAGGTGGTTGAGCGGCGCGATACTCGATTTGCCGCTTTTTTTTGCCCATACCCCAACGGATTTCCTTCCGTCAATCAACACCCCACTTCCTTCCCAAGTGCCTGTTTTAAGCCCGATTTTCCCAAAAGAGGCCTGAAACGAACACATTACCTTCAGTTTTTCAGCCAAGTCTAATCAACTGACCAAGGCAATTCCTTTAGGCTAAAATACTTGCGGCGGCCATTCGGTTTTACAGCAGATTGAACTAGATTTGTGTTTCCAAACTACTTCAACTATGAAATTTTTCATTGATACCGCTAATCTTGCTGAAATCCGCGAAGCCCATGATTTAGGCGTGCTGGACGGCGTTACCACCAACCCTTCGCTCATGGCCAAAGAAGGCATTGTGGGGTATGACAATGTCATGAAGCACTACCGCGACATCTGCGAGATTGTAGACGGAGACATCAGCGCTGAGGTCATTGCCACTGATTTTGACAACATGGTGAAAGAAGGAGAGGAGCTGGCCCAGCTGCATCCGAACATCGTGGTGAAGGTTCCTATGACCCGCGACGGCGTGAAAGCCATAAAATATTTCACTGATAAAGGCATCAAAACCAACTGTACGCTCGTTTTCACGGCAGGTCAGGCCTTGCTGGCCGCCAAAGCCGGGGCTACCTACGTGTCTCCGTTCGTGGGCCGCTTGGATGACATCGGGACCGATGGCCTGAACCTGATTGAGCAGATCGTGCAGATTTACCAGAACTACGGCTTCCCAACCGAGGTATTGGCTGCTTCTGTGCGCCACGTGATGCACCTGGTGCAGTGCGCCGAGATTGGCGCCGATGTGGTGACCTGCCCGCTGAACGTGATCACCGGCCTACTGAACCACCCGCTCACCGACAGCGGCCTGGCCAAGTTCCTCGCCGATCACAAGAAAGCGAACGCATAAATAATTGAGAATTTAGAATTAGGAATTAAGAATTTAGGGTCGCAATCATCATTCCTAATTCTTAATTCCTAATTCCTAATTAAAAGAAGGTGTACATCATCAAAGTAAAAGGCAAGGCCAAGATCCCGGACTACATTCAGCTGCGCGATGAGAACTTCGTGCTGATTGCCTATTTCAGGGCCGACCGGCCGCTGAAGAACCTGGACCGCTACGGCCTGGACAACAAGGAGGAGGAGCTGGCCTCTGTCATTGCCGGCCTGGAGTTTGGCAAGCTGCAGAAACTGGAAATTTAAGCCTGTTTTTAGAGAACGGCGGCAAAACGCTGATACCCTGACTAGCTGTTCTAAAGCCGTTATCACAAGATTACCCGCTGCCTGGCAGCATTTAACTTTACCTTTTACCTGCTATGGATTTCTCGTCTAACCCGGTGGTGTCGCTGCACAAAGTGTCTATTTTCCAGGATGTGAACACCGTCTTGTCTGATGTGACCTTTACCATTGAGAAAGGGGAGTTTGTGTACCTGGTGGGCCGCACCGGGAGCGGCAAAAGCTCGCTCCTGAAAACCCTGTACGCCGATCTTCCCCTGCGGGCGGGCACCGCGCAGGTGGCCGGTTACAACATCCATACGCTTACCTGGAAACAGGTGCCTTTCCTGCGCCGCAAGATTGGCATCGTCTTCCAGGATTTCCAGCTCTTGTTTGACCGCTCCGTGGCAGACAACCTCAAGTTCGTGCTCAAAGCCACCGGCTGGGGCGATAAATCCCGCATCAAGAACCGCATCTCTGAGGTGCTCATGCGCGTAGGCCTTGACTCCTCGGCAAATAAAATGCCGCACCAGCTTTCCGGCGGGGAGCAGCAGCGCGTGGTCATCGCCCGGGCCTTGTTGAACGAGCCGCTCATCCTGTTCGCCGATGAACCTACCGGAAACCTGGACCCCGATGTGACCCACGGCATCATGGACCTGTTCCAGGAGATCAACAACAGCGGCACGGCCGTGCTCATGGCCACCCATAACCACCACATCCTGAAACGGTTTCCGCGCCGCATCCTCAAGTGCGAAAAAGGCCTGGTCCTGGACTCTACCCGCGAGGAGTTCTCCCTTATAGATGGAATCTGAGGTATCCATACTCATTCCCGTCTTTAACCAGAACGTTACCGCGCTGGTAGAAACCCTGCACCAGGAAGCCAGTTCATTGCCCATCTCCTTTGAGATCAGGGTCTATGACGATGGTTCTAACGCAGTAATCCAACATCAGAACCAATCCCTGGAAGGCGTTTCCGGCGTGGTTTACCAGAAGCTGCCCCAAAACGTAGGCCGCTCCCAAATCCGCTACAAACTAGCCCAGGAAGCCCGTTTCCCGCACCTGCTTTTCCTGGACAATGATGTACTGCCCGTTTACCCTGATTTCCTGCAAAGGTATCTTGTGGTTGGGGACGAAGGAGTAACGGTAGGTGGTGTCGCGTATAAAGAAAATCCTCCGACTGGCCAGGAACTGCGCTGGAAATACGGCAAGGCCCGAGAGGAAGCCCCAGCCCGAGAAAGGCAGAAGAATCCTTACCAGCGCGTCTTCTCCAGTAACCTGTTTCTGCTTAAAGAAGTGTTTTTGGCCTGTTTCTCGCAAAACGAACTCAGCGGCTACGGCCATGAAGACACGCTCTTCGCCTGGCGACTGCAGCAGAGCCAGATAGACGTCCATCATATTGACAACCCAGTCTGGCACCTGGGCCTGGAGCCCGCCGATGTTTTTCTGCTCAAGACCCAACAGGCGCTTCATAACCTGGTGCTCCTCCACCGTAAACACGGGCTTGGAAAAGATACTAAACTCCTGAAAGCGCACGCCTCCCTCGCCAGGTGGAAAGTAGGCCAGCTTCTGCGGGAAAACAGCAACTGGTTGTTCCCTCTGTTAAAGAAAAATCTGGTTTCCCGCAAACCAAACCTGCGCATGTTTGATCTTTATCGACTGCTGCTGCTGGATAAGTACCTGAAGAAGTAATCTGCTTCTGACCTGTTTTCACCAATCCGAGGCCAAACAGAAGGCATAAAAAAGCCCCTCCAACCGGAGAGGCTTTTTTTATTCAATGAAAGGACGTCCTAATTAATCGTTGTCTTTCACGGCGTTGCCTACTTTTTGGGCAGCTTTCTTGGCGGTGTTACCTACGGCCTTACCTGCATCTTTGGTAGCTTCACCTACTTTGCTGTTAGACACGTCTTTGCCCACTTCTTTCACGTCTGAACCAACTTTAGAAGCGGTGTTGCCGGCTTTGTTGGCGTTTTTCATGGCCACGTATTTGGTTTTGGCCTTGGCAATTTCCCACTTGTCTTTGTCGGTCAGCTGGCTTTGGATGGCGTTTTTGCGGTCATCCAACTGGTTCCAGTACTTCTCTACGGTTCTCCAGTCTTCGTTGCTGAACCCGGATTTGTGGGCTTCCACGTGCTTCACGAAATCCTCATACGCCGTTCTGATGTTGGTAGCGGTGTAAGTTGGGATTCTGCTTTCATCCAAATCAGCGGTATGGCTGGAAGTGCTTCTGCTGGAATCTGAGGCCAAACCTGTGCCTTGATGGCTCATGCGCCAGGTGTTGTACTGCTCTTCGCGGGTAGCCCAGGCAGTGTTGTATCGGGACTGCAGTTCGGAGTACTCTTTCCGGCGGTTCTCGTCAAAATCGTTCTCGTACTGTGCTACTGCTGAACGCTTGGCTTCATAGTCAGATTGCCACTTTTTCATTTGGGCATCGCCATCAGCGGTAGTGGTATCCCAGCCGCGTTGTACATCAGACTCCAGGGTAGTTACGTGGTTTTTATAATCATTGTAGGCTTGGTCTGGAGAAGAGGTAGTTGTGGTGGTAGTAGAAGCCGCAGTGTCGGTTTTTTCCGTGCGGTTACACGCAAACTGGGTAAAGGCCAGCCCCAAAGAGGCCGCAAACACCAGTGTGCTTTTTTTAACAGGATTGTACATTTTCATAGTCTATAGGTTGTTTTATGGAACAAGGTAATTGTCTTTGCTTTGAACGAGAACGGTTTATAGAGGTTTCGTTTAACATAAGAATGCTAATGGTTAGCGTTTGTAATTGTATTTTGCAAATAATGTTATTGAAACGGTTTGTTGTTCTGGCGGCAGGAATTATCCGGGAGAAGTACGTATGGTTCCGGTAACTACTACTTATATTTGTCTTTTCTATTGAATACATGAACCAGCTCCAGATGGTAGACCTCAAAGGTCAGTACCAGCGCCTGAAACCCCAGATTGATGCCGCCATGCAGGCGGTGGTAGACAGTACCGCTTTCATCAACGGACCGCAGGTGAAAGCCTTCGCCCAGAACCTGGGCCAGTACCTGCAAGTAGGCCACGTGATTCCCTGCGCCAACGGCACCGATGCCCTCCAAATCGCCCTTATGGCCCTGGATTTGCCCGCGGGCGGAGAGGTGATTGTGCCCACTTTCAACTACGTGGCTACTGCTGAGGTAATCGCCCTGCTGGGCCTCAAGCCGGTGTTCGTGGATGTGCTGCCCGATACCTTCTGCATTGACCCGGCCAAAGTGCGCGCCGCTATTACGGAGAAAACAGTGGCCATCATGCCGGTGCATTTGTTTGGGCAGTGTGCGCCCATGGAGGAGATCATGGACCTGGCCATCGCGCAGGAGCTTTTCGTGATTGAAGACAATGCCCAGGCTATCGGGGCGCAGTACATAGACGCCGAGGGCGGAACCTCGTTTGCCGGTACCATCGGGCACATCGGGACCACTTCCTTTTTCCCGTCCAAGAATCTGGGCTGCATGGGAGATGGCGGCGCTATCTTCACCCAAGACATTGACCTTGCTTCTACTTTGCAACAGATTTCCAACCACGGTCAGCACAAGAAATACCACTACTCCCGCGTAGGCGTCAACTCTAGATTAGACACGCTGCAGGCCGCCTTGCTAGAGGTGAAACTCACCCAACTGGACGATTTCATCCTGCGCCGCCAGAAAGCTGCCGGCACTTATGACGCCTTTTTCGCGGAGGTGGAAGAAATCAAAATACCTTCTCTAGCGCCTTACAGCAGCCACGTCTTCCATCAGTACACGCTCCAGGTGCCCGCAGAGAAACGCGATGCCTTGAAAGCCTACCTCCAGGAGAAAGGGATTCCTAGCATGGTCTACTATCCGGTGCCGCTGCACCTGCACGAAGCCTACGCCAACCTGGGCTACAAAACTGGTGATTTCCCTATTTCCGAGGAACTGTGCCATAAGGTGATTTCCCTGCCCATGCACACTGAACTCACCGAGGAACAGCAGACCTACATCGCGGAAGCGGTCATCAGCTTTTTTAAAGGATAGCCAATTCAGGTGCTTTTTAATGAATGCACCCACAAGGAACATAAAAGGAATATGAATCAGGATCCTGGAATTCTTAATTCCTGATTCTTAATTCTCAATTAGAATAATGTCAGATAAGATAAAGTTTGCCGTCATCGGCGCGGGACACATAGGGAAGCGCCATGCCACAATGGTGCAGCGCCACCCCGAGGGGGAATTAGTAGCCATGGTAGACACTGACTCAGGCCGTTTGGATGAAGTGGAGCCTTTCGGGGTGCCGTTCTTCACCAGCATGGAAGAGTACCTGGCCTCAGGTCCCAAGGCCGATGTCATCTGCGTGTGCACGCCCAATGGTTTCCACGCCGAGCAGGCCATGCTGGCTCTGGAGAACGGCAGCCACGTGGTTTGTGAGAAACCCATGGCCCTGAGCAAAGCCGACTGCGAGCGCATCATCTACAAATCTTTGCAGACCTCCAAGCTGGTGTTCTGCGTGATGCAGAACCGTTACAGCCCGCCTTCACTGTGGCTGAAGGAGATGATCTCAGAGCAGCGCCTGGGCCAGATTTACCTGGTGCAGATCAACTGCTACTGGAACCGCGACAACCGCTACTACAAGGCCGGCAACTGGAAAGGAAACCAGGCACTGGACGGCGGCACGCTGTTCACCCAGTTCAGCCACTTCATTGACATTATGTACTGGCTCTTCGGGGACATCAAGAACATCCACGGCCGGTTCATGGATTTCAACCACCAACACCTCACCGATTTCGAGGACAGCGGACTCATCCATTTTGACTTCATGAACGGAGGCGCCGGCACGCTCAACTATTCCACGGCCGTGTGGGACACGAACCTGGAAAGCAGCATGACCATCATCGGGGAGAAGGGGAGCATCAAAGTGGGTGGCCAGTACATGAACGAGGTGGAGTACTGCCACGTGCAGGACTACGTGATGCCGGAGCTTCCGCCCAGCAGCCCCGCCAACGACTACGGCCACTACAAAGGCAGCGCCGCCAACCATCATTTCATCTTCGAGAACGTGATTGACACGTTGAAAGGGAAGACCTTCGCCACCACTAACGCCCTGGAAGGCCTTAAAGTGGTGGAGATCATTGAACGCATTTACGAATTGAAAAAGTAACGGCTTTCCGGCCACAGAGAAAAACCCATGTCAGTATCTGATTTTTACGACGACTATACCGAGCAGCAGTTCCAGAAGGGCATCCACATCCGGCACCGGACCATCTTGAAGAACCTGAAAGCCGCCGGCCTGAAGGCTGACTCCAAAGTGCTTGAGATTGGCTGCGGTATTGGCACGGTGACGCATCTTTTGGGCAAAGCCACGCCGCAGGGGAAAGTATTGGCCGTAGACATCAGCCCGAAGAGCATTGACATGGCCCGCCGGTTCAACCAGCAGTTCAACCACGTGGAGTTCGCCGTCACTGACATGACCGATTTCAACCGGCCGGAGAAATACGATTTCGTGGTCTTGCCCGATGTGATTGAACACATCCCGCTGGAGCAGCACCCCAACCTGTTCCAGGTGATTTCCCGGCATCTGCACAAGAAGTCTGTCGTGGCCATCAACATTCCGCACCCGCTTTACCTGACCTGGGTGCGCGAGCATCAGCCGGAGCTGTTGCAGGTGATTGACCAGCCCATCCACACAGATGAACTCTTGCGCAACACCTACTCCGCCGGTCTGTACCTGCACAAACTGGAAAGCTATTCGCTGTTCTCGCAGGTAGAGGATTACCAGTGGATCATCCTGAGGCAGCGCCTGGTGCCGGAAACCGTGCAACCCAAGTCTAAGGTTGACCTCAAGCTACAGGACCTGTCCTCTAAGTGGCTGTAGCGTTTTAAGCCTGTTTTTCCATGTCTGCGCGTAAACCCGTTCTGCTTTATTTCTACCCGGCCCAGTCCTCCTTCGTGGTGAAAGACCTGCGGCTTATGGAGCAGCAGTACGAAGTGCGCCACCGGGGTTTTATGCCGAAGAAGAAGTGGCAGACGCCTTTGGTCTGGCTGGGTCAGGTGCTTTTCCTTTTGCGCCATATCTGGCAAGCCCAGGCCCTGGTGGTTATGTTCGCCGGCTACCATTCCTATTTTCCGGCCCTTTTCGGGAAAATAGCCCGAAAACCCTGCCTCATCGTCGCTGGCGGCACCGACTGCGTGGCTTTTCCCAGCATCGGGTACGGGGTTTTCGCCAATCCGCTATTAGGCCGTTTCGCCCGATGGTCGTACGGGTTGGCCGCGCACATCGTGCCGGTGCATGAGAAACTGGTGTGGCAGGACTATACCTACCAACCCCACGATTTCCCGCACCAGGGTTTTCGGTTCCATTGCCCTGATTTGAAGACGCCGCACACGGTGGTGTACAACGGGTATGATGCCTCCTTCTGGAGACCTGATCCTACGGTGACCCGCCAGCCCAATACTTTCCTGACTGTTTGCGCCGGACTGGACATGCGTTTCACCCAACGGTTAAAAGGCGTGGATTTGATTCTGGAAGCAGCACCCCGCGTACAGGAGGCAACGTTCACCATTGTAGGAGCGCCTACCGGTTTCCGTTTCCCTAACCAGCCGGCTAACGTGAAGCTGCTGCCTAAAATGCCCTTGGCCGATCTAAAGGCTATTTATAGTGCCCACACCTTCTATATGCAACTTTCCATGTCAGAAGGCTTCCCGAATGCGCTGAGCGAAAGTATGCTGTGCGGCTGCGTGCCTGTGGTCAGCAACGTGGCCGCTATGCCTGATCTAATTGGCGAAAGCGGTTTTGTGCTACAGGAAAGAAACCTGGATTTACTGGAGCAACTGATCAGGCAAGCCCTTTATGCTGATTCTGCTGATAATCTTCTTGAACGCGGTCAAAAAGCCAGAGCGAACATCGAGGAGCAATATCCAGAGACAAGAAGAGAGCAGGAGTTGCTGGCTTTGCTTCCGCAGTTGATCAATAAGAAATAACCTTCCATTTACCAGAACCTGTACTAGTTACCACCTATTTCGCCAGCCCAAAGCGCAGCAGGGTTTTCCTGATGCCGTTATTCAGCTCCGGCGAGACCTTCAGTCCGATGGCCAGACCTCCGTACACGGCGGTAATCAAAATGGACCGCACGGCAATGTCCAGCAATGGCGTACCCCCGAAAACATCTGGCAGTTGCGGCAACAACCAGGAGGCCAGGTAAGTTACTCCGGCAATGAGCAGCAGCAGAAGAGAATCCCACCCAAAGGGCTGCATTTTGAAAAAATAGCCCACAAACACCACCCGGAAGACATTGATGAAGATGAGCACCAGCATGGAGGCGAAAGCAGCCCCGCTGATGCCGTAGGTAGGGATTAACAGGTAATTGGTGAAGATGACCAGGATCACCATAACCACGTTCAGGATCAGGTCATAGCGGTATTTGTGCGAGGTCACCAGGATCATGGCGTTCAGGCCGGTGGCCAGCTCAAAAATGCGGGCGATGCCCATGAACAGGATCACGTAGCGACCGGCGCTGTACTCGGCGGGCATGAAGGCGAAGATGTTGTCCACGTTGCACCAGATGCCCAGAAACAACAGCAACCCGATGAGCAGGTTCACCCGCGTCATGTTCTTGTAGAGCCGCGCCAGGGCGGGCATGTCCTCCTGCTTAAAAAGATCGGCTACCTGCGGACTCAGGATTTTGTTCATGGACCGGTACGGCACCAGGATGGCGCTGGTGATGAAGTACCCCGTGGTGTAGAACGCCACATCGGCCAGGCCCCGGTACATCATGATCATGGCCGTATCGGTGAAGGTCACGATGGTACCGGAGATGTTGCCCAGGAACGCATACAAGCCGTACTGTACTACTTCTTTGATAGGCACGATCTGGAACATGTTCCGGCCGGGCCGCACAAAGAACTGCCGAAGCCACAGCAAATACACAATGCAGATCAACGCTGTGCTGGAATTAGCCACGATGAACAGAATCACGAACCACTGAAAGTCAATCCAGCCCCAAAAATAAAGCGCTGCGCAGATCATGGTGAAAATGCGCACCAGAAAATCCTGGAGGAACGTCTGCACGATGGTTTTGTAGAGCGAGCGCAGGTACGCATCCAGCAGCAGGAACAGCAGCGTGAAAAAACTGAGCGGGATGATGTAATAATAGTAATCCACCGCCAAAGGCGAGGTGACCCGATACAGCTCAAACACCGCCGGTTTCAGCAGCAGGAACAACACCGTGACCACCGCGAAGCCCAGCATGGGAATGGCCAGCATCAGGAACAGGAAGCCGTTGTGCTGTTTGTCGCGGTCGCGGAAGTAGGGGAAAAAGCGGGCGCTGGTGTTGGTGAACCCCAGGGCGGCAAACTGCGCGAACATGGGCGAAACGCTCAGCAGAAATCGGGTAAGCCCCACTTTGTCCGGGTCGCCGAGGAAATATGGGAGAACTAAAACTGTATTCAGGTACCCGATGACCATCCCCAGGGTGGAGATGATGGTATTCAGATAGCCCTGTTTGCGGATGACATCCATGGAGTGCGTACGGCGTTTTGAGGCCGTTTTTACAAAAACAGGCTTAAAATAGCCTCGGCCCGAACCGCAAAAATAGCAGCTTCTGCGGTGGCTTTCGCTATGGCCCGTAAAATTGACCTGACCGCGTCGTTACTGCATTTGGCTGATTACTTCCCGGGCGGTGCAGAAGCTGGTCTGGCGCTTCTGCAGGTAACCGGTGATCTCCCGGAACATCTCCAAACCGCCTTTCATGCCGTAGGGGCTGAAGTTCTCGTTGTGCCAGAGCAGGGTAAACGTGCCGTGGAACCGGATGATCTCCTCCAGCATGGGCGTAATGGCGGGCAACACCTCATGGCGCTGCAACTGCAGGTACTTGGGGTGGTTCAGGGTCACGTCCATCAGGTTCAGGGGCAACTCCCAGATGGGCGACATGCTCCGGTCCTTGAAGTTGAACAGCCGGAACGGGTGGCAGTAACTGTTCCGGAAACCGTAATGCTCGGGGAAGCCCAGGGTGCTGTCATAGGCAAAACCCAGTTCCTCCAACACCGCGGGCGTCTTCACCGGGTCAAAGCGCAGGTAATGGAAACGGTTCCCAGTGACGGGCAGGGGCAGCTTCTCGACCTCGGTCTGTAGTTGGCGGGCTTTGGCGCCGGTGCCGTGGCTGCCGTGCACGCCAATCTCGTGGCCTGCCGCGGCCAAGCGCATGATTTCACTTTGGATCTTGGGGTCAGCCACGTCATAGTCGGCGTTGGGGTGACCATCAAAGGGCTTGGCCTCGGGCAGGAAGAAGAAGGTGCCTTTGGAGTTGAGTTTCTGTAGTTCTTGCTCTACCTGCGGCAGGTTAAACCAAGCATCGTGGCCGGTGAATTTCTGCTGCGCCAACTTCAGGAACAAACTTAGATTCCCCTTTTTCAGGGCAGGCTTCCCGGCCACTTTCCAGGCGCTCTGGCAGTAGTCAACGTCATGGGTGAGGCAGGTGACAAAGGGTTTGCCGTTCAAAAGGCGGGGCTTGATTTCCTGACTGTAGGCAAGTTCCACCGCTTCCTTAAGAATCTCCAGATAATAATTGACCAGAGGTTTGGTGATGAAACGGTGGCGGTTTTGCTGCGAAGCCCGGTACGGGAACCGGTTGAATTCATCGCGGTCTTTGCCGTAGAATTCCTGCCAGCCGCTCAACAGGTAAAACGCCGAGGTCACCAAATCATAGTGGATCACCACTTGCCCTTGGCCGTTCTGGGTAAACCAGGGCTCGTCCGGGGTCTCGTCAAAGAAGAGGGGGATCTTGGTGCCTTGCCATTCTTTCCAGACGGTCTGCACGGGGTGGGGCAGTTGCCGCCCGAAGAAAGTGCTGGAGGTGGCAGTTACTTGGATTCGGCTTTTGTTATCCTGACCGTAACTTACCTCCATGGGTGAGGGCAAATAGTACAGGCGCTGGAAATGAAAAAGGACGTAATCAAAAATGCTGTTCACGGGCTGTAAACGATGCTTTTTCTGGTTCTGGTATAGGATTTAGGGCCGTTTTAAGAAAAATGGCCCTAAAATGAATCGGCTCAGCCGTTTATCAGTTTGGCAAGTTGCTCGGTGAGCGAGCGGCGCGAGTACTGGGTGTAATTGATGATGGGCAGGTCCAGGTTGTGGTTGATTTTCCAATTTTTGGTCATTTGCATGAGGTAATCCACCATGAGGTCGTAGCCGGCATAATGGAAAACCCGACCTGCGCCGCACTCGTCCAGAATCTTGTCGGCGTCGCCATGCACGGGCCCGATGCAGATGATGGGCTTGTTCGCGGCCATGTACTCAAACAGCTTGCCGGTGAGAATGCCGTGGTTGTTCTCCACGTCCGGAATAGCCATAAACAGCACGGTGCTGGCCATGAGGTATTTGATGGACTCATCATGGGGCACGTAGTCAATGTACTCGGTGATGAGCGGCAACCCGGCCTCTTCAATCTGCCGTCGCACCTCCGCCGATACCTTACCCACGAACCGAAGTTTGTAGCGCATGAGCGGGTTCCGGGTCATAACCTCGCAAAGCGCCTGGAAAAACCCGATCACGTTATAGGCCTCGGTGAGCGTGCCGGTGTAGGTGATGATGAATTCCTCTGATGAAGGCGTGGATGGATGCACGAAATCGGCCTCATCGTACCCGTTGGGGATCACGTGGATCTTCTTGGGGTTGATGTTCGGGGATTTATTCAGGAACAGCCGCTTCATGTCCTCCGAGACCACCACTACCGCATCGGCGAGCTCCAGCACTTCACGCTCGTATTTGGCGTCGAGGCGCTGGGCCAGGGCCGTGTGGTTCAGGTCCTGGTAATAGTAGATATCGGTCCAGGGGTCGCGCATGTCGGCAATCCATCTAAGCCCGTATTTCTTTTTCAGCTTCAGCCCGATGAGTTGCGTGGAGTGGGGCGGACTGGAGGTGACAATGGCTTTCACGGGCTGGGCGGTCAGGGCCTTCTGGGCCGCCGCGAAGGCGTAGCGGTTCCAGCCCACCCGCGGATCGGGGATGAACAGGTTACCCCGCAGGAACTTGAACAGCTTCTGCTTCCAGGTTTCCCCGCCCGTATTCGCAAATCCTCCGAAGGGAATGTCTTTCTTGCCCGTGATCTTCTTGTAGAACTCAAACGGCTCCCGCGTAGAAGTCCTGATCACCTTCACCCCGGCGGGCACCTCTGCGGTCAACGTCTGGTCCAAGACCGGGTAGGAGGCCTGTTTCTCATCCACGGTGATTACAGTAGGCGTTACCCCAAACTCGGGCAGGTGCTTTACAAACTTGAGGCAGCGTTGCACGCCGGCCCCGCCAGACGGCGGCCAGTAGTAGGTGACCAATAAAGCATGCTGGGGAGTTGTGGGAACCGGTGATTTCAAGGGCTTTAAACTTCAGGTAATAGAATCAATGGAGCGAACGTAATCTGCTTTTGGGTTGTTTTAGGGAAAACAAGGCAAAAACAGGTTGCGCTCACCGCTGTATAGTTAAGTCCGAATATACGCACCTGCGGGTAAAAGATGGTGAACTTCCGCAAATTCTCCTTATTTTTGTCTTTGTCAATCCTTGAAAAATATCTAACTCAGTCATATACCACACATGTTTGAGAATCTAAGTACCAAGCTGGACCGCGCCTTCAAAACCCTGAAGGGGCAAGGCAGCATCACCGAGATCAACGTTGCCCAGACCATCAAAGAGGTGCGCCGCGCGCTGGTGGATGCCGACGTGAACTACAAGGTGGCCAAAACTGTGACCGACAAAATCAAAGACGAGGCCATGGGCCGCGACGTGCTGATTGCCGTGTCACCGGGCCAGCTGATGGTGAAGATCGTGCACGAAGAACTCACCGAGTTGATGGGTGGCGAGAAGAAAGACATTAACATCAACGGCTCTCCGGCTATTGTTTTGATTGCCGGTCTGCAAGGATCTGGTAAAACCACGTTCACCGGTAAACTGGCCAGTTTCCTGAAAAGACAGGGAAAAGGCGTAATGGTGGCCGCTTGTGACGTGTACCGCCCCGCCGCTATTGACCAGCTGAACGTCCTGGCTGACCAGGTAGGCGTGGAGTTCTACGCTGAGCGCGAATCCAAAGACCCGGTATCCATCGCCCGTAATGCGGTAGAACATGCTAAGCGTACTGGCAAGAAAGTAGTCATCATTGACACCGCCGGTCGTTTGGCCGTGGACGAGGCCATGATGCAAGAGATCTACAACATTAAGGAGGCCATCAAGCCTACTGAGACTTTGTTTGTAGTAGACTCCATGACCGGTCAGGATGCCGTGAACACCGCCAAAACCTTTAACGAGCGCATTAACTTTGACGGCGTGGTGTTGACCAAACTGGACGGTGACTCCCGTGGTGGAGCGGCCCTTTCCATCAGAGCCGTAGTAGAGAAACCCATCAAGTTCATCTCTACCGGTGAGAAAATGGAAGCCCTGGACCTGTTCTACCCAGACCGGATGGCCCAGCGTATCCTGGGGATGGGTGACGTGATCTCCCTGGTGGAGCGCGCGCAGCAGACCTTCGATGAGGAAGAAGCCAAGCGTATCAACAAGAACATCCGCAAGAACCAGTTCAACTTTGATGACTTCCTGTCACAGTTGGAGCAGATCAAGCGGATGGGTGATATCAAAGACCTGGTGGGCATGATCCCGGGCGTAAGCAAAATGCTGAAAGACGTGGAGATTGACGAGAGCGCCTTCAAACCCATTGAGGCCATCATCAAATCCATGACCAAAGAAGAGCGTCAGAACCCGGATATGATCAGCGGCAGCCGCCGTAACCGTATCGCGAAAGGCTCCGGCACCAATATCCAGCAGGTGAACAACCTCATGAAGCAGTTCAATGACATGCGTAAGATGATGCGCAGCATGAACAAAATGGCCGGCACCAAAGGCGGCCTTGCCAAACTGGGCAGCATGATGGGACGTAGGTAATCAATTGTAAATTGTTAGAAGATCAACAAGCATATTTAATAAAAAGACCCGCACTAACTTGGTGCGGGTCTTTTGTTTTTGGGGTGTTTTCAGGAAAACAGGGTATAAATGGGGCGTGTTCTCCGAAGAAACCCAATACGCATATTGCCCCCTTCAAAGGGGGAAAATATGCGTGTGCTGTCAATTTGGGATTTCCCTTCATCAGGAAGTCCAACCAAATTCTAGCGCTAGTTCATCAATAGGAAAATAAGAGTATCTTTCAATTCCTTATTCCAACCTTCTCTTAAGAACAAGACAAATGATGAAAGCTCGTGTTTGGACTGCTGCTTTGGCGTTTACTGTTTTTGCTGGTGTGTTTACTTCCTGCGCGCCAAGAGAGAGTACCTCCCTATCTACCATACTAAAGGAGAATGCCGGTAAGGGTGCCTATGCTACAAAGCAGTTTCGGAATCTTTTCAAAGAGAACGGCCATTCAGAGGAGGAAATCAACCAGAAGATAAAGGTAGGCTACCAGCAACTGTTCCAGGGAGACTCTGCCACCCAGAGAATCTACTTCCAGGCAGGGAAGAATGACCAGGGGCCGATATCCTATATCTACGATGTCTACAACAAGGATGTGCGCAGCGAAGGCATGTCTTACGGGATGATGATTGCCGTGCAGTTGGACAAGAAAGCCGAGTTTGATGCACTTTGGAATTACGCCCTTACGTACATGTATATAGACCAGCCGGGACACCCTTCTGAAGGGTACTTTGCCTGGTCTGTGAAGCCGGATGGCACCCGCAACTCAGAAGGACCGGCTCCTGACGGGGAAGAATACTTTGTGACGGCACTGTATTTTGCTTCCGGAAGGTGGGGCAACGGCGAGGGCATCTATAACTACAAAGCCTGGGCTGACAAGATCCTCACCACCATGCGCCATCACCCGGAGATTTCGGGTACAACCAAATTCGGGCCGCAGACCTCAGGCCCTATGGTGAATGAGCAGCACAAAATGATTTTGTTTGTGCCCACAAACCAGGGCCGCAAGTTCTCTGATCCTTCCTACCACCTGCCTGCTTTCTATGAATTATGGGCCCTATGGGGACCTCAGCCAGATCGAGCATTTTGGAAAGCCGCCGCCGATACAAGCCGGGCCTACTTTCAGAAAACCACGCACCCGGTGACAGGCCTGGCTCCGGATTACGCCCACTTTGACGGGAAACCGGTGACTACGCCGTTCAACCCCAACTCGCATCACTTTGCCTATGACTCCTGGCGGACGGCCATGAACTGGAGCGTGGACTGGGCCTGGTGGCAGAAAGACCCGCGGGAAGTAGAACTTAGCAACAGAATCCAGTCCTTTTTTGCCAGGGAGGGGCTCTCATCCTATGGCCACATCTACACCCTTGATGGTAAAAAGGTAAGTCCAGGACCTTCCGCGGGTTTGGTTTCCACGAACGCAGTAGCAAGCCTGGCCGCAACGCATCCGGTGGCAAAGGAATTTGTGGAGGCCCTCTGGAATCTGCCCGTGCCGCATACCCTGGGAGACCGCTATTACGGTGGATTGCTCTACCTGATGAGCCTGCTGCATTGCAGCGGACAGTTCCAGATTTATCCGCCGCAGTAAGGTTCTGTTTAGAGCCTGTTTTTAGAAAATCAGCCTTAAAAAGCCTTTAATGCTGGTGCTCGGGGGCTTCGTATTTGTTCGTGATCTGTAGTTGGCGGACCTCGCCTTTTTCCCAGGCGTTGGCGCCTTGCACCACTTGGGGCATGGGAATATCCGCGCGCTGTTTCCGTTTATCAGCGGTGGAGACCCCGAAGCGCTTGTCCCGGTCTGCTATCAGTTCCTTTTTTAACTGCCCGTCTTTGGTGAAGCCCATCATGATCATCGGGCTGCCTAAGGGAAGTTCCAGGTCCCGGTCGGTGTGCCAGGTGTGGATGACCTTTCCGTAGGTGCTCACCAGTTTTTCCATGAGCTCATGTTCTGCCACATCGGGGATGCCCGGCGCAATCAATTCCCCGGATTTCACCTCGTACGAATGGCTGTGCCAGAGTTTGCGTTCCTCCAGGGGCAACTTTTTGAACAACCTTTCGGAGATGATGTACTCCACACCCATCAGTTTGGCGTTGGGTCCGTTGCCGTCGTACATCAGGGCCTGGTGCAGGTCTTCGTTTACCTGGGTCACGTAATGGTGTGCCTCCATCTGGCCCTGTAGGTTGCCGTTGTAGAAATGGAACCCGTCCAGGTACATGTTTATCTTGGAGATGGGCGACTTTTTCTGCAGCAGATCGGAGCCGGCCTCCATCACCTTGGATTTGGGGTTTTTCTCCGCCCCGGGTGCCGTCACGTTAGAATCGGTGTTGTTTCCCCCGCAGGAAACCAGCAAAAGGAAAGCAAAATAGCATAGGGGAGTAAAAAGGTTCTTTTTCATAGTCAGGAGCTTGGGTACTGCTTCTAACTACGGCGGAAAAATCTCTTAGGCTGATACTTAAGGAATCCGTTTTAAGGCTGATTTCTATAAAACAGGCCCAAAACGAGAAAGGCTGGTAAATGCGTTTACCAGCCTTTCTCGTTTTCATTTGGTTTTGGATGGCCGCTTAGGTGGTATGCCTTTGAGCAGCATTCCCATAATCCTGCCAGGTGCAAAATAGTTAGGCCGAAGTTACCAGATAGGTGCCTCCCTGAAAACAAACAACAATCACCAATCAGCAATTAATAATCCGTGCGGCTTTCGTGCTTTTCCCATTCTTTGAAGCCTTCCAGCGCTTCATCGCGGAGGAGCTGTTCCATGGGTAGGGAGCGGGAGTGGAGGGGGAGTTCCAGTTCTTCGTAGATGAAGGCATCATCGAACCCGATGGCGGCGGCATCTGCCTTGGTGTTCCCAAAGTACACTTTATCAGGGCGGGCCCAGTAAATGGCGCCCAGGCACATGGGGCAGGGTTCGCAGCTGGTGTAGAGTTCGCAACCTGAAAGCTGGAAGGTACCCAATGCCTGGCAGGCCTTCCGGATGGCATCTACCTCGGCGTGGGCCGTGGGGTCGTTACTGGAGGTCACATTGTTGAAGCCGCGGGCGATGATCTCGCCGTTTTTCACCACCACCGCACCAAACGGTCCGCCTTTGCCTTCTTTCATTTTATCTATAGAAAGCCGGATGGCTTCGCGCATGAAGTTTTCTTTGGACGAGGTATCAGCCATGAGGGTAAAGGTTAAATAAGTAAGATTATGCCAGATTACGGCAAAAGGGCTGCAAAGATAAGAAAGGAAGGTTAAGAAAGAAGCCGCCGCATCTGCCGACGGTGGTGCTCGGTGTGCTCAATCATAAACTGGAGCGTCTGCGGAAGGGTAATCATGCCGGACCGCGGATGGAAAAACACCTCCCGGTTAAGCTGATCTTCTGGAAATGTGGATACAATGGCCAGAAGCCGGGCGCGGGTTTCTCCCCAATCTTTCATCACCTCTGAAATCTGCACTTCCTCGGGTACCTCGCTCACCGCGGGCGGCGCTTTGAACTTGATAGGCAGCCTTAATAACAGGTTCAGAAGAAAAGATCGCACTCTGGTGCCCAGCCGCATGGGTCGCAAAGCCTTGCCGCTGCCTAATCTTTTCTCCAGGCCCAAGACCACTTGCTGGTCTACCCTGGACAGGTGATACAGCAACTGCGCCGCCGACCATTGATCCGGAGTCGGTTTGCGGTGCTGCCTTTCGGCTGGGGCCTTTTGTACCCACGCACTGAACTCCTCGCGCTGTTTTTCAAGGTGCTGGAAAGAGGATTGCAGCTGGTGGTTCATGGCGTAAGTTTATTGGGTAGAACCCATTTAGGGGCCGATTTCATGAAAATACCCCCTAAACAAGTAAGGGCAGACTAAACCAACTTCCCTTGTAGGCTTTCCAGCTCTTTTTTGAGTTGCTGGACAGACCGGTTCACCAACAGCACCATTTGCTGCACCAGCGCCGGAATCTGCTCGGTGTTGGTGCGGTTCAAGGCAAACTGCTCAATGGTGTTGTTCAGGTCCTCCAGTTCCCGGATACCAACCAAGGCAATAGACGGCTTGATTTTGTGGGCAAGGGTCCTGGTTTCGTTCCAGTTGGAGAGCGAAACGGCCCTGGTTAATTCCTGCACCAACTTGGGCGTCTGTTCAATGAAGAGCCGCAGAATGTCACGCATGAACTCAACGTTGCCGTTCGCGAAGTTCTCCAGGTAAGACAGGTCTATGCGCACCTCCTGGGCTTGGTCAACAGATCGGTCTATTTCTTCCTCTTTACCTCCGGCTTGGAGCAAACCGGAAATTTCCTGCAGCAGGTCCTCGGCTTTGAAGGGTTTGGAGATGTAGGAATTGGCGCCGGCGGCCAGGCACTTTTTGAACTCACCTTCAGAGGCATGCGCCGTCAAAGCTATGATTGGAATCTCCTGGCAGGCGGGCAGGTGCTCTCTTATATACTGCATGGCCTCGTACCCGTCCAGCTCAGGCATTTGCATGTCCATCAGGATCAAGTCAAAGGTCTCCTGGGCAAGCAAGTCCAGGGCTTCGCGGCCATTGTTCACTACTGTCACCTCTACTTCATGGTCCCGCAATACCTTGGTCACCAGCATCTGGTTTACCGCATTGTCTTCGGCCAGGAGTATCCGGGCGTGCCGGAGCAGCTGCGTATTGTGGGAGGGAAGCTGCGAAGTTCTGGCGTATTGGTCGGGTTTTCCGGTTACTTTTCTGAAAGGAAGCACAAAACGGAAAGTGCTGCCCACGTTGAGCGTACTTTCCACGGATATCTGGCCCCCTTGCGCTTCTACCAATTCCTTGGCGATGGAAAGGCCCAGGCCCGTGCCCCCAAATTTGCGGGTAGTGTCATTGCTGCCCTGGGTGAATTTCTCAAAGATGGTTTCCAGCTTCTCCTCCGGAATGCCAATGCCGGTGTCTTTCACGGTGAATTCCAGCTGTAGCTGGTCTTCTTCCTGGGCAATGACTTCCACGTTGAGCCGCACTGTGCCGCCCTCTGTGAACTTGATGGCGTTGCCCAGTAGGTTGTTGAGAATCTGGCTCAGACGGAACGGGTCGCCCTCCACCATGGCTGGAATATCCTGGTCTATAAGCAGTTTCAAGGCGTTTTTCCGTTCTTTGGCCCTGATCTCCAAGACATCCAGCAGCTGTTTGATGAGTTGCTTCAGGTCAAAGGGAATGATCTCAAAGGTGATTTTGCCGGCCTCTATCTTAGAGAAGTCCAGCAGGTCATTGATGATCACCATGAGGTTGTTGGCCGAGGTGTGGATGCCCTGCAGGTATTCACGCTGATTCTCGTCCATGGGTGTTTTGGCGAGTACTTCGCTCAGGCCCAGAATCCCGTTCATGGGCGTGCGGATCTCGTGGCTCATGTTGGCCAGGAATTGTTCTTTGACCCGGGCCATGCTAAGGGCTTCATCTTTGGCTTTCTTGAGTTCCTCCTCAATAAGGATTCGCTCGGTAATGTCATAGGCTACCCCAATGACGCCGCCTGGTTTTCCGTGCGTGTCTTTTAAGGGAAGGAAAAGGCAGTCAAACCAGACACCGCTGATGTTGATGGTGCATTTGGCCTGGTACCCCTGGATGGAGCGCTTTACACAGGTAAGAAAATTAGGGTATGCCCCGTAGATTTCATAAATAGACGAGCCCACCGACTGTGATTCCACTTTCCCGATGAGGGTGAGGCCTTTACCGCGGGCCATGGTGATGATGCCGTCCTGATCGGCGGCCCACAGGATTATGGGAGCCCCGTTGATCACCGTTTCCAGTTGCTTTTGCGTGCCGGCCAGCTGCTCCTGCGTCTGTAGCCTTTCCTGCTCAATCCGGTGCAGCCTTATGGCGCTTCTGATGCTCTGGGAAATGCCTTCTGGGGTAAGCAGGGTTTTGGGCAGGTAGTCTGAAGCCCCGGTTTTGATGGCTTCCACGGCAATACGCTCATCCCCCTGAGAGGTGACAATCTGCACGGGGGTGGTAATGCCTTTCTCCCTGATCTGCTGCAGCAGTTCCAGACCGTTCATGTCTGGCAGCATGAAATCAATGAAGATGAAATCAAAGGTTTGCTTTTCCAGCGCCTCCAGGGCTTCCATGCCCAGGGCGGCGTTGGTGATGGAAGCTTCTACCTTGGCGGTCCGGAGAGACCTTTTTATGATCATCCGGTCTACTTCATCGTCGTCTACAATCAAAAGTTTTACTGCGGGCTCCATGGGGGTGGAAAGTCGTTAGTTAGGGAGTTCAATCAGGTTTAAAAATGAATTCAGGGTAGCGATGGCTTCCAGAAAAGAATCGTACTGAATGGGCTTCACAATGTAGCCGGCCACATTCAGGTCATACGCCTCCAGAACGTCTTTTTCAGAGCTTTGGCCGGTCATCACGAAAACACTGCAGGACTTGAGTTTCTCGTCTTTCCTGAGCTCCTTCAGGAACTCCAGACCGCCCATCTCAGGGAGGTCCAGGTCCAGGATGATAATCCGGGGAACCGGATGTAGCGCAGGCGTTCCCCTGCCTTGCAACATATCCAAGGCAATTTTCCCGTTGGCAGCCACATGCATGGGGCTTTCAACACCTTGCGCCAGAAAAGCACGTTTGGTGGCGGCAACATCCTGCGGATCATCCTCCACTAAGAGTATATGGGCTTGGTTCGTTTTCAAAACTTTTGAGTTAGAGGTAAGCAGGGGGAGAATCTAAAAATACAAACAATTTTGCACTCTTCTTAGGGCCGTTCGCACAATTTCCAATATCTGTTCAAGGTGGCCACTGAAGTCAGGAATTTCTCAAACGAAAGCGGTTTCAGAATGTAGCCTGCCACATTGAAGTTGTAGGCGTTGATTTTGTCACTGTCTTCGTTTGAGGTGGTCATAACAAATACGCTGATGCGGTTCAAGGACGGGTCTTTGCGAAGTTCCTGCAGAAACTCAATGCCGTTCATCTTGGGCATGTTAATGTCCAGAATGATGATAGGCGGCATGGGAATGGCACCCTCCCTGAGCATCTCCAGGGCCTCCAGACCGTTATGGGCAATGTGCAGCGGATTGGTGATGTTATTTTTTTTGAAGGCCCGCTGCACGTTCATGATGTCTACCTCGTCGTCTTCTACCAGAAGGATATTTACTTCTTTGTCTTCCATGTTGTCTCTGTAACCGGAACTCTGGTCAACTCCAGATTCTGAAAATTGGCTGGGCTTGTGCATAGGTCCGTGGGTTAGGCTGAATGAAATGGTTTATATAAAATGCTATTATACTGTTTTTGGCCAGGTAAAGGTAATTTCCGTGCCTTGGCCCGGCTCTGAACGCAGTTCCAGGGTGCCGCCTACAAACTGAATGATCTTGCGGGTGATGGTGAGGCCCACGCCCAAGGATTCCTGCTGGTCTTTGGGTTGCACGGTATAGAACATCCTGAACACCTTTTCCTGCGCGTCTACCAAGATCCCAATGCCGTTGTCCTTCACCCGGAATTGGTAGGTGTTCTCCGCCTCGGCGGCTTCCACCCAGACCTCTCGGGTCTGGTTTTCATTGTAAGTAACGGCATTCTGGAGCAAATGCTGGAATACGGTCTCCAGTTTTCTAGCGTAGGTGGTAAGAGTTGGCAGGTTTTGGGCGTGCAAAATGAGGGAATGCTGCTCCCGCATCTGGGCTGCCAGCTGCGCTACCATTTCCTGCACGTTTACCTCCCGTATTTCCAGATCGAAGCGGGGCACGCGGGAGAAGTCCAGCAGGCCGTTGATCATCCTTTCCATGCGGTCGGTGCGGTTCTGCAGCAAGCGAATGTTGTTCTGGATATCGGGCTCCAGGTTATCACCCATATCTTCCTTTATCCACGCTGATAGGTTGCTGATCGCCCGCAGGGGAGCCTTCAAGTCATGGGACACGATGTAGGCGAACTCCTCGTATTCTTTCCGCAGGTCCTCTAACTGTTGCTGGCAGTTATGCTTTTGCTCCATCATGGTAGTATGAGGTTGTCGTTTGATTTGTCACTTGCGCCTTAGGCCAGGTAAACACGAAGGTGGTGCCTTGCCCTTTCTCAGATTCAATCCAGATCTGGCCGCCTTTCTCTTCCACTATCTTTTTCACAATGGAAAGCCCCACGCCTGTGCTTTCTTTCACATCACGCGCTTCCATGGTCTGGAAAATCCCGAAGACCTTGGTCTGGTATTCTTTGGGTATGCCCGGGCCGTCGTCTTTAATCTCAAACTGATATAAGCCCGGTAACTCTTTGGCTTGTATCTCTATGCGGCCGTTCTGGGTGTGGTGGTACTTAAAGGCGTTGCTGAGCAGGTTAGAGAGCACCTGGTAAAAGAGGGTCCGTTCCCCGGTGAGGGTGGGCAGCGGTGTAAGCGTTTTGATCTCAAAGCTGGCCGGAGGCGCCAGGTTTTCCAGCGTTTCCTTCAAGAGGTCCTGCACCGAGAAGCGGGTAGAGGGCAGGGATTGACGGCCCACCCGGGAATACGCCAGGATACCGTTGATGAGGTTTTCCATCCGGTGTACCCGTCCCCGCAAGATAGAGAGGTTCTTGATGATATCCGGGTCCTGGGTCTGCAGGTCTTCCCCAATCCACTCGGCCAGGTTATTGATGGCCCGCAAAGGGGCTTTCAGGTCATGGGAAACCACGTAGGCAAACTGGTCAAGTTCCTTATTCATCTTGGTGAGGTGGGTGAAACTGTTCTGTAGTTTGGCGGCCATCACGTTCAATGATTTGGTAAGGCTACTGATTTCATCATTGCGTTTGTCTTCTAATGAAACGCTGTAATCGCCTTGGGCAATACTGTGGGCCAGTTCATTCATGCGCTTGAACCTTCTTTTGATGGTTTTTCCCAAAAGATAAGCCATAAACCCACCCGCAATAATAGACAGCAGGGTAAGGCCCACGGCAATTTCGTTTGT
This sequence comes from Rufibacter aurantiacus, assembly GCF_017916345.1. Lineage (NCBI taxonomy): Bacteria > Pseudomonadati > Bacteroidota > Cytophagia > Cytophagales > Hymenobacteraceae > Rufibacter > Rufibacter aurantiacus. Next base: position 363,829 of record NZ_JAFMSV010000005.1, read on the forward strand.
TCTGATGAGGGAGGCGTTCAACCCCTTTAACCGGTCTTCTTTAATACGTTCCTCCTGGTCCCTGATTTTATCAAAGCGGCCACGGGCTTTGTCCATTAGGCTCTTGCCTATTCCCAGTTGCACGGTGTTGTTGAAAAGGGAATCATATTGGGCTTTGTCAACGGCGCTGAGTCTTTCGCGGGCTTTGCTTTTCAGCAGCGGGGCGGCAAACGAGTTCAGCCACACATCGGCATCATTTTTTATCCCATGCACCAATGCATTCTGCTCTGGGTACGACTCCGTAAGTGAGTCAAGCTTTCTCATGCTAACCTCAAACTCGGTTTTTCCCCGATGGTAAGGCTCCAGAAACGCGTGCTGCCCCGTAAGCAGATAACCCCGCAGGCCGGTTTCCAGGTCCAGGATCAGTTTCTGGGCGCGCTCACCCTCCCTGATGACGCTGGAAGTGTAAAGAACGTCTTCAATACTGTTCTTCACCTTCCGGGTCTGGTGGATATAGCCTACCGTTACAATGCATAGCATGACCAATATTAACCCAATGGCGGTATAGATGGTAGTGATTAGTTTCATAGGTTTACCTCTCAGGGGGGAGGCCTTAGGTGGCTGAAGTCAACCTCAAAGATAGAGGATACGGCGCTACCCGGTACTTAAGTTATGTATGCTTTATGCGTGGCAGCTAAAGGAAAACCTGCGTTTTTCTCCGGCCTTTTCTGTTTGTCTTTCCTTACTCCTCCATGGAAGAAGTGTAAGGGGAAATTTTATGGTACAAATTGGAGATTTTGGCCCCCAACTTTACATAAGGTTTATTCCTCTGCAGCGCATAGGTGCTCCTAAGGGAAATAGATTTCAAATTCTTGAATTTATATCCTTCCCTTGCCAATTTTCGGTGAATGGGGTATAATCCTCGTTAAAGTCATGTGTTTACCAGACTGCAGGGCTGCTGGCGGGCTTCTGGTACAAAACCTACCGTTAGCTGGGGCAGAATGTGTAATTTTGGTTTTTAGATTTACATTATGGAGTTAGACACACCAGATCCTATAGGAGGGGCCATCAAGGCATATTGGGAAGGCAGAAAAGACGCGGCGGTCACGGTATACTCTGACCAGATGGAAGCCGATGAACTACCCGCCGCCTATCTTTTCCGGGAGTTCGCAGAGATGCCGGAGCGGGAGCAGTTCGCGCTCTCCGAAGCTTGCGGTAAGGTGCTGGACGTAGGGGCAGGGGCTGGTTCGCATGCATTGGCCTTGCAAGAAAAAGGCCTGGAGGTAACGGCGTTGGAGATATCGGCCAGGGCCGCAGAAGTGCAGAAAGCCCGAGGCGTAAAGAACGTACTCCATGGCGATTTCTTCACTTTGCCTCCCACGCCCCATGATACGCTGCTGCTGCTCATGAACGGCGTTGGTATAGCTGGTACGCTAGAAGGCTTACCGCATTTCCTGGACACCTGCAAAAAGTGGCTCGCGCCCGGTGGACAGATTCTGCTAGAATCATCGGATATCCTGTACCTGTATGAGGAGGAAGACGGATCTGTGCTGCTTGATCTGAACGGCGCTTATTACGGGGAACTCACTTACATGATGGAATTTGGGCAGGAGCGCACTGAGCCTTTCCCCTGGCTTTTTATCAGCTTTGACCTTCTGCAGGAATACGCCCAGGAAGCCGGCTTCACCGCCGAACTGCTCCTGCAGGAAGAAGATGACCATTTCATTGCCCGCCTCACCTTGGTTTAAACCCCGGATAAAGAAAAAACCTGGGCCTCCGCTTTAGCCGTGTTTTATGAAAAACAGCGCTGAAACGGAGGCCCAGGTTTTATGTGAGTTTCTGACCTGACCTTCTATTTCACCACCACAGAATCCAGGAGATACTTGTTGTCGGCTTGCCAGAACCTGAAACGGTGCACGCCCGGTGTGGTGGTCCTGAACCGGAACGTAAAGGAATTCAGGTTAGACACATCGGCGCAGACGGCGTTCTGTTCCTCAATAGGATAGGCCGCGAAGATCTGGATGTCGGTTTGCTGGGTGGTTTTTACAGAGTCTACCCTGGAGTAACGGCCGCAGCCGTTTTCCGGGCGGTAAAGCACTCTAAGGGTGAGAACCGTATCTACTTTCACCGGCACCCGGGGGAACCCATCAGTTTTCTCAACGGGTACGGGTTTCACTACTTCCTCCAGCTGGGAAGTCTCGGTACAAGCGGCCACCGTTCCCAGGAGCAGAACCGCGGAGGCTAAAAAGGCTGTTAATCTATTTTGAATCATCCTGTTTAAGGGCTCTTTTAGGCAAATCAGGCACAAGACGCCAATAAAAGCAAGAGCCGACCATTTCTATAAAGGTCGGCTCTTGCGGTTTATTGTGTCAAGATTTACGCTTTGGCGTAAGTCACGTCTTTCACGGCTTGGATCACGCGCTTCACGTTGGGCAGAGAAGCCTCAATGAGGGTTGGCGCGTAAGGCAACGGAACGTCGCGGGCGGTTACGCGTTTCACCGGGGCATCAAGGTAATCAAAAGCGTTGTGCTGTACGTGGAAAGCGATCTCAGAAGAGATAGAGGCCAGCGGCCATGCTTCTTCCACCACCACCAGGCGGTTGGTTTTCTTTACAGACTCAAGGATGGCTTTGTAGTCAATCGGGCGAACGGAACGCAGGTCAATCACCTCAGCATCCACGCCTTCTTTGGCCAGTTCCTCGGCGGCCTGCAGCACCAGCTTCACCATTTTCCCGAAGGACACAATGGTTACGTCTTTGCCTGGGCGCTTGATATCGGCTACGCCGATTGGAATGAGGTATTCTTCCTCCGGAACTTCGCCTTTGTCGCCGTACATCAACTCAGATTCCATGAAGATCACCGGATCGTTGTCGCGGATGGCAGACTTCAGGAGACCTTTGGCGTCATAGGGGTTAGAAGGAACCACTACTTTCAGGCCTGGGGTGTTGGCGTACCAGTTCTCAAAGTTCTGCGAGTGCTGCGAAGACAGCATACCGGCGTTACCGGTTGGCCCTCTGAACACCATAGGGGCAGAGTACTGTCCGCCAGACATAGACATGATTTTGGCGGCCGAGTTGATCACCTGGTCAATGGCTACGAGAGAGAAGTTGAAGGTCATGAACTCAATGATGGGACGGAGTCCGTTCATGGCGGCACCTACCCCGATACCGGCAAAGCCCAGCTCGGCAATAGGGGTGTCAATCACGCGCTCAGGTCCAAATTCGTCCAGCATGCCCTGGCTCACTTTGTAGGCACCATTGTACTCGGCAACTTCCTCGCCCATCAGGAACACCTTTGGGTCGCGGCGCATTTCTTCGCTCATTGCCTCACGCAATGCCTCTCTGAATTGTATGGTTCGCATAGTAAGATTTATCTACGTCTATCTAAGGGGTAAAATTAAGACATGCCGCACAAATAAAAAAACGCATCTGTCTTGGGCGGCAAGTTACAACAAGGTTTCCGTTTTGGGCCTCATTTTCTCAAAACAGGCCTAAATTGGGTTCTATGGTCTCAGGGCCTCAGCGAAAGCCGCCGATTTGTGGTACTGTTTGAACTCCAGGTCATCTATGGCTTTGCCGGCCAGCGCGGGTTTGGCTTTCACGGCCAGTTTCAGGTGCTGGGCCATCAGGTCCTCCTTCTGGCTGCGGGCCCCTATCACGGCCATGAGGTAATGAGTATTGGCATCCTGCGGATACTCCACTAGCAGTTTCTCTCCCAGTTCGGCGGCGCCCTCGTAGTTTTCTTTCAGGAAGTAGAGGAGGGTCATGTTGAACTGGGCGGCGTAGCCTTTGCCGGCGTAGGAAAGGCTGCGCACAGCATCATCGTACTGGCCCACGCTCAGTTCCAGGGCGGCTTTGTCGGTAAAGACCTGCTGCAGCACGGGCAGCGGACCACCCAACCGAATGGCGTAATCATAGCTTTGGAGGGCCTCCAGTACATCGCCGTGCTGGTGGTGGGCCACGGCCAGGTTATAGAACTGCTGGGCGTCTGGTTTGCGGTGGGCGGCGTAACGCAGGTTCAGAATGGCGTTGGCTAATAAATTCTGTTTTACTTTGGGTCGCATCTCCTTCTGCGCCTGCTCATAGAACACCATGCCCAGGTTGTTCAGAGACTGCCAGTTCATGTAGGTCTCCACCGCAGACTCATAGATTTTCTTTTTCTCGGCGAGCAAAGGCGTGAGGGTGGCGGCGTACTGCATCTCGTCGGCGGAGAGGGCATCTGCGTTGGCGCGGTTCTCCACTATTTTCTTGGCCAGAAGGTAGATCTCGTAGTCGCGGCGCAGGTTAGGCTGGTAATCAATGGTCACCTCGGCGTAGCGCAGCACGGGGTACACGTACGTCTCCAGGTAGTCATAGGAGGAGAGCGCCTGCAGTTTTTCCTCTTTTTCCTCAAAGGAACCGGGGCCGTTCACGATGTCCAGAATCTGCTGCACCTGCTCCTCGGGCATGGCCGAGTTCTGCACGCGGCCCAAAAACGCGGCCCAGTTTTTTTGCAGCGTGCGTAAGTTGAATTTGATGTCTGCTACGGTGTTGTTATAAACCTCGGTCTCAATTTTTTGTTTGATGAACCGCTCCACGGCCACGGCTCTGCGGGAAGCCAGGTTGCGGGTGGTGGTCTCCATCTGATCGGGGGAGTGCATGGCCAGGATTTCTATCTTCTGGGTTTTCTGGTTCGTTTTGATGAAATCCTCCAATAACTGCAGGTTGGTGCCGTACCCGTGGCGCAAGGTGGCCAGGCCCTGGTCAAAATAGATGGGGAACTTCAGCGGACCAGGGGCCTCGTTCTTGAAATTCTCTGGTACGTAGGCCGGTGCATGCACGGTCTGGATCAATTGCGGCGTGGTGATGATGCCCTCGGCCAGTACCTTGGATTTGGTGAATCGCTTGCGTCCTTTGGGATCTGTGACCACGCCCTGGGCCATGAGTTGGCCCCTTATTTTGGACGGCGTATACGGGAAGGCAAAAGAGCTGCCCATGGTGGGTTTGCCATCCACGAAATTGTAGTTCCCGAAATCGAATCCTAAAGAGCCCACGTGCTCCTCTACGCCTTTCTCGGCTTTGTAGAACACCCTGATGCCGTAGCGGTAATCATCTCTCAGCAGGTTTTTGGGTAATTGCGCCTGCACCTCTACCGGAACCTGGTTTCCGCGCACCATGAGCACACTGGGCTGGGCGGTAATGGTCTGGCCTTTCTCCACCTTCTTGGCGAATCTGGAAAGGGTACAGCCGGTAAAAAGAAGCAGTAAAAGGAAAAGACTGAGAAAGGAATTTATACGGGGATTCACGAAAGGCATATCTTAACTACAACAAGAAACGTATAGAAACGTTATTAGACTCAAAATTGAATCCTTAGCAATGGGAAAGTTACGGTAGAAATTGTAAATTTATTATCTTAGGAGTTTAACTTTTCACACCATGAAAAATATTCAGTATTTCCTGGAAAGCCAAGCCTTTGGAGTTTGCACCAAAGTAGGGGAAAAGTTAGGCTTCGCTACCAGCAGCATCAGGCTGTATTTCATTTACCTCTCTTTCCTAACGTTCGGCTCGCCTGTCCTGGTGTACCTGATCATGGCTTTCTGGCTTAACGTACGCAAGCACTTACGCCGGGAGCGTAGCACCGTTTGGGACGTTTAATTCCCTGAATTCCTTTTTCCCTTTCACAAAATACTGCCAAACCACGCTCTTCTGGCTCCAGCCGGTAAGCTGTGCCGTGGTTTTATGCACTGGGTTTTCCTTTCTTTTCTCTTTCCAGAACTTCATTTTAGAGAAGAAACTGCGGTGGGCTTTATAGATGGCCTGCACCTCCTTTAATTGTCCTTTCAGTAGAAACTGGGCCGCCGCTACGCCATCCAGCACCAAACGGGTATACAGGATTCTGTTAAGTTCTTCCTCAGCCAGGTTTTTATAGAGCAACGCTGCCCCGTTCCTGAAATTGAGGAAAGTCTTTCTTGGGTTTGATTTGGGAAGGGTGCCGCCGCCCACGTGGTAGACGGTGCTGTGGCCCTGGTAATAGATCTGATAACCCAGGTTCTGCAATCGCCAGCAAAGGTCAATCTCCTCCATGTGCGCAAAGAACCTTTTCTCCAGGCCGCCGGCTTGCCAATAGGCGCTTGACCTGATGAACAGACAGGCACCGGTAGCCCAGAACACCGGGCGCACGTCATCGTACTGGCCACGGTCTTCTTCCAGGGTGTCAAACAGGCGGCCCCGGCAAAATGGGTACCCGTAGGCATCCATGAATCCGCCCGCAGCACCGGCGTACTCAAAATGAGTGCGTTGATGGAAAGATTTGATCTTAGGTTGGCAGGCCGCTATCTGCGGATGCTTCTCCAACAGCTCCACCATGGGCTGGAGCCAATTGGCCGTTACCTCCACGTCTGAATTGAGGAGTACGTAATACGTGGCCTCTACTTGGCGAAGGGCCTGGTTGTAGCCTTCGCAGAAGCCGTAGTTTTCAGGCAGGGCAATGGTTCTTACCTGCGGGTAGTGCTGCCGGAGAAATGGAAGGGAATCATCTGCAGAGGCGTTGTCGGCCACCACTATTTGGGCCCCGGCGCTGTACTGCAGCACCGAGGGTAAAAACTGTTCTAACCAACGGCGGCCGTTCCAGTTGAGGATGACCACCGCCACGGTGGGCGTACTATAATCCAAAGTTGCTCAGATCTAAACCCGGGATGTTGGGCAGCATGCCTTCGGTGTTCTTTTTGATTTCCTCTTTGGCGCGCTCGCCGGCCTCGTCCAGGGCTTTGTTAACCGCGGCTACCACCAGATCAGCGAGCATTTCTTTGTCGTTGGGGTTCATAAGGGTCTCGTCAAACTCCACCTTCAGTAACCGCCGGTCCCCGCTGGCAGTGGCTTTCACCATGCCGCCGCCGGCCTCAGCAGACACCCTTATGTGCTTGAGATTATCCTGGGCCTCTTTCATCTTGGCCTGCATCTCCTTCACCTTATTCATCATCCCGAACATGTCAAACATAATCTTCTCTTTTAGTAAGTTCTATAGAGCATAACGGGTAAACAAAGGCAGAAGATACTTGCTGCCGCTATTCCCGGGTCAAAATTAATGGATTTAGGGGAATGGAAACACCCCGGCATCCATCTGTTTTCACCCCGATTCTGGCAAAAGACTTTAAAAGCGGAAATGATATCTTCTACAACAGACCTGAGAAAAGGCCATGCTTTTTGCAACGGCCAGGAGGTAAGCGGTTACTGCGGTACAGATACCCTGATTCTGCGGACAACTTTACGGCCCAAATGGATAAAAGGCTTTTCAATATAAGTGTAGGTGAAATAAGAGACCAGTACCGTGGTGCCCAGTCCAACCAGGGTTGAAAAAAGCACATTCTCCAGGTGAGGCAATACCAGGGGCAGCACCGTTGCCTGCACCAGGTAAAGCGAATAACTGATGCGCCCCAGAAAGAGAAAGGAAGCCGGGTAGGACCCGCCTCTCAGCAAAAAGCAGGACGTAAATAGGAGATAGGCCGCCAGGAAAGCATTGGTAACAGGCCAGAAACTTCGGGTGCCCAGCGCTTCGGGTACGTCCTGGTGGAACAGGTTAAAATAGGTGATGGTGAATAGTACGCCCAGGGCGGCGACAAAGATGAAAGCCCACGTTTTAGCCGAGGCCTGACCACCCATATACCGGAAATAGACGGTGCCCACAAACATGGTCGCCAACTGGAAACACAAACCCCAGCCGCTTTCAAACAGGTGCAGCACCTGCGTTCCTACCACCCCAACCAGTAGGGCCGAGGCCAGGGCGCCCAGAGCCAACAAAGCACTTTTCTTAAGCAGCCCCACCAGAAACAATCCGGTCACCAGCAGGTAGAAAACCATCTCCAGATTAAGGGTCCAATACAATCCCTGAATCAAAGGTTGCCCTAAGAACTTAGCCAGCATCACGGCATTGGCCAGCAGGCTGGCCGCAGTAGGTGAGGTTCCTTCCATAGAGCCCAGGTAGACGAGCAACAATGTCACCAGAATGCTGACCAGATAAAGCGGGAACAACCGGTAAATGCGGCTAATCCAAAAGGATTTGATGGAATTGGCTTTTTCAATAGAGACCGGGATAATGAAACCGCTGGTCAGGAAAAAAAGAGTTACGCCAAACAACCCGAATTGAAAGTAATCTGTACAGAATTCTGCAAAGGCGGGCGATTTGCTTTCAAGGGCATGCTGCAGCATCACCGCAGAGGCGGCTATGCAACGTAGAAAATCAAGGAATTCTAATCTGGAGGAAGATGCTTGGGCGAATGGCTGGCTTAGGGAGGGCGTGTCTGTATCTATACTTTTCAAGGCGATTCTTGGTTGGGGAGCAGCTTAAATATTGTAATAATAGAAGGTGATAAACCTAATATAGGCTTTTTCTAATTAGTTAAAAAACTCCTGTCAGGAAGTTGTAATTAAAACCCTGAGGATTTTCAGCACGGATTTATAAAACCTGCCCTTAACCGCTTACCTGATTAAAGTAACCGTTCCTTTCTGGGTGATTTTCTTGCCATTGACGTCCACGGCTTCCAGCCGATAGATATAAGCCTCGGGAGGGGAGGGTTTGCCCGCATGGGTGCCGTTCCAACCGGTTTTGGGGTCTTTGCTCTCAAAGATGATCTGGCCCCAGCGGTTAAGGACCTGCAGCGTGAACCTGGAGGCGAAAGGCGTGCCTACCGGGCGGAAGATATCGTTCAGGCCATCGTTGTTGGGTGTGAAAGCAGTAGGGAAGTGGAACTGGAAAGCCTGGTCTATGACGGCGGTGTTAGAGAAACTCTGGTAAGGGGCGTTCTGGGCGGTGGTCAACAGGCGGTAGGTGAGCCGCTGAAATTTCTCCTGCGGTTTTGAATCCAGGTAACTCTGCCCCGAGACAGGAATGCTCCAGTACACCTGCCCCTGGTCATCCAGAAGTTGCAGCGTCTGACTTCCAATACCTGACGGGAAGCCCTGGTAGGAACTCCAGTTGAGTTGAACGCCTCCCTCTGCCTGCAGGGTTGCCGTTAATACAGCCGGGCAGGCGCTGTTGCTTTGGCGCGACGAAACGTTGCAGGAATCAAGGTAGGCAATCTGGTAGCACAAGGGAGCCGCCAGGTTGCCAGGCGAGGCATCCAGGGTGTTTTTGGGCTGTTTTTCCCCAATTAGGCTGAAACCGCCACTGCCTTGGCTCCTGTAAACCGATTGCTCTTTAAAGGTTTCCTCCGCTGGAACAACCGTTTCAAGGTTGACTCTATTCTGGAGGTCAAAACTGGCAATCAGAAGCGCCGGAGCAGGAGGGGTAGTGCCGATGGTTTCTACTTCAATTGGTTGGGAGGCGCTTTGGGATCCGTTTTGCAGAAGCGAGATCAACTGGTAGGTGTACTTCCGGCCGCAGGCTACCTGGCTATCGGTGAAAGAAGTCTGCGAACCCAATAGATTCTGGTAAGGCTGACCGCCCCGGAGTAATTGGTAATTGACCACAGAGCCCGGGCTAGAGTTGGCCGACCAGGAAAGCACATTCTGCCGATCACCTGCCGACACGCTCACCGTTTGGGAACAAACCGTGTTAGACACGATGTCTTCGCGGCCAGAGCAGATATTGGTCACGCGCACCCGGTAACAACCGGTGGTAGGGTTCAAATTAATAGTGTGCTGACTTTGGCCCGCAGCAACGCTGGAGAGGGTTTCTATGGCCGTAAATGGTCCGCCTGCGGAAGTCGCTTTTTCCAAAACCAGATCATTGACCCCGGAGGTCTGCAATTGGATCTGCACCCCTGCGCTCTGCAAGGTCAGCTTCTGCAAAACCGGGGGTGTGGCCGGGGCGGCGGCTTTCACGTCAAAGGTGCGCGGGCAGAAATTGCCTACCCCTTTAAGCTGGGTGACCACAAAACGGCCGGGGGTGGTGAAGGTGTGGGAGATCTGTTTGGCGGAGAAATCGAGTCCGTCTCGGTCATCAAAGTCATAGTATTCTGTGACGGTGGTCTGGCCCGAGTTGTCTTTGAAGGTGACGGTTTCACCCACGCAGAAGGTCTCTACGGGTTGGTTCTGCTGGTTGTAGGCGAGGAAACAGGGCGCCTGTTGTGCCCAGGCCCCAAGGGAAATCCCCAGCCAAAAAAGCAGAAGTGCAAACCGTTTTCTCACGCTATCAATTCCTCAAAGGGGAAGTCTTGGATAAATTTGATGCTTTTTTCAATATCTGGCTGTAAAACGCGGTCTTGCTCCAGCGGAGGCACCTGCGATCTAAAGGCATCCACCACTTTCTCCAAAGCGGGAGAGGTACGCAGCGGCCTTCTGAATTCCAGCGCCTGTACGGCGGCCAACAGCTCAATGGCTAGAATCCGCTCCACGTTCAGCACCACCTGGTAAGCCTTGGTGGCCGCGTTGGCACCCATACTCACGTGGTCTTCCTGTCCGTTTGACGACACAATGGAATCCACGCTGGCCGGGGTGCACAGCTGCTTATTTTGGCTAACGATGGAGGCGGCGGAGTATTGCGGAATCATGAACCCTGAGTTGAGGCCCGGCTCCTGAATGAGGAACTGCGGCAAGCCCCGCTGCCCTGAGATCAACTGGAACGTGCGCCGCTCCGAGATACTGCCCCACTCCGCCAGGGCGATGCTCAGGAAGTCCAGTGCCAGGGCCAAAGGCTGTCCGTGGAAGTTGCCGCCGGAAAGAATCAGGTCTTCCTCGGGAAAAATGTTGGGATTGTCCGTGACTGAGTTTACCTCAGTGGTGAAAACCTTTTCGGCGTATTCCAGGGCATCAAGGCTGGCGCCGTGCACCTGCGGCACGCACCGGAAAGAGTAAGGGTCCTGCACCTGCGGTTTTTCCTTTTGCTGCAATTCACTGCCGGTCAAAAGCTGCAGGATGCGGGCGGCGGTCTTCCTTTGCCCGCCGTGGGGTCTCACGTTGTGGATCTGGGGCAGGAAAGGGGAAGCCAATCCGTCAAAGGCCTCCAGGGAAAGCGCGGCCAGCACATCGGCGGCCGCTGAGATCTGGCGGGCCTTGAGGCAGATAATGGTTCCGTATGCAGTCATCATCTGGGTGCCGTTCAAGAGCGCCAATCCTTCCTTAGCCTGCAGCCGGATGGGTTCCCAACTGAAGATATCCAAAATCTCGTGGCCCTTAAGCTTGAACTCCTGGAACCGCACCTCGCCCAGGCCCATCAAGGGCAGGCAAAGGTGGGCCAGGGGCGCCAGATCGCCGCTTGCGCCTAATGAACCCTGTTGGTAGACAATGGGGTAGACCTCTCGGTTGAAGAAAGCCAACAAGCGCCGTACCGTGCTCAACTGCACCCCGCTGTACCCGTAACTTAGGGATTGCACCTTCAAAAACAGCATCAGTTTCACTATTTCCGCCGGAATCTCCTCGCCGGTGCCGCAGGCGTGCGACATGACCAAGTTCCGCTGGAGGGTTTCCAAGTTACCGGGGGAGATGGTGGTGTTGCAGAGCGCGCCAAAGCCTGTGTTAATGCCGTACTCCGGTTTTTGCGCCGAGGTCAGGTGCTGGTGCAGGTAGGCATGGCTGGCGTCAATTCGCCCCTCCACTTCCTCAGACAGGGCCAGCGTGGCTCTGCTTTGCAGAATGCCCTTGATCTCTCTGAGCGAGAGCGGGGCCAGGGAAACCAGGTGCTGTTCGGCCATTATTTAGCGGAGTTGTTTTGCAGGGTGGTCAATATATCCTGGAGCGGGAGTTTTTCCTGGGAGCCGGTGCGCATGTTACGCAGGTTCAAAAGGCCGCTTTCCATCTCCTCAGAGCCTACCAGCAGCACGTAAGGGATCTTTTTCTGATCGGCGTAGCCCATCTGCTTCTTCAGCTTCGCCGATTCAGGGTACAGTTCCGCCGAGATACCTGCCGCCCGCAGCGTCTGCAGCACGGGCAGGGAGTAGCGCATGGAGGCCTCGTCAAAGTTCACGATGAGCAGCTGCGTAATGGTTTGGCTTTCCTGCGGGAACAGGCTGAGTTCCTCCAGCACGTCAAAGATGCGGTCTACTCCGAAGGAGAATCCCACGCCTGACACGCCCGGCAACCCGAACATGCCCGTTAGGTTGTCGTAACGGCCGCCGCCGCTAATGCTGCCCATCTGCACGTTGTTCACCTTCACCTCAAAGATACAGCCGGTGTAGTAGGAGAGACCTCGGGCCAGCGTCACGTCCAGCTGTATTTTAGCCTTGTTTACGGTAAAACTGTCCAAAAACGACAGCATGCTGCGGATGTCACGCAAGCCGCGTTTCCCTTCTTCTGAGTCTTGCAGCAAGATGTCCAGCTGCGGGAGCAAATCAGCAATATCGCCGGTGAGGTTGAGGATTGGCCCAAGTTTCTCCACGGATTCCTGGGAGAAATTCTTTTGGCGCAGTTCCTCGTTCACGGCCTCCTGACCAATCTTGTCCAGCTTGTCGATGGCTACACAAAGATCTGTTTCGCGGCCGTGGGCTCCGATGCCCTCAGCAATACCGGCGAGCAGTCCGCGGTGGTTGAACTTGATGGTGAAATCGTCCAGGCCCAGGTTGCTCAGGACCTCGTCTATCATGAGGATGATCTCGGCTTCGCAGAGGAGCGAGTTAGTGCCTACCACATCGGCATCGCACTGGTAGAACTCGCGGTAGCGGCCCCGCTGCGGACGGTCGGCGCGCCACACCGGCTGGATCTGGTAACGCTTGAACGGGAAAGCGATGTCGTTGCGGTTCATGACCACGTAACGGGCGAAGGGCACGGTAAGGTCATAGCGCAGCGCCTTCTCAGAAACTTTGCGGGTAAGCGGCTTGTAGCCTTGCTCCAGGTCCTGGGCAGATACCTTGCTCAGGAAATCACCGGAGTTGAGGATCTTGAAAATAAGCTGGTCTCCCTCATCGCCGTACTTGCCGGTAAGCACACTCAGGTTTTCCATGGCGGGCGTCTCCAGGGGAAGAAACCCGAATTTCTCGAAGGTACGCTTGATGACGGAGAAGATATAGTTGCGTTTCACCACCGTGGCGGGCCCAAAATCGCGGGTGCCCTTAGGGATAGAAGGTTTGTCTTGGCTCATGGATGATTTTGCTAATGCTGCGAAGATAGCAAATTCATACATGATTCAGGCCAGTTGGGCCGGTAACCTCATGGAACGCAAGCCTCGTTTCAGGGCTGTTTTCCTGAAATCATGCTTAAAAGGGCGGAGGGAAAAATTAGCTTTGGTTCCGGTCTGTTTTTGGGGCAAACACCAGGAGGGCTATCAGAAAAGAAAACAGCAGCGTTCCGTCTCTGCGCTGCATGAGTGATTCTGTTAAGCAGCAAATGGTAAAAACGGCCACAAAACTGAACAGGATAAAGTCTTTCTTTTGGTAAGCTTCCTTGAGCAGGAAAAACACCAGCACCGCAAAGGCCAGCACCCCCAGAATGCCCAGGGAAACCCCGTACATGAGGAACTGATTGTGTGCATCGTACCTGGCATTTACTCCCTCTTGGAAACCGTTATACTGGTAGCTTTCCACCAAGGCTTCTTCAGATTGGCCGGGGCTTACGCCCAGCAGCGGATGTTCCTGGATGACATCCACTGCCGAAGTCCACATCATCTTCCTTTGGGTAACGCCCGCGCTCTCACTGAACTTGATCCTGAGGTAGGTTACTTTTTGAAACACCAGCACGCTGGAGGCAATCGTGAACAGAATCACGCCAACCAGCACCACGTATTTCCCGGCCCGGAACGCCAGGTAAACGCCCACCAAAGCCATCACCAACACTGTAGCCACCAGCGCGGTTCTGGAGGCTAATAACGCCTGAAACCCAAAGTAGAAAACGCAGAAGAAAAGATGCAGCAGAAAAGATGCCTTGTTCCGGGTAAACTTAGTGGTATACAGAAAGTAGCCGTGGATTAGAAGGCAAGCCCCAATGTAGAGGCTGTAATATGGTGCATGAAAGCGGATGTTCTGGGGCAGGAAGTAGGAAAAGAACGTCCAGTCAATGAGCTGGAGTTGTTCCCAATGCTGGGGGTACTTCTCAAAGTATTGCCGCGTAATATCAACGGAAGCGTAGACCGAGAGGCAAAAACAGCCCAATGAGAAAAACAGCAACGCTGTATTGATCTGCCTTCTGGTAAGTTGCCTGTAAAACAAAATGGGCAGCAAGGGCAGGGTGCCCTGCAAAACAATGAAGTTCAGCGTGGCTTTGGTCTGGAAGCTGTACACCAGCGATAAAATACAAAGCACATAGTAGAACCCAATGGCCCTGAACACCTGGCTTTTGAAAATGGACCCCAGGCCGTTCCCCTGCCGGTAGACATTCCAGACGAAGCCCGAGAGCAGCACCAGCAGGAATTCGGTTTTGAAGTTAGACCTCAACGGAACGGCAACGGCATATACGTAAACCAGGAAAGCAAAGACCTCTTGGCCAAGGGCGCTTTTTTTACTAGTTGTATCGCCTAAGCTCATCGTATTTCTCATATACAAACTGCCGCATTTCGTCTCTGAACCTGATTTGGTTGAACTTCTCAACAGATGATCTGATGATTTGTTTGTCATACAGGGCTCCTCTGCCTTCAAACAACCTGATGGCTTCTTTCAGGCTTTCCTTCTCCTGGGTAGAAAAGAAAATACCGGTATCAGGGGTGATGGTTTCCAGTGCGCCTCCTTTGCCCAAGGCAATCACGGGTGTGCCGCAGGCCTGGGCCTCTACCGGCGTGATCCCGAAATCCTCCTCGGCGGCGAAGACAAACGCCTTGGCCCGCTGCAGATGGTCTTTCAAAACCTCAAAAGGCTGATATCCCAGCAACGTCACGTTGGCTGCGGCACTGGCTTTTATTTTATCATAGTCTGGACCTTCGCCAATCACCACCAATTGCTTGTCTGGCATCTCATTGAACGCCTCCACAATGAGGTCAATCCGTTTGTAGGGCACCAGGCGCGAGGCGGTGAAGTAGAAGCTCTCCCGTTTCACCGAAAGCGAAAAATTCTCTACGTCTACCGGCGGATAAATGACGGTGGCCTCGCGGTTGTAATTCTTCTTGATGCGCCGCGCGATGTACTTTGAATTGGCCACGAAATGGTCTACCCGGTTCACGGTGGCCACATCCCAGTTCCGGAACCGGTGCAGGATCAGTTTGGCCAGCATGCCTTTGAGGCCAGAATTCAGGCCGGATTCCTTCAGGTATTGGTGGTACAGGTCCCAGGCGTAGCGGGCCGGCGAGTGGCAATAGCAGATATGCAGCTGCCCCGCATGGGTCAGAACGCCTTTGGCCACGGCGTGGCTGCTGGAAATAACCACATCGTAGGCAGACACGTCCAGCTGCTCAATGGCCAGGGGCATCAAAAAAAGGTAGTTGCGGTAGTGTTTCCGGGCGAATGGTAATTGCTGGATGAAAGTAGTGGTGGCGGTTTTATTGAAAATGTGCTTTCTCAGGTGATCGGGCATGAAATCTATGACCGAGAACAGGTCGGCCTCCGGGAAAATGCGTAGGAGCTGCTCCACCACTTTTTCCGATCCGGAGTAATCCACAAACCACTCATGTACAATCGCTACTTTCACAAAGAATAATTATGATGATGCAGGTGTCCTGCGATATAGCCTCAATTTGTTCCTGTAAGAAGTTTCTTTAACCTGATGTCAGCAAACCTTTCAGAACGCTCAGGTGCCGGGCCGCTGATTTCTCCCAGGTGTATTCCTCTATTTGTTTTAAGCCTCTTTTTACCAGATCGGCCCGCAAACGCTCGTCTGTGAGAACGGTTTTCAGCAGGGCCCTGAGCTCCTCGGCGTCCAGGGCCCGGAAGTACAGCGCCGCGTCACCGCAAACCTCGGGAATACTCGCCGATGAGGAGGCCACCACCGGACATCCGGAGGCCATAGACTCCAAAGGCGGCAACCCAAAACCCTCGTACACCGACGGAAAAACCGACAAAGATGCGCATTTGTACAGGAATGGCAATAGTTCATCGGGCACAAAACCGGTAAAATGAACCAAGCCACGCAGCGAAGGTTGCTGCTCCAGAAACTGGAAAACCTCCTGATCCGGCGTGATAAACCCCTGTTTCTGACCCACTATCACCAAATGGTACTTTGCTTGTAGCGGTGAATCCAGACCAGCATAGGCTTTCAGAAGTGTAATCAGGTTTTTGTGGGGCTTCACATTACCCACGTACACCAGATAATTTTCTGGGAGCTCCGGCAGGGCGTCCTTAAGCTGTTTTGATGCCGTTTCCGGTAAATCTGCCCTAAAACGGAGCGTGTCCACCCCGTTGTAAATGACACTGATCTTCTCAGGAGGGCAGCTGGTGTACTTCACAATCTCTGTTTGGGAGAAGTGGGAGACGGTGATGACCTGGTCTGCCAGCCGCACCGCGGCTTTCATAACCGCTGTGGCATACACCTTCTGCGCCAGGGGCAAGGTATGCCGGTAAGCCAGGTGGTACGTGTCATGAATGGTCACCACCCTTTTCTTTGCCCTGATAGGCAAAAGCGGGACATTGTACTGCGGCGACCAGAAAATATCACAGGGCGGGATTTTAGAGGCCAGTTCAAACTGCTCTTTGATGGAGTAGATGGCCGCCTCCGCCGGGATAACCTGTACCGAAGATGCCCACGCGAACTCGTTGATTTCTTCAGGCTTACCCAGTACCGACACCTGAAAAGAGGGTAGAAGAAAGGGGATCAATTGCTTCAGGTAAACTCCTATCCCGGAGGAATGGACCATGCGGGCATCAATGACTAGGGAGGGCATTCATTCGTCTTTTGGAGATAATACTTTGCGCTAAGAGCAACCCGAAAAGAATCCAGTACAGGATATAGTTCACCTTGCCAATGAGGGCGGAGTTGATCAGGCTCCCCGCAAAGAAATACATACTGGCTCCCAGAAAAGCCAGGCAAAGCTGTCTCAGGAGGAGGTTGTCTGCAAAGTAAAAGGTGTGCAGCGCATAATAAAAGCAGATGAGGTACAAACAGAAGTGAAACAGACCCAGGAAAACACCATTTTCCAGGAAAAGCTGCAGCCAGTACCCATCAGTAATGATCATGCTGGTGGCGTCGCTGCTGGGGCCCTGCGTCCCGGTTCCCGCCCCAAACAGATAATTTTCTTTGAGGAACTCCAGGGAATTGTCTATCTGGTTGTAATGCTCTGTGGTGGAGGCGATGGTGCTGGCCTCCTGCCCGGTCACCCTTCTCACGATAAAGCTGTCTTTGTAAAAATAAGCCAGAGAAAGGAGCGTGATCAACAGTACAAAGCTAACCAGGATGATCCTGATCACGAAGTTGATGGTGAACCTTCCGTAGTGTAGAATCAGAATGGTGCCGCTTGATAATAGGAGGCCCACCAAGGTAGCCCTAGTGAAAGTGAAGATGTTAGCGGTGACAATGATAGCCAGATAAAGCAGGTAAATCTTTTTACCTGTGGTCAGCAGTTTGGCTACCAGCACAGAGAACAAAGTAATGGTGAAACTGGCGAAAATGATGGTGTTGCCCAACAGGGCGGTGGGCCTCACAATTTCCTCATTGTAGAATTGGAAGGTGCCTTCGCCCCTGAGGGCAAGGAAGGAAAGGGGCAGTTTAGAAGAGAACTTAAATTGGAATATGGCATAGAGACAAAGGATAACTCCCACCAGCACGATGGTAGCCAGGCTGTTGTCAATTGGCTTTTCTTTCCTGAACAACAGCGGGATGTAGATAATAGGGGCGGCGTAAAAAATGGTATTCCTGAGGCCTAAAACCCTTTCCCTTATGGAATTATCGTCAATGAAAGAGAGCTTTAAAGTGGTGAGGAAGAGTAAAACAAGCCAAAACAGGGCAAAAATGGCGTAATCTGTATGGACCTTTTTTTCTGTTAAACCAAAAAATGCCAGGGAAAAGGCGGCGTGGGCCAGGAGAAGCCCAATGAGTAGGTCAATCAAGACCGTACCCAGATTCAGCTTGGTGAAGGAAAGGAAATTGGTGATAAAGCCACTAAACAGCAGCGTCACTATTAAGAGTAATAGTAAGATGTGGGAGATGGAAACCTTATACTGCGCTGCCTGCTTCATTTAGTCTGGAGGATCAACTTGAATACTGTGGCGGCTCTTTTAAACTGCAGCCTAGACACCCGCAGCAAAGCAGAGGCCATGAGTAACAAATAAAGCTGAAGGGTTCTTTGGGGGTAGAACTTCCTGAAAAAAATAATTTTGCTTCTGATGCCGTGGTAATCGGCTAAGGCGCTTTTCTGCTTACCGGAGGAACTTGACCCGATGGTTTGTCCCTCTTTGTGGTAAACCCGGCTAGACCACACGTACCCTAAACCATATCCGGCTCTTTCCGCTCTTTGGGCCCAGTCCAGCTCTTCAAAGTAAAGAAAGTAATCCTCGCTTAAAAGCCCAACCTCCTCCAGAAACTTTCTACTGACAAAGAGGGAAGCGCCAATCACGTAGTCCTGCTGCAGCGCTGGCACGTTATGCTGTGGGCCATCCGGTTCTCCCTCCGCAAGGTGATGGGTGGTGAAAGTGCGTAGATCCAGCTTACCGCCCAGGGCTTGTATTACCTCGGGTTGGTGATAGTACAGCAGTTTTGAGCCCCAGATGCCCACGGGTTTAACAGAGCTTTGGTCAAATTGGGCCCTTTTCACCAACTCATCCAGAGAATCATGGTCAACAGTAGTGTCGTTGTTCAGAAGCCACAGGTAATCATGGTCATTTTTCTGCAAGACATGTCGTATCCCCAAGTTGTTGCCTGCTGCGAACCCCGCGTTTTTGTCGGCCTTGATAAACACTACTGGTGGGTTTTGTCCAGAAAGGGCACTGCTTTGGGTGGCTTCGCTTTCTTTCAAAGCCAAAAAGGAGGGAAGGTTATCTTGAGCCCAGCTGGTTAGATGAAGAAATGACCCGTTGGGAGAATCATTGTCCACCACAATGATCTCCTTGTTTTGGTAGTTTAGTCTCAACAGGCTTTCCAGGCACTCTACGGTGTCTTGCCAGCTCATGTAGTTGAGCACCACAATGTATACTTTGGGTTGTTGTTCCTGCACGGTCATGTTCCTCTCTTATCCTCTTAAAAGGAGGCTCAGGTTATTTTTCCAGGAAGACCTGTAAAACCGGTATTTGATCAATTGCTGTTTTCTTGCCAAAAAGCCTTTGTCTTTCAAAGAGATAAAGGCTTCTAAAATCCTTTTATTAGCCAGGTTCAAGGATAGCCTGTTCTGATGGTGTAAGTGAAAAGCTTCGGCTTGTTTTATCTCGTCTGATAAAAGCTGCAGATTGTTTTTCAGGGCTTTTTCCAAAACAAAGGCTAAATGACGGAATAAACCTTTGCGCCGGGCACCCACTGCATTAAAAGAATGCTGCCGGTATAGAACTGTTGGCTCGCATAGGTATTTTACCTGGCCAAAGTAGCTGGCCGTCAGGAGCAGCCAGACATCATGCATGAGCGCTTCCTTTGGAATAGGCAGTGCCAGATCTTTCGTGGCCTTATTGAGGAGGATGGTGCACCCTGTAGCCACGTTTTCAACCAAGGCCCGGTTTAATGAATTATTCTCCGGGTTTAGCCCCATGTGGTGCCAATAGGAGGCATCTATCACCTCCAGGTTTTCATCCACCACCTTCAAATCGGTAAAGACCAGGGCGGGTGTTTCTTTGGAAGAGCTTTTCTCTAGTTCCTGCAGACGGGCTAGACTCGTCTTTAACTTATCTGGCAACCAGACATCATCCTGGTCACATAAGGCAATGTAGTCTCCGGTGGCGGCGGCCATGGCCCGGGAAAAATTCTGGACCACCCCGGCTTGCTGGGCGTTAGCGTGAATAATCAGGTTGTGCCTGTTCCAAGAAATTTCCTTAAGGATCTCAAGGGTTCCGTCTGTTGATCCGTCATCGAATACAATGACTTCAAGGTGTTGGTGGGTTTGGGCAAAAATAGAGGCAAGCTGTTCCCTAATGTACTTTGCCCCGTTGTAGGTAGCCAATGCAATTGAGACCAGCGGTTCTGCCATAGACTTTTCAGGTAAAACGGTTATTGTGCAGACGCCTCTGTCTGGAAGAGAGCCTCTTCAATGGTCAAGGGGTCTTGCAGCAGCTGTAAGACAATCTCTTTGTTCTTTTGGCTTTTCAGTTTGGTTAAACCATCGTTCAAAGATCTGTAGTCCAGAAACTCATATCCCAGGTCGGCAAAGTCCCCAATGTCCTGCAGCTTTACAATAGGCGTGATGCCAAAGTAAAGGTACTCAATCAATTTGGTGGGGCTGGCCACCCGGTTCAGGATATGGTCATCTCTGAGAATGAACCCATAGTCTGCCAACGCATAATAATAGCCCAGCATGGAAGGAGGCACGCTTCTGAAGATGAAATCAGCAGTGTTGCAACCCACCTGCTTTGCCACTGCTTTTACCGCCTCTACCTCGCCGCTGAGGATGATAAATCTGTAGATTGGGTTCTGGAACCTTTGCATGCACTGAAACATGAGGTCCACATTCTGCCATTTCTGAGCCGAGCCGCTATAGATAAACACTACCTCTGAACCGGTAAGGCCTAATTCTTCCCTGATTTTGTTTAGTAAACCTAAGTCTAATTCAGCCGGTATGTTGGGTTTGATGGAGTAAACCAGATGGTTTCTGTTTCTGATGGCCGGGTGTTTCTGAAGGTAATACTCCTTCATTTTATGGGTCACGTAAATGAAGGTATCTACAAAAGGCACAGCCTCCTGTTCAACCCATGTAAATAGCCTGCTTTTCTTTATTTCGCCTGAAAACGCAAGCTCCTCCGGTACCACGCCGTGCACATCAAGTACCACCTTCGTTTTACGGTTGTTGAGCTTAAGGAAAGGTAAAGCAGGTAAAGCATTGAAAATAGAGTGGATGTAAACCAGGTCCGCCTGCCTAAATATCTGCAGAATCAGGTAGAAGTGGGTGAAAAGGTTTAGCGTAAGAATGGTGAGCTGCCCCTCCCTTAATTCAGTCTTTCTGAAGGCCCTTACCAGCCTAATATTCAGATATGTGCGTCTATGCCCTTTCAAGCAGTCATCAATGTGTTTGACCCGCTGCATCATTCCTTCCCCAATGGTGCGGTCTGTAGGGTAAGGCGCCACGAAAACAATTTCTTTGGGCATCTTGACTACAGTTTGATTTCCTGGAAAAGCGAGACAATCTGTTGGGAGGTGGTACCATCTCCGTAAGGGTTGACGGCATTGGCCATGGATTGGTACACCGGCTCGTCTGTGAGCAACTCAGTTACCTTCTGCACGATGGCTTGCCGGTTTGTGCCCACCAGCGCAGCCGTGCCTGCCTCAATCCCTTCGGTTCTTTCGGTAACGTCCCGCATTACCAGCACCGGTTTGCCCAGCGAAGGAGCCTCTTCCTGGATTCCTCCCGAGTCGGTGAGCACCAGGTAGCTTTTTTCCATGAGCCACAGCAGGTGAGGGTACTCCAAAGGAGGCAGCAAGTGAATGTTGGGCAAATCGCTTAAAACCCGGTTCACTACTCCTTGCACATTGGGATTTAAATGCACCGGGTACACCACTTCCACCTCATCAAACGTCTGGGCGATTTCCTTTATCGCGAGGCAGATGTTCTCAAAGGGTTCGCCAAAACTTTCGCGGCGGTGACCGGTCACCAGGATGATTTTTTTGGTAAAATCCAGGTCCTTGAAGAACTCCTGGTAAATCACCTCGTCATGTTTGATAATGCTCAAGCCTAAATGCAGCGCGTCAATAACCGTGTTTCCCACCACAAAGACATTGTCCTGAATGTTTTCCTGGGCCAGGTTCTTCTGGGCAGCCGGTGTAGGCGCGAAGTGGAAATCAGCGAGGTGACCAATCATGATCCGGTTGCCTTCCTCCGGGAAAGGGGACTGCCGGTTGCCGCTTCTCAGGCCTGCCTCTAAGTGGGCTACTTTTATCTTCTTGTAATAGCTGCCCAGCGCGCCCAGAAAGGCCGTGGTGGTATCTCCCTGCACAAACACCAGGGAGGGCGCACAGTCTTCCAAAACAGCTTCCAGGGCTTTCAGGCCATTGGAGGTGATGTCAAACAGACTCTGATCTGGCTGCATGAGGCTGAGATCATAATCTGGGGTGATGGAAAAGAACGCCAGCACCTGGTCCAGCATGTGCCGGTGCTGGCCGGTGATGCAGGTAACGGTCTGGAAGAGCTCAGGAAAACGGCTGAATTCTTTGATCAAAGGCGCCATTTTGATGGCTTCCGGGCGCGTGCCAAAGACAAAAAGGATTTTCTTCATGGATTTGCGTTTCCTATTCCTTCCTTTCGCCGCCGACCAGGGATAAGATCAAGTCCCGGTATTTTTGGCCCATGGCTTCTACCGAGTAGTTCTGGGCGGCAGCAAGAGAAGTGGCGTGACTCATCTTCTCCATTTGGTCACGGTGGGTGTACAGATAGGTGATTCTCTCTGCAAACATATCTATATTATCATTCCCATCAATTAAGAAACCGTTTTCCCCGTCTTTTATTACAGGGGTGGTGATATTCTCCAGCCTGGTCACCAAAGGAAGACAGCCGCACACCAAGGCCTCCAGCAGAACTACGCTGAACCCCTCGAAAAACGAAGGCATGAGCATCACATGGCTAGAAAGCAGCAATTGGTACACCTCTTTGGTTTGGAGGGAGCCTGCAAACCGGACCACCCCCAGAAGGTTCTTTTCCCCGAATAACCTTTTCAGTTCAGCTTCATCAGGACCGGTGCCTGCGATGATGAGGTGCAGGTCCAACCCTCGTTTTCGGCAGTTTTCCAGAATCTCAGGCAGGAAAAAGACTCCTTTTTGGGCGTGCTCCAGTCGGCCCACAAACACCATGGTGAAGGGCTTGCCCTGTCTATTTTCTTTTAACCCGAAGGTCTGCGGAAGGTCCACGCCGTTCCTGATCTGGTAAATGCTGCTGTGCGGCGCCCAGTGTTTTGCCAGTTCCTCTACCAAAGGTCCCACCGCAACCACGGCATCCAGGGATGCGGCATGCATGAGCCCAATCTCAAAGATGGAGGAATCAGTGTTGTGTAAAACCGAAACGGTCCTGGTTTTGGAAAAACGTCTTAGAAACGGAACCGCCCGCTGGCCATACCGGGTATGGTTGAGGAAAATGACATCGTACTTCTTCTGGAAAATGTATTTCAAAGCCTTTAAGTAATGGAAAGTTCTCTGCAGTTTGGTCTCAAGGCCCTTATGCGAAAGAAAGATACCATTTAGGCTGGTTTCCCTTATCTGGTCAAACCAGGCACCCTTTTCAGAAAAGACAGTTATTTCTACCTCCATGCCCTGGGCCTGCAGATACTTGCCCAGACGTAGCAAGGCCATTTCCATGCCGCCGCCGTGGAAGGCATAGGTGAAGATGCCTATTTTGATGGGCGCTTTTTCAGGCTTTGCCATTTTTGAGCAGAAATTTAGAAAACAGCCTTGAAACGCCCATCCTAACCTCGTGGCTGATCACCATTTTAAAGAGGATTAATTCCACCACCACTATGGCTACAATTCCAAAGAGGAAACGGTAGCTATTGCTAACAGCCAAGGAGGCGACCACGAGTAAAACGCTGAGCAACACCGCCGCCAGGATCTGTTTCACCAGTTGGGCAGCAATATGCTTACGGAGCAGGTAAAGGCTCAGAAAATTAATAAACAGGTAAGCCGCGCCGCTTCCGTAGGCGACGGCATTGGCCCCGTATGCCCCCGCAAACAGGTAGGTGGCAAGGATAAGTAAAAGGCCATAGGTGAGGTTGGTGGTAAACCCGATCCACATTTTGCCCGTGGATTGGACAAACGCCCCCAAAACACTGCCGGCGCTGGCCACAATCACGCTCCAAACGGACCCGATGAGCACATCCCGGCTGTTTTTGAACTCCTGGCCATAGATAAACAGAACCGTGTCTGGGAAGAACATAAACAGGGTGCCTACCGGGAAAATCACCAGCACCGTAATGCTCTGAAAAAGCCCCAAAGTTTTATGGGAAGAAGAATCCTCGGTCCCGGATAATTCCGCTGAAAGCAGCGGAAGAAGCACCTGGGCGATGATGTTGGGCATGAGCATGAGCAGGTTCTTCCACTGGTTGGCCACGTTGAGCTGACCCAGTTCAGAAAACCCAGCCACCTGCCGCACCAGCAGGAGATTGGTGACCCAGACCGCGGCAATGACCGAGAGGTTACTCAGAAGCGCCGGTACCGCGAATTGGCGTAAAATGGAAACTTCCTCAAGCACGCCTTTGAATTTGATGCTTAAACCAAACCGCTTTAAGTTATTTTTCAGAAACAAGAAAGAAATGAACACGCCCAACCCTGAGGAGAGGGTAGTAGCCATGACCGCTCCGTTAATACCAAACAGATATGACCCTATGAAGGCCGCTGCCATATAAAGAATGCCCCTGAGCAGGTTACTCAGTCCTATACCCGGGAAAGCCTCCAGGCCCGAGAGTACTCCCAGGGTCACCCCGGAGATGGCATTGAAAAAAATCTGCGGCGCCCCAATCCGGAACAAAGGATTCAAGCGCGGTTCCTGGATAAAAGGCTCCGTAATTATCTGGGGCCAGAAGAGCAGAAGCAGCGTGGCGCCTAAACCCAGGACCAAAGAAAAAGCCAGCGCCAAACCAATGATCCTGCTGGCTTTAAGGGGATTTTTCTGCTTGTGTTCTGCTACGTATTTAGTGGTGGTAAGCCCAAAACCCAGACCGGCAATCTCCCCTAACAAAGCAAAAGTGCTCACCGTCAGGCTGATTTCCCCGTACCCGGTTTGCTCGAAAAAGCGGACCAGGAAGATAGTTACCAAAAGATTTGAGCCTTGCAAGCCCACGGTGCTTACCAGAATCCAGAAAGCGCCTTTGTTGAACCTTCCAAGCAAGCTTTCAGAGAAGAGAAGGGAGCTTAGCTTTTTTTTTAATTCAAATATCATCAGGTATGGAGGAGTGGGGAAAGCAATCGTAAGCAGCGGTTGAATTGTAATCAGCTTAACCTGCTTGCTTGTAAGTGCTTATGGTAAAGTATTGGTGCCATGGCTGCTAGGATGAACCAGCCAAAGATAGAGAAATAAGAGGGAATGCTTTTCTGATTGATTTTATAAAGTTTTTTCTATTTTTGAGGCCTTCAGTTCCATAAAAACGCACCATGAACAGAATATCCCGGGAGGAAAGGTCAGCCGATGAAATCGACTTGAGGGTGGTTTTTGAGAAGATAGGTTACCTTTTCAAAAAGGCTTTCGGCTATGTCAAGAGTGCTTTTCTGTTGGTACTCCGCCGGTGGCCTTTCTTCCTGCTGCTGACGTTGCTGGGGATTGGGTTAGGTTATCTGGACTTCAAAAGCAAAAGACCTTTTTACCGATCTTCCATGACCGTGTTGCCGGCATCGGCCATCAGGAACGAGTTTTTTCAGGACCAGGTAAACAGATTGTCTAAACTGGTGCAGGACGGGAACTTTGAGGTGGTCGCCGCTGACCTTAACATGAGTGTGGACAGTGCTTCCCAGATTAAAGCCATCGGGTATTTCAACATTGACCCAGAGAAAGTTCCGGCAGACAGTATACTTCAGGGGGCGCCCTTCAGGGTAGATGTGGAATTGTATGACCATAAGTTTTTCACTCCGGTGCAGCAAGCGTTGTTAAGGCATCTGGACAACAACCCTTATTTCTCCAGAAGCACCCAGGCCAAGCGGGAGCAGATGAGAAGCATGATTGAAAAACTAAGGGTAGATATAGCCTCCATTGACAGCATCAAGCGGGCCGCCATCGAATTGAGAGGACCTGTGAATGGCTTTGTGTACGGTGAGCCCCTGGACCCTACTAACCTTTACCGGCAGAGTGCCGAGTTGTTTGAAAAGCAGGCCTATTTAGAGGCTCAGTTGCGGAATCTGGAGACTGTACAGGTGGTGGTGGGTTTTGCCCCCATTACGCACCCAACCGGACCCAAAGAGAAACTGCATTTGGTGGTCGGCGCCTTGCTGGGTTTCCTTGCCGCGTTCATATTGGCGGTTTGGTACGAATATAGGTTAGTACAGAGAAGAAGGAGAATTGAAAACCTGTAGAAACCTACGTTTCTCTGGTGGAAACCAAGAAAACAGCCCCAAAACAGCGAAGGCCGGTACGTACCGGCCTTCGCTGTTTTGGGGCTGTTTTGATTAAATCTCGGTTAAATCGTCTTCTTTCTGGTGCAGCCAGCTCAGGTTGTACAAATCCTTGCGGCGGTCTCTCAGGTTCCTTACGCTACCGGTGGTGTTCAGGTCTTTGAGCAGGTCAAGGTCCAGGTCGGCAATGAGGGTCATCTCCGTGTTGGGCGTAGCCTCCGCGATGATGGCATCGTGCGGGAAGGCCACATCGGAAGGGGAGAAGACCGCCGATTGCGAGTACTGGATGTCCATGTTCTCCACGCGCGGCAGGTTACCCACGCTACCCGTAATGGCCACGTAGCACTCGTTCTCAATGGCGCGGGCCTGGGCGCAGTGACGCACCCGTAGGTAAGCGTTCTTGGTATCGGTCTGGTAAGGCACGAAGAGGATCTTCATGTCCTGGTCAGACAGCATACGCGCTAATTCTGGGAACTCCACGTCATAGCAGATCAAGAGACCAATTTTCCCGAAATCGGTATCAAAGACGCTCAGCTTGTTTCCTCCGCGCATGCCCCAGTACTGAGACTCATCAGGGGTCACGTGCAGTTTGTACTGCTTGTCATAGGTACCATCGCGGCGGCAGAGGTAGCTCACATTGTGGAGTTTGTTGTCAATGTACTCCGGCATGCTGCCCGCAATGATGTTGATGTTGTACGCCAGAGCCAGGTGAATAAGACGCTCCCGGATACCATCGGTGTAGCCGGCCAGCCTTCTGATAGCGGCTGATGGCGTACTCTCGTCTGAAAGGGCCATCAAAGGCGCGTTGAAGAACTCGGGGAACATGACCAGGTCGGCCTTGTAGGAACTCACCGTATCCACGAAGAATTCTACCTGCTGCTCAAAATCCTCCAGAGAAGTCATCTGGCGCATCTGCCACTGGATTACCCCAATGCGCACCACGCGTTTGGTTCCGCCCACCAGGGTTTCCTTCTCCTCGTAGTAGACGTTGATCCACTCCAACAGGGAGGCATAGGCTTTGGAGTCTTTGTCCTGGGGCATGTAGCCTCTGATAATCTTACGTACGTGGAAGCCGTTGCTGAGCTGGAAGGTAAGGATAGGGTCATAAATCTCCTTGTTTCTTACCTGCTCAATGTACTTGCCGGGCGTCATCTTCTCTGAGTGCTCTTTGTAGCCCGGGATACGGCCGCCCAGGATAATTCCCCGCAGGTTCAGGTTCTCGCAAAGCTCCTTACGGGCATCGTAGAGGCGACGGCCCAAGCGGAGGTTGCGGTACTCTGGGTGCACGAAAACGTCAACACCGTAGAGGGTATCGCCATCCGGGTCATGGGTATCAAACTTACCGCCACCCACAATCTGCTCATAGGTGTGCTTGTCGCCGTACTCAGAATACTGCACAATCAGGCTCAACGCCGCGGCTACCACCCGGCCCTTGTCTTCAATACAAAGCTGCCCCTCGGGGAAGCGCCTTAACAGGGAGGCGAATTCTTTCTGGGTCCAGGAGCCCCCTATGTTGGTGTAGACCAGCTCCATGATTTGTTTCACTTCCTTGTAGTCAGAAGTGGTAAGCTGACGGAGAATTAACTTATGTTCGGTGTTTTCACTCATGTTGGTAAAAATTCATTAAAAACGCTTCCTGCCAGTGGGGGCCTGGTTTCAAAAGTGAAGCCAGCGCCGCAGACAAGGCGTTCTATCAAAGGTTCAACGGCTCTAATCCGGCGTTAAGTTAAGCGTATACGGCGGTTTGGCTGTGTTTTCCTGAAAACAGGCGGAAAAAGGCTTTTGCGCTTAGGTCCACTGGCTTTAGGCCGATTGGTAACAAAGATAGTTACACATTAATTTCCGGAATCTCACCTTCCACGGTTAATTTTCCGGCGGTGGCCGCTTTGATCTGCTCCACGGTGACGCCGGGCGCCCGCTCCAGCAGTTTGAACCCATCCTCGGTGACTTCCAGCACAGCCAAATCCGTGACAATTTTCTTCACGCAACGCAAGCCGGTGATGGGCAGGGTACAGTCTTTCAGAAGCTTTGATTGCCCGTCTTTGGACGTATGTTGCATGGCCACGATGATGTTTTTGGCCGAGGCCACTAAATCCATGGCGCCTCCCATGCCTTTTACCATCTTGCCCGGTATTTTCCAGTTGGCAATGTCGCCGCGCTCCGAAACCTCCATGGCACCCAACACCGTCAGCTGCACATGCTCACCCCTGATCATCCCGAAGCTCTCGGCGGAGCTGAAGATGGCCGAGCCCGGTAAAGTTGTCACCGTCTGTTTCCCGGCATTGATGAGGTCTGGGTCCACCTCCTCCTCGGTAGGAAAAGGCCCCATGCCCAGCAGCCCGTTCTCGCTCTGCAGCACCACGTTCATCCCCTCAGGGATATAGTTGGCCACCAGGGTAGGTATCCCGATGCCCAGGTTCACATAATATCCTTCCTGCAATTCCCTTGCAATCCGTTTGGCAATGCCGTGTTTATCTAAAGCCATGGTTAGTGTGCTAATGAGTTAATGTGCTGATGTGCTATTTGTAATGGTTAATTGTGAAATGTGATATTTAGTTAATGTGCTATTTGATTTTTGAGGAGGAGATGATTCTGGAAAGTAGTTTCTATAGTTCTAACAGCTTCTCCAGTCTGTCCTCGATGGTAGGATACTGTTGGCTGTGTTTACTGAGCAAGAGCCAGTAATCCGTTTCATTTGCTTCTTTGGCGGCAATCTTGAGTTTATGGACAAAATCAGCGCGGCTCTCCGCGTGCTGGGCTTCCCAGACGTTGGCGCCAACAGAAGTGCCGCTTTTCAAAAATTGGTTGGCCACCACAAACTTCCGAAGTTCTTCCAGCGATTCGCTGTATTGAACGATTGACAAGGCAAAGTCAAATGACTTTGCCACAATGACATTCCCTTTCTTAACAGGCTCATTTTCCATTATTGATCAATTATCAAGGAATAGCACATGAGCACATTAAAAAATTAGCACATTAACGAGTAGTTCTTTGCTCAATGCGTTTCTCGTAATTTTTGCCTTGGAAAATGCGCTGGACGTAGATGCCGGGGGTATGGATCATGTTGGGGTCCAGTTCGCCTACGGGGACCAGTTCCTCTACCTCGGCGATGGTGATCTTGCCGGCGGTGGCCATCATGGGGTTGAAGTTACGGGCGGTGCCTTTGTAGATGAGGTTGCCGGCGGTGTCGCCCTTCCAGGCTTTCACCAGCGCGAAATCGGCTTTGAGCCAGGATTCCATGAGGTACATCTTGCCGTTGAACTCGCGGCTTTCCTTGCCTTCACCCACCTCGGTACCGTAGCCGGCCGGGGTGAAGAACGCTGGGATGCCCGCTCCGCCGGCCCTGATGCGCTCGGCCAACGTGCCCTGCGGAATCAACTCCACCTCCAACTCGCTGGAAAGCAACTGGCGCTCAAACTCGGCATTTTCGCCTACGTAGCTGGAGATCATCTTTTTCACCTGGCGCCGCTGCAACAGCAACCCGATGCCGAAGTCGTCTACCCCGGCGTTGTTGGAGATACAGGTGAGGTCTTTGATGCCTTTGCGCAGGATTTCCTGGATGGAGTTCTCAGGGATACCGCACAGGCCGAAACCGCCCAGCATGAGGGTGGCGCCATCGGGGATGTCTGCACAGGCTGATGCGGCGTCTTGTACTACTTTGTTTATCATAGAATTAGGTCAGTATCTGTAGGAAGTATATAATCTTTATTTATAAAGCGAAGTTGCTGGCCATCCCTCTGGTTAGGGCTTCTTTTTAAGAAAACAGTCTTGAAATGAACCCAGCTCATGGCATGCGGCGTGCCGACATCATTCCGCCAAAGTAAGCCATGGGCAGGAAAATGAGGAAAGCGACTATTTTAAACCAGAGCGGGTAAGAAGCGGGCAGGAGATTGGCCAGGCCCATGGCCAGTAAAAAGATGCCCACCAGCAGGGCATGCAGAATTAATCTATGATGGGTAACCCTGGCTGCCACCATACCCCCGAAGAAAGAGCCCAGGGCAAAGCCTAGTAAGTTCACTAAAAGACCTTCAGTGGGGTATCCGGGAAGGGAACCAGCTATGACATTCACTTCCGGAACAATGATTTGCGCCGGAGTAGGGTAGAGCTGCTGGCTCATGGTCTGGACCAGGCTGATGGTAAATACGCCAACCGCCGTTCCGCCTAAAACTGCGAGAATGCTTCTGAACATGGAACAGTCTAGTGTTAGATGAAAAACCAGCCCCCGGCTTCCTTACCCCTCTTCCTTTTTCGTGAAAGCCCGGGGTGAAGTTACGGATTTGCCAGATTTATCCTAACACTTGTAAGGCTGCTACCTTGTCTAAATGGAGTTGTTGGGTAAGTGCCTCCAACCCATCGAATTTCTCTTCGGCGCGCAGGTAGGAGACAAAGGAAAGGGTGATTTCCTCGCCGTACAGGTCAGCCTCAAAATCAAAGATGTTCACTTCAATGGTTTGTTTTGTGCCCTGCACCGTTGGGTTCATGCCGATGCTCAGCATACCCTTGAATCGGCCCATTGGCGTTAGCACTGTGACGGCATAGATGCCCTGGGCGGGCACCAGCTTCAGCTTTTCCTGGGGCTCCACGTTGGCGGTGGGGTAGCCAATGGTGCGGCCCAGTTGTTTGCCTTTGACCACGGTACCGGCAAGGGAATAAGGTCTGCCCAGGTATTTGGCGGCAGTGACCACGTCGCCGCGCTCCAGTGCGGTTCTGATTTTGCTGGAACTCACGCCCACGGCGTCAATATCTTGGCGCGGGATTTCCTCTACAGTGAAGCCGTACCGCTGGGCATTCTGCTGCAGGTAGTCAAAACCGCCCTCCCGATTCTTCCCGAAACGGTGATCATAGCCAATTACTAGTTTCCTGGTCCCGATGGCCTGGATCAGAATCTGCTGGATGTATTCTTCTGAGGAGAGCTGCGCGAACTCACGGGTGAAAGGCAGCAGTAATAGGTAATCCACCCCAAAAGCTCTCAGGGCCTCAATCCGTTCCTCAATGGTGGAAAGCAGGTGGAGGGAACTGTCCTCGGGGTGCAGCACGGTGCGCGGGTGGGGCCAATAGCTAATCACCACGCTCTGCCCATCGCATTGGCGGGCAGCCTCAATAAGCCGGGACAGGATCTTCTGGTGGCCTATATGGACGCCATCAAACGTACCGGAGGTGACTACGGCATGGGAAAGGGAAGGAAAGTCTTTAAGCTCCCGGATGACGATCATAGTGCGCCTGTTG
Organism: Rufibacter aurantiacus; assembly: GCF_017916345.1. Lineage (NCBI taxonomy): Bacteria > Pseudomonadati > Bacteroidota > Cytophagia > Cytophagales > Hymenobacteraceae > Rufibacter > Rufibacter aurantiacus. The sequence continues at coordinate 394,949 of NZ_JAFMSV010000005.1, forward strand.
TTTTTCGCGGAGCTCCTGAAGTTGATCTAAGCTCATGGCATCCTCCAAACGGTAGTCCCCAATGCGGGTCCGCACCAACTTGGAGAGGTAAGCCCCGCAGCCCAGTTTAAGACCAAAGTCCCGCGCCAAACTACGGATATAGGTTCCTTTGGAGCATACTACCTTAAAGTGCACTTGGTTGCCCTCCACGCCGGTAAGCGTAAACTCTTTGATGGTGATGCGCTTGGATTTGATCTCGGCTTCCTCGCCACGGCGAGCCAGGGCATAGGCTCGCTCGCCGTTCACCTTCACCGCCGAGTAAATAGGAGGGGTCTGGTCGATTTCGCCCAGGAAAGAAGTAGCGGCCTCTCTTAGCATTTCCTCGGTAAGGTGCTCTGTAGGAGCGGTGCTATCTATCTCGGTTTCCAGATCGAAGGAAGACGTAGTGTGGCCCAGGACGAACGTGCCGGTGTATTCTTTTTCCTGCGCCTGGATTTCTTCAATGCGCTTGGTGAACTTACCGGTGCACAAAATCAGCAAGCCAGTGGCCAATGGGTCCAACGTGCCAGCGTGGCCTATTTTCTTGATGCGAAGAGCGTACTTGGTTTTCTTGACCACGTCAAAGGAGGTCCAGGTAAGGGGCTTGTCTATCAAAAGAATGGCCCCGGCCTCAAAATCATACGGAGTTTCCTGCATTACTATAACTGAATATCAACCCCCATGGACAATAACAACAGAATCACCAGGCCCACCAGAATGCGGTAGTAGCCAAACAGCTTAAAGCCGTGTTTGGTCAGGAAGCCTACAAAGAACTGGATGGCCGCCATGGCTACCAGAAACGCCACTATATTGCCAACCGCCAGCACCTGCCACTCCTGCGGGGTGATGGAGGCAAAGCCCGCCTGGATCTTGGGGAGGTTAAACTTAACTACGTCTGAAATCTCCAGGTGCAGCAGATCGGTGAGGACGGTGTAGGTAGCGGCAGCCAGCATGGTGGGAACGGCCATGAAAAAAGAGAACTCAGCCGCCGATTTGCGAGTCATGTGCTGGGTAAGTCCCCCAATGATGGAAGAAGCCGACCGGGAAACCCCTGGAATCATGGCAATACACTGAAACAGGCCCACCACTAACGCATTCTTATAGCTGGGGGTAGTCACCGGCCTTGGACCTGCTTTGAACCAACGGTCCACAAAGATGAGGATCAAGCCGCCCAACAATAGACTTATGGCTACAATCTCCACCCGCTCCAGCATGGCGTCAATAACGTCCTTCAGCACAAAACCAATGGCCAGCGCCGGAATCACGGCTACCATCAATTTTTTATAGAAGTCAAAGGAATTGATGAACCGTCTCCAGTACAGCACCACCACAGACAGGATAGCCCCAAACTGGATGGCCACGGTAAACATCTTGGTGAACTGAAAAGCACTGATGCCCATCAGGCTGGAGGCGATGACCATATGCCCGGTAGATGACACCGGTAAAAACTCCGTCAATCCTTCCACTATGGCCAGGATGATGGCTTGCCAAATACTCATTTAAACGTTTTTGCGGGGTTTTGCCAGAATAGCGAAGAATTGGATAATGAAACCTACCACCAAAACAATAGGCCCCAGGGTGAGTCCCAGGAAACCGTAACCATACGGCTCAGTGTCCATAGCCATGAGTATGAACCCAATGGCCATCACCACTAAACCTAAAATCATAATCTGGTAATTGCGCCGACCGAAAGAAAAGGGGGTCTTGTTTTCCATAAAGGATATTGTCTTTAATATAAATCGTCTAGAGAAGCCCGGAGGTACTTTTTAACCGCCCGGTAAGAACTGAAAAAGCCCAGCACCCCGCCCAGAATCAGCAACGCGGCCATGAGCAGCAGCATCTGGCGCTCATCACGGAGCAGGTAGAGTTCGCTAATCTCGTGGTAGGCGTACTGAAGCAAAGCATAGAGCAGGATGGAGGCCAGTGCCCCGCTTACTAAGCCCTGGAAAGTAGCCCGGTTCAGGAACGGACGCTGAATGAAAAAGGAAGTGGCGCCCACCAACTGCATGCTCCTGATAAGGAAGCGCTGGGAGAAAAGGGCCAGTTTAATGGTGTTGTTGATAAGGATGATGACCACCAGCACCAGAATGCCCGCGAAGGCCAGCAGTACGATGCTCACCCGGCGCAGGTTATGGTTGATGGAATCTATAAGGCTTTCCACGTAATCCACTTCGTACACACCCAGGGTGTTCTGAAGGTCCTGCTTTATCTTTTTGAGGTTTTCAGAGGTGGCAAACTCAGGGTTAATGCGCAGGATAAAGGCGTCGCGGAGCGGGTTTTCGCCCAGGAAGGTGAGGAAATCCTCGCCGCTCTCGTCTATGAATTCTTTGGCGCCCTGCTCTTTGGACATGAACAGGACCTGGGGTTGGTTTTCCTCATAGGCGATGTACTCTTTGCGGCCCAGCGTCTTTTTCAGCTTCTCCACCTCCAGCGGGGTAATGTCGCGGTCCAGGTACACCTGCACTTCTATATTCTGTTTCACCAGGTTAGAAAGCTTGCCGGCATGGATGAGCAGCAGCCCAAAGGAACCTATTACAAACAACGCCAACGTGATACTGAAGATCACCATGGTGTGCGGGTAATTGCCTAGCTTTTTCTTGCGGGTATGTTTGAGCGGTTTAGCAGCCATAAAAACGTGTGCCGGCAAAAATAGTAATTATTTAGAAGAAGAACGGCGCACCAGCCGTTTTTCCCCTGATTTCTGAAAAAGAGTCCTAAAACCGAGGCCTTGCCCAAGCCTCTGCCGATTCACTTTTTAACTACCTGAAACCAGCTTCTTCTGTCCTCTGAAAGGTTTTTACTGCCTGATTTAGGGCCGATTTTTCAGAAACAGACCCTAAACCATCTTAAAGGTCCTGGATGCTGGTAGGTGTATCATCCTGGATTTGCAGGATGCGCTCACGCTCGGCGGCGCGTTGGGCTCGCTTACTCAGCTTGCGGCGCCGGAAAAGCTCCCCGAAACGGTCAAAGTTGGCCTGGTGCAGCACGCTTACGGTCTGGCGGCTGGCGGTGGCGTTCGCCTCGAAGTCCCGCGGGGTAGTCTCGTAGGTGGCCCGCAGCCTTAACTGACCACTCTGGCTCAGGTAATACTCCACTGACCAGTCGCCGGCGGCGGTGGAGCGATTGTTGCCCAGGCGGTTGTTGTTTACGCTGCCCTCGCGGGTTACTTTGAGGCGACCCTCCAGGAAAGTATAGCTCAGCCGCAGCTGCACATCGTCCAGAACCTGGTTTCCGTTGCCGCTCACCCCAATGTCCACTTCCAGATTGCTGTCTATCTGCGAGAGCCAATAGCTGAGCTGGTTTGAGAAAAGCTCGCCCACGCTGCTGCCCAGATCCCCCACGCCCAGACCTACCTGTAATTCATCCCTGGCTGATAATCGCTTGAAAGCCAGCAAGGAGAAGACCTGGCGGTTCAGTTCCTGTTCATCGTTCCTGATGTTGTTCAGGTAGCGGGTGATCTGGTCTTCCAGCAAGCTGGGCGTATCATTGAACTCCAGGTTCAGCCTGATTTGGGGGGTGGTGAGCGGCCCGTCCAGGTCCATTACGGCCGTTACCGGGTAGCGGGAGCGCGCCGCCGCACTCTGCTGCTGCTGCTCACTTAAATCAGCCAGAATAGGAGCCAGGGAAACCCGTTGGGTGTACTCGGCGGTGATGTTGAGGAGCCCTTCCAGCGGGTCGCCGTTCCAGGTGACGGTGCCGCCGGGCCGCACGTTGAATTCCTTGTTGATCACGCCCAGCAGGGTGAAGTTGTAGCGACCCTGCACGATCTCGTAGTTCCCGTACATGGCAAACTCACCGCGGGTGTCAATCTCCATCCGGAGGTTGCCGCGGCCCCGGCCCCGGATGATATCTCCCGTACGCTCGTCAAAGATGAGTTCTATGTAGGCGTTCTCATTCACGTCCAGGTTGAAGTTAAGCCGGATGCCGCTCAGATCCACGCCTCTTTTCACCAGGGTGGTGTCCCGGGCAGTGGTGGTATCCTGCCGGGCGGGGTTGTTGTTCACGAACGTGATGAAGTTCTGCCGTTCCAGGGCGGTGGTGTTATCCAGCGGAATGGCGATGTTGGTGCGTTCCTCGCTGCGGGCGGTCACATTCACCTGCAGGTTAGAGGTGGCGCCCAGCGCGGTAACCTCGCCCGTGGCGAAGGCGGTTCCGTAGTACAGCGGGTTATCGGCACGGGTGGTGTTCAAAACCATGAACTTGTTGAACCGGGCCCTGAGGTCCAGCACCATGTTCTGGAAGCCATCATGGAAAATGCCACCGTTGAGCACGGCCACGTTGTTATAGATGTCTCGCACGCGCACATTCTGGAAAGAAATGTCATTCTCAGTGAAATAGACGCGGTCAGAGAAAGTGTACTTTGTTTTGAGGTAATTGAACACAAAAGAGCCATCGGTGACCATCACCGAGCCTTTCAGGATGGGCCCGGAGAGTCTCCCCGAGATCCGCACGCGGCCGTCCATGGTTCCGCCCAGGTCAGACATGATGGTTTTGAGAATTGGCTCTACCAGTTTCATCTGGGCATCGTCTAAGACGGCCAAAAGGTCCAGTTCATCTTTTGGGGCACTGGGGGCATAGGTACCTGTGAGGGAGAGCACTTTCTTGTTTTCGCGGCTGATGCCCAGGTCCACGTTCATGCGGTGCAGGCGGTTTTCCCAACTGGTGGTGCCCGCTACGTTACCGATGAGCTGATTCCCAATCATAAATGTGTCCACGGCCAGTTGCGATGACAGCTGTATTTCATTGTAGAGGTCCCGGATCTGCAGCTCGGCATTCAGGCGGCCGTCTATTTTGTCTGGGAGGAGCGGGTTCAGATTCTCCAGCCGGAAATTGGCCAGACTCACCGTGAGCAGGTCCTGCGGATTCCGGGACAGCACCCCGAAGATGTTCACGCTCTGCGGCCCGTTGGACAGGGTCACGTTATCAAAACGCACGGCTCCGCCGTCAAACACAATGGTGTTGTTGGGCGAGATGTTCCAGACTTTGTCCAGCACGTTGATGTTGGACTGGTTGAAGACCACCTGGATCTGGTCCCGCTCAAAAGACACGTTCCCGCTGATGTTGGCGCGGTTGGTGGTGCCCGTCTGGGCGATGTTGCTGGAGAACCTGATGAGGCGGTCGCTCCAGACGCCTTCCACATACAGCTTCTCGGTATCGCCGGCGCTGCCCAGTTTCTGCCGCTCAGAAGTGATGAGGGTGTTGGCCAGCACATCGGGGCTATTCCAGAGCTTGGAGGAGGTGACTTCCAGGTTATTGCCGTAAAACTCATTCTTGCCGTAGAAGATGGTATCTATCTGGCTTACAAGTGTTAACATGGTGGTAGGCCCGTTTCGGAAAGTACCTTTCATAGTAGAAAAGTCAGAGATGGAAACATCGGGCAAAAAGGCGTGCAGCACCGGGTTGATTCGCCGCAGGTGCACATCCAAATCCACCTCGTAATAAGCCGGGGGAATAGGGGACTTACGGCGGTAGTAGTTGTCTATTCTTAAGGGGTTGTTCTCCAGGTTCAGGCGGTATTCTTCATAAAGCGTCTCCAGGTCACGGAAGAAAGTGGAGTACAGGAAATTACCGCCCAACTGCAGCGCCAGCACCTCAGAGCCCACGTGCAGCTCCCGGATACCATTATGAAAGTGCGACTCAATGGAAAGCGAGTCAATGGCTACCTGCTTGCCGCTGTACAGCAGTTTGGTGTTCTTGAAGTTGGCCAACCCATGAATCTCGTCCAGCTTAATGCCCGTGAAGTCAACGTCAGCGACGGTAGATACCACAATACCTTGTTTGGTGAAGCCCAGGGCACGCAGATCGGCGGTTTTGATGTTGGTTTTCAGGTCAAAGACCTGACGGTTGTTCTGCATATTGATCTGGCCCGTGGCCGACATTTTCAGGTTGGGGTCATTAATGCTGAGGTCGCCATTAAAGGTCTGGCGGCTCAGGTCACCGTTCACCACAATGTTGCGGAAGTTGTAGTTGTTGAGGTCAATGGCGTTGATCTTGGCGTCCATGTTCAGGCGGGCCGTCTCCAGACTGAAACCGCTGCCCTGCAACCTGCCATCTAATGCTACTTTTTTCAGTACGCTGCGGTCACCCAACAAACCACCCACGTCAAAACCGCCCGTGCGCAGGTAACCCCGGTACGCCGAGCGGTCAATGTTGTTCTTGTCAAACTTGAGGTTGATATCGGAGACCAGGTTCCCTAGCGGGGTTTTAAAGGAGCCGTTGGCCACGAAGTCATTGTAGAAACCGGTGAATTCGCCTTCTAGCCGCACGGTGCCCGCCCGGGCCGCCATCTCATAGGCTTTGTTGGGCAGGAACTTCTTAATGTCCCTGGCATTGATGGAGCTGGGCCCCAGGTGCAGATCGGCGAAGGTGTTCTTGAAATTGGGCAAACCGTCGGCCGAGACATCGCCGGTGATGTGGGTGTACTGGCCGTAGCGCAGGTCTATGTCCCGGGCATCGAAGTTCCGCACCTTGCCTTTGACCTTACCGGAGAGCAGCACCTTTTCGTTCAAGTCTTTCAAAACCGGGGCAAAAAGGGCGATGTCATCTGAGGTGACGTAGGTGCTGTCAAAGTTGGCCGTCACGTTCATGCTGTCGTTGAACTCCTTGAAATTCCAGAAGACCCGGTAGTCAAAGCGCACGTATTTGGCCAGGTGGCTGTTGTTCACGCGCAGGTTCAGGTTGTCCCACTCCCAAAAAGTAGGGGCGAACGTCATGCGGGTGTCCAGGTCTTTGAGGTAGGTTTTGGAATTCCGGTCCATAGTGGTGAGGCTGGTGACCACGGTATGGATGGTGTCTCCTTTGAGGTTGATTTCCGAAAAACGGCCATTAATCCGCTCCAGGTCCATGTGCTGGTAGTCCAGGCCATAGTCAGTGCGGGGTGAGTTGTAGTTGTGGTAGGTGAAAAGCCCATCCTTCAGAACAATCTCGTCAATCTTGAAATCGAAGGGCGTTTTGGCCTTGGTGGTGTCTTTGGTGATGAGGTTAGACAAAGCCGTAATGAACGTGCTCATGTTGAGCGTATCGGTGCCTTCGTATTTGATGAGGTTGGCCTCGGGCCGGGTAAGGGTGAGCGAGGCGATGTGCAGCCGGTCGGGCTGGAATTTCACGGTGGGGATGGCCAGAACTTTGTCACTTCCTACCGGAATGCGCCACTTGTCAGCCTTGAAGAGTTGGAAAAAGCCGATGTTCGCATCCACTTCGCCCACGTAGAAGAGCGTCTTTTTCTGGCGGTCCAGCACCCGCACATCGTTGAGCAGCACGCTCTTGAAGAACCTAATGTCCACGCTCCCGATGGTGACCTGGTGGTGGATGGTCTGGGAGAGGGTCTTGGCCGCTTTCTGGGCTACTTTGGTCTGAACCGACGGAAAACGCAGCGCCAGGACGAGGGTACCCGCCACTACTACCACCAGGATTAGCAGGCCCAGAATTATTTTTAACAGAGCTTTTGCTATAACTTGCGGGTAGTTTTTCTTTTTTTCTAGCGTCTCTTCTTGGTCTTGCGTCTCCAACGGATTATGAACCCTACAATTTTAGCAATAGAATCGTCCTGTGATGAAACCTCGGCCTCTGTCATTCAAAACGGCCACGTGTTGTCAAACATTGTAGCCACGCAGGCAATCCATGAGCAATACGGTGGCGTGGTGCCAGAGTTAGCCTCGCGGGCGCACCAGCAAAACATCATCCCCGTGGTTTCCCAGGCTTTGCAAAAAGCAAATATAGCAAAAAGCCAATTAGATGCGGTGGCTTTTACCCGCGGTCCAGGACTTTTAGGTGCCTTGCTCGTAGGCTGTTCCTTCGCCAAATCATTTGCCTTAGGCCTTGATTTACCGCTCATTGAGGTGAACCACATGCAGGCCCACATCCTGGCCCATTTCATTGACGATCCTAAGCCCAGTTTCCCGTTCCTGTGCCTCACCGTGAGCGGCGGCCACACCCAGATTGTGCTCGTGCGCAGCCACCTGGACATGGAAGTGCTGGGCCAGACCACCGATGACGCCGTGGGCGAGGCCTTCGATAAATCTGCCAAACTGTTGGGGCTTCCGTACCCTGGCGGACCCATGCTGGACAAACTGGCTTCCACCGGTGACCCTAACCGATTCCCGTTCCCCATCGTGAACATGGATGGCTACGATTTCTCTTTCAGCGGCATCAAGACTTCCATCCTCAACTTCGTGAAGAAGAACACCGCCGCCGATCCTGACTTCGTAGAGCACAACCTGGCGGATATTTGCGCCAGCATCCAGTGGGCTTTGATCCAGACGCTCATGAAGAAACTGGTGCTGGCCGCCAAGGAGCAGGGCATCAAGGAAATCGCTATCGCCGGGGGCGTCTCGGCGAACTCGGGTTTACGGGCTACTTTACAGGAATACGCCCAGAAACACGGCTGGAACGTCTACATCCCCGCCTTTGAGTACTGCACCGATAACGCCGCCATGATCGCCATGGCCGCCCACTACCAGTTCCTCGCCGGCGACTTCACCACCCAATACGCCAGCCCAGATCCAAGGCTGAAGGTGTAATCGCAAAGCCGTTTTAAGCCCAATTTGTGAAAATCGGCCTTAAAACGGCTTCGTGCTTTTACCAAGTACTCTTCATTGACCTAACCTGATATTCAATACCATCCTGCAGGAAATAGGGTAGGGCCAAGGTGCGTCTGGTGCGCAGCGGGGCAATTTCTGCGGAAATCTTTTCATGAACCCGGAAATCGTACTTACATTAACGCCCTTAACTTTCTTGGCAGCCCACAGGTAAATCTCTTTCTTGGGCTTGCTGAGTTGCCACCACTTAAAACAGCTTGTGGTACCATGCGAAAACCCCTCATTTACCTTTTATCTTTCATGACACTTTTGGGTACCCAGTGCCAAAGCAGTATGGTCTCCGGGAAGAGCAATCCTCCGTCCAAGGCCAGCAAAATCTCCGTAAGCAACCAACCCGCTGAAATGGCCCGACTAGTATTTGATGAACACGGGCGCTATAAAGAAGCCAGTATAACCCACCGCCGGTTCAAGCACAAAGACCTGGTGCCGCTGTTGGAGAAGCTTCGGCAGAACCCCTTGTTCCAGGTGCAGGTGGCGGGCAAATCCGTGGAGAAACGCGATATCTACCTGGTAAAGGCTGGCACGGGCAAAAACAAGGTCCTGCTTTGGTCGCAGATGCACGGCGATGAGTCCACGGCCACCATGGCGCTGCTGGACATCTTCAACTTCCTGCAAGCCTCTGATGAGTTGGATCCCATCCGGCAGGAGATCCTGAAGAACAACACGCTGTACTTCGTGCCCATGCTCAACCCCGATGGTGCCGAGCGGTTCATACGCCGCAATGCCCTGGAGATTGACCTGAACCGCGACGCGCTGCGCCTGCAGAGTCCTGAGGCCAAGCTTCTCAAGTCCCTACGCGACAGCATCAAACCTGATTTCGGGTTCAACCTGCATGACCAGAGCCGCCTGTACACAGTGGGCGCCACCGGCAAACCGGCCACCATCTCGTTCCTGGCTCCGGCCTTCAACCACGCCCAGACCATAAATCCTGTGCGGGAGCGGGCCATGCGCACCATTGTAGGCATGAACGAGAGCATCCAGCAGTTTATACCCGGGCAGGTGGCCAAGTACTCAGATGAGCATGAGCCCAGGGCCTTCGGTGACAATATCCAGAAGTGGGGCACCAGCCTCATCCTAATTGAATCCGGGGGATACCAGGGCGATCCGGAGAAGCAGTACATCCGGCAGCTGAACTTCGCGGCAATCCTTTCTGCGCTGCAAATCATTGGCGAGCAAGGCTACACCCGCTATGACAAGAAGGACTACTTCAAAATTCCGCAGAATGAGCGTTACCTGTTTGACGTGGTGCTGCGGAAAGTGCGCTACCGTGACCAGGGCCGCGACACGCTGCTAGACATAGGTATTCTACGGAATGAAAGCAACGCCAACACGCCTCAGGGCTTTTTCCACCGCAGTTCGGTGGAGGAGATAGGCGACATGAGCGTGTTCTCCGGCTACGAGGAAGTCAACGCCGATGGCTTGGTCCTGACGCCCGGCAAAGTCTACGAAACCCCACTGGACAACGTAGAGGTCCTCACCCCTGAACGAACCCGCGAGTTGCTGGCCTCTGGCTACACCACCGTAAGGCTCCAGAAAATTCCAGTGGAATACAACCCAGTGGATTTGCGCCTGAACGTGGTGGCAGTGAACGGAAAAGTAAACCACTCATTGGCTTTGGACCGGGGCGCCAACTTCACCCTCAGAACCCCAGACGGGCAGGTACGCTACGCTATTGTCAACGGGTTCATCTATGACCTGAGCAAAGAGATGCCTGCGCTCTTCCACGGCTTGGTTTTATAATATCTTACTGTTTAGGGGCCGTTTTAGAGAAATCGGCCCTTAAACAAACCTTAAACTCCTTCATCATTCTCTCCCAAAACACATCTTTACAATGGACGGAAATGCCATTATCCTTACCGATGGACTGCTCAGACAGTATCCTGCCAAAACCGCGCACGGCCTCATCAGGGGCACGGAGCGGTTCCGCATCATTGGCGTCATAGACGCGGAATGCGCCGGACTTGATGCCGGCGAAGTAGTGGACGGCCAGAAACGCAATATTCCGGTGTACGCAGATTTAGCCGATTTTCTTAAAAACAGCCCCGAAACAGCGCAGTACTGCCTTGTGGGCATCGCCCCGAAGGGCGGGAAACTACCCGCCAGCATGCAGGAGACCATTGCCCAGGCCATCAGGGAGAAGATGCACATTGTGAGTGGTTTGCATGAGTACATCAGTGACATGCCCGAACTGGCCGCGCTGGCGCAGGAACACGGCGTACAACTCATTGACGTGCGCAAGCCCAAACCTAAAAGTGAGCTGCATTTCTGGACCGGCAAGATCAAAGACGTTCGGGCGCCGCGCGTGGCCGTGCTGGGCACCGATGTACGCATGGGCAAGCGCACCACCACCCGGCTGCTCACCCAGGCCGCCGAGGCCGCCGGCCTCAAAGCCCAGATGATCTTCACCGGCCAGACCGGCTGGATGCAGGGACGGGGCAAAGGCTTTATCCTGGATTCTACCTACAATGATTTCGTATCGGGGGAACTGGAGCACGCCATCCTCTCCAGCTATTGGGAAAACCGCCCCGATGTCTTTTTCATAGAAGGTCAGGCCGCCCTGCGCAACCCAAGCGGCCCCTGCGGCTCTGAATATTTGGTTTCTGGGCAGGTGAAATATGTGGTGTTGCAGCACGCGCCTGCCCGGGTCTACTTTGACGACAACGAAGAATGGGGCATCAAAATCCCGCCGGTTTCCACCGAGATCCAGTTGATTGAACTGTACGGCGCCAAAGTGCTGGCCCTTACCCTCAATACCGCGGGGCTTACTTTGGAACAAGCCCGTGAATACCAGAAGCAATACCAGGAAGAACTGAACATCCCGGTGGTGCTGCCGCTGGAAGAGGGCGTGGGTCAGATCATAGACCTGGTGAAAGAAGTTTTGGAGAAAGAGGCCTCGGCGGTATGAAGATAAAGGAAATCAACGTCTGGAAAGCCGATCTTGAACTTACCCGTCCATATACTATTGCCTTTAAAACCGTATCGGCGGTAGAGAACGTGCTGGTGGAACTGGTGGCGGAAAACGGCCTTACGGGCATAGGCGCGGGGAACCCCAGCAAAGAGGTAGTGGGAGAGGAGCTGTCCCAGACATTGGCCGTGCTGCAACCCGAGCACCTGGAGTGGCTCCTGGGCCGCGACCTGCGGGAGTTCCAGGCCATCTGCGCCGAGTTGCCCGTGCGCCTTACTCATAATCCGGCAGCCCGCGCCGCCCTGGATATTGCCCTGCATGATCTGTTCACCAAATTCCTGGGCGTGCCGCTGGTGTCCTTCCTGGGTCAGCGCCTGGATTCTTTGCCTACCTCTATCACCATCGGGATCAAATCTGTGGCGGAAACCCTGGCCGAGGCCGAGGAGTACGTGGGCCGCGGCTTTACGCACCTCAAGGTGAAGGTGGGCGAAAGCGTGGGGCAGGACCTGGAACGGCTGGTGAAACTGCGCGAAGCCCACGGCAACAAAGTCACCATCAGGATAGACGCAAACCAGGGCTGGACGACCTATGACCTGGCCAACTTCTGCACCCAGGCCCAACCGCTGGACATTGAACTGATAGAGCAGCCGCTGCCCGCCCCCATGATTGATGACCTGCGGGAATTGCCTGATGCCGTCAAAGATTTGGTGGCCGCTGATGAATCGTTGCTTTCTCCCCTGGATGCGTTTCAACTGGCCACGCCGCCGCGTGCCTGCGGCATCTATAACATCAAACTCATGAAATGCGGCGGCGTGTATGCGGCCCGGCAGATTGCCACCATAGCGCAGCAAGCCGGTATTGACCTTATGTGGGGTTGTAATGATGAAAGCATAGTGAGTATCTCGGGGGCCTTGCACGTGGCTTTCTCCTGCGCCAACACCCGCTTTATTGACCTTGACGGCAGCCTGGACCTGGCCCGCGATGTAGTCTCGGGTGGGTTTATCCTGGAGAACGGAATCATGCGCCCCAACGGCAAACCCGGCTTAGGTGTGGAGCGGATTTAGTGAGTGAGTGGATTTTCCTATGGATTTACGCGGTGGCTTACGCCTTGATGAACGGTTTTCAAGGCGTTTTCTGAAAATGTCCCTATAAACGATTTCGCAAGCAAGTCCCCCTCACGAGATGTAAAACAAGAACAAAACGATTCCTTCTATAAAACCGCAGGTCCGTCTAGACGCGCCTGCGGTTTTTATTTTCCGGCTGTGTATCTTTCGGTCAGTTTTGCCTTGAATCTGAGCGAAGAAAAGCGCTGGCGCAACACTGAATAAAAATCAATCACTCATTCTCTAAATCTCGCATTCACTCATTTTTAATAATCACTAATTTAATAATCACTCAATCTCTCAATCATTCATTCTCTCATTCATCACGCATGGTTTTAAATTATTTGTGGGTTGCGTTCTTTTTGGTCGCATTCTGCATTGCGCTCTTTAAACTTATATTCTTACAAGATACCGCCGTTTTTCAGCAACTGGTTACCAGTACTTTTGACAACGCCAAACTGGGTTTTGAGATATCCCTGGGCCTTACCGGGGTCATGACCCTTTGGCTGGGCCTCATGAAAGTGGGGGAGCGCGGTGGCATCATCGCCATTTTCGCGAAAGCCGTGGGTCCCTTTTTTAACCGCCTTTTCCCCGAGGTGCCCAAAAACCACCCGGTGTTCGGGTCCATCCTGATGAACTTCTCAGCCAACATGCTGGGCTTAGACAACGCGGCCACGCCCTTGGGGTTGAAAGCCATGAAAGAGCTGCAGGAGTTGAATCCCAGCGAAGATACCGCCTCCAATGCCCAGATCATGTTCCTGGTGCTCAATACCGCCGGCCTCACCTTGATTCCTATAAGCGTGCTGGTGTTTCGGGCTCAGATGGGCTCGGTAGATCCTTCCGCGGTGTTTATTCCTATTCTGCTGGGTACTTTTTTCTCTTTGCTGGGCGGTTTGCTGGCCGTGGCCATTTACCAGCGCATTAACCTGCTGGACAAGGTGATTTTGCTTTACCTGGGCACTATGGGACTTTTGATCGGAGGGCTGATCTATTATTTCAGTACCATCTCGCAGGAAAGAATTGCGTTAATTTCCTCGGTAGCCAGTAACATCATCCTGTTTTCGGTGATCATTTCCTTTATCGCGCTGGCTTTGGTGCGGAAGGTGAATGTATACGAGGCCTTTATTGAAGGCGCGAAAGAGGGCTTCGGGGTGGCGATCTCCATTATCCCTTATCTCATTGCCATGCTGGTGGCTATCGGGGTGTTCCGGGCATCCGGGGCTTTGGATATCCTGGTGCAGGGAATTGGAGCCTTGGTGGGCTTCCTGGGGCTTAACACCGATTTCGTGCCGGCGCTTCCGGTGGCGCTCATGAAACCCCTGAGCGGCAGCGGCGCCCGCGGCCTGATGGTGGATGCCATGAAAACCTACGGCGTGGATTCTTTCGTTGGGAACGTAGCTGCCGTGATTCAGGGCTCTACTGAGACTACCTTCTACATCCTGGCTGTTTACTTTGGCTCCGTGGGCATCCGGAAAACCCGCTATGCGGTTATCTGCGGCCTTATCGCCGATTTGGTGGGTATTGTGGCGGCCATCTGGCTGGCGTACCTGTTCTTTCATTAATAGAAAATGTTTCAAGTCTGTTTTGCCGAAAGTACCCGCAAAATAGATTAGCTAAAGAGCCCGGGCCAGCAAAATACTCATGCTGGCCCGGGCTCTTTTCTTTTAGCAAAGTGAATGGCACGCCGCATAATTCACTTCGCTAAAAGAAAAGGCTCCCATTTGGGAGCCTTTTCTGTAAAACAGAGCTAAAACTACAGGTACTTCACGGTGAAACTCATAGAAGCCGGAGAGCCGGTGCCCGGGGCTTTGGTGATGCTGGTCACGGTGAAGATGGCAAACTGGTTCTGGCCTCTAAGCTTGGCAATGTACACGTCGCCCACGCTGGCGTTGGCAATGGTGGCACTGGCTGTGGCGCTGCCCCGCAGATACTGGTAGGCAATGGAGTTGTGGTTGGCCACATTGTAAACCGCCGCCGTGGATTTCACAAAGCGCGTCTCGTTTTTGCTGCCCAAAGTAAAGGCGCTACCCGATGCCGAGGTAACCACCAGGTCCTTGTCTGCATCACTGCCGGTGGCCGGTACATTGGTGCGGGTCAACAGGTTGTAGGCGGCCGCATCCGGGGCTGCATTGTCGAAAGTCACCATGCCGGTAGCCTGTCCAGACAGCGGGCTGGGATTGTTCACCTGCAGGGTAGATGAAGCCGAGGCTGTCAGCTTGGGTCTCCGGGATACCACCACAAAGCGGTAGGTAATAGACTTGCCCGCGGTACCCGCCGGGATTTTCACGCCGAAGTTCCGGGTGAGGGTGTTGCCCGTGAGCGCCTCCCGGCGGACTAACTGCTCGGCCTCGCCCTCCACGGTAGAATAAATCCTCAGGGAATCCAGCGGGCGGTACAGTTCAGCTGTGCTTTCATTCAGGGCGATGTTGAAGACCACCGAGTCCCCCTCGGCGGTGACGCCGTTGGAAGGCACATTGAGAACACTCTTCACCGCAATGGTGGGTTGGGCCAGACCCACTTGCACGTAGAACGTCCGGATGAGGTTCAGTCCGTTTTCATTCAGGATCTCTGTTTCCACCTTGATGACTGATCTGCTGGGGGCCTGCGGCACGGTGTAGTTGATGATGAGCGTGTCCAGGCGGTCGGTGGCAGAAAAGGCAGGTTTGTAGGGAATGGTCTGCACTTTGGTGCGGGTGCCCGCGCCAATGGTCTCGTACACGTTGATCTCCTTCACCGGACTTTCTGAGAAAAAGCCCAACTCAAAGGAAATCAGTTCGCCGGAGGCGTAGCTGTTAGGGGCCGTGGCCGAGGTAGAGATGGTGATGCGGCCGTTGGCCAAGTCTATGAGGTCATTGCCGCTCACCGGCACGCTGCCTTTGCCCGTGGGGGTGGTGTTGTCCTTGATGAAATCGGGCTCGTCATAGCAGGAGGTGAGGGCAGTACAACCCAGGACCAGGAGGAAGATATAGCTGATGATTCTTTTCATGTCTTTAGGTTTTTGCGCTTTTATTGATCCCACCACATTCTTTCGGCCAGGCCTTTGGTGGCTTTCGCAACCTCATCGGCGTTGCGGGCTGCCTCAGATTCTGGGTAAAGTACCCGCCGGATGAACTGGCCGTTCAGGGCCGGGTTATGCTCGGCGGGCAGGGCCATGCCGGGGTAAATGTCCGGTGAGTAGTCGTACCGGCGCACATCCACCCAGGCCTCAGGGTTGAGGTAGAGCGCAATGAGCTTCTCCTTCATGATCAGGGACAAGGTGAGGTTGGCAGCCCCTACCGCCACACGGGGGTTACTGAGGTAAGCCTCGCGGTCCGTGGCGGCCACACCCAGTTTATCCATGTGCGACCTGATGCCCGCCAGGTAAGCTTGATAAGCTTCTTCGGTGCTGCCGGTAGAGGAAGCGGTGCCCCCGTTGGCGATGAAACGGGCCTCGGCCTCAATAAACTTCATCTCGCTGTACGTCACCATTAAAAGGGGAGAAGCCGGCTTGGCGTAGAAAGTGTTGGCGGTGATGTTGGTATTGCCGCCGGTGCCGGCGCCATTCCGGTAACCGGCGTACGGAGCCACGCTGGTGCCTCTGTCTGCCAAAAGCGGCAAGCGGGGATCTACCAGGCCCGGGATGGCGGTTCCGTTCAGCAGGTTAATCAAGGTCTGCGATGGGGCCACAATGAAGTTACCCGTGGTGGTGCCTATGGCGATATTCCGGTTCCAAGGGTTCAGATTGCGGTCGTTGAAGATCACCTGCATGTCATCGGCGTTGGAAGAGAAGGCCTTGGCCACATAGCCTAGGGCGGCGTTGGCGGCAGAGGTGCCTTGCTTTTCCACCAGGTGAATGGTGTAGCGGGCCTTCAAAGCGTTGGCGGCTTTGATCCATTTGGCGGTGCTTCCGCCGTAGATCAGGTCATCGGCGGCGGGCTTCAGGGTGGAGTTAGGCTTCTGGAGCTCTACAATGGCCTCGTCCAGCAAGGTCTGGATGGTGGTGTACAGCTGTTCCTGGGTGTCGTACTGGGGCGTCAGCTCGGCCGGACCCTGAAAGGCATTGGAAAAAGGTACGTCGCCCCAGGTATCGGTGAGTAAGCCCAGGTTCAGGGCCTGCAGCACCTTTGAAATGCCCACATAGTAAGAAGAGCCTTCATTAGCCGCCTGCTGCACCAGCAAATGCAGGTTGTTCAGGTTGTGCAGGTAAATGGTGTTCCAGGCGGTGTTCACCCGTACATCAATATGCCGGTCGGCGATCTGCGGACCCGAGGTGTAGGCGGCCAGCTGCTGCGAAAACAAACTGGTGTACTGGCCCAACTGGTAGTGCGCATCGGCGGTGGATACCTGAATGGGGGAGAGCAGCGCGTCTGAACTCACCGTATTCGCCCGGTTAGGATCGTCGTTCACGTC
Source organism: Rufibacter aurantiacus (assembly GCF_017916345.1). NCBI lineage: Bacteria > Pseudomonadati > Bacteroidota > Cytophagia > Cytophagales > Hymenobacteraceae > Rufibacter > Rufibacter aurantiacus. Next base: position 411,961 of record NZ_JAFMSV010000005.1, read on the forward strand.
CAGGAATGAGTCACATCCCGCCAGCGGGAGCAATGCCATCAACCCGATTTTTATGTATTTTCTGGAAATATGTAGCATAGTCTGTAGGGGGATTAAAGGGTTACATTCAGGCCAAAGGTGTAGCTTCTCACCGCCGGGATGCCGTAGCCGGTATAACCCAGGGCATTGCTGCCAGAGCCATAGGTGGGGGTCTCGGGGTCAAAACCTTCAAATGGCGTAATCAGGAAAAGGTTGTTGCCGGTCACGTTCAGGCGAATGCTCTTGAAAGGCGATTTACCAATCACGCTGGCCGGCAGGGTGTAGGAAAGCTGGGCGTTGCGGAGGCGCACCCAGGAGGCATCCTGGAGCAGCACGTCTGAGGCATCATTGAAACTGTTCCCGTTGCGGTAGAAATTTTCATCAAGCACCACCGGAATGGTGTTCGGCTCGCCGTTGGCGTTTACCCCGTTGAAGATGATCTGCTGGTAGCGGTTCTCCGTTCTAATGTCAATCCCGTTTCTGATGCGATTTCGCAAACTTACGTCATAAACGTCGCCGCCCTGGCGGATGTCAATGAGCGCCGTCAAGCTCAGGCCTTTCCAGGTGATGGTGTTGGTGATACCGCCTTGCCAGTCTGGTAAAGCATTGCCCACCTTGATCAGCGGCGTGGCCGGGCTCAAGGTAGGTAAGCCGTTGGTCCCGATGATGAGGCGGCCCTGGTCATCGCGCAGGAAAGGACGGCCGTACAGGTCGCCGGCCGAGCCGCCCACCACCAGTTTGTTCATGATGCGGTCATCCTGGAAGATGATCTCCGGCACGGCAGGTGTAATGGAAAGCACCTTGCTTTTGTTGGTGGACCAGTTCAGCACCACGTCCCAGGAAAATTCATTGATCTTCACCGGGGTGCCCGATACCAGCAATTCTACCCCGGTGTTCTGGATCTCGCCGGCGTTGGTGGTATAGCTGAGCAGACCAGCCGTTACGCTGGTAGGCACCGGTATGATCTGGTCTTTACTTCTGGACCGGTAATAAGTGGCGTCTACGGTTAAGCGGCTCTGGAAGAAGTGCAGCTCAGATCCGAATTCAATGGAAGTGGTGGTTTCGGGTCTCAGTTCGGGGTCACCCACGGCGGTGCTTACCACAAAGCCGTTCCGGTTACCGAAGGGGAATCCTGTGGCCGCGCCAAAGTAAGTGCCCACCTGGTAAGGCTGGGTGTCTTTTCCTACCTCGGCCCAGGAGGCCCGCACTTTCCCGAAATTAAAGAACCGGTTATCCTCCAGTCCCAGCAGTTCAGAGAAGATAAAGCTGGTGCTCACCGATGGGTAGAAGAACGAGCGATTCTTTTTGGGCAGGGTAGAGGTCCAGTCATTGCGGCCAGTCACGTTCAGGAACAGCATGTTGCGGTAATCTACTTTGGCGTCAAAGAAGGCCCCAATCAGGCGCCGGTCCCTGATGGCGTTGGTGGTAAAAATGTTGGCCGTGTTGGACAAATGGTAGAACAACGGAACCGTGAAGCGCTCACCGCGGGTGTTGAGGATATCTGAGGCCTGGTTCTCAATGCTGTTTCCCAGCATAAGGGAGGCATTGAGGTTCTCTGAGAAAGAGTGCTCGGCGGTCAAAAAGGCATTGGACGTGATCTCCCGGTAATTGACCCGCTCTTCAATGATAAAGCCCCCCGTACCGGCCGCGATGTCCAGCGTGGGCGCACCCTGGAAGATAGGACCCGGCACCAGGCGTGTGCGGTTATCGCTGTAAACGTCGGCGCCTAATTTGTAGTTGAAGCGCAGCCAGGGCAGGAAATCATAGTTGAACCCTATGTTCCCTATGACGCGGTTCACATCGTCTTTCAGGGTGCTGTTCTCCGCGAGGTAACGCGGATTATCAATAACGCCGGGCGCATACACCTTCATGGTACCGTCGGGGTTGATGTAATCATTCACGTCAAAGGTGGTGGTGTGATAGGTGAGCGCTGACATGATGCCTTTGTCACCAGAGGCTGCTTTATTCCCGCCCGACTGGCTGTAGCTGACGGTACCGTTCACCGCGAATTTCTCAGAGAAGTTCACGTTCCCGCCTAATTTCACAGTGGTGCGTTTCCAGTCTGAGTTGGGCACGATGCCTTCCTGGTTGTAATGCGAAGCTGAGGTATGGAAAGTGGCCTTCTCGTTCCCGCCCGATACGCTGAGGTTGTTATCAAAGCGGGTACCGGTCTGGAAGAAGTTCTTGAAGTTGTCATAGAAGGGTTCATCGGTGATGAGCGGCCCGAAGGTCTGGAAACGGTTAGGCGCGCCGGCTGAGGTAACCCTGAGGCGGCCCCCCAACCCTTCGCGGTATTTGGTCTGGTATTCCGGCGTCTTGTTGATTTCATCTACCCCAAAGTTGGTGCTGAAGTTAACGGTGGTTGCACCTGCCCGGCCTTTCTTGGTGGTGATGATGATGGCGCCGTTGGCCGCCCGCAAACCGTACAAGGCGGTGGCCGCGGCCCCTTTCAGCACCGTCATGCTTTCCACGTCTTCGGGGTTGATATCGGCGGCGCGGTTGGTGAACGCGAAGGATTGCTCATTTCCGCCGGCTTCGGCGGTGGCCACGGTACCCGCGCTGGGCAGCTGGTTACCGGCAATGGTCTCGTTGCTGATAGGAATCCCGTCAATCACGAACAAAGGCTGGTTATTGGCTCCCGGCGAGAGGGAGTTGATGCCCCTGATCTGGATGCGGGAACCAGCGCCCGGCGTACCCCCGGTGCCCAGCACCTGCACCCCGGCCACCCGTCCCTGCAGTGAGTTTACCACGTTGGGGTTGCGGGTTTGGGCAATCTGCTCGGCGCCTACTTCCTGCACCGAGTATCCCAGGGTTCTTTTCTCCTGCTCCCGCCCGAAGGCCGTCACTACCACTTCATTCAGTTGCTGCACGTCCGGCACCAGGGAAACGGTGATGGAGGTTCTGCCGTTGATGGGTACTTCCTGCGTGGTGAACCCAATAAAAGAAACCACCAGGGTAGTGGCGGCAGCGGTGGTAGACACGGTGTAATTCCCGGAGGCATCGGTGTTGGTGCCGCTGGTAGTGCCTTTCACCACCACACTAGCCCCAATCACGGGTGTGCCGTCGGCGGAAGACAGTACCCGGCCGGTAATCTGCCGTTCCTGGGCTGCCAGTTCCTCCATGCAGCAGAAAGCACAAAAGAACAAAAGCAATCTGTAGAGTTTTTTCATGTGCGTTGGGATTTGTAGTGAGGGAAATGATTTGGTTATAATTTATAGATTCTGGCGTAGAATCCAATAGTTAGAATGGATTAATTGGCTGAGGCATAAGTATGTAGGTACAATTATTTAAATGGGTTATCAACTTTTTTGCGTTAATTTAGCCCCTGTGGAGTAAGGTGTGCCGGGTTGGAAATCTTAGTTCAGTATAATTTAACATGACACAAAGCTTTTTATTGAACCCCGATCTTAGGGTCATCCGAAACGATTGGAAAGGCAACCCACTTAATGATGGCCGCTTTGTAGGGGAATTCAAGCAGGGAAACCAGTCCATGCTGCTGGCCTTGCGGTGGAAACTGACCAAAAACCCGCAGAGAGAGGAGAAAAAATCTGATAACTGGCTACCTGGGGTAAGAGACCCCAGGCCTTTTTTGCAAGGAAAAGAAGATGGTATAGTGTGGCTGGGGCACGCCACGTTCTTCATCAGGCTGGGCGGCGTCACGTTCCTCACCGACCCGCTGTTCTACGGAGTTTCCATGCTCAAGCGCAAAGTGCCTTTCCCGGTGCAGCCTCATGAGCTGCCGCACATAGATTACGTGCTGCTTTCCCATGGCCACTTTGACCACTGCGACAAGACCAGCCTCAAGACACTATCCAAAACCCATTCCTTTACCGTGCTCACATCCCTCAAGATGAAGAGCCTGATCCAGAGCTGGATGCCATCTAACCCGGTGCAGGAAGCCGGCTGGTACCAGGAATACCAGACTAAGAAGAACGGTCCCCGGGTGTTTTACCTACCGGCCTACCACTGGCACAAGCGCGGCATGACGGACAACAACAAGATCCTGTGGGGCAGTTTTATGCTGCAGACCCCAACCTATACCTTGTATTTTGGCGCCGATTCTGGGTACGATCAGCATTACAAAGAAATCCAGAAGCTGTTCCCCCGGATAGACACCTGTATTCTGGGGGTGGGGGCCTATAACCCGGCTTTCATCATGCAGCCCAGCCACACCAACCCCGCCGAGGCCGTGCAGGCGTTCAAAGACCTCAAAGGCGGTACCCTGGTGCCCATGCACTTCGGCACGTTTGATTTGTCTGATGAACCCCTCGGGGAGCCGGTACGCTGGCTCAAACGCCTGGAGGCCCAGGGGGAGATTCCGGGAAAACTCAGAATCCTGGACATCGGCGAAGCCATGCCTTTGAGCTGAAAGGGAATCCAAAGCCAATTAAGACTATCTGAGATCGGGTTTTATCTGATAAGGCAGAAATGGCAAATGCCTTGTTTTAGGCCTGTTTTTGGAAAAGGAGCTTAAAAATGGCGGTGGCTTTTGTAGCATTTAAATGCTGCCACCTGCTGTTCTATCTATAAAAAGGTATCTGTTCTGCTGCCATTCCGTATGAAATAAGGTATTGAGTAATCACTTTAATCTTAAAGAAGATGGCAAACGAAACGAATAAGAACCGAGACGATCGTAAAGATAAATTAGGCAACCCAAGCTCCGGCAAAACCAAGGCCCCCGGTGAAGGCGCTCCGCTGCGCGGCGATGTGCCTGCCACAAATCCGCATACCGGCGAAGCACCGGGCACTACGCCCAGCGGCACTGGCCGCAGAGGTAATATCAGCTCCGAGGACGGAGGCGATATAAGCGGTAACTCTGCCGGAAGCCACTAAGGACTTTCCTCCTTAAAGTAAGACGGCCCCACCTGGTCTATCAGGTGGGGCCGTCTTACTTAGTTTTGGGCGGTTTTGTCATAAACGAGCCTGAAACGGCTCAGGTCTGGCGCGTGCTTTCTTTTGCGCTGCAGTTCATGGTCATACACCACCTGGCCCAGGTCGCGCAGGAAAGGGAAGCCAATTTCATCGTACTCATACTTGCCGTCGTTATAGATGCCGTCTTCATTCACATGTACGGTGGCGGTGAGCAGGAACTCCACGTTGTTTTTGAAATCCACCACGTAGGCATTGTCCGTCAGGAACCCGAACGACTGGCCAATCTTGTTGAAGATGCGGATGTGGTCCGGGATTCTCTCCGTGCGGGGAGGTCCGCCGAAGAGTAGGTACTTCACAAAGGCATCGGGGTATTCTTTTTCGGGGTACTGAGGGTAAGCTGTCTCGCGCGGTAATTGGGACATGTACTGGTACAGGAACCGGTAATCGTCGGGGGTGAGGTTGAAACGGTTCTGGGCCGGTACCGACTCAGGGAACAGCAGCGCCCGCAGCATCAGGTGCTGGTCTTCCAGGGCAAAGGTGTTGGAAAAGGCAAAATCACGGGGCTCCATCACCAGTTTGTCATCGTTGGTCATGTTGCCTTTGCCCAGGAGAATGGGGGTGGGGTTCTTGTAGTCTTTGCTGCTTTTCACCATGCCCTGCTGGTAAATCACCTTTCCGTTCTGCATAAAACGCACCGGGTTGGTGTACTTGTCCAGCTCAATTGGCAAAAACCTGGACAGCCTGATGGGCAGCCGGATGCTTTTATAGCCTTTCGCTTTAAGGCCTTCGTTCAGGGGCTCCTGGCCTAGGAATTCATAGAGGCGGTTGTAGGCGTCATTGTCAGAGGTGACTAGGATCTTCTTAATGTAGTGCGCGATGGACGGAAAGCCTGTGGCCGAGGTGGAATCCTGTAGCACTTTGGTCTGCCCCTGGTAGGCGCTGTCGGTAAGCATGGTGGTTTCCTTATTCAGGCCGGGCACCTTTAGCGTGTTGATTTTCTCCAGCGCCATGAGGGACGCGGGCAGTTTCACGGTGCTGGCCGGATTGAAGTATTCCTGCGCGTTTACCCGGTAATGGTAAGTCTTGAAAGAAGGCTTGTTGTTTTTGTCGCGGTCAATCTGGGTGTAGAGGATCTGGATTCTGTATTTCTCCGGATCAGCGAGCAAAGTCTTGAAGTTGGCAGGGTTTTCTTCCAAAAGACGGGTCAGAAGTTTGTCGGTTTTGGCCTGGGCCAACGTTAGGGTCGTACCCAAGAGCAGGGGCAGTGAAAGCAAATACATTTTCATGGCAAGGGTTGATATTTAGCCGGACGGGGTTGAATATGCGTAGAAATTCTTAATCTTCGTTCCCGGAAAAACGAAAATATGCAGAACCCCTTTCAGGAAGGAGATTCCAAAACGTACCACAAGCCCGTAACCGAGGCTGATTTTGCACAGTTTGAAGCGGGGCTGGTGCACCCGGTCTGTTCCACCTTCGCGCTGGCGCAGGCCATGGAATGGGCCTCAAGGCTTTTTGTGCTGGAGATGAAGGATGAAGATGAGGAAGGCATTGGCACCATGGTACACATTGACCACCACAGCCCCGCTTTTGAAGGCGAGACCTTAATTGTGGAGGCCGTTTTCAAGACCTTGCAACAGAACGAACTACGCTGTGACATCACCGTAAAGGCTGGTCAGCGGCTGGTGGCCTCCGGGCAAACCGGCCAAAAAATTTTGAAAAAAGAGAAGATCCACCGACTTTTGAAGAACAGTAGAAACTAAATGGCGAAATCAAAAGAGAAAGACAGGCTGCAGAAAACGGTAAATATCTCAAACCGGCGGGCATCCTATGAATACCAGTTTCTAGTGAAGTATACCGCCGGCATCATGCTGCGCGGCACCGAGATCAAATCTATCAGGGAAGGAAAGGTGAACCTGTCTGACGGGTACTGCACCTTCCACGGCAATGAATTGTTCCTGCACCAGATCACCATCTCCAAATACACCGAGGGTACCCACTACAACCACGAACCCACCCGCGACCGCAAGCTGCTCTTGAACAAACGTGAGCTGAAACAGCTGAAGGAGGGGGCACAGGAGCAAGGGGTCACCATCATCCCCACCCGGCTCTTTATCTCAGACCGCGGTTTCGCGAAGGTGGAGATCGCCCTGGCCAAAGGTAAAAAGCTCTATGACAAGCGCGAAGACATCAAAGAGCGCGACGTCAAGCGCGAAATGGCCCGCGAACGATACTAGCGCTGAAAGCACCAAAATCGTTCGATTAGGAATTAAGAATTAGGAATTAAGAATCATTAAAGTTTTTCATTTCTCCTTTCTGTAGTTCTTAATTTATAATCCTAATTCTTAATTCTTCATTCCTAATTCTTAATTATCACCTTGAACTTCGGGATTTGTAAATTGAGTCTGGTGCCGGTGCGCCGGGAGCCTTCTGATAAAAGCGAACAGATCACCCAATTGGTTTTTGGCGAGTGCTATGAGGTGCTGCAGACCCAGGAAAAGTGGATACAGGTAAGGAACGCCGCCGATGACTACGAAGGTTGGATTGATTTCAAGCAGCATTTCCCTGTTTCTGATGCTTATTTCCAGGAGTGGCGCAATACCAGCCATTCCCGTTCTATAGACCTTGTGCAGACTGTGAGCAATGAGGAGGGAATTACGCCTATTGGGATGGGAAGTGTGTTGCCTTTCTTTGACGGGATGAGCATTAGGGTAGGAGAGGAGCGCATGCTCTACAACGGCCGGGCCTCCAACCCCAATCTGCCTTACCGCGAGAATTTCCTGCAAAAAATAGCCCTGCAGTTCCTGCGCGCGCCTTACCTGTGGGGCGGCAAATCTATCTTCGGGATTGACTGCTCCGGGTTTGTGCAACAGGTGTACGGGGTGTGTGGCCACCAGCTCCGCCGCGATGCCTACCAGCAGGTTGTCCATGGGCAGGAAGTGCATTTCGTGACCCAGACCCGCCCCGGTGATGTCGCTTTCTTTGACAACGAGGAAGGCCGCATTGTGCACGTGGGCATTGTGCTGGAAGACCAACGCATTATCCACGCCTCCGGCGAAGTGCGCATTGACCAACTGGACCACCACGGCATCTACAACCGAGAGCGTAAGCGCTATTCCCACAAACTGCGCATCATCAAAAGAATCCTCCCTGACTAATTCAAGCTTCTCTTTTTTTGCCGAGGATTATTTGTGGATTTGCTACGCAGGTTTCTGGTTGTTAGTCTGTAATCATTTATAGAATAAACTGGAACACCTTAGCCAGTAGACTTTAAGTACCGAGCCTCAAAAAAGTTAAAATTCAGCCTCAAACCAGGTGAGTTGAGATAAAATTTGCAACACGAATCCCTGAAAATCAGTTAGTAAAATCTGTTGTTGCGTTATTTTACGTAACTTACGGAAGGATCTACTGAGCAGGAATTCGTATGAATGATAAGGTACTCTTACTTAATCAAGATTACTCCGCCATTGCCACGTGCAGTCTGCACAAGGCATTTGTCTTGATTTATCTCCAGAAAGCAGAACTCATTGCGGAAGATCAGTTGAATGTGTTGCGCACGGTGCGGCAAGCCTTTCCCCGACCTCTGGTGATTCGGCTGCATCGCTACGTGCGCATGCCCTACAAAGGCATCTCACTTACGCGGCAGAACATCATGCGCCGTGACCGCAACCAGTGCCAGTACTGCGGCTCTACCAGAAATCTCACGCTAGACCACATGGTGCCCCGGTCCCGCGGCGGAGAGAGCACCTGGTACAACCTTATCACCGCCTGCGCCCGCTGCAACTCCAAGAAAGGAGACCGCACCCCCGAAGAAGTTTCCATGAAACTTTCCCGGAAACCTTACAAGCCCTCGCTGGTATCGTTCCTCAGAGACAGTATCCAGGACACAGACCACGTCTGGATTCCTTTTTTGGCCGAACGCGCCAGAGCCTAGAAATTGACTAAAATTACCCTTATGTATAAACCTATTGTATTAGGCTTGTTCTTGGCAGCCGGTTTGCTGCCCTTTGCTGCAGAGGCCCAGGTTGTCCCTGCCAAAGAAAAGGCTGCCAACGTGAAGGAAGCCAAAGCAAGTCCCCTGTACTTCCTGAAAACTGATTCGGTCAACGTGCCTCTTTCTGCTGCGGCTATCCAGGTAATGGATAAGGAGTGGATTGAATCCATCACGGTGCTGAAAGACAAGAATGCGGTAGACCAGTTCGGGCCAGAGGGCAAAGACGGTGTAATCCTGATTGAGATAAAGCCAGCGCAGGAGCGCACTTTCCTGCAAACCTTAAAGGACCCCAAATACACAGCTGCTGCGGAGAAGAACATACGGTTAGACGGTGGAGAAGGCAAAACCATGGCTGACCCTTTGTACTTTATCCAAACCAAAGCCGGGGAAGTGGCCGTGAGCAAAGAAGCCATCTCCAGCCTGAACCCAGAATGGATCAAATCTATTAATGTCTTGAAGGGGGCTGAGGCCGAAAAGCGGTTTAAAAAGCAGGGAGAGAACGGGGTGATCTTAATCACCCTTGCTGCGGAGAAGGAACAGCATGTTCTCAACCAGCTTAGAAATAAAAACTAAAAGAGTTCACTTAAAAGCAGGAAGCGTTTAGCGCCTTTTTCTTTGAAAACAGGTCTAAAACCCTGAATTTAAGATTCTCTCCTTGTTGGCAGTTTCTGCGGGATAGCTACCGCAAGTTGAATTTTGTTTAAGGTTAACTAAAACCGTTTTAGGCCTCCTTTTCTGAAAAGGGGCTTAAAACGGCTTTTCATTTATAGGGCTTTCTCAATGTAATTGGTTTTCAAAGAGATTTCCAGAAGTGTGGGCGCAAATCTTGGATAGCGGAAGAGGTTTTTGTACCTTTGCGCCGCGTTCAAGGTGAATGCCCCTGGCCCAATGTCTGGGAAAGGGATGTAAAATAAGCTACGGCTTGGCAAGTGGTTCTGTGCCATGTCGTTATATTTTGTGAACCAGCATAGCAATATGGCAAATTTAGAAGATTTTGACTGGGGCAAATTTGAGTCTCAGGGTTTCGGCGGCGCGTACTCTCCTGCAGAGCGTGCTGAGATGGAACAAATGTATGCCGACACCCTGAACACCGTTCAGGAAGAGGAAGTGATCAAAGGTACCGTTGTTGGTATCACCGATCGCGACGTGATCCTGAACATCGGCTTCAAGTCCGATGGACTGGTACCGGTTTCAGAATTCCGCGACATGCCGGACCTGAAAATCGGTGACGAGGTGGAGGTATTCATTGAGGACCAGGAAGACCCTAACGGCCAATTGATCCTGTCCCGCAAGAAAGCCAAAATCGTGAAAGCGTGGGAGATGATCTACGGCGCTTTGGAGAACGACACTGTACTGGAAGGTGTAGTGAAACGCAGAACCAAAGGTGGTCTGATCACCGACCTGTATGGCGTAGAAGCCTTCTTACCAGGTTCACAAATCGATGTGAAGCCTATCCGCGACTTCGACATTTATGTAGGTCGTAAGATGGAAGTGAAAGTGGTGAAAATCAACGCCGCTTTTGATAACGTAGTAGTATCGCACAAAGTCCTGATCGAGAAAGATCTGGAGCAGCAGCGCGCCGCTATCCTGAACAACCTGGAAAAAGGTCAGGTTCTGGAAGGTGTGATCAAAAACATGACCAACTTCGGTGTGTTCATCGACCTGGGTGGTGTAGATGGTCTGTTGCACATCACCGATATTTCATGGGGACGCATCAACCACCCGCAAGAGGTGTTGGAGCTAGACCAGAAAGTAAACGTGGTAGTGTTGGATTTCGACGACGACAAGAAACGTATTTCTTTGGGCATGAAGCAATTGACTGCTCACCCTTGGGATGCTCTTCCTGCCGAAGTGGAAGTTGGCTCACGCGTACGTGGCAAGATCGTGAACGTAGCAGATTACGGTGCGTTCTTAGAACTGATGCCAGGCGTAGAAGGCTTGATCCACGTATCAGAAATGTCATGGTCTCAGCACCTGCGCAACCCACAAGACTTCATCAAGCAAGGTGACGAGATTGAGGCTGTTGTGTTGACAATGGACCGCAATGACCGCAAAATGTCTCTGGGCATTAAGCAATTGACCGAAGATCCTTGGACCAAAGAAGATGTATTGACCAAATACGCAGTTGGAACTAAGCACACTGGTGTGGTTAGAAACCTGACAAACTTTGGTCTGTTCATTGAACTGGAAGAAGGTGTAGACGGTCTGGTTCACGTGTCTGACCTGTCCTGGACTAAGAAAATCAAACACCCTTCTGAGTTCGTGAAAGTTGGTGACAGATTAGACGTAGTGGTTCTGGAGCTTGATGCTGCTGCCCGTCGTCTGGCCCTTGGTCACAAACAACTGGAAGAGAACCCATGGGATACTTTCGCTACCGTATTCAACGTAGGTTCTACGCACAAAGCAACCGTGTTGGAGAAATCTGACCGTGGTGCCACCCTGGAACTGCCTTACGGTATTGAAGGATTCGCCTTCCCTAAAGGTTTGGTGAAAGAAGACGGTTCTCCGGTTGAAGCTGGTGAGCAAGTAGAATTCAAAGTAACTGAGTTCTCTAAAGAAGATCGTAAGATCATCTTGTCGCACACTGCCGTTCACACTGCCCAGCCAGAAGACGCCAAGCGTAAGAAGTTTGAGAAGAAAGATGCTCCTGCTGCTGGCGCCCCTAAAGCTGCCGCAGCCCCAGCTACTCCTAAGAAAGAAGAAGTACGTTCTACTTTAGGTGACCTGGATGCCCTTTCTGCTCTGAAAGACCAGATGATGGAAAGCGAAAAAGAAGCCGGTGAGAAAAAATTAGCCGCTGCCGCTCAGGCCCGTGCTAGCAAGTCTACCGATGCTGCTGACGCTGACACAACTGAATCTGCTGAGTAATTCATAGGTAGGAAACTACCAGATTTGGAAAGAGCCTCCGCAAGGAGGCTCTTTTTTTTACACCTTTTTTGAAAAAAGTTGCGTCAGGGTTGTGACCGTATTAATTCCTGTCTATATTTGCACTCCCAATCACGGTAACGTGGCCGAGTGGCTAGGCAGAGCTCTGCAAAAGCTCGTACAGCGGTTCGAATCCGCTCGTTACCTCTCCTGAAAAAGCCTGCTCATTTTGAGCAGGCTTTTCTGTTTTCAGGCCCAAAACGTCTCTTCTACATAACCGGGCTATTCCTCCAAGTCAGGCTAGGGCAAAACAATTCAGGCCATACAATCCGGAACACCCTTCTAATTCATCCCCTATTTATTTGCCTTTATTATTTGCCTCTTCCTTTAATAGAGATATTCTGTATTTTGTTTTATCCTTCTATATAAATTTATATAGCTTGCCATTAAGTGCACCTAATTACAGTAAGTAACTCATTATCAATTACCCTTGATTCACTTCGCAAATTAAAGCCAATAAAAGACAGAATTACCTAACCATACCAGCAAGTGCCGGTTTGGGTGTAAAGTATAGTAATATAACAAATTGTGAATCTTGCCGCATTTTAGCTGGGGTTTATTACACATTTTTTAAACTTATACGTATAATTTAGTATATACTTTATTTTTGAGCTGCACTTAACCTTCATCTAAGTAGTTTCCGCAGCTTTTTTTACGGTAAATCCTATATATTCTAATTCTGTAATCTTTTGGCTTGGTTATGCGTATGCCGAGACATCCGCCAGGACCATATTAGGTTAAACAGCTTTCAATTTCCCTTTAAAAGAAATAGGTAAAACAAAAATAAAAGCTGAAACTTTTGGCTCTGGCAATTGATAATTGCAGGAACATGAGCAAAAAACAAACAGATAAAGCAGGGTCTAAAACCGATAATTTAAGGCAAGCTATTGAGGGTAAGGTGCCTAGTGGAACATTGATTGCCATAGGTGGTGCAGAAAATAAAGGAGACGAGCCGGAGGATGAGTCCATGAACTCAGAAAATGCCAACTTTGAAAAGACTGAGATTCTCAGTCGGTTTGTAACAGAGTTGAAAGGAAGAAATCCTTTGGTGCTGGTTATTCCTACGGCATCGTCTTTACCAGAAGAGTTGGGGCCTTCTTATGTGAAGGTTTTCCATGATCTCAAGGTGAAAAACGTGGAAGTGGTGGATATTCGCAACCGGGAAGATGCCTGTAAAGAAGAATACATAGAGTTGGTAAAGAAAGCGGCCGGAATCATGTTCACAGGCGGCGACCAACTCAAGCTTACTTCTATTCTGGGTGGAACGGATTTCATGCGCCTGATTAAAGAACGGTATTACAACGATTCTTTGGTGGTGGGCGGCACCAGTGCTGGAGCGGCCGCCATGTCAACCCAGATGATCTACCAGGGTATGAGCGGGGCTGGCTTCATCAAAGGATCGGTGAGTATTACAGCTGGTCTGGAGCTTTTGAATGATGTGGCCATTGACACCCATTTTATAACCCGGGGCCGTATAGTACGTATGGCGCAGATGCTGGCCACCAACCCAACTTTTATTGGGGTGGGGCTGGAGGAAGACACCGGAATAGTAGTGAAAGAAGGAAAAGAACTTGAAGTAATAGGAAGTGGCCTGGTGGTAATTGTAGATGGCCGCGGCAGTACGCATACCAATATATATGAGGTGGAGGAAGGTGTTCCTGTCACCATGAGAGACCTAAAGGTGCATCTTCTGGGAAAAGGAGATACGTACACGCTGGAAATTTTTTAACTATTCAAAATCGCCGCATTCATATTAGATTAAACAATCTATGAAAATCGCTGAACTACGCATTATGCGAGGACCAAACTATTGGTCTGTAAAACACCCCAAAATTGTAGTGCTCAAACTGGACATGGATGAATTTGCCGGGGTGCTCACCACCGATATCCCCGGTTTCCCTGACAGGCTGGAAACCATGTTCCCCGGAATGGTCCTGCACCGTAGCACCGAAGGCCAGGAGGGAGGCTACCTGAGAAGAGTAAGAGAAGAAGGCGTACCGCTGAGCAATGTAGTGGAGCACGTGGCATTGGAGCTGCAAACCCTGGGCGGCATGAACTCAGGCTTCGGCCGTACTTACCCCGCCCCGCAGCCAGGTTTTGAATACGTGGTATTTTCTTACCAGGAAGAGAAAGCAGGGGAGTATGCGGCGGAGGCAGCCATCAGGGTCACCACGGCCCTCGCCAGAAATGAACCATATGACATTACCCCGGATGTAGAGGAACTGCACGAAATCCGCGAAGATGAACACATCGGGCCAAGCACTTATTCCATCGTCTCTGAGGCGGTGGCGCGGGGCATTCCTTATATCCGCCTGAACAAAAGCTCTCTTATTCAATTAGGCTACGGCGTGCACCAGAAGCGCATCCAGGCCACTATGACCTGCCGCACGGCTGCTTTTGCCGTGGAGATCGCCGGCGATAAGAGCGCCACCAAAGACATGCTGGCCGAGGCTGGCGTACCGGTGCCCAAAGGAGAGATCGTGTACACCGTAGAAGAACTCAGGGACGCTATCCAGTGGCTTGGGTACCCCATTGTGACCAAACCCCTGGACGGAAATCATGGCAAAGGCGCCGGTATCAATATCCGGAACTGGGAAGATGCCGTGGCTGGCTTTGAGGTAGCCCTGCAGTACTGCAAGGCTGACAAAGCCGTCATCGTAGAACAGTTCATAGAAGGCTATGATTTCCGGTTACTGGTGGTGAACAAGAAGTTTGTGGCGGCGGCTAAGCGCACTCCTGCCATGGTGGTGGGCGACGGCGCCTCTACCGTGCAGCAACTCATTGACCAGGTCAACAGCGATCCTCGCCGCGGGGTAGGCCACGAAAAGGTGCTCACCCGCATCACAGTGGACAAAGACACCTACGGCATGCTGGAGAAGAAAGGCTACACCTTGGATACCGTTGTGCCCGCAGGGGAGCAGCTCTTCCTGAAAAGCACCGCCAACCTCTCTACCGGTGGTACCGCCACCGACGTGACCGACCTGATTGACCCCTACAACGTTCTGATGGCCGAGCGGATTGCCGGCACCATTGGTCTGGACATCTGCGGGATTGACGTAGTGACCTCAGACATTGCCATCCCATTGCCTGAAGCACGCGGTGCCGTGATTGAGGTGAATGCCGCGCCCGGCTTCCGGATGCACGTATCACCTACAGAGGGCCTGCCCCGCAACGTAGCCGATCCGGTAATCGAAATGCTCTTCCCGGACAATTGCCCTTCCCGTATTCCGATAATCGCTATTACGGGTACCAACGGCAAAACTACCACTACCCGCCTCATTGCGCATATGGTGAAATCGGTGGGCTACCAGGTTGGTTTCACTACCACAGACGGCATATACATCCAGGATACACTTCTGGAGAAAGGCGACACCACGGGCTCTAAAAGCGCCGAGTTTGTGTTGCGGGACCCTACCGTGAACTTCGCGGTATTAGAGTGCGCCCGGGGCGGGATGCTGCGCTCAGGCTTAGGTTTCCAGCAATGCGACATTGGCATTGTAACCAACGTAGCCGAAGACCACATGGGCCTCCGTGATATCAATACCCTGGAGGACATGGCCCGCGTGAAAGCCGTGGTGCCAAAAAGCGTAAGCAAAACCGGCTACGCCATCCTCAACGCCGATGATGACAACGTCTTCAACATGGCCAAGGAACTGGAATGTAAGGTGGCTTTCTTCAGTATGGATGAGAACAACCCGCGCATCCTGAAGCATGTGGCCGAGGGTGGTTTGGCGGCCGTATTTGAGAACGGTTTCATCTCTATTTTCAAAAACACCTACAAAATACGGGTAGACCGTGTAGCCGATATCCCACTCACCTTCGGGGGGCGCGCCAAGTTCAACATTGAGAACGTATTGGCCGCTACGCTTGCTGGGTATGTTTCCCGCTTTGAGATATCAGAGATCAAGACGGCGCTGCGTACGTTCCTGCCATCGGCCACCAAGACTCCGGGCAGAATGAACCTGTTCAAGTTCCCGACCTTTGAGGTGCTGGTAGACTACGCCCACAACCCGGCCGGGATGAAAGGGGTAGCCGACTTCCTGCAGAACGTGGATGCCCGCAAGCGCGTGGGTATTGTGGCTGGCGTAGGTGACCGCCGCAACGAGGACATGGTGGAACTGGGTAAAATGGCGGCGCAGATGTTTGATGAAATCATCATTAGGTCAGACAAAGACCTGCGGGGCCGCACCGCCGAGGAAATCAACCATTACGTGATCCAGGGCATTGAACAGGTAGACCCTAACAAACCATATAAGGTAATCGGTCAGGAAATGGTGGCCATCGCCTACGCGCTGGAGCACGCCGAGCGCAACTCCTTCATCACTATCTTCTCAGAGGATATTCCGGAGGCCATCAGAATGATTGAGAACTTCAAAGTAATCCAGGACCGGAGAGTGATGGTAGACTAGTGAGAGAATGAGTGATTGAATGATCGAGAGAATATGATTGCCAACATTCTCTCAATCATTCAATCACTCATTCAGCACCTTACATCATAAAAAAGAGCCCCGAAACGTACCAACGTTTCGGGGCTCTTTTTTATGATGTAAGGTAGAAGCGGCTATTTCAACGTGAAAGAGGTTGTCCCAATGAGGTAACCGTCGGCGTAGATCTCAATCAGGTGCTTGCCGGTTTTGTATGGGGTGCCTTTGGAGTAGATGAAGGAAACCTGCTGTTGGGTGTTGTCAAACACGATGTCGCGCTTGGCGGTGTAGAACTGCTCTTTGCCCTCAAACTCAAAGGTGCCGGAACCAGTAGCCAGGTTGTACAGCGCCGACCCGTCTGGCTCAATAAGGCGCATAAGGATCTCTTTGCTTTCTTTGGGGGCCACTTCGTTCTTGCCTAACCGGAAAGAAAGCTTGATTTTGTCTACACGCTTGGCTTTGTATTCTTCCTCAGTGTCTTCTTTCTCTTTGCCCTTGGCGTTGATGACAGAAACCATGATGTTCTGGGCTTCCAGTTTGGAGGCTAGGCTCACTTTTTCCTCCAGCGCTTTTTTGTCAGTGGCCAGGGTGGTAATGGAATCGGTGAGTTTGTTCTGAGTGGTTTTCAGGCCTTTTACCTCGGTGAACAGTTCTTCATTGTCATCGTGGAGTTTGGCCACTTCTTCATCTTTCTTTTTAAGCGCCAATTCCAGGCTCTGGGCCTTCTGCTGGAAGCGTCTCTGGTCAGCTACGGTGAAAGAGCTGTTTCTGAACGAACGGAGCTGCGCCAGGTCTGCGTTGATGGCTGCTATCCTTGACTCCAGGGAGTCGTTGGTGATGCCCATGGCGCTCAGTTCGGCGCTTTGCTTCTCGTAGCTGGCCTTCAGGTCTTCGTAGACTTTGATCTGGTTCTCCAGCTCAGTGCTCTTTACTTTGATAATTTCCTTCTGCTCCTCGTTTTCCTGGGTTTTCTGTTGCTGCATGTAAATAAGGATACCGTTAATGCTGAGCAGCACAATGATGAGGCCTACTACTAACAGTTTGCGGTTGCTATCCTTTTCGGGTGTTTCAGTCGACATAGCGGATGAAGGTGGTTTAGGGTTTTTAAGGCACTACCTATTCTTACAAAAATACGTTTTCATCTATCCTTTGCAAATAAGAGGGTAAAATACTTACTTCCGGGCATGAGTGAAAAAGACAATTTAGACCACGCGTATTGGGAGCAAAGGTATAGGCAGAATAACACCCAATGGGATGTAGGCGATATCACCCCGCCAATAAAGTCCTATATTGACCAACTGCCGGATAAGGGTATCCGTATCCTGGTGCCGGGCGGCGGCAACGGCTACGAAGCCGAGTACCTGCACCAGAAGGGTTTCTCAAATGTCTTCCTCCTTGACTTCGCGGCATCACCGCTGGCCAACTTTCAGGCCCGGGTACCATCTTTTCCATCAGACCACTTACTGCAGGAGGATTTCTTTCATTTAACGCCGGGCCAGTATGATCTGGTATTGGAGCAGACGTTCTTTTGCGCCCTGGCTCGGAACCTGCGCGCCAATTATGCCCGCCAGGTTTTCGATGTGCTAAAGCCGCAGGGCAGGTTGGCCGGTGTCCTTTTCTCCGAGGAATTCCAGAACCCTGGTCCGCCGTTCGGAGGCTCAGCGATAGAGTACCAGGCTTACTTTGAGCCGTATTTCCAGTTCCTGCGCTTTGAGCCTTGCACCAATTCCATCAAGCCACGGCAGGGAAGAGAGCTGTTTATAGAGTTGGAGCGCCGACCCAAGCCGCAGTTTATCGCGTAGAATTCTGTACTTTTGAGCCGAAGGGAAAATCAGGCCGAGCATCCAGATAATTGGCGAAACCGTCTAATTGGTTTTGGGCCCGATTTTATGAAAACAACCCCAAAAGGATCTTTCAGTATTTGTTGAGTACTTCTAGAAGCTAATTCTCAAGACCTATTCTTTTTACCATATGACGATTAACATTCCCAAACTAAAGCATACAGAGTCGGGCAACTTCTTTTTGATGGCCGGCCCTTGCGCCATTGAAGGCGAGGAAATGGCCATGGGCATTGCCGAGGAGCTGGTCCGGATCTCTGACCGCCTGCAGATTCCCTTAATTTTCAAGGGATCTTACCGCAAGGCTAACCGCTCCAGAAAAGACTCTTTCACCGGCATCGGAGACGAGAAAGCCCTGAAGATCCTGGCCAAAGTGGGCGAAACTTTCGGTATCCCAACGGTAACGGATATCCACGAGACCCACGAGGCTGCCATGGCCGCTGAGTACGTGGATGTGCTGCAGATCCCGGCTTTCCTGTGCCGCCAGACCGATCTGCTCATCGCGGCGGCCCAGACCGGCAAAGTGGTGAACATCAAGAAAGGTCAGTTCCTGTCAGGGGAGTCTATGAAGTTTGCCGTAGAGAAGATCCAGGAATCCGGCAATCCCAATGTGATCCTGACGGATCGGGGCAACTCCTTCGGGTACTCAGACCTGGTAGTGGATTTCCGCAACATCACCATCATGCGCGGAAACCAGGTGCCGGTGGTCATGGACGTTACCCATTCCCTGCAGCAACCTAATCAGACCTCAGGGGTAACCGGCGGCCGCCCAGCCTTGATTGAGACCATCGCCAAAGCCGCCATTGCGGTAGGTGCCGATGGTCTGTTCATTGAAACCCATCCAGAGCCGCTCACTGCCCGCTCAGACGGAGCTAACATGCTGCCCCTGGCCGAATTAGAAGGTCTGATGCGCCAGCTGATCAGAATCAGAGAAGCTATCCGGTAGAAAAAGGATAACTCCGGTTAGAACAAGAAAACCCGTTTAGGAGCTGTTTTGCAGAAATCAGCTCCTAAACGGGTTTTTGATTTTTATATTAAGCGGATTAAAACCTTAAGGTAAAGTGCTGTTTGGGTTGGTTAGTCCGGAAGAAAACCAGGCCCAGGTAAAAAAGGTCTACAGTGAGCAGTACCTGCGGGTGCTGCTTTATTTCTCTCCAGGCCTGCGCCATCTCGCCTGACCAATAAATGTCATCCAGGATAAAGACGCTGCCTTCGTGGGCTTTGGCAAGGCACACTTCAAAGTACCGCACGGTAGGCTCGTACCGATGATTTCCGTCAAAGAATACAAAATCCACCTTTTCCAAGCTGGCTAAGGTTTGGGAAAGCGTCACATCCAAATTGCCCTCTACCAGTTGTACCTTCTCCAGCCCTAGCTTTTTAAAGTTCTTCCGGGCCTCCGCGGCAATGGCAGGGCAGCCCTCAAAGGTGTACAGGTCAGCGGTTTTACGGGCCAGGCCCAGATAGCTGGTAGTCAGCCCCAAAGAAGTGCCCAGCTCCAGAATGGTGGCGGGTTTGAAGTGGTTGGCCAGCCGGAACAGCAACTGCCCAAGCCGCGCAGGCTTGGCGGCGGTGCGGGCAATATCGGCAATCTTCCGCTGGCGGGTAGTGCTGGTGTGGGAACCGGCCCCAAAGTCGGTGACCTGCAGCAGCGTCTGGTTCTGCAGCAAATTCTCGCGCAGGCTTTCCACGGCATCATACGCCGGGAAATGCCCCTCGTGATGGATGATATGACAATAGAGGTTGAAAACGAAAGGGGAGTGCAGACCATGCGCATTCCCTGAACGCCACCAGAAGGAGGCGTACCTGTAGATCATGGCGGCGTGCTGCAAAGCCAGAAGCGGGATTAGTTTAACTTGTAAGGAATAATGAGCGTGAACTCCGGGATGGTCACGTAGAACTGCCGGCCGTCTACCAGTCGCTCCATGAGGTAAGTACCCGCCATTTTCCCGATGCTGGTTTTGAGGTTACAGCCCGAAACGTATTGGTGGCTCTCGCCGGGTTCCAGCACCGGTTGCTGGCCTACCACACCTTCGCCCTCTACCTCGCGTACCTCGTTGTTGGAATCAAATATGTGCCAGTGGCGGCGTAATAACTTTACCGTAAATTCGCTGTTGTTCTGGATAGTGATCCTGTAGGCGAAGACAAAGTGCTGCTGGGCCGGACTGGAATAGTCAGGGAGATAATTTGTCGTGACGTTGACAGTGACTCCTTGGGTTGTTTTCGTATCCATGCGTGCCTTATTTTGGTATATTGGGAACAGGCTTTCTGGCCATTTAGTTTGACCAGCCGGATTCTAAAGTAAAAATACGCAAAAACCGTTAACCTATACCTCCCTTATGCAGGTAAAAATTGAAAGTAGCTGGCAACAGGTACTCCAGGATGAGTTTGAGAAACCCTATTTCCAGAACCTGATTGAGTTTGTGAAATCGGAATACAGTACAGCTGAAGTATATCCGCCGGGCAAGCAGATTTTCCATGCCTTTGATGAATGCCCCTTCGACCAGGTGCGCGTAGTCATCCTAGGCCAGGACCCGTACCACGGCCCAAGGCAAGCCAACGGCCTGGCTTTCTCAGTGGCTGAAGGAATCAGAACCCCACCTTCTCTATTGAACATATTTAAAGAGATAGAGGCAGATCTTGGTAAACCTATTCCGCGCTCTGGCAACCTGGAGCGCTGGGCAGAGCAGGGGGTATTGCTGCTTAATGCCACGCTCACCGTACGTGCGCACCAGGCCGGTTCCCACCAGAAGAAGGGCTGGGAAGAGTTCACCGATGCCGTTATCAAGAAAGTCTCTGATCTGAAAGAACACGTGGTGTTTCTGTTGTGGGGGGCCTACGCTCAGAAGAAAGGCCTCATCATTGATGAGAAAAAGCACCTGGTGTTAAAGGCAGCCCACCCATCGCCCTTCGCCGCTGATAAGGGCTTCTTTGGGACGCGCCATTTCAGCAAAGCCAACGCTTATCTGCGCGAGCACGGTTTACCTGAGATTGACTGGTAAAAGCAAAGCCTGTTTCCAGGCTGGTTTTTGTGAACCAGCCTGGAAACAGGCCTAGAGTTTGTTCAATTTTGGTCTTTCGCAAACTCCTCAGAACACAGTTTCTGAGGGCAGTTATAAGACCTGTTATTTGATAGCCCCAAAAGCTGCAAAGCAAGCATTCTTGTGCAAAATCTCGGTGTGCCTGAATCCTACTCTGCGTAAGAGGTCAAGTTGAAAGGTGACGGAGCGCGGTGAATCTTCTTTTTCAATGTAGGCCAGCACATGGTCTTTGTAGTCTTCTCCGCCTACACCTGTTAAGTAATCTGCATAGCGGCTCCAGAAAAGTTGGTGGATACCAGGATCATCATGCACAACCAGGTCTGAAATCCAGAGGGAGCCACCGGGGGTGAGCACGTTGTAGAGTTTCTGGAATACAGCTTCCCACTCGGCCTCCTCCCTTAGGTGATGGAGTACGGCCCCGGCTAGAATGATGTCAAAATGTTCTTCCGGCAGATTTACTTCCCTGATGTCTCCCTGTATCAGGGTTATCTCACCCTTGGTTGCAGGCATAGCCCTTTGTTGTGCCCTTTCCAGCATTGGATTGCTTAGGTCCAGCAGCGTACAATTGAGATCTGGTATTCTGGAGAGCATCTTTAAGGTGAAATTACCGGCGCCGCAACCAAGGTCCAGAAGATGGGTTGCCCTTGGGTTGGCATGCTGTGCAGCGGCCGTCATCAGTTCCAGACAAAGCGGGGCGTCAATGGTGGAGAGTTGCCCCGTGTCTAAGTTTGAGAAGCGATCCACATCCTTGTTGAATCTTTCCTCTATCTCTTTTGGGGAGGATTTTTCATGTAATGCTAAGGTCATCGCAGAAGATTTGAATGGTACAGCTGATTATAGTATACCAGTACAATCTACAATTTTCAAGCTATAAAGAGCACCGTTTCTCTCCTTGTTTCTAAAAATCAGCCCTAAAACAGAAGGCCCAAACTAGGTGATCCACCAATAAGAGAAAGGAGTAGTTGGATCTACCCGTAAGAAAGGTACCAAAGAAAAACCCCTCCTTAAGCACTCAATTGTTGAGATCACTTTAGGAGGGGTTTTTCAATTCAGGGTCTCTTTATTTCAATAATCCCAAAGGTTAATGAGTTATTCAATGCCTTTGAAGATGCGGCTCCAGCGAATTTTGTTGAACAGGGTCTCGGTAGGGTCAGCGGACATCCAGATCAGGACGGCTTTTCCTACCACGTGATCCTCGGGCACAAAACCCCAGTAACGGGAGTCTTCAGAGTTATGGCGGTT
This sequence comes from Rufibacter aurantiacus, assembly GCF_017916345.1. Classification (NCBI taxonomy): domain Bacteria; kingdom Pseudomonadati; phylum Bacteroidota; class Cytophagia; order Cytophagales; family Hymenobacteraceae; genus Rufibacter; species Rufibacter aurantiacus. The sequence goes on from NZ_JAFMSV010000005.1 coordinate 434,309, forward strand.
ATCGCCCATCATCCAGTAGTAATTCTGCTGGAAGGTGTATTGCTTGATTTCCTGGCCTTTGATAAGGATTTTGTCATCTGAGACAGTCACTTCATCTTTGCCAAAACCTTCGTATTTCCTGATGGCCATCTCGTAAAAAGGAATGGTCTGGGGGTTGATGTCCACGGTCATGCCTTTCTTGGGGATGATAAAAGGGCCGAAGTTGTCTTTGTTGTAAGGGTACATGGACGGCTTGAACGGGAATACATCTGCCCGCACAGAGCCGATGCTGTCTTTGTACAAAACCACTTCTTTAATGAAGTCAAAGCCTTTGAGTTTGGCTGCCGTTGCCGGGGTGGTATGCACCACGTAACCCACGCCCCCGAAAGCCTCCTGCACATCTGTGATGTCGTTCTCCTTGAAAAACTTCTCGTTGATGGGCGTGGTGGTAAGCAGACCGTAGGCGTACTGCACTCTTTCCGGCTCAGGCACCAGTTTGTCATTTATGTACACCTGCATGTCCTTCATCTGGATCTTATCGCCGGCAATACCAATGCAGCGTTTGATGTAATTCATCCGGAGGTCAGTGGGGTGGGCCACATCGGCAGGCCAGTTGAACACCACCACATCGTTGTTCTTCACGGTAGAGAAACCGGGCAGGCGGTAAGATTTCAGCTGGATGGCATCTGAGTAGGAGGGAATGTTGGTGCCCCAGATGGTTTGGTGCGTCAAGGGCACCTGCAACGGTGTGATAGGCGTGCGCGGCCCGTAGTGCAGTTTGCTCACGAAGAGATAGTCTCCCACCAGCAAAGACTTCTCCATGGACGGCGTAGGAATGGTGTAGGCCTCAAAGGTAGCCCACCTGATTAAGGTGGCCGCTACAACGGCAAAAAGAATGGCGTCTCCCCATTCTCTGAAAAAGCCTTTCTTCTGTTTGGGCTTGGTTTCTTTCTTGGTCCAGAATCGGATACTCATGTAATCAAGGTTAGAGTTGTAGCAGATCAGTCATGCCGTAAATACCTGGCTGGCGACCGGGCAACCACTCAGCGGCCAAAAGAGCGCCAGAGGCAAATCCTTCCCTGCTGTGGGCAATGTGGTGTAACTCAAAGGTATCGTTTTCTGAGGTGTATTGCACAATATGTGTTCCTACAACTTCACCTTCGCGTTCAGAGACCACACCCAATAAGTTAGGTTCCTGTGACACGTCATTGATCCAACCCTGTTTCTCTGGAAAGTGCTTCAGAATACCATCGGCAATGGAAAGCGCGGTTCCGCTGGGTTTGTCCAGCTTGTGCACGTGGTGAATCTCCTTTACCTGTACGTTATACTCTGGGTACTGCTGCATTTTCTGGGCCACGTACTCATTGAAGTGGAAGAAAAGGTTCACGCCCACGCTGAAGTTGGAGGCGTAGAAAAGCGCACCCTGCAATTCATGGCGTTTGGCTTTCACCTGGGGCAGATGCTGCAACCAACCGGTGGTGCCTACTACCACAGGAATCTTTTTCTCAAAGCAGGTGATGATATTGCCCAGGGCCACGTCTGGGCTGGTGAATTCAATAGCCACGTCTACCTGGTCTGCGGTATAGCCAGAAAGTTTATCGGCGTCATGTACGGTGAGGGCTCCCACTATTTCATGGCCTTTGGCCACAGCAAGGCGCTCAATAGTTTGGCCCATTTTGCCGTAGCCAATGAGTAATATGCGCATAGTTTATTTGAGGTTCAGTTGGAGGGTAAGGCCTGCCGAGTAGGAGGTGGTACCGCCCATGTGCTGAAGATTGGGTTTTAATTGAAGGGAAAGCTCCTCGCTTACGTCAAAGGCTTTGAGGTGGGCATCTACGTGCGCCTCCATAATGTTCAGGCCCCAGGCCACCACCCCCAGGATGATGTCCAGGTCACGGTACTTCCGGAAGAAATCGCGGGAGCGACGCAGGTTAAGGGTGCCCTGGTTATTGGCTAAGTCTGCCGAATACACACCGGTGGTGTTGGCGTAAGCATCTACGGTGGTGGAGTCACCGTCCAGTCTTATCCGCAGTGCCTTGGCAAAGTCCTGGTACTTGCGGTTGTTGTCATAGATGAAGAACCCAATGACCCCACCGGCGGCGTACACCAAAGGAATTTTCCAGTAGCTTTTGTTGTAGGCCTGGCCCAGGCCGGGCAGCACCGCAGAATAGAACGCGGCTTTGGCAGGGCGGCTCCATTGGCTAATGGGTTTCCATTTCCGGGTGGTATCTGGCGCCTCCACCACTGCCGGGGTAGCCACCCGGGCGGAGTCTGCCCCGGTGGTCACCACCTGCGCGGTGCTGGTGAGGCTAGTGCCGAAAGAAATACCCAGGAAGAGAAACAGGGCCGCGAGCTGCCGCATGTTAGGCGTAGTTTAAGATTTCCAGAATACGGTTGAGCTCATCTACAGACACAAACGGGATTTTAATTTCCCCTTTGCCTTCAGCAGAGGCTTTCACGTGGATGCGGGTGCCAAAATAGGAAGACAACCTGGACTCCACACGTTTCACTTCATTCTCAAACGGATGCAGGTCTAATTTCGTCTGTGGGTCTGGTTTTTTGTTCGCCAGGTTGATATTGCGCACCAGTTCCTCCACTTTCCGCACAGACAGTTCTTCGTTTACAATCTTGCGGTATACCTCCAGCTGCTTATCCACGTCTTCAATGTTGATGACGGCGCGGGCGTGGCCCATGGAGATGAGGTTGTCCCTGATCCCGATCTGGATGTCCGGGGGTAATTTGAGCAGACGCAGGTAGTTGGTAACGGTGGTCCGTTTCTTGCCCACGCGCTCCCCCAGTTCCTCCTGTTTCAGGCTACACTCAGAAAGCAGGCGCTGGTAACTCAAGGCAATCTCAATGGCGTTGAGGTTTTCCCGCTGGATGTTCTCAATCAAAGCCATCTCCAGCATCTGCTGGTCATCGGCTTTGCGGATGTACGCCGGAATGGTTTCCAGACCAGCCATTTTGGCGGCCTGGTAGCGGCGCTCCCCAGATATCAACTGGTAAGCATCGGCGCTAAGCTGACGAACCGTGATAGGCTGGATAATGCCTTGGATGCGGATAGACTCAGCCAATTCTTCCAGGGCCACTTGGTCAAAGTGGGTTCGCGGCTGGAAGGGGTTGGTTTCAATCTGGTTTAAGCTGATATCTGCGATGGTGTTGGCAGCGTTAGGGGTGGATGATGTTGATTCTGGTTGTTCTGCTGGGGCTTTACGATCATATTGCCCCGTGATAAGGGCATTGAGGCCTCTTCCAAGGCCCCCTGCTTTCTTCTTGGCTGAATTATCAGACATGTAAATATTTTAGACTAAAGGTACTATTGGGCAACTGCCACACCGTTCTTCTCCACAATTTCACGCGCCAGGTTCAGGTAGCTGATGGCTCCCTTACTTTCCGCGTCGTGGAGAATGGCCGGCACTCCAAAACTAGGAGATTCACTCAACTTCACGTTTCTTGGAATGATGGTGTCAAACACCATCTGTTGGAAGTGCATCTTCACTTCCTCCACCACCTGGTTAGACAGGCGCAGACGCACATCGTACATGGTCAGCAGCAGGCCTTCAATCTCCAGGTCTGGGTTCAGCCTTGACTGGATGATCTTGATGGTGTTCAGGAGCTTGCCCAGACCTTCCAGGGCGAAGTACTCACACTGCACCGGAATAATCACCGAGTCTGCAGCGGTCAAAGAGTTCACCGTGATAAGGCCCAGGGAAGGAGAGCAGTCAATGATGATGAAATCATATTTCTCCTTCAGCGGCACCAACACCTGCTTCATCTTCTCCTCGCGGTTGGGCAGGTTAATCATCTCTACCTCAGCACCTACCAGGTCAATGTGGGAAGGGATGAGGTCCAGAAAATCAATAGGAGAGGTCAGGATGATGTCCTCGGTTTTCACACCGTCCACCATGCACTCATAGATGCTGTTCTCAATGTCTTTCGGGTCAAACCCGATGCCAGAAGTGGCATTGGCCTGCGGATCAGCATCTACCAGCAGGGTTTTGTACTCTAATGCGGCTAAGCTGGCTGCCAGGTTAATGGCCGAAGTGGTTTTTCCCACCCCGCCTTTCTGGTTAGCAACGGCAATTATCTTTCCCATTCTTCAGGTTACAGTTCTAAAGTTTGACCAATCTCCATCAAAATCAACTCCTTCTGCTGGCGCCGGGCAAGTTCCAACGCCTCCACATGATCAATTTCTATGTACGGGAAGGTGTCATAATGCATCCCGATGATTTTTTTCACATTCACGTAGTTGGCGGCTATCAGCGCATCTTCCACATCCATGGTAAAGTTGTCCCCGATGGGCATCAGCGCGAAATCCAGGTGGTAGCGGTCCCCGATGAGTTTCATATCCATGTGCAGGGCCGTGTCTCCGGCAAAGTAGAAGGATTTCTCGGCGCTCTCCACCACAAAGCCTGCTGCTGATCCGGCGTAGGAACCGTCTGGCAGGGAACTTGAGTGGATGGCGTTCACCATTTTCACCGTCCCGAAGGGCAGATGCACCTTGCCGCCGGTGTTCATAGGGTGAACGTTCTCAATGCCCTTTTTCTGATACCAGCTCACAATCTCAAACGTGGCCACTAGGGTGGCACCGGTCTTCTTGAGTAGGTACTCTGCGTCTGCCACGTGGTCTGTGTGCCCGTGGGAGAGCAGGATGTAATCGCATTCTATGGAATCTATATCAATCTCCGAAGCCAAAGGGTTGGGGGTGATGAAAGGGTCAAACAGAACCTTGGTACCACCCATGTCAAAGAGAAAGCAGGATTGTCCGTAATAAGTGATTTTCATCTGTGTAAAGGCAAGGTAGACGATTAACTACAAGATCGAGCATACGCTTTTACAAAGATAAGGTAAAATGGAGAGAGACTTATTAACACTTTTAAGTTATTTATCCCCATTTTAGGTTAAAATCTGGCTTGGCAATCAGGTTGAATCAAGTCAGCATAGTTGCTTGATCTTTATCTTCTTAGGTGCGCTGGCAAACGGTGTTAGTGAGACTATTTCTTGAGGTGGCAGGCACCTGTTTCCTTGATGTTCCACGGCTTTACAGGCTTTCTTGCTACGGGTACAGGCACCTGCCAAATTGGGTGCTGGATAATCGTTTCGGGCTCACTTTAGGGCATTCTTACATGGGAAGACAAGAGATCAGCTAAACAGGTCTGTGCTGGCTTCCCCCTTTGCAAAGCATTGCCATAAATGCCGTTTTAAGCCCATTTACGGCAAAATAAGCTCAAAACGGTTGTCTAATGCATTCTCGCTTGGAATCCATGTTTTAAGCCACCTAAATGGCTTTTAAAAGAGATTTGTCTAGAATGGGATAGCTCGAAACCGGGAAAGTAGGTATTCCCCTCCTTGCAAGGGTTAGGGGTGGTTTTTTGAGCGTGGCAGAAGCCCTGCCAGAGGCTAATCCGTTTCATGGGCTTATAAGTTGATCGAGCCTTAAACAGCCCCAAACAACTCAACCATAAATCAAAATGATTGCCTTGAAGCGGGTGATTGAGTTAAAGTTGTTTTAAGTCTGTTATGTTGTAATTATTTGTAAAACAGAAAGGTATTAAGTGGGTGGAAAGGCTGTAAAAACAAAAAAGCCCGGTACAAACCGGGCTTTTTCTCATTGGTGAAGTTGACCTTATTTGGTGCCTTTCTTGCGTTTGGCTTCCTGTTCAGCGGCTACTTTCATGGCTTCCTGAAGGCGTTTCTGGAAGCCTCCTTTTGGCTCCTTGCCTTTGTTTTTCTCCTGGTAATCTTCCAGGTTCTTCCGGATCTTGGCATCGTCTACGAAGCGTCTGATTAAGGCCTGCTGCCCGAAGGTAACGATGTTAGACACGAAGTAATAGAAGCTCAGACCGGCCGGGAAACTGTTCAGCACGAACATGAAGATCACCGGCATGAGGTATGAGTAAAACTTCATAGGTCCCTGCACGGTGCTCACCTGGTTGTTAGACCACGTGTACAGAATGGTAGAGGCCGTCATCAGGAGCGTGAACATACTCACGTGGTTTCCATAGAACGGAATGGTGAACGGCAGCATCGCGAACACATCGTAGGTGCTCAGGTCATGCGCCCACAGGAACGGCTCTTGGCGTAACTCTATGGAGTTAGGGAAGAAGTTGAACATCGCGAACAGGATAGGCATCTGCAGCAGCATAGGAATACAGCCGCTCATGGGGTTCACACCCATCTTGGAGTACAGAGACATGGTCTCGGCCTGCGTCTTCTGCATGTCACCGTCGTTCTTCTCTTTGATGGCATCGATCTCCGGCTTCAGCACCTTCATCTTGGCCATGGAGATGTAAGACTTGTACGTCAGTGGGCTCAAAAGGAGTTTGATGTAGAGTACTAGCAGGATGATGATGATGCCGTAAGAAGGCACAAAATCCTCCAGGAAGTCAAACGCTGGGATGATGAGGTACTTGTTCACGTAGGAGAAGATGCCCCAGCCCAGTTCCAGGTTGCGGTCAAAGCCTTCTGACACGTTCTTCAAGACATCATAGTCATTGGGGCCGAAGAAGTAGGTGAAGTTGGCTTTCCCGGTCAGAGCATCGGCTGCCGGAATGGTCAGTTTGGAGCGCAGGGTTTTCACCTGCGTGGTGTCTGCATCGTTGGGTTCAACCGTTAACTCGGCATTGGCGAAGTTGTTCTGCGCGATGATGGCGGCGGTGAAGAAGTTCTGCTTGTTGGCCACCCATTTCACCGGCTCCTCCAGTTTCTCCGTCTCGGTCTCCGTGGCGCTGGCAGAAAGCTTGTCAAAACTCTCGTCGGCGGTGTAGTAGTTGATGGTGGAGTGGCTGCGGTTCTGCTTGATGTCTTTCTCCAGGCGCTTCAGCTTATCGGTCCAGGTAAGGAGAATAGGTTGCTGGGCTACCAGGGCTTCCATGCCTCTGAAGTTCAGCTGGTAGCCTACCTCGTAAGAATCGTCCTGCAAAGTGTACACCTGCTCAATAGACTGGCCTGGAGCCACCTGTGCGGTGAAGGTGATGGCCTTGGCCGGTTTTTCGTTCACCGTGACGTTAGATACCGCCGATGGCTGGAAGAACAGGTCTGACAAACGGATGGTTTTGCCGTCTTTGGTCTGGAAGCTGAATTCCTGCTGGCTTGTCTGGGTGTCAAACAGCACCAATGGCTTCTTGTCCCAGGTTTTGTAATTTTTAAGCTCTACTTCCTCTACTTTACCTCCCTGGGTGCCCAGAGACACGCGAAGCACTTTGTTCTCCAGTAAGGTGGTCTGGTTCTGCCCGGTAGCCAGCCCCCCAAAGGCCCCTAGCTGTGCCGCCCGTTGGGCGTTGGCCAAAGAATCATTTACAGGTGTCTGGTTTGGGGTGGCCGCGGAGGCGGTAGTAGACTTTGTTACTTTTTGCGCCGGTTGTTCTTCCGGCCCTTTCATAAAGAAAATACTGTATACCAGTATGAGAATGGCAATCAGGCCCATGCCTATTGCTGAATTTTTATCCATAAGTGATAAGAAGGGTTATTTGTTTTTGTTTTTAGACTGGGTGATGGCGGCCTTGATGAAGCGCACGAACAGTGGGTGCGGGGCAAGCACCGTGCTTTTCAGTTCTGGGTGGAACTGGGCGCCCACAAACCAAGGGTGGTTCTGCAACTCAATCACTTCCACCAGGCCGGTGTCTGGATTGATGCCCGATGCCACCATACCCGCCTCCTCAAAGGCCTGCAGGTACTGGTTGTTGAATTCATATCTATGGCGGTGACGCTCTGAGATATGGCTTTTACCGTAGGCGTGCTGGGCCTTGGAGCCTCTCTTCAGGTCGCAGATATAAGAACCCAGGCGCATGGTGCCGCCTTTCTGGGTTATGTTCTTCTGCTCCTCCATCATGTCAATAACAGGATAGGGTGTGTTAGGGTTCATCTCAGTGGAGGCGGCATCTTTCAGCCCCAGCACGTTGCGTGCAAACTCAACGGCCGCGCACTGCATACCCAGGCAGATCCCGAAGAACGGAATGTGGCTTTCGCGCACGTAGCGAATGGCCTCCAGTTTACCCTCAAAGCCGCGCTCGCCGAAGCCAGGGGCCACCAACACGCCGTTCATGCCTTCCAGGTGCATGTGCACGTTCTCGGCGGTGATGAACTCAGACTGGATGGATTTCAGGTGTACTTTGCACTCGTTCGCTGCACCCGCATGAATGAAAGACTCTATGATGGATTTATAGGCATCCGGAAGCTCCACGTATTTTCCTACCAGGGCAATGCTGACTTCCTCGGTGGGGTTCTTCAGGCGGCCCAGAAACTCTTTCCAAGAGTCCAGGTTGATGTCCTGGCGGCTGGTGAGTTTCAGTTTCTTGATCACGCGCTCGTCTAGCTTCTCTTTTTTCATGAGCAGCGGCACGTCATAGATGGTCTCGGCGTCCAGCGACTCAATCACGGCGTTAGGGGCCACGTTGCAGAACAAGGCAATCTTGCGGCGCATCTCAGAAGGGATAGGGTGCTCAGAACGGCAAACCAGGATGTCTGGTTGCACACCGGACTCAGACAGGGCTTTCACCGAGTGCTGGGTTGGTTTGGTCTTGAGTTCGCCGGCGGCTTTGAGGTAGGGGAGCAAGGTGAGGTGGATAACTACGGTGTCATTGGGGTTCAGGTCCCAACGCAGCTGGCGCACCGCCTCAATAAAGGGTAAAGACTCAATATCGCCCACGCAACCGCCAATCTCGGTGATGACCACGTCAAACTCTCCGGTCTCGCCCAAGGCCAGCATGCGGCGCTTGATCTCATCAGTGATGTGGGGTACCACCTGCACGGTTTTGCCCAGGTACTCACCTTTACGTTCCTGCGTGATCACGTTGTGGTAAATCCGACCCGTGGTCACGTTGTTGGCCTGCGAAGTGGGGGTATTGAGGAAGCGCTCGTAGTGACCCAGGTCAAGGTCCGTTTCGGCGCCGTCTTCGGTTACGTAGCATTCCCCGTGTTCATAGGGGTTCAGCGTACCCGGATCGATATTGATATAAGGATCGAATTTTTGGATGGTTACAGAGAAACCTCTCGCTTGCAGAAGTTTAGCCAAAGAAGCGGAGATAATGCCTTTTCCTAGTGAAGAAGTAACACCTCCCGTAACGAAAATGTATTTAGCAGAAGCCATAAGTTGAGTTTGTCTTATGGACTGCAAAGTTACTCTAAATTATTTGAACAGCAGGGAAAATGTTTGGCTTTGCCCTGAAAGTCCAACTTCTTAAAACGATACCGGGCATTTTAGAGTTGTTTTCACAGAATCAGGCCTGAATTGGCTTCCAAGGCTGTAGGCAGTCAGAATCTGCAAAAATCAACCGGAGGTCAATACCAGCTTAGCTGTTTTTGAGGAAGTCCTGCAGGCGCTGGCCCATTTCCTGGAGGGTGAGCATCACGGCCTCCTGCTGGATGCGTCTTCTGGCTTCCTGCTGGTCTAACTCGTTCTCCTTTTTCTGACCAAGCATGTCTTTGGTGATGATGACCGAGAAAGGCACTATGCCGGTTCTTACGTCCAGCAGGAGAGCCTGAGTAGTGGCAAAGGCCTTGATATCAGACTTGGAAAAGAGCTTGTACTGGGAGTACATGTCATGGGTAGAGGAATAGACCAGCACTAGGTCAGCCTGCATCCGCACGGCAGCTTCCCGCAAGCCCGTGAAAGTGGCCGGCTGAGGCAGAAGCAGGTCAGGGACAATGGTCACTTTGGTTACTTTTCCGGATTTTTTCAGGTGGTCTTCCAGAAGATCGGCGTACGCCTGCTGGCTTTTCTGGTAGGTCTCATCGGTCCACTGGTACCTTTTTACCGCGGCGTTTTCCAGGTTCACCACCGCCACCCTTATGGGGGATGGAAGCTTGTAAGACGCTTGTAGCATCCGCTGGATGTTCTCCTCGGAGATGGTGGAGGCCTTGTCATTGAAGAGGGACTGGGTCAGGGGATCCACGAAAGAAATAAGCCCCTGTTGTTCCAAAGACGGTCTCACCTCTGGTTGGGTAACAGTACATGCGCTCAGCAGAAGGCAGGAAAGGACAGAAGCGAGGTTTTGTTTCATGGGTGTTTTGCGCAAAATGGCCTTAAAACAGACAAAGTCTGGCTGGAAAATCCTTGTTAAGATAAACAACTATTGTTCAATCCAGATAATGGAGTTTCCAGTGTGGTGCTCGTTCTGTTCCCAGAGTTTGTTGTCCGGGTCAATGATCCACTCACCGTCTACAATGAATTTATAGCGGTTCTTACCTATGGGTAAATGGACATTGAAAACCCAGTCGTTTCCTTCTTTTCTCATAAGAAGCGCCTTGGGATCCCAATTGTTGAAGTCCCCGGCCACATAGACTTCCTTGGCCTTGCCGTAATTCTTCAGCCGGAAAGTATGGTTGGGGGAGATGATGAGGTAAGAGTTGCCCGTACCCTCGGGGTTGCCCACTTTCAAGGGATTGGCCGGGTCCAGTATCCATTGGTTGTCCACCTTGAACTTGTAGGAGTAGTTTCCCGGCCCGATGGAGTAAGGAAGCTCCCAACCAGTGGCGGTCTTTTTCATGGGCAACTCAAAATCCCGCCAGTTGTTGAAAGAGCCCGCCAGGAAGACCGCTTTGGCTGAGGTATAGCCATCCAGTTTAAACAAGCGGGTTGGCCCCACCCGCAGGATGGAGTTGACGCTGTTGTGTTCGTTGGGAACGGTTTCGGGGTTGGTGGGGTCATGGTGCCACTCTCCGTCCACTATGTACTTGTAGATATGCGTGCCCTGGGATAAAAACAGAGGCAACTCCCAGCCTTTAGCGGTTTTGTTCATCAGGAGGTCGCGTTCGCGCCAGTTGTTGAAGGAACCCGCCAGGTACACGCGCTTGGCGTTGGGGTAGCCCGGAAGCCTGAAAACCGTATTGGTCTTGTAATACACAGAGTTTACGTTCCCCCGGCCGTCATTCTCCCGCAGTTGGTTTTCACTGTCAATGGTCCAATTGCCGTCCACCACAAACTTGTACCAGTGCTTACCGGGCTGCAGCGGAACGCGGGCGATCCAGCCGCTGTCAGTTTTGGCCATGGTCAGCTTGTTAGGGGCCCATAGATTGAAACTGCCGGCCAGAAACACGTTCCTGGCTTGCAAGGCATTGCGGAGGTAAAAAGTGACCACAGAGTCTTTCTCTGGGAAAGCCTTCTTGTTTTTGAACCGGTTATGGCCAAACACCACATTCTGGTTGATGACCGGGAAAAGCGCCTGTCGGTAACCCTCTTTGTCACTGAAGATGATGCGGTCTACCGGGTCTTTGATATCCTCAAACACCATGAGGGGCTTGCTGAACACCACCACTTGGTTATTGTTCTGCTCCATCCGCCAGCCCTGCTGAAAGAGGGAATCAGCGGATTGGGTTCTGAAGAACTGTTTCAGGCCAACGTCTGTGAGATTGAACTGCACCAGGAAAGAGTCAAGGGCGGCCGGGGAGATCTTCTTGCTCAGCTCAATGAACATCTTGCCGTCTCTGACCATGTATTTTTTAACCGGCGCCTGGGCATAGGTCTGCACCTGCAGGGCCAACCCCAACAAGAGGGTGCACCAGCAAAGGCGGAGAAGCCGCAGTAGACAGGACCGGTCTGTGTTTATTTCCATATGTATAATTCGCGCCTCACAAAATTAAAGCCTATTTTATTATTGTTCACTGCCAAGAAGTCAAACCCCAGCACCCCATTGATACAGCCGTTGTAGGAAAAGCAGGTGTTCTCAAGGCTGGTGATAAGCACCGGCAGCGAGGGAATGTCCTGGGTTCCGAACCTGACGTTCTTCATATCGCCGCGAAGGGCCTCAATCTTCCGGTTGCCCGTGCCGCTCAACAAGACCCTGCCGGTAATCTCTACGTTCTCAAAGACCTTGTTGGGCAGACGGCTGTCCAGGATATTGGTCTCAGCGCCGCAATCAATGATGAAATCAATTTTCTTGCCAGCCATCTCGGTATGGGCAATGATGCGGTTGTCCTTCAGGTCAATGGGGATGTTGTGGTAAGTGGAAGTGTCCCGCAGGAAAGCGCTTCGGTACGTATCGGCTTCCTTTTTGCCTATCTGGTGCAGGTAAATGAGGCTTCGCTCGTAATCTATGATCATCTCACACTGCCTGAACAGTTCCATGCCCAGCAGCCCTAATATCTTAACCCCTTTGGTGTTCTCTAAGTGCCCTAAACTGGTTAAATCTGCCTTGAGCCGGTTGTAGCGGAGGGTGCCCAGGGTGAAATTCTTTACCACCGTTTTACTTACCCCGGCGGTGGAGCCGGTAACACTGGTCCGCTGCGCGCCGCTGTCCCGGGTCTTGGGGTAATCCCGGAAATAGGTGATGTTGAGGACCAGGTTTTGGGCGCCGGTATCCAGAATGAAGTTGCCCAAGGTGGTATCGGCACGGGCCTGCAGCAGAATCAGGTTGCCGGCCCGGGTGAAGGGAATTACGGAGGAGGCAGAATCATCCCCGGCAAAAAGGAAGGGGATGGAAAAGGAGGAAAGCGTTCTGCCCAAAGCTGGCAGAGACAGTTTGGGGTGGTTGCGGGGTTTGCCGGTCTCCTTTGTTTTCGCATCCACCACACCATTGCCCAACATCAGCAGGAGCAATGCCACAAGCCTCACCACTATGGAACGGAACTGAAAAAGCATATTGTAAGGAGATTGCTTTATGCTGTAGGGAAGTCTGGAGCCAGTATTTCGCAGGTCTGGGTTTGCCAAAGCAAAGTAGCATAAAAGATAGCAAAATCTTTATATTGATAAAACAACCTTTCCCTATTTAACACAAGATTAACGCTTTGGCCTATTCTGTTTTTATCCGGGGAAATTCAATTGAGCGGTCTTCCTGTTCAAGATAAACGGGAGGCATTCTTTGGTTTCGGGTAACTGTTTTCTCTCAATAGTAAAGCCCTGCGCTTTGGGCCTGCTTTTCTAAAAACAGGCCCAAAGCGCAGGGCAGTTGACAAGGTTAACCTGTGTTACCCGTGCGTTTTTAAAAAACGACCCCTGAACAGCTTTTTCAATTATTGGGTGGACGGTATAGAGGCCAGAATAGCCACAAACGCGGCCAAGGCGATGCCTCCGCCAATGGCCGCTTTGCCTACTTTGCGTTTGTGGGCCTGGTGCCGGTAACCATTGTAATAATACTGGTCGCTTAGCAGGGCAGGGTTGGGTACTTCCTTGGGATTGACTTTGGGCGGTATGGCCGCGATGAGCACGGTGCCCGGGATGCCCAACAACAGCGTTGCCCCTATAGACCCCAGCACGGCATTGGTGCCCCTGTAATACTGCCGGGCATCCATCTGGCCCTGCCGGTACATATCCTGAGAAGAAAGAACAGGTGTGGTTCCTTTCTCCTCTACGGGTGGGTGCATCAGTTCATTTTCCCCGTTAGCGTACTTCACCATGAAAACCTCTTTGCGGGCGAGGGTGAAGAGGCTGTCGGCAAACTTGGCTGGTTGGGTGTACTGCACCTTGTCTGGGGTAATCTCCAGCACTTTGGCTTTAATCTCCTCACCCGAGATTTTGAAGATGATATCCTGGGCCAGGGTCTGGTGCAAGGCGCCTAAAAAGAAGAGCAGGAACAGGTAAGTAAAGGCTTTCATAGGTGTACGCAGTTAAAATTGTCTTGAATTGAACCCGAACAAAAGGCTGAACCGCACGCCGCCATTACCGGGTACAAAAGCCAGGTTCACAGGGAAATTGATTCCCTCAGATTTAAAGTTGGTACCAATGGCGAAAGCCACCCCGGCACTGGCGGGCGTAAGGTTGGGCCCCACCCCAAACTCAAAGCCTTTGGGTCCGCGCAGCCCCACCATGGCATTGAGGCTTGGCACAAACTTACCTTGCTCCAGACCGCCCACCAAGGGAATGAACTCAAACAAACCAGACATGCCCTTGGAGGTGGTGAAAATCCGGGTTTCAAATTGCCAGCCAAACTGCGTGAGAAACGGGTTTACATTGAATTCCTCCTTGGCTTTGTCTGCGAGGGAACCGGAGATGAGGGTGAACCCCAGCCGGGGGCCGCTTAGCTTCACGTGGGGCATCAGTTGGTTATCAGAAGTGGTGGCAGTTGGGGTAGTGACACTGTTACTCACCGAGGGCACCGGCGCGTTGAAGGTTTCCTTGCTGCCATTAGCATACTTAATCATGAACACCTCTTTTTTGAGGATAGAGATGAGAGGTCCCTCCAGGTAATCAGCCCGTTGGTACTTCACCAGATCAGGGGTGATCTCCAGAATCTTGGCCGAGATCTCCTCGCCGTTGCGCTTAATGATCAAATCCTGAGCCTGAGCCATACCCCAGGAGAAAAGGACCACCAGCAAGAGTAAAGCTTTTTTCATAATTGTCCAGGTAATGGTTAAACTATAAGGTGCAGTGAAGGTAGATTGGGATTTCAGGAAAAGAATATTAAGTTTATGGAATCCTTACTTTTGTATAAGCTTATAATATGGCGTAAGTATTTGAAAAATAGATTGAAGTGTTTATTTTATCTTACTTTAAGAACTCACGTGAACTCTTCTAAGCCTTCACTTACTACTATCAATGGATGATTTGAGAATCACCATTTCCACATTGTCCCCGGAGGGTGTGAAGGAGTTCGCCTCTTTTATTCAGCGGCACAAGAAAAGGAAGGACAGGAAGGATTATGAGTTGTTCAAGTTGCTGCTGCAAAAGCAGAAACTGGGTCCGACGCAGATCATGGACAGGCTGTATGGCCCGGAGCCGAATCAATCGGCGTACTACGCGCTGCGCAAGCGCCTCATGCAGCACCTCACCGATTACATAGTGCTGAAGCGAATGCAGGAAGACCCCACCGCAGATTCCAGCATTATGGGAGCGCTTTCCATGGCCCGCTACCTGTTTGAGGCGCAGGCGGACCGCCTGGCCTGGAACCTCCTCCGGAAAGCCGAGCAACTGGCCGCCGCCCATGAGCAGTTTGATCTCCTCAACTCAGTGTACAACCTCCAGATTGAAAAAGCCGACAGCGAGTTCGCCGACGATTTGGACCTGATTATCAAAAAACGGAACCAAAATAAGGCCGCCGCCGATGAAGACGAGCGCGCCAACATTGCCAGCAGTATCATAGGCAAGCGGCTGGAACGCTCCCGGCGTGAGGGGCGGGATCTCCAGTTTGCGGCCACCATCCAAGCGGTGCTGCAGACCTACGGCCTTACCGAGGCGGTGAGCCAGCGGCCGCCGCTGTTCTTCAAACTCATGTCCATTGCCCGGGCTGCCGTCCTGGCCCGCCGCGACTACTATACCTTTGAGCCTTATATAATAGAGCGTTACCGGGCCATGTCCTCCCACCTGAACATGACCCAGGCGCACCAGTACTACAAGATCAGGTTACTGTACATGATTGCGCACGTACTGTACCGCAACCGCAAGTTTGCCCAGTCAAACGGGTACCTGGAGGAGATGCACGCGGTGCTGCAGACCCAGGGCAGAAGTTATCTCACCACGTTCTACCCCAAATATCTTTTCCTGAAAAGCGCCAACGGGGCCTTCCAGCGGAACCTGCCGCAGGCCATCCAACTGCTGGAAGAACTGCTGCAGGCTAAAACCATCACCTTGCCGCACCGTGACATGCTCACCGCCCGCATGGGCCTGAGCTTTCTGTATTTCGCGCAGGGTAATTTCCAGAAGGCCAACAACCTGCTGGTGTACATCAACCACTCAGATAAATGGTGCGAACGGATCATGGGGCGGGAGTGGGTGCTCAAGAAGAACCTGGGCGAGCTGATCATCCAATATGAGTTCGGGAACCTGGATCTGGCGCTGGACCGGGCCAAAGTCATCCGGCGCAGTTATAAAGACCTGCTGTCTCTTCCGGCTTACAGCAACGCCAGTTCTTTCCTTCAGCTCATCACCTTTTTGATAGAACAACCTGATTTGGCCACCCGCAAGCTGTTTCTGCAGCAGGTTGAAACCATGCTCACGTTTGTGCCCGCCGAGCAGGAGGATTTGCAGGCCATGAGCTTCTATGCCTGGCTCAAGGCCAAGATGCAGGGCCGTCGGTATTATGATGTGCTGCTGGAACTGGCCCATGCTTCTTAAAAGATAAATCCCCGTTTAGGGCCAAATTCTAGTGAAACTGGCTCTAAACGGGGACTTGGCATACTGGGAGGCTTAGGCCTTAAAATCTGAAATGGCGTTGATAATGCCGGAGATCATGTCATCTGTCAGGTCTAGGTGGGTCACAAACCTGATTTGCTGCGGCCCGAAGGTGGTGGCCAGGATGTTTTGAGTCTCCAGGTAGCTGATGAAGCCATCGGGGTTAACCTCAGGGGCCAGGGTGAAGATGACGATGTTGGTGTCCACAGAAAGCACTTCGGTTACGTAAGGCGCAGCCTCCAAAGCTTTCCCTAAGAGTTTGGCCCGGTCGTGGTCTATCTGCAAACGTTGAATGTTATTCTGGAGGGCGTACAATCCGGCTGCCGCCATAAAACCAGCTTGCCGCCAGCCGCCGCCTAAAGCTTTGCGCACTCTTTTCGCCTGTTCAATCATGCGCTTCGGTCCCAGCAGCAGGGAGCCTACCGGCGCGCCCAATCCTTTTGAAAGGCAAACCGAGACGGTGTTGAAGTAGCGGCTGTATTCCTTCGGGTTCTCACCGGTAGCTACCAGGGCATTGAACACCCGGGCTCCGTCTAAGTGCAAAGGCAGGTTATGCCGCCGGCAAACTTCTGAGATAGCGGCAATTTCCTCTACCGTGTAATAAGAACCGCCTCCTTTGTTGCTGGTATTTTCCAGCGACACCAGGCTGGTAACCGGGTAGTGGATATTGTCTGGATTAATGGCCGCTTCAATTTGCTGCGGGCTCATTCGGCCCCGCACTCCCTCAATCAGTTTGACAGAAGCGGCAGAGTTAAAGGCGATGCCACCCACTTCATAAAGATAGATATGGCTGGTGCGGTCACAGATCACCTCGGTGAGCGGCTGGGTATGCAGTTTGATGGCAATCTGGTTTGTCATGGTACCGGAAGGGCAGAAGAGGCCGGCTTCCATGCCAAACAGGCTGGCGCCGTATTCCTGTAACTCGTTCACGGTGGGGTCTTCACTGTACACATCATCACCCACCTGGGCCTGGAACATGGCCTCCAGCATGGCCGGAGTGGGTTTGGTAACGGTGTCGCTCCGCAGATCAATCAAAGGATTCATGTGTTTTTTTAAGCTGAACTATTGAGAATGTAAAAGTAATAACTTACTTTTGCGATTCAATTTTAAATATTGACCGATGGCAGTTACTAGATTAAAAAGAAAAGATCGTAAGAATAAAGCAAGACAGAACAACAAAGTGCGTGTGATCAAGCAATTGTTGTCTACTCCGGTAATTAAGAACGTGGATGTTGAAGAGCTGAAAGCTCGTTTCACTTCTGCTCCAGCCGCTAGCGCGGAAGTTGCTACAGCTGAGTAATTCTGCGTTTTTTCGTTCGCCTACTGCCTTTCGGCAAACTGTACGCGATTACTCTTACTACAAGATAGTTGAAAGTGTAACCTCTGTTGGTTACACTTTTTTTATGCCCTTTTGCCAAGCTCAATAGCCTGGAGTTTCTGCACCTTTCCGTCTTGTACCTCAAACCGCATCATGGTGCGCATGGTGTGAAAGCCGTGCCGCCCGGCCGCTCCGGGATTAAGGTGCAACAGGTTGCCGTGCTTAGGGTCCTGCATTACTTTCAAGATGTGGGAGTGCCCGCAGATAAACAGGCCAGGTGGATTTTCTTTGATCATCGCGCGCACCTCTGGCGCATATTTGCCGGGGTACCCCCCGATGTGAGTCATCAACACATCCAGCCCATTGCAATCGAACCGCAGGTTCTTGGGGTGAAGCGCCCGCACATCGGGCCCGTCAATGTTGCCGTATACGCCCCGCACCGGCGCTACCGTGGCCAGCCGCTCAGAAACGGCCGCAACCCCGAAATCGCCCGCGTGCCAGATCTCATCAACCCCCTCCAGCAACGCCAGAATACGGTCATCCAGGTAACTGTGCGTATCAGAGATCAGGCCGATTTTCATGTGGTAATGTGCTAATTATTTAAGGTGCTGATGTGCTATTCAGAATACCTGTTGGGCAGATAAGGTAGGATACGGCCTCACCGGAGCTTCAGTTTTCGGCTTGTTTTATGGAAACAAGCCGAAAACTGAGGTTTTCATCTCCAAATCTGCACATCCCCAAATTTCCAATTTAAAGAAATAGCACATCAGCACATTAATCAATTAGCACATTAAACTCCCCAAGTCTCGGGTGCCTTGCGCCATTGCTCCAGGGTGGCGATGGCTTCCTGGGAGATGTAGCCTTGGGTAGCGGCGGTTTCCAGGAGGGCGTTGTAGTTGCTGAGGCAGATGGTGGGGATACCGGCGGCGGAGAAATTTTCATCGGCCTGGGCAAAGCCGTAGGTGAAAATGGCGGCCATACCTATGACCTCGCCTCCGGCGGCCTGCACGGCTTTGGCGGCTTTGAGCGAGGATCCGCCCGTGGAAATCAGGTCCTCAATAAGTACAACCCGCTGGCCGGGCTGTAATTTTCCTTCAATTTGGTTCCCCATTCCATGGCTCTTTGGCTCGGGGCGTACGTATAAGTACGGCAAGTTCAGTATATCTGCCACCAGGGCACCCTGCGCAATGCCAGCGGTGGCTACCCCGGCAATGGCTTGTACGCCCGGAAATTGCTGCTGAATGGCCTCTGCCAAGGCATTTTTAATATAAGAACGAATATGCGGATAAGAGAGCGTAACGCGGTTATCGCAGTAGATGGGGGAGTTCCAGCCGGAGCTCCACTTGAATGGCTGCTCCGGACGGAGCCGCACCGCTTGGGTTTCAAGGAGGTAAGCCGCAATCTGAGCGGCAGTTTCTGTGTGTGGCATGGGCGAAATTACACAAATAGTAGTAATGTTTTCCTGCATCCTACTTCTTGTGCCCTATGAAAATTCTTTCTTATTTTGTACCTCCTTACGCGCCTTACATAAGCGACAACTTCATGAATGTCTTTATCAACGACATCCCACTGATTATTAAAAAAAGCAGTGAAAAGATCTTTAAGCACAAATACGATTTAGTGCTCGGTAAAGACGATCAGTTTACTTCCAAGGATTTGGTGGGCGATGTGCTCATCCGCGACGTTGACTCTGTTCTTATTGACCGTCTGGTGCGGCTCATGGAAGTGAAGAAACTCAAGAAACTGGAGTCCCTCACGCTGGTCACCGACAAAAAGAAGAAACTCATTGCGCACCTCAAAGATCAGTTCAAGATCATTAAGGCAGCCGGTGGCTTGGTGGTGAAAGAAGGAAAGATCCTGATGATCTACCGCATGGGTATGTGGGATCTGCCCAAAGGCAAAATCAAGAAATCTGAGGAAACAACCTTAGGCGCCCTGCGCGAGGTGGAGGAGGAGTGCAACATCAAAGTGGCCATCACCGGTGAACTACCCAACACCTGGCATTCCTATGCCTATAAAGGGAACAAGATCCTGAAGAAGACCAGCTGGTTTACCATGCAGTGCCTGGATGACACCTACATGAAACCGCAGGCCGAGGAATTCATTGAAGAAGTGCGCTTCATGACCCCAGACGAAGTACTGGAGGTGCTGCCCGAGTCTTACACCTCTATTCAGTTTGTGGTGCGGGACTATCTGAAGGCAATGAAGAAAGGCTGAAAGGAATAAACTCCTGCACGTTGCCGCCAAAACGGTGAATCTCCCTGATAATAGAAGAGTTGATGGCCGCCAGCGATGGTGAGGTAATGAGAAAAACAGTTTCCAGTTCCGGATTAATGTGCCGGTTGGCCTGCGCAATGGTGTTCTCGTACTCAAAATCTGTGGTGTTGCGTAAACCGCGCAGCAGGAACCTGGCGCCCACTTCTTTCGCGAAATCGGCGGTGAGGCCTTTGTAGGCCTGCACCCACACCTGCGGATTATCCTTGAACACCACTTCAATGATGGACACCATCTCCTGCACCGGAAAATAGCGGTTCTTGCTGCTGTTGTTGCCAATTGCAATAATAATGTTGTCGAACAGCTCACAACCCCGCTGCACTACATCATAGTGGCCGTTGGTGAAAGGGTCAAAAGAACCAGGAAAGATGGCAATGCGCTTCATAGGGTAGCAGGTGAGAGGTGGGTTGTAAGAATTTCCGGCGGTGAAGATGCTGAAAATATTCTGTTCCTGTACCCTTCCATTTCCCCAAATGTTTCCACCTCTGCTGATATAATCCTCTTTTCCGGAAAACAGCTTCTAAGCCTTAGGCTTTTTTCCTTCCTCTTTTGTGATTTTGGAGAGGCAATCCCTTGTGGTTGCCCATGCGTCTCTTACTGCATTTCAAGTTGTTGGTGATAACACCAACAACGGCGGAGACTTTTCAATAGAAGATTACCAAGCCCATAAAATAAAGGAAACAACCACGTATTCCGTCCCCCTTTGAAGGGGTTAGGGGGATGACAGTACCGTTAGAAGAACCATCAGTGCCGGCTAAGAAACAATTCAAAATGATTCTCGGGAATGCCATGACCTGCAGGTGTCAAAACCCCTCTGCGCTCCTCTCAAGGGGAGAATCCTTGGTTCCATTTGTTGGTGTTATTACCAATAATATGTATTGCGGTGGCCTGCGAAAGGGCAACCACAAGGGATTGCCCCTACATTCCTATATCGTGAGCAAAATTTAAGCGTGTTTTCTGCCCCGTTTTACATAAAGGGGCAGAAAACACGCTTAAATTTTTTAGGGCTAATGAATGCGGAGCTTAAACAGAAGGAGCCAAGACCTGGGCCTCGTTCACGGGTGCCACCAACCGGAAGCCGTTGCCGTGTACGTTGATGATTTCCACGGTAGGGTCTCCTTTGAGGTATTTCCGGAGTTTGGTCACGAACACATCCATGCTTCGGGCGGTGAAATAGTTGTCGTCTTTCCAGATTTTACTAAGGGCCACTTCGCGCGGCAGCACGTCATTAAGGTACTGGCATAGCAGCAGGAGCAGCTCGGCCTCCTTAGGCGATAGTTTCTGGGTTTCCGCGCCGCGGGTAATGAGGCGGGTCTTGAAGTTGAAATGGTAAGAGCCCAGGTTGTACTCCGTGGCGGTGGATTTCTCGGCCGGAGCCGGGGCGGCCTTCCGCTGCAGAATGGCTTTGAGTTTGCAGAGCAGAATCTCAGAGTCAAAAGGTTTGGTGATATAGTCATCGGCACCAATCCTGAAACCTTCCAGCATATCGGCTTTCATGGCTTTGGCCGTGAGGAAGATCACGGGCATCAATGGGTCGGCTTTCTTGATATCGGCGGCTAGGGAGAAACCATCCTTCAGGGGCATCATCACGTCCAGAATGCAACCGTCAAATGTCTCTTTCTGGAACATGTGAAGCCCTTGCATGCCATCGGTGCAAAGTGTTACCGCATAGTCATGCAGCTCAAGGTAATCTTTCAGAACCATCCCGAAGTTAGGATCATCTTCTACCAGTAAAAGGCGGGTGTCAGGGTTTGTTGTCATGAAATCTTACTTTAAGGATGATTGAATTGCGTTAAACTGCATGTTTTTGGAAAGGAAGCCATAAAGTGAATTTGCTGCCTTTGCCTAATTCACTGCGCAGGTGGATGCTGCCGGCGTGCGCCTCGGCCATGGTTTTGACGTAGCTCAGGCCCAGCCCGAAGCCTTTCACGTTATGCACGTTGCCGGTGGGCACCCGGTAGAACTTCTCAAACACTTTCTTCTGCGCCTCGCGCGACATGCCAGAGCCCTGGTCTTCCACGGAGATGTGCAGGCCCTTGGAAATAGTAGTGGTCTGGATCACGATCTTGGGTGCGTTGGGCGAGTACTTGTTGGCGTTGTCCAGCAGGTTGCCTATCATGTTAGACAGGTGACCGGGGTCGGCCCAGACGTAAGGGGTGCGGGCGTCTAGTTTCAGGTCCAGAGTGCCCTGGCGCTGCTCAATATGGAGTTGGAACGGCTCGGCCGCTTTCTTGATCAGCTGGTGCACGTCTACTTCCTCAAAGGCTAGTTGCAGGGTTCGGCGCTCCATTTGGGCCGTTTGCAGTACCTTCTCCACCTGCTGGTGCATGCGCCGGTTCTCGTCTTTGATGATGCGCGCGTAATAGTCTACCCGCACTTCGTCTTTCCGCACTTTAGGGTTCACCAAAGCATCCAAGGCCAGCGAAATGGTGGCGATGGGCGTTTTGAACTCGTGCGTCATGTTATTGATGAAGTCATTCTTGATCTCGGAGATCTTCTTCTGCCGCAGGATGGTGTACAGGGTGAAGGAGAAAGTCAGGATAATGATAAGCGTGAACAGCACCGAGATAGCCGACGGGAGCAGTAGGCTTTGCCAGACATAGAGGTTACGGTCTGGGAAGTTCAGAAGCAGGAAGCCTGGCGCGGTCATCACGTCATTAGGGAAAAGGCGCACCGCGTATTCATTCTCCCGGAGGTTGGAAGGAATGAGCACGTTGGGGGAGGAGGTTAGTATGAGGTTGCTATTTCCCGGGGTGGCTGCCGTGCGCAAGGTGCAGTTATAGCGGATGTTGATGTTATGGTTGGCCAGTTCGGTGATGAGCAGGTCATTTACCTTCAGCTCCTGCAGTCGCTCGGCCAGCGGTTTTTCCTTGCGTACGTACTCCACGGCCATCTGCTGCATCACTTTATTCAGGGACTGGGCTTTGGCTACGGCTTTCTGGTTTTTGTTTTTTTCATGGAATACGTGCTGTGCGGGCGCCACAGTGGGTGCCTTGCCGGGTTGCACAGCCAAAGGAATCTGCGTTGGGGTAAGCGTTCTGGCCCCTTGAAGGACAATGGTGCTCCCTTTGGCGGCCGCTTTGGTAGCCGGGTAGTACCGCGCCATTTTATGGCCATGCACCACCGTGTCCTTGGAAATGGTAAGGGCTTGCCAGACCTGATTACCCAGCAGGGTATCCGTGACCACGTCAATGACATTGCCGCGCACGTTCACCGCTCTAATGTTCTTAGTGGGGAGCCGTAGCAACTGCTGTTGCCTGGCCCGGGTGACCGAGTCATAGCTCATCCGGAGGACGAAGGCTGAGTCAACTTTAGACCGCTGGAAATGAGTGGGGCTGCTTTTTTTGAAAAGGGAGTCTATCTGCGGTTTCTGGGAAGCCAGTATTTTCCAGACGATGACTGAATCTGCGGGGCCTTTCCCGAAGATCTCCAGGTTGTCTTTCACCGGGCCGCTGTGGGAATCGCGCACGTACGTTCTGCCATGCAGTTCCTGGTACCTGGTTGCTTCCTGGGCCCGGCCCATGGTAATGGCTTCGGCTTGGGTGACCATTACTTTCACAGGAGACAAGGTAAGTCGGGCGGGGGGCACGGTAGTGACATTGACGGGTGCCGCAGGGGCGGGGGCATGGGTCTTTTTAGGCTGTTTTTTCGCTTTTAAAGCCGAAACAGGCCGGCTTTTCTCTACAGCCACCGGAGCCTCGGTAGACAAGGCCGCCGCCCTGATCTGGGGAGCCTTCTCCTGGAGGTAATACACTGCCTCCTTGGTTTCTAACCGGCGGGCTACCTGTTGCAGCGCATCATGCACGTTCCGGTCAAAAACCTCTTCCTCCATCCGTACTGCATGGTGGATCCAGTAGACCTGGAACCCTATCAGCCCTATGAGCGAGATAGTCATCAGCACAATGACCCAAAGCAATGTTTTCTTTCTCATCTCTACAAAGATAAAGGCTTAAATGAGGGCAAACCTTACTTTAACTTTTCATTAACAGACTTTAACGGAGCCTTAACCTCTTTCCAAAAAGATACCCGGTAATATTGTATGAATCAACACCATAGCCTCATCTAAATTACAATTGTTATGAGAAAGAAACAATACACGTTCCTCTGCCTGCTGTCCTTACTGTTCCTGACAACGGCCTCTTTTCTGCCCGCCCAGGCACAGGAAAAGGCACAGGGTAAGGCCAAAGAGAAAACCAAGGCCATTCCCGGCAAGCAGGCCCGGGTGAAGATAGTGAAGCAGGAAGGCGACTCCTATTTTGTGCTGGACACCACCCTCACCATCGCCGATGGCATGTCTCATGAAGAGGCCGTGAGAAGGTTGGAGACCAGCGGCGTCTCCTTTAAAAGCATGGGGGCAAAAGAACTGAAACCCCAAAAGATTTCGGCCGCCAAAGAATTCAAAGGTACCCGGTACCTGGTTACCTCTGGCCAGGACTCCCTTAGAACCGTGGTGTTCAAAAGAGCCATTTCAGATACCGTATTCACCAAAGGTGGTCCTATAAGGGTCTTTGAGGCTCGCACCATTTTAGTAGATAGCCTCATAGGAGACAAAATCCAAGCCGTGCGGGTAATGGGACATCCGGCTATCTTCCGGGAGTCCATCAAGGTTGATTCCCTCCTTGGCCCTCATAAGTTCATCCGGTTAGACAGTGCCCTTCAACTGAAAGTCGATACTTTCCTTTTGAATGAAACCATAAGGGTGGAGAAGGACGGAGGCGATGGCAAGGTAAAGGTCATTCGGGTTAGGCCGGGCAGGGCGGGAGATGCCCTGGAAACTGGTGAATACAACGTCATCAAACTCAGAAACCCTGGCCAGAACAACCTCATCATCCTGAGGCCTTCCAAAGCAGGCAAACCGGATGAAAAGAAGCAGTCATTGAAAGCCTCTAAAAAGAGTAAGAAAAAAGAAGCAGAGGTTCCTGCCAAACTGGACCTGCAGTTCTTTCCCAATCCTACGAACGGGGAGGTGAATATAAACTTCTTTTCGCAAAAGAAGACCAAAGCGCAGGTGCGGGTGGTAGACAGTCAGGGCAAAACAGTGTACCAGGAAGACCTGGGCGCGGTGCAAGGGCAAGTGTACAAACGTATGAATTTGGCCAGGTATGGCAAGGGCGTGTACGTGGTGCAATTGCAACTGGGTAAGACCGCCCAATCGGGGAAAGTAGTAGTGCAATAGCTTTTTATTTGTATGTTTGGCAAAGAGGCCTGGAAGTAATTTCCGGGCCTCTTTTGCGTTCAAGATTTACTACTTTTTCACGCACTACCGTATAGCAGGAGTATGAAAATACCCTTACCCGTTCTCTCTCCCTTTTATGCTTCAAAGAACCTCCTTTTAGCCTTGATTGTCTGGGTGATAGGGTCTTCTGGCTGTCTTTTTGCTCAAAGCATTGAAACCCAATCCTGCGCGGCCGCCAGGGTTACCGGTACCCCCATGCTGTTAGCCGATGGTATCACTTCTGAGGACCATAGGGGCCTTATGCGCCAGTACGATATGCTCTGGTATAAACTGGACCTGGCGCTGGAAAGGACTTCCCTGGACATCAGCGGCAGCGTGACTTTGTATGCCTCTGTGCAGGCCAATAATCTAACCGAGTTCGCCTTTGAGCTGCACCCTAATTTTGCCATCCAGCGGGTGCTGCTGGACGGTGCACCTTGTACTGTGCGCCGCAACGGGGTGGAGGTAGTGGCGGTGCTGCCCACCGCAAAGGCGCGGCAGCAGAAGGTCAGGGTGCAGGTGTTCTATTCAGGGAAAGCTCCCGCTGGCGCCAGCGCCGCCATTGGGAACGGATTCTCTACCGAGGTAGCCCAGCCCTGGAACCAGCAGGTAGCCTGGAGCCTGAGCGAACCGTTCGCGGCCCATGAGTGGTTCCCGGTGAAGCAGCTGCTGGAAGACAAGGCAGACTCTGTGGAAGTGTGGGTGACCACAGATGTCTCAAACAAAGTAGGTTCTAACGGGCTGCTGCAGCGGGTGACGCCCCTGCTAAACCAGAAACACCGCTATGAGTGGAAATCCAATTACCCCATTGCGTATTACCTGATCTCGGTGGCTGTGGGGCAGTACGAGGAGTATTCTTACCAGGTGCCGTTGCCCGGAGCCGCGCAGCCCATGCTGGTACAGAACTTCCTTTACCCGGGAGCGCTGGGCACTTTCAAAACCGAGGTAGACCGCACCGGGCAATTCCTGCAGCTGTTTTCTGAGTTGTTCGGGCTATATCCTTTTTACAAAGAGAAGTACGGGCACAGCATGGCGCCCATTGGCGGCGGTATGGAGCATCAGACCATGACCACCCAGTCTACCTTCGAGTTTTCGCTCACGGCCCATGAACTGGC
The DNA here is from genome assembly GCF_017916345.1 of Rufibacter aurantiacus. Classification (NCBI taxonomy): domain Bacteria; kingdom Pseudomonadati; phylum Bacteroidota; class Cytophagia; order Cytophagales; family Hymenobacteraceae; genus Rufibacter; species Rufibacter aurantiacus. Next base: position 460,252 of record NZ_JAFMSV010000005.1, read on the forward strand.
GCACCAGTGGTGGGGCGATGAGGTGACCTGCGCTGACTGGAGCCACATTTGGCTCAATGAGGGCTTTGCCTCTTACGGCGAGTTCCTGGCCATTGAGAGACTGCTGCCGGCCCAGCGGTTGAACTGGTTGAACCGGTCGGTGCAGAGCGCCCAGACCCAGCCACAGGGATCGGTGTTCGTGAAGGACAGCACCAACGTGGGCCGCATCTTCAGCGCTGCCCTTTCTTACCGCAAGGGAGCCATGGTGTTGCACATGCTGCGGCACACTCTGCAGAGCGATGCACTCTTCTTTCAGGCGCTTCAGGCTTACCGGAACGAATTCAGGTACAAAGTGGCTACCACCCGTGATTTCCAGAAAGTGGTGGAGCGCGTGAGCGGGCGCTCACTGCAGTACTTTTTTGACCAGTGGGTTTATGGCGAGGGATTCCCCGTATTCAATATCTCTTGGGCGCAGCGGGGAAAGCAACTATTCCTCAAAAGCCAACAAACAGGTACCAGCCAGGCGACGCCTTTTTTCACCACCGAGGTGGAGTACAAGATCAGTACCTCGGTGAAAGACACGGTAGTGGTGGTGCAGCAGAACCAACCCACCCAGGATTACCAAATTACCGTGGCGGGGGAGGTCCTGGGCATTGAGGTAGACCCAGACCAGTGGCTTTTGGAATCGGTGAGCAGCGTGCAGCAGGATGCCTCCATAATCCCGACAGACCAGGAAACGGTGCTGGTGTATCCCAATCCCACCCAGGGCGAGGTGAACCTGAAAAGCCTGCAGGGCGTGCCTGAGCAGATTTCTATCTATGACATGGCAGGCCGGCACATCCGGACTTTTGAGCCAACGGGCCTTTCTTTTTCCATTGCGGATTTGGGCGCGGGAGCCTATTTCCTGCGGCTTAAATACGGAGACAAATTCACGCAAGTACGCGTACTGAAGCTGTAATAATATTATTCTTCTTTTTTAGTTGTTTTTTGCCAACAAAAGTTTAGTTTTTCAGTTTAAAGCTTTGCAAGTTCTTCTGAACTGCTCCCTTGCTGTTTTACGTCTCATTTCCTCAAAATAGCCTTAAAACGCCCTGTCTACTGGTCAGATGTATTCCATCTGCAGACAGATAAACCATTGTTGGATATATAAATTGTACCTTATAAAACTATGTCTATGACTACTGAAACCGCCCTTGACCTAGATATAAAGCATAGGTTATTAGACGAGTGCCTGCGCCAGCAGACAGATTTTGTGGACCACGCCCGGCAAGCCATGGAAGAAGCCCAGTCCAGCGCCAATGAAAGCCAGGGGGCAATTGAAGATAAGTTTGAGTCATTCAGGGAGGCTTGCCAGATCCAGCGGGATATGTTCGCTAAGCAATTGGATGAGGCCATTGGGAAACTGAGCATCCTTAAGCGGATCGTGCGCAGCAAAGTGAATGAGGATGTTTCTTTAGGGTCCATTGTGCGCACAGACGCCCAGAACTATTTCATCTCGGTGAGTTTGGGTGAGATCAACGTAGATGGGGAGAAATACTTCGCCATTTCAGCGGCCTCGCCGGTTTTCCAGGCCATGGCCGGCAAAACCAAAGGAGAGTCTTTCATCTTCAGAGACAAGAAAATCACCATCCTGGACCTGTTGTAGTATTCTATTCACACCATTCCTATCAACAAAAAATATTTAGGGATAGCGCTCTTCCCCCCTAGAAGAAGCACGGGCCTAAAAGCAAAGCGGGAACCCCACATGAGGTTCCCGCTTTGCTTTTATAGGGGTGTGGTTGATTATTGCACCCGCGTCCAGGTCTGGGACCGACCGATAAGGGAAATGCCGATGTAGCCTTTCACCTCCAATTTATCCTGGCCCAGTAATTTCATGTATGAAGAATAGGTCTTGCCAGATTTAGGGTCATAGATGGTGCCATCGTCCCATTTGTCTCCGCCTACCGGTGAGAAGTTCTTCAGGAAAACCAAGCCCATGATAGGGCGCTTCTGCAGTTTAGGGTCTGGGTTGAACTGATCTACTTTGGGTTTACCATCCCGGTTGGGTTCTTTGAGCCATATGATCTTTCCGCATAGTTTATCGCCGCACTGGTAAATTTCAAAACGGGCTTCTTTCTCTTCGTTGGTCCAAACGCCAATTGGAGATTTTTTCTGAGCCCAACCAAGGGTGGAGGCAAGGCAAAGGAAAAGGGCAAACAAAAAGATCTTTCTCATACGTGTGTTGATGTTTGTTTTATGGTTTTCTAAATATAAGCAAATTATAATCCAAAAATATTCCGCTGCGCCCGTTTGCCGTAGAATGTTTGAAAGAAGCCCAAAAACAGAAAACCCATGCTAAAAACGCTGCTCATCACCCAGGGCATTTATTATGCCCTAACCGGAATCTGGCCCTTGGTGCACATGCCCAGTTTCCTGGCGGTCACAGGACCTAAGAATGAAGTGTGGCTGGTGGTAACGGTGGGCATACTGGTGCTGGCTATTGGGGCGGCCCTATTTACGGCGGCTTTCCAGCGGCAGGAAGAGCGGAGCGCCGGGGTGCTGGGCTTCTTTAGTGCAGTGGGTTTAGGGGCAGTGGATGTGCGGTACGCCACCCATGAAGTGATCAGAGATGTGTACCTACTGGATGCCGTGGGGGAGTTCTTGCTGGCGCTGGCTTGGGTCTATGTATTTTTCAAAACCCGGGAATCTACCGGGAAATAAAAAACATAAATTTTTTCATCAAACCTTTTGAACTATCCTTCCGTCTTTTAACTTTATAAAACGGAAGCGAGTGCTCCGGGCCCCTCTGGCAAACCCATAATTTACTTGGTGTAAGCGGTCGGGTTTATGTCGGACTTAAAGAAAGGAGGTAAAAGTGTCTAATCCCAGTAAAAATGTATTAAGCCTAGCTCATGTGTCAACCGTTAACCGTGTTGAAGCTTGCTAACTAGACTTCGTCTACTGGCGAATCCGGCATGAGGTAGCCCAATGCGACTGAGAGGCAGTTCTCTTTCGTGTCGCTTGATACCATTTCAAAGGATTCCATACCCGGCTACTGCAGTGGCCGGGTATTTTTTTGTCCGTACTTTTTGAAAATGCCTCAGTATGTACTGATAATCAGCTGGTTGAAATTTGTATTTAAAAGATGACCAGCATTTTAGACCTGATTATAATCCCGGGAATAATACAGCAAACCTCAGGGAGTGAGGGTTAAAGAGGAAAGGATAGGAGGATACCATCTGCCAAAGCCCATACGGGTCGGTAGCCAAACAATTGGTTTAGATTGTTTTAAGCCCTGTTTTCCTAAACCTGCCCAGAAACAGGATGGCAGAAATCAGGGAATAACCCGCCTGATATCCAGGAAACGGTCCTGGTAAAGAGTGCCTTCCAGTTCACTTACTTTCACGCCTCCGTTGGAGGAAGAGTGCACAAACTGCACGGCTTTGGGTGAGTTGGTGATGACAATGCCCACGTGACCGGGCGTTCTATCCTTGAGGTCCGTGCCTGTGAAAATGACCAGGTCGCCTTTTTTGGCTTGCTGAACCGGTACGCTCTCGCCTAACTTGGCCTGCGCCGAGGAGCCGTGCGGAAGGTTGAGCCCGAACTGGTTATAGACATAGGTGATAAAGCCAGAGCAGTCAAAGCCTTCTTCGGTGACCCCGCCATAGGTATATTCTGTGCCATAGCGTTGCAGGGCAAAGGCCACCAGACTGTCTGATTTGGTAGCGTAGTTTCCTTTCAGCACCCCTAAACCCGGAGCGGAGGCTGCGTTGCGCACGGGGTGAGCCAGGGTGGAGTCGTTGTGGAATGCCTTGTCGCCACCATCTGAACTGGTCCGTTTGATCGCGCCGCCCAGGGAATCACCGGGTGCGAAAAAGACCTTGTACAGGATGAGTACAGAAAGGAGCACCCCAAAAAGAATCCATATTTTTTTCATATTATTTTCCTTTGCTGTACATACGTATTTACCGCGGTTTGCGGTTACCGGTGCTGGTTCTTTCCTTGTATTAGCCGGTTTTTAGCCGTATTATGCGCCTTTGTACTTACTACCCAAACAACTTTATGCAAAAAATAATCCATTCTTGGGCAGCCGGAGTGTTTCTGCTGCTGGCAGTGGCTTTTTCAGCTTCTGCGGCGCCTAAAATCTCTTACCGCCTTTCCATGCCCGAACCCCAGACCCACTACTTTGAAGTGGAGATGCGGCTGGAGGACTTCAAAGGCAAAAACCTGGACCTTACCATGCCTGTTTGGGCGCCGGGCTCCTACCTCATCAGGGAGTTTCCCAAGAACGTGGAGGCTTTTGAGGCTTACGTAGGCAGTAACCGGGTTTCCTCAGGCAAGCTGGACAAGAACACCTGGCGGGTAGTCTCCGGCGGAAAAGACGTCACCGTGAAATACAAGGTCTATGCTTTTGAACTGAGCGTGCGCACCAGCTTCATTGACGCAAGCCACGGATACCTGAACGGTACCAGCGTGTTCATGTACCCCGAGGGCCACAAAGACCTGCCGTCCACCGTCACCGTAGTGCCTTTTAAAAGCTGGAGCAAAGTGTCTACTGGCCTTCCGGCGGTTGCGGGGCAACCCTTCACCTTTAAAGCGCCCAACTATGATGTCCTCGCCGATTCTCCCTTTGAAATAGGCAACCATGAGATCCTCTCCTTTGAAAGCAACGGGGTAAAGCACGACGTGGCCATGTACGGCGACGCCAACTATGATGCCCAGCGCCTCACCGCCGATATGAAGAAGGTAACCGAAGAAGCGGCCAAGGTGTTCGGTGAGTTGCCGGTGAACTACTACCTGTTCATCGTGCATAACCTGGCCAGTGGCAGCGGCGGACTGGAGCACCTCAATTCTACCACTTTGTCTACCACCCGCACCACTTACGGAACCGAGAGAGGCTATGAAGGCTTCCTGAACCTGGTGGCCCACGAGTATTTCCATCTTTGGAACGTAAAGCGCCTGCGCCCCATCGCCCTGGGGCCATTTGACTATAACCAGGAGAACTATTCGCGTATGCTGTGGGTCTCTGAAGGCTTCACCTCATACTACGCCGATGTGATCATGCGCCGGGCCGGGTTCACTTCTGAGCGGGAGCATCTGGAGAAGATCGGGAGCAGCATCACCAGCGTGGAGAACACCCCGGGAAATAAGGTAGTGTCAGCGGCGCAATCCAGCTTTGATGCCTGGATCAAGCAGTACCGCCCGGATGAGAACTCCTACAACACGCATCTCTCTTATTACAGCAAGGGCGGTCTCCTGGGAATGCTCCTGGACATGGAGATCCTGAAGGCCTCCAACGGCTCCAAAAGCCTGGACGATGCCATGAGAGCCATGTATGATGAGTACTACAAGAAAAAGAAGCGCGGCTTCACCGATCAGGAATTCCAGCAGGGCATAGAGAAGTTCACGGGCCGATCTATGGATGATTTCTTCCGCCGCTACGTGTACGGCGTGGAAACCCCGGATTATAACACCTTCTTCAGCGCCGTAGGCATCACCCTTACGGATTTGAACAAAGGCACCAATAATCCCTTGTTGGGCGCGGCCATCTCTACCACCACCGGCAAACCTGTAGTGACTACCGTTACCCGCAACGGCAGTGCCTGGCAATCGGGCCTTAACGTGAACGATGAAATCATAGGCATGAACGGCTACCGCGTGGCTGATGACATCAACAAATCCATCCCAGCCTACGCCGTTGGCGATGTGCTGGAACTGGTGGTGAGCCGCAGCGGACAGCTGATGATCTTGCCGGTGACGCTTCTCAAAGACCAAACCATCAAGTTCCGCGCTGATTTGGCGCCAAACGCCACCGACGTTCAGAAGAAAAGCTATTTAAAGTGGACCAGCGCTAAATAGGTTTAAGGGCTGCTTTTTCCAAATCAGCCTTAAAACCGTATTCTTTAAAAACAGAAAGGCCGCTCCTCAGGGGCGGCCTTTCTGTTTTGTACCTGTTTTCAATAATATGACCTGAAAACTGGCCTTTACTTGATGCGCTTCAGTTCAACTTCTCGGGCCGGTTTGATGATGAGCGGCACCTTTTCAATTTTCACCGAGCTGGTGTCCAGGCCAAACCATTTTCCTTCTGAGGTGGTGAACTGTTTTATGTTGAAGTAAGACTGCATGATGGTGTTCTCCCAGAAAGGCAGGTCGTTCTCGTAGCTCAGGAACTTCTCCAGCACCACAAACCTGAAGTCCCCTATAAGGTTCTGCTTGTTCAGAGAGCTGTAGCGGCTGGTGATGTCCACCTCTTTGTTTTTCACCAGGTCTTCCACCACCTTCCGGAAGAAGAGGTTGATGCGCTGCTCTACCCGGAAACCTAGGTTGAAGTCAATGCGCACCACATCCTGGCTGGCCAGCACCTTCACCTTGTACTCCATGGTATACGGATCATCCACAGTGTTCACGTGAATGAACCAGTAAATGTCTGCGCGCTTGGGGCGTTTCTGGAAGATGGAGTAGATGATCTTGGACTCAATCTCCGTAGTGCGCTCGGCGCTGGTCATGAACACCAGGTGGGTGGCATATTTAGGAATGGTCTCATCCTCGCTCAGCTCCCGCAGGGCCGGTACGTACTCTTTCAAAGACACATTCTCCGTTAACCGGCGCTTGATGTAGAAAGCCCTGAGCCAGATGTACATCACTGAGATCAGCAGGAACCCGATCAGTAGGGTAACCCAACCGCCGTGCGGGAACTTGATGAGGTTAGCCAGCAGGAAAGAGCCCTCAATGCCCAGGTACACCACTAGAAAAAGGAGGATGGCTACTCTGGCTACCTTTTTGATGATAAGATAGTAACTGAGCAGGGTGGTGGTCATTAACATGGTAACCGTAATGGCCAGACCGTACGCCGCCTCCATGTTGGCAGATTCCCGGAAGTAAAGTACCACACCCACGCAACCCAGGAGCAGCAGCCAGTTCATGCTGGGCACATAGAGTTGGCCTTTCACGTTGGTAGGGTAAATGAGGCGCACCTTGGGCCACATGTTCAGCCGGATGGCTTCGCCGATGAGGGTGAAAGACCCGGTGATGAGGGCCTGGCTGGCAATGACCGCAGCAATGGTGGCAATGATAATCCCGATGAGCAGGAACCAGTCAGGCATCAGGCCATAGAAGGGATTGGTAGTTCCCAGAGAGACCAACTCTTTCCCCTCGAACTGCATCAACCATGCACCCTGCCCGAAATAGTTGAGCAGGAGACAGGTTTTCACAAAGACCCAGCTGATCCTGATGTTGCCCTTGCCGCAGTGGCCCAGGTCTGAGTAAAGCGCCTCGGCCCCGGTGGTACACAAGAACACAGCCCCCAAAAGCCAGAAACCGCCCGGGTAATTCACCAGCAGGTCATAAGCGTAGTAGGGGTTCAGTGATTTGAGGATCTCCGGGTGTTCCAGCACCGACAGGATGCCCAGCGTAGCCAGCATGCTGAACCAGATGAACATCACCGGACCGAAAGCCTTGCCCACAATCTGTGTCCCGAAGCTCTGCAACAGAAACAGGATCACCAGAATGCCGATAACAATGGGAACAGTGGGAATATTCGGGTTCAAAAGCAGCAGACCTTCTACCGCCGAGGAGACGGAGATGGGGGGAGTAATAACCCCATCGGCGAGCAGGGCGCTTCCGCCCAGCATGGCCGGGATGGTGAGCCATTTCGCTTTCCTTCTCACCAGGGCGTAAAGCGAGAAAATGCCACCTTCGCCTTTGTTGTCTGCCTGAAGCGTCAGGATCACGTACTTGATGGTGGTTTGCAGGGTAAGGGTCCATACCACGCAGGAAATGCCGCCGTACACCAAGGTGGCATTGATGGGAGTAGATCCAATGATGGCTTTCATCACGTACAACGGAGAAGTCCCGATGTCGCCGTAAATGATACCTAAGGCAATGAGCAAACCTGCACCCGATACTCCCTGAGAGTGACTTTGGGAGTGATTGTTGGTATTCATTATTGTAATCCGGTAAAATTTTTCCCCTTTGGCTTATTAGAAGTCTGAAGGGGCAAATAGTAGATTTCTCCAAAAGGAAACCAATAAGCGTTCCTTTGAAGAAAGCGGGCAAAATTAACAGGTGCACTGTAAATTCAATGCACTTATTCACTGAATTTCAAGGTTTAAATTTTGCCTTATAAAGGGATGCTAAATGGCCTTTTTAAGCCTCTAACCTTGATCTAGAAGCCTTCTACAACCTTGTATTATGCATTATTCCAAAATTTATTTGGAATTTATGTAGCAACATTATATATTGATTAAAAAAAGTATATAAAATAATTAAATAGTAATATTAAATAATTTGAAAAGTTATATTTCTTTAAAAGATGGATTTATGGTTCAAGCTGAGACTGATTATTTTAAAGTCTGGTTAGATACCCCTCGGAGAGTAGCAGTGTTGAATTGGAAGAAAGATGTGGGCTTGGAGGAATGTCAGCAAGGGATGAATGAATTGTTTCATTTGATCTCTGCCGAAAAGTTGGAGAAATGCCTTATCAACAACTCTAGCAGGGGAGTTCTTTCTATTGAAGCCGAGGAGTGGGAATTAAGTATCCTGCAAAACGAGGCCCTTCCCTCTGTGCCCGAGGGTTTGCAGGTGGCGTTGGTTATGTCTGAGGAGAGATACCAGCAGATGATCCATGACTATTCCCTGAACAAGGTCTGCAAGATCAACTTACCCATCCATATTCATTATTTTACCCAGGTAGACGAAGCCATTGATTGGTTAGAACACCAGTCAACCATTCCCTCCTGATTTATCTCTGGGCAACAATCTTTCCGTTTCTGGTTCAATAAAGTAAAAATGCACCCTAAACTGTTCTGCGTCATAGCAGAGCTTGGGATACGTGTGTGAATCAGCTGTTTAGGTATCCCAAAATCATGGGTCCTTACCACGCAGTTAAGCCTTCTATGCCTATACAATAAAAAAGGAGGACGGCTCCTGAGCGCATCCTCCTTTGGTTTATTCTGCCGGTAAAGCTTAGTTGTTAACCGTAATCAATTCCACATCGAAGATCAACGTGGCGTTTGGTCCAATGTCTCCGCCCGCGCCTCTGGCACCGTAGGCCAGGTTGCTTGGTATAAACAGGCGCCATTTGTCGCCTTCTTTCATTAGTTGAAGTGCCTCAGTCCAGCCGGCGATTACGCCGCTAACCGGAAAGGAAGCCGGCTCCCCGCGCTCATAGGATGAGTCAAATACGGTGCCGTCAATCAACGTGCCGTGGTAATGGGTAGTTACGTTAGAGTTTCTGGACGGGGTTTTGCCTGAGCCGCTTTCCAGCACCTGGTATTGCAGACCGCTTGGCAGGGAGTGAACTCCTTCTTTTTCCTGGTTGGCCTTCAGGAAAGCTTCGCCTTCTTTTTTGTTTTGCTCGCCAGACGCTCCGGCCTGGGCTTGTTGTTTTTCCTGCATCTGCATCTGCAGTTGCATCATGGCTTGCTGCACCTCGTTCTGGTCCAGTTTGGAGGGATTTCCGCTAATGGCTTCTTTCAGCCCGAAAAGCAAGGCCTCTGGTTCTACTTCAATGCCCTGTTTGGCAAAGTTGGCTGCCATGTCGCGGCCAATGATGTAGCTGATTCTTTTTGAAAGGTCGTTTAATTCCATAGTTTATCTTTTGTTAGGTAAAGGTACGTTTTCTATGGAATTTGGATGGTACAAGAACGCTAATCCGCCCTCCGGCGGAGTTCCTTGCCTTAGTTTTTCACCTTACAGGTACAGATGGTAATCTTCATCGGAAAGGTCCAGCGGGATATTTCCGGGCGATAACCAAGTGGTTGCTAAAAAGCCTAAGGCACCAATCACTAAAATAGTGGTAACGGTTGTAATGATTTTCATGGCTTGTTGCGTTTATATAACAAACGTAAAATTCTTCAATCTTGTTAACTCCCAGGTAAAATTTACATTATTCTTGTATTAAATTAAATAGTTGGGCACAAGATTATTTTTGAAGAAGAGAAAGAATATCTACACTGGTGAATTTACTACAGGATGCATCCTGCTTGGCTGGGAAGTAGTGGGAAGACTTTCAAAGTTGTTCATCTGATTGTAGCCCACTCCTGACTTACTCACAATCTCTTTTTCTGCTCAAAAATCCTTTTTCATTTTCTCTTAAATGAAAAAGGAGCCTGCAAATGCAGGCTCCTTTTTTAAAAACAGGCCAAAAATGAATCTAAGCGCTGAGCTGATTTTTACATGTTGCGGCGGTACTGACCACCTACCTCAAACAAGGCATTTGTGATCTGACCCAGAGAGCAATACTTAGAGGCTTCCATCAAGGCTTCAAAGATGTTGCCGTTCTGCACGGCCACCTCCTGCAGTTGCTTCAAGAGGGCAGGAGCTTTGTCTGCGTGCCGGGCGTGCAATTCCTGCAGCATGGAGATCTGGTACTGCTTTTCTTCCTCGGTGGCTCTGATCACTTCAGACGGAATCACGGTAGGCGAGCCCTGGCTGCTCAGGAAAGTATTCACCCCAATGATAGGGTACTCACCGGTATGCTTAAGGGTCTCGTAGTACAGGCTTTCCTCCTGGATCTTACCGCGCTGGTACATGGTTTCCATAGCGCCTAACACGCCGCCCCGCTCGGTGATGCGGTCAAACTCCAGCAGTACGGCTTCCTCCACCAGGTCGGTCAACTCTTCAATGATGAAGGAACCTTGCAGTGGGTTCTCGTTCTTGGCCAGACCCAATTCCCGGTTAATGATCAATTGAATCGCCATGGCACGGCGCACAGAAGCTTCGGTAGGCGTGGTGATGGCCTCGTCATATGCGTTCGTGTGCAGCGAGTTACAGTTGTCGTAAATGGCGTACAGCGCCTGCAACGTGGTTCTAATATCGTTGAAGTCGATTTCCTGCGCGTGCAGGGAGCGGCCTGAGGTCTGAATGTGGTACTTCAGCATCTGCGAGCGGGGGTTGGCGCCGTACTTCAGCTTCATGGCTTTGGCCCAGATTCTTCTGGCCACACGGCCAATTACCGCATACTCTGGGTCAATACCGTTAGAGAAGAAGAAGCTCAGGTTAGGCGCAAACGCGTTGATGTCCATGCCGCGGCTCACGTAATACTCCACAAACGTGAAGCCATTGGCCAGCGTGAAAGCCAACTGCGAGATAGGGTTGGCGCCCGCCTCAGCGATGTGGTACCCGGAGATAGACACCGAGTAGAAGTTGCGCACGTTGTGATCTATGAAGTACTGCTGCACATCACCCATCAAGCGAAGGGCAAACTCGGTGCTGAAGATACAGGTGTTCTGCGCCTGGTCTTCTTTGAGGATATCGGCCTGCACGGTACCGCGTACCGAGGCCAGCGTACGCTCTTTGATCTGGGCGTAGATATCAGCCGGCAACACCTGGTCACCAGTTACGCCTAAAAGCATCAGGCCTAAGCCGTTGTTGCCTTCTGGCAGATCGCCTTGGTAAGTAGGGCGCTTCTGGCCTGATTTCTGGAAAATAGCCTCAATACGGTCGTTCACCTCTGCTTCCAGGCCGTTCTCTCTGATGTAGAGTTCGCACTGCTGGTCAATGGCGGCATTCATGAAGAAACCGGTGAGCATGGCGGCCGGACCATTGATGGTCATGGACACCGAGGTCATCGGATCAGCCAGGTTAAAGCCAGAGTACAGCTTCTTGGCATCATCCAGGCAGCAGATGCTTACCCCGGAGTTACCGATCTTGCCATAGATATCCGGGCGCAGATCCGGATCCTCTCCGTATAAAGTAACGGAGTCAAAGGCAGTGGATAAACGCTTGGCTGGCAATCCTTTACTTACGTAGTGGAAGCGACGGTTCGTGCGTTCCGGTCCGCCTTCGCCGGCAAACATACGGGTAGGGTCTTCGCCCTCACGTTTGAAGGGGAACACGCCCGCGGTGTATGGGAACTCGCCTGGTACGTTCTCCTGCAGGTTCCACTTGAGCAAATCGCCCCAGGCCTCGTAGCGCGGCGTGGCCACCTTAGGTATCTCCAACTGCGACAGGCTGGTGGTGTGGGTTTTCACCTTTAGCACTTTGTCCCGCACCTTGAACTCATAGAACTCGTTTTTGTAGCTCTGGCGCTTCTCGGGCCATTGCTCCAACAGCTTCTTGTTCTGGCCGTCAAGCCTTAAAGCAGTTTCTTCGTAGGCGTACTCTAAACCTTTAATCAGGCGGTCTTTATCTTCCACCTCAATGGCTTGGATGGCTTCAATTGACTGGCGGATGCCGTAGAGTTTCTGAGCCACGGCGGCCTGGTCCTGTACCCACTTGTCATAGCTGCGGTTGTTTTCCGCGATCTCAGAAAGGTAGCGCGTACGGGCAGGAGGGATGATGTAAACTTTCTCAGACATCTCACCCGTGGCCTGCAGACTGGAGTCAAAAGAGACGCCGGTTTTCTCCGAAATCTTCGCGATCAGGGCTTTGTACAGGCGGTTCATGCCGGGGTCGTTGAACTGCGAGGCGATGGTCCCGAACACCGGAATCTGGTCATCGCTCACGTCCCACAGCTGGTGATTGCGCTTGTACTGTTTCTTCACGTCGCGCAGGGCATCCAGGGCGCCGCGCTTGTCAAACTTGTTCAGGGCAATGATATCCGCAAAATCCAGCATGTCAATCTTCTCCAGCTGGGTAGCGGCCCCGTACTCGGGCGTCATCACGTACAGGCTGGCATCTGAATGCTCAATGATCTCTGTGTCTGACTGCCCAATGCCTGAGGTTTCCAGGATGATCAGGTCAAACTGAGCGGCTTTCACCACGTCCACAGCGTCCTGCACATAGCGGCTCAGGGCCAGGTTGCTCTGGCGCGTGGCAAGGGAGCGCATGTACACCCGGCTGTTGCTGATGGCGTTCATCCGGATACGGTCGCCCAGCAGGGCACCGCCGGTTTTCCGCTTACTAGGGTCCACCGAGATAATGGCGATGGTCTTGTCCGGGAAGTCCATCAGAAAGCGGCGCACCAGTTCATCCACCAAAGACGATTTACCCGCACCGCCTGTACCGGTGATACCTAAAACCGGGGTGCTTACCTGCTGTGGGCTGGTAGATTGCTGTTCAACGCCATTCAATAACTGATCCTTTACCTTGGCGAACTCCTCGGGGAAGTTCTCGGCGGCAGAGATAAGGCGGGCAATGGATTTAATGTCTTTTTCTTTCAGGTGCTTCACCTCGCCGTTCAGGTTTTGGCCGGTAGGGAAGTCGCACTTCTGCAGCATGTCGTTGATCATGCCCTGCAAACCCATGGCGCGTCCATCGTCTGGGGAATAGATGCGGGCGATGCCGTAACCGTGCAGTTCCTCAATCTCAGTGGGCAGGATCACGCCGCCGCCGCCCCCGAAGATGCGGATATGGCCGCAGCCCCGCTCGTTAAGCAGGTCATACATGTACTTGAAGTACTCCAGGTGACCGCCCTGGTAAGAGGTGATGGCAATGGCCTGGGCATCTTCCTGGATGGCGCAGTCCACAATCTCCTGCACGGAGCGGTTGTGGCCCAGGTGGATGACCTCGGCGCCAGACGCCTGAATGATCCGGCGCATGATATTGATAGCCGCGTCATGGCCGTCAAACAAAGAGGCAGCAGTGACAATGCGGATGTGGTTAACCGGTTTGTAGGGTTGTACAGTGGTAACTGACATTTGTTAGCTTAGCTGGTGAACGTTGTGCGAAAGTACGAATTTTAGACGAATGGTGGAGGCGCAATCCTTAGTACCGGGCGAGCAAGTTTCAGTGCAGGCCACTCTACCGTTCTTTACGGATTTACAGAAGAAGAGAATGGGTTCAAAGCCTTGGAAAAAGTGCCTGGCGCAGGCTGGCAGTTTAGGCCTTATTTTTCCTGAAACAGGCTCAAACCAGGTTTCGTTCAGAGACGGTTGCCGCTACTAACCCGCTTTTGCGTAGTTTACTAAAAAATCTGCCTATGCCTGAACTGCCCGCCCCCGCCCTCATTCCCTTTATTGACGTGGTAGGTACCTTCGTGTTTGCCATCAGTGGCACCTTAACTGCCGCCGATAAGAAGCTGGACCCTTTTGGGGCATCGGTTATCGCTTTCGCGACGGCCTTGGGGGGAGGAACGGTAAGGGACTTGTTGCTGAACCTACGACCAGTCTGGGTACAGGATGAACGGCTCCTGATTACGGTTTTTGCAGCGGTGATGGTGACCGTGTTTTTCAGAAAGATCATCGGTAGATTCAGAAGGACCATGTTTCTGTTTGATACCGTGGGAATTGCCCTGTTCACCATTCTGGGCATGGAAAAAGCCCTCCGGCTGAACGTGCCGCCTTTGATTGCCCTGGTGATGGGGGTGGTGACAGCGGTATTCGGGGGTGTGGTGCGCGATATCCTTTGTAACGAAATTCCCCTGATTTTCAGAAGGGAGGTATATGCCACGGCTTGCCTGGCGGGCGGCGCCTCTTACTTGCTCATGCGCCTGGCCCCGGTGCCGCCCGGGGTACCCGTTTGGATCGCCATCGGGATTATTATTCTCATCAGAATCCTGGCCGTGCGGCTGAAGTGGGCTTTCCCCAACCTGAAACCAGAAGAGTGATATTCGTTTTTCAGCCGTTTTCAGATAAATAGTCTTGAAACGGATACAGGCGGCGAGTTATTAACTTTTGCTTTTTTCCTTCTCCAGATTTTCCTGCTGCTTCTCCATGGTGTCCATCACTTTCTCTGGCTGGACATCCTTAGCGAGCTCATCAATCTCAGGGTCATGGGCTGCTTCAATGCCCATCTGTTTGGCCATGGCGGTCACCAGGGTTACCAGGCGGGTAATCTCGTGCTCGGCCAATAAACTGACTTGTAGGTCCAGATCAGCCCGTTTGTCGGCCTGGATGTTGGACCGGTTCTGACTAATGAGCACGAAGGTAGAGAGGAAAATGGCCTCCACCGAGGCGAACATCGCCAGTACCACAAAGGATTCATCAAAGGGTTTCAGGCCCAACCAACCAGAATTCCAGGCAATCCAGGTGCCAAACAGCAACAGGTGAATAACCACAAACAGCATGCTGCCCGTGAATTTGGTTACCGCGTCAGAAATGCGTTCAGACAAATTCCGGGAACGATCTTCCTGTTTGCGCCGGTCCAGCAGCGCCTTGATGTTGCGTTCTACTATCTCGGCCATGTGGCCCTCCGTTCCCCGGAACACACTAACGTCCTTCTCTTCAGCCATATCAGATAAATTTCAACACGGGTTATACGGCTGCCGCGAAAAGAGGGGGTTTTAAACAAAAGAAAATTCATTGAACCGGGCCAGATTATTGAGCTAAGTCTGTATTTATGCTTATTTTCAGAAAACAGGCCCAAAAGAGGCCAGAAAACGTAAAAAGTAAGTCCAGGCTCCCAGATGCTTTCCAGCGGCTCGCATTTCTTTATTATCTTTGTTGATTGTAATCGATTTCTATGAAGAACATCCGCAATTTTTGCATCATTGCGCATATTGACCACGGCAAAAGCACCCTGGCCGACCGCCTGCTGGAGTTTACTTCCTCAGTGACGGAGCGGGAAATGCAGAACCAACTTTTGGATAACATGGACCTGGAGCGGGAGCGCGGCATCACCATCAAGAGCCACGCCATCCAGATGAACTATAACTACAAAGGCGAGGACTACATCCTGAACCTTATTGACACGCCCGGCCACGTGGACTTCAGCTACGAGGTTTCCCGTTCCATCGCCGCCTGCGAGGGCGCGCTGCTGATTGTGGATGCTTCGCAGGGGATTGAGGCGCAGACCATCTCCAACCTGTACCTGGCCATTGGGAACGACCTGGAGATCATCCCGGTGTTGAACAAGATTGATTTGCCGCACGCCATGCCCGAGGAGGTAAGTGACCAGATCATAGACCTGATTGGCTGCGAACGGGAAGACATCATCCACGCCTCTGGAAAAGCGGGAATTGGTATTGAGGAGATCCTTGCGGCCATCTGTGACCGCATCCCGGCGCCCAAAGGCGACCCCGAGGCGCCGTTGCAAGCCTTGATCTTTGACTCGGTGTTCAACTCTTACCGCGGTATTGAGGTGTACTTCCGGATTATGAACGGTACGCTGCGCAAAGGCGATAAGGTGAAATTCATTGCCACCGGCAAGCAGTACGAGGCCGACGAGATTGGCGTACTCAAACTGAACCAGGAGCCTAAACAGGTGATGGGGGCCGGAAACGTGGGTTACCTCATTTCGGGTATCAAGAACGCGAAAGAAGTAAAGGTAGGGGATACCATCACCCACGCCGCCAACCCAGATACTATCCAGATCCAAGGCTTTGAAGAGGTGAAGCCCATGGTATTCGCCGGTATTTACCCGGTAGAAACCACGGAGTACGAAGAGCTGCGTTCCTCAATGGAGAAGTTGCAGTTGAATGATGCCTCTCTGGTATGGGAACCGGAAACCTCCGCGGCGCTCGGTTTCGGATTCCGTTGCGGGTTCCTGGGCATGCTCCACATGGAGATTGTGCAGGAGCGTCTGGAGCGCGAGTTTGACATGACCGTGATCACCACGGTACCCAGTGTGCAGTTTAAGGCATTCACCACCAAAGATGGCGAGGTTGCGGTAAGCGCGCCGTCTGAGATGCCAGAGCCTAATTTCATTGACCATATTGAGGAGCCGTTCATCAAGGCGCAGATCATCTCCAAAGCCGAGTTCATCGGTCCGATCATCTCCCTGTGTATGGACAAGCGCGGTATCCTGAAAGCCCAGAACTTCCTGACCTCAGACCGTGTGGAGCTCATCTTTGAGATGCCACTGGCAGAGATCGTGTTCGACTTCTTCGATAAACTCAAAACCATTAGCCGGGGCTACGCCTCCCTTGACTACGAACTCATCGGGTTCCGGGAGTCGCACATGGTGAAGCTGGACATCATGCTTAACGGCGAGAAAGTGGATGCCCTTTCTGCCATTGTGCACCGCGATAAGGCCTATGACTGGGGTAAGCGCCTCTGCGAGAAACTTCGGGAGCTGTTGCCGCGCCAGATGTTTGAGATCGCCATCCAGGCCGCCATCGGGCAGAAGATTATTGCCCGTGAGACGGTGAAAGCCCTCAGAAAGAACGTGTTGGCCAAATGCTACGGCGGGGATATCTCGCGTAAACGGAAGCTCTTGGAGAAACAGAAGAAAGGGAAGAAGCGTATGCGCCAGGTAGGCAACGTGGAGATTCCGCAGGAAGCCTTCCTTGCAGTTCTAAAACTAGATTGATTTCAGAACCCGGTGCCACTGCACCGGGTTTTCTTTTACGTCGTAATCCATGCCTTTCACCTTTTCCCACCCCGCGGTTGTGTTGCCGTTCAAGTCGGTCTCCGGCCAGAAAGTCTCCCTTACCGCTATGGTGCTGGGTAGCATGGCGCCTGATTTCGAGTTCTTTTTCAGAATGCGGGCCGAAACTGATATCAGTCACACCCTGAAAGGCATTTTCCTGTTTGATATTCCGGTGGTGGTGGTCATGGCGTTTCTGTACCATTGCTGGGTGAGGAACCCGTTTCTGGGTCATTTACCGGTTTTCCTGCAGAAACGGTTATCGGTTTACACGCGGTTCAACTGGACGGCTTACTTCAAAGAGAATTGGGTAGTGGTGATTACCTCGGGGTTTCTGGGCGTGGTGCTGCACCTGCTCTGCGATGACTTCACCCACCACTATGGCTATACCGCGCAGCATATACCCGTGCTGGCCGCCTCCTATGACATTTTTGGCCGGGAAGTGCCAGGCTATCACCTCAACCAATACCTGAGCAGCCTAGTCTTGGGCGTCCTCCTTGTCATCCAGGCATTGCGCCTGCCCGCCATCCATTCCGCCGATGAACAAGCTGCTTTCTTCCGGTACTGGGTTTTGGTGGCGCTGGTCGCCGTTCCTACCTTTTTCCTGCGCTTTGCCCTCCGGGACCGTGAGATGATCATGAATGACATGATTATGACCGCCATTGCGGCTGGTTTGCTGGGGATTGTCATCGCTTCCTCTGCCGCCCAGTTCGCCAGAAAAAAGCAACGTGCGCCCATCAGCCCTGTGTAACCTGCAAATATTTTGGGGCTGTTTTCCTGAAAGTAGGCCTGATATGGAAACCTGATCTTTTCAACTCCAAGGAAAGCAGCGTAGAGACAGCACCGGGTCTGGTTGACATGGAAAACTGCCTCTAACGGTTTTCCGGGTAGACTTCCTCCGAGAACAACTCCCTTCGTTTTTCATGCATTTTCATAAAATCGGAAACAAAACAGAATCTTGCCTTGTTTATTAATCAATCGATTGATTAACTTTGCGCCACTTTATAAAATGGCAGAGAAAGAAAAAATAGACAAGAAAGAGCACCTGCTGAACGTGGCGGAACGCGTGTTTGGCGAGATGGGCTACGATGGCGCTTCTACCCGGTTGCTGGCCCAGGAGGCAGGCATGAACATGGCCATGCTCAATTACTACTTCGGGTCCAAAGACGGCCTGCTGAAGGCGGTAGTAGAACGCCGGATGTCCTCAACCAGGAAAGAGTTTGAGATGATCGCCCACCAAGACATGCCGTGCTGGGAGAAAATTAACCAGATCGTGCAGCTGTATGTGAGCCGGGTGGCCACGAGCAAATACTTCCACAAAATCATCTTCCGCGAGATCTCCGTGATCCGCACCGGGTCCGAGGTGACCGACTTCGTGCTGGAAAACCTTTACCAGAATGTGATGCTGGTGCACCAGGTGCTGGCAGAAGGCATCCGGAAAGGCGAGTTCCGGGAAGTAGACATTGAAATGACCGTGGCCGGCATCTTCGGGACGGTAAACTATCTTATCAACTCCCGCCGGCTGGCCTCCAAGATCCTGAAAATGGATTTGATGGATGACCAGGTGCTGCAGGAAGAAATGAAGCCGCGCCTGCTGGCTTATTTACAAGATTCTCTTAAAACACACTTACTTAAAAATGAAACTGAGAAATAATGCTTCTGCTGAGCGTCCTGCCTTTGGACGGAGTGTCCTTTCGGCGGCCGTGGTAGGAGGCTTTAGTTTCCTGATGGCGTTTGCCCAACCGGTGGCGGCCCAGGAAGCCAAACACCTGAACCTGCAGGAAGCCGTGCAAATAGGGGTGCAGAATAGCAAGGTACTGCGCCTTTCCCAAACCAAGATTGACCAGGCCATTTCGCGCTACAACCAGGTGAAAGACGAGGCCAAGCCTAAAGCCAGCGCCAGCTACACCTACAACCACGCCGAGATCCCTTCTAACATCCTGCAGATGTCCAAAGACGCTGAGCCGTTTTTCCTGCCCAAGCGCGCCGATGCCTTCTTAGGAACGGTTTCTGTTCAGGAGGTGATCTTTGCCGGAAACAAACTGAAGTACGCCAAAGAATCCACTGACCTGATGGCCCAGGTGGCTCGTCTGGACGCCGAGAAGGACAAAGACGAGATTGCCTTCCACGTGACCAATGCCTACTTCAACCTTTATAAGCTGCAGCAGAGCCAGAAAGTGGTGGCGCAGAACCTGCAGGCCATTGACAAGCAGATAAAGCAGGCGAAGCGGTTCTTTGAGCAGGGCATTGTGACCAAGAACGATGTGTTGCGCTTCCAGCTGCAGCGCAGCAATGTGGAGCTCACCGGCGCCGACCTGGAGACGAACCGCAAGATTGTGGTCTATAACCTGAACGTGCTGCTGGGCTTGCCGGAGAACAATGACCTGGTAGTGGAAAACGCCGCCGCGCCGGACGGCCGCAACGTGTCTTTGGCCGCTTACGTGGATTCTGCCTTGGCCAACCGGAAGGAACTGCAGGCCATTGACCTGAACAGCCGCGCCGCCGATAACAACATCAAGTCTATCAAAGCCGATGCGCTGCCCGCCCTGGTGGCCTCCGCCGATGCCTACCACATCAATCCCAGCGGTTCCGTGATTCCGCCGGCCCGTGGTTATCTGGCCATCGGGACGGTAGGTCTGACTGCCGCCTGGAACTTTGACCGCCTCTGGACAAATAAAAACAAGATTGCTGAGGCGAAAATCCAGAGAACCCAGCTGGACATCAGCCGCGAGCTGACCACCGACCAACTGAAAACCGAGGTGAACCAGAACTACCAGCGCTACCTCTTGGCCCTGGACAAAATCAACATCCTGCAGACCTCCATCGCGCAAGCCGAGGAGAACGACCGCAGCGAGGCCTCGCGCTACACGAACAAAGTGGCCTCGGCTACCGACAGAATTGAGGCGCAGACCCGCCTGTACCAGGCGCTCATCAACCTGGAACTGGCCAAAGCAGACGCTGGCCTGGCTTACTATACCTTATTAAAATCAACCGGAAATATCCTTAACTAATTACCGCATATAACCCAAATGGAAACTGAGAAAAAGAAATCGAACAAAGTAATTCCCATCATCCTGGGCCTGGTCCTGATCATTGGTGGATTCTTTGGCGTGAAAGAATACCTGTATTTCAGCAAGCACGAAGACACCGATGACGCCCAGATTGACGCCGATATCAGCCCAGTGGTGGCGCGCGTAAGCGGCTACGTGGATACCATCATGTTTGAGGAAAACACCCACGTAACGCAAGGCCAGGTGCTGGTGAAACTGGATGACCGTGACTACGCCATCAAAGTAGAGCAGGCTATGGCTGCTTCACAAGGCGCCAGTGCCAGCACCGGCGTAAATCAGGCTCAGATTACCGCCACCGCCGCCACTGCTACCACCGCCAAGGCGAACATTGAGGCCACCCGCGTGCGTCTCTGGAAAGCTACCCAGGACTACAACCGCTTCGCGAACCTGATCAAAGACGGTTCTATTACCCAGCAGCAGTTTGACCAGGCCAAAGCCGACCGCGACGTGGCCCAGGCGAACTACCAGGCCGCGCAGGACCAGTACAAAGCCGCTTTGCAGCAGGTAGGTACTACCCGCTCGCAACTGGCGGTGACCAACACGGGCGTAAACCAGCGCCAGGCCGATGTGGACTTTGCCAAACTGCAGATGTCTTACACCACCATCACGGCGCCGGCCAGCGGCATTGTATCGAAGAAAAACGTGCAGAAAGGTCAGTTGGTGCAAGCCGGCCAGAGCCTGTTCTCCATCGTGAATGACAACAGCATCTTCGTGACCGCCAACTTCAAGGAAACCCAACTGGAGAACATCCGCGAGGGACAGAAAGTGAAGATTGAGGTAGACGCTTTCCCGGAAGCCAACGTGGAAGGGGAGATCTATAACTTCTCACCGGCCACCGGCGCCAAGTTCTCATTGCTGCCCCCGGACAACGCTACCGGTAACTTCGTGAAAGTGGTACAGCGCGTACCCGTGAAAATCAAAATCAAAGCCTCTCCAGAACTGATGAAGAAACTGCGCCCAGGCATGAGCGTGAAAACATCGGTCCTGACGCAAGAATAAGCTATGGCTGAAACTGGATTAAGAAAATGGGCCATCACCATTACGGTGATCTCGGCGGCGCTGCTGGAGCTCATTGACACCACCATCGTGAACGTGGCCATGCCGCAGATCCAGGGGAACCTGGGCGCCACGCTGGAAGACGTGGCCATGATTGTGACGGGTTACGCGGTGGCCAACGTGATCATTCTGCCTATGTCGGGGTGGCTGGGCAGCCGATTTGGCCGCAAGAACTACTTCCTGTTCTCCATCATCGTGTTCACCCTGGTGTCTTTCCTGTGCGGGAACGCCACCAGCCTGGAAGAACTGGTGATCTTCAGGATTCTGCAGGGTTTGGCCGGGGGCGGATTGCTGTCCACCTCGCAGTCCATCCTGCTGGAGGCCTGGCCTAAGGAACAGGTAGGAACCGCCACGGCCTTGTTCGGATTGGGCGCGGTGGTAGGACCCACGCTGGGACCCACCATCGGGGGGTACATCACCGATAACTACTCCTGGCCCTGGATTTTCTACGTGAACATTCCGGTGGGCATTATGGCTGCCATTGCCACGTACCTCTTCATCAAGAAGACGCCACGCGAGCTGGGCGGCAAACCCGTGGATTGGTGGGGCATTGCGCTGCTGGCCATTGCCGTGGGCAGTCTGCAGATTGTGCTGGAGAAAGGCGAGACCGAGGATTGGTTTGCGGCCACCTACATCATTGTGCTTTCCGCCACGGCGGTCATCGGGACGCTGCTCTTCATCTGGCGTGAGCTCACGTTTGAGTACCCCATTGTGAACTTCAAGATCATGCGGCACCGGAGTTTCTCGGTGGGCATGTTCACCTCGTTTGTGCTGGGTTTCGGGTTGTACAGCTCCATGTTCGTGTTCCCGGTATTTACGCAAGGGCTGCTGGGCTTCACGGCGCAGCAATCGGGTAAGCTGCTGTTGCCGGGTGGTCTGTTCACCATCATGATGATGCCGTTCATCGGGAAGATGCTGCAGCGCGGTGTGCCGGCCCAGTTTATGGCAACCGGCGGGATGCTCCTGTTCTTTGTCTTCGCGATGATGATGAACCACTCCACCTTGCTCTCGGGCACCGGTGACTTCTTCTGGCCCCTGGCGATCAGGGGAATCGGGATGGCGCTGCTGTTCGTGCCTTTGACCACGCTGGCGATTCAGGACCTGAAAGGACCTGAGGTAGGGCAGGGGACCGGTCTGAACAACATGATGCGCCAGTTGGGCGGCTCCTTCGGGATAGCGGCCTTGACCACGCTCATTCACGTGCGCCAGGGCTTCCACCGCAATAACCTGCTGGTGAACATCAACGAGTATAATCCCGTGTTCACGCAGCGTTTGAATGGCCTTATGCAGAACTTCCTGAGCAAAGGCTACACGTTCATGGACGCGCAGAAAGCCGCTTACAAAGCCATTGAAGGCATGGTGATGAAACAGACCGCGCTCTTGTCCTACACCGATGCCTTCTGGGTATCGGGGATGATCATGCTCTGCTCCATTCCGCTGCTCTACTTGCAGAAGTTCAAGAAGAACTCCAACGTGCCGGTAGACGTGCATTGATCTACCCTGAACACCAATAATCAGAAATCCCTTTCAGGCCCGTTTTCCCAATAACAGCTCCGAAAGGGATTTTTCTTTTACAGACGAGTTCGGGTCCATAGAGATGCCTTTGATGTGAAGTAAAGCTGATGAACGGACCTTGTAATTTCTGTAATGGACAGTTCAAACTTCGGATTTTCCTCGTCTCGTTTTAAGCTTCTTTTTTCATAAAAGGCTATAAGACAGGATTAATTACGGTGTTAGGTGCAATAAGACTTGCACTAAGCCAAACTGGAATATCTTTTTTCTTATATATAACTCAGGCTCAGGAAATAACTGCGAAAACCCGTGGACCTTTCCCCATTGGCATGTACTTTTGTGCTTCGTATCATCTCTCATTCTCTTACCCATGACCCTTTTAGACGGAAAGAAAACCTCTGAAGCCATCCAAAGCGAGATTGCCGCAGAAGTTGCCCACATCAAAGAACAAGGAGGAAAGGTACCACACTTGGCCGCTATTCTGGTTGGCCATGACGGTGGTTCAATGACGTATGTAAACAACAAAGTACTGGCCTGCGAGCGCGTAGGGTTTGAGTCCACGCTGTTGCATTACGAGGACGATATCACCGAAGAAGCACTGTTGGATAAGATCAGGGAGATAAATGAGGATGACGCCATTGATGGATTGATTGTGCAGTTACCCCTGCCCAAGCATATCAATCCGAACAAAGTGCTGGAAGTGCTGGATTACAAGAAAGACGTGGACGGTTTCCACCCGGTGAACGTAGGTCGCATGGTAGCCGGTCTGCCGGCCTATTTGCCCGCCACACCCTACGGCATCATGCAATTGCTGGAGCGCTACAACATTGAAACCAAAGGCAAACACTGCGTGGTAGTGGGCCGCAGCAACATCGTGGGAACGCCCATCAGCATTCTCATGAGCAAATGCACCATCCCCGGCGAGGCTACCGTCACCATCTGCCACCGCAACACTGTTGATCTAGCGCACCACACCCGCCAGGCGGATATTCTGATCGTGGCCGTTGGCAAACCCGGCCTCATCACCGAGGACATGGTGAAAGAAGGCGCCGTGGTGATTGACGTAGGAACCACCCGCGTTACCGATCCCACCCGCGAAAGAGGTTGGAGACTACGCGGCGACGTGGATTTTGAGAGAGTAGCCCCTAAATGCAGCTACATCACCCCGGTACCTGGCGGCGTAGGTCCGTTGACCATCTCTATGCTGCTGAAGAACACCCTTAGGGCCGCTAAGAAAGAAGTACACGCTTAGAATAAGCCATAAAACAGAAACGCTTCAATTGCACAATGCAGCTGAGGCGTTTCTGTATTTAAACTGATTTTTTGAAAACAGCCCTAAATGAAGAATCACCTTCTAGAACTATAACTTCAGCGCCATAGAAATATGAAATGGTTGCCGAGGCAATACAGGCTGCTCCAAGACCTCGTAGCGTCCGGAGGACCTGCGAGCGTCTGCGCTGATAGCCCGCCAATCAGGAGATTGGCTGTCCTTTGTAGCGTAGAGCGCTACGCTAACTCAACGCTCAAATTAAATAAAGCACAACCTCAATAAATTTAACGCCTCACCTGCCCTGAGCAGGTGAGGCGTTTTCCGTTTAGGACTCACTTAAGGTAAAAGCACTTCTAAACGTCATTACAGGGTTCCTTCCTTATGTTCCTGCATCAAGAGCAGTTTGAACCCGGCAAAGTCATTGGGCATATCGGTGACTTGTTTCTGCCGACCCTGGAAGACCTTCAGTTGCTCCGGCAGTTCTATCTCCTGGCCTAAGACTTCTTCCATGCTTTTCTTGAATTTGGCCGCGTGCGCGGTTTCCAGGAAAATTCCCGGGGTTTTCAGCTCAGGCAGTAATTGGCGCAGACTCAGGTACCCGATGGCGCCGTGCGGGTCTAAGAGGTAGCCTGTGTCCTGGTGCACCAGTTTAATCGTGCCTTTGATTTCCTCGTCATCGGCCCAGAAGCCTTTGACCACCTGTTGCATGGCCCCCAGTTCATGGCGGAACAGCTCCTGGATGCGCGGAAAGTTGTTGGGATTCCCCACATCCATGGCGTTGGCAATGGTGCATACCGAGGCAGCAGGTGCATACTCCCCGGTCTCTAGATAATGGGGTACAATGCGGTTGCGGTTGGTGGCGGCTACAAAGTAGGTAACGGGTAAGCCCATCTGGCGGGCCAACAATCCGGCAGCCAGGTTCCCGAAGTTTCCGCTGGGCACCGCGATAGTGATCTCAGCAGCCTCTGGGTTCAGACTTTTCCATTGGCCCCAGGCATAGAAGTAATACACCATTTGGGGGAGCCACCGCGCCACATTGATAGAATTGGCCGAGGAAAGGTTCTTCTTCTGGTTTAACTCTTCGTCTGAAAAAGCCTGTTTCACAAGGGTTTGGCAATCATCAAAGGTGCCTTCAATGCCTACGGCGCTGGTGTTCTGGCCCAGGGTGGTGAACTGCATTTCCTGGATCTCGCTCACGCCCTGTTGAGGGTACACGACCACTACGTCAATGTTGTCGAGGCCCAGGAAACCGTTGGCTACGGCGCTGCCGGTATCGCCTGAGGTGGCCACCAGTACGGTAACCGGACGGCCAGGCTCCGCAAAGGCCTGCAAACACCGGGACATGAACCGGGCGCCTACGTCTTTGAAAGCGCAGGTAGGCCCATGGAACAGCTCCAGGGCGTAGACGTCCTTCTCCACCTCCACCAACGGAATCGGGAAATTGAACACTTCGGCGCAGATCTTACGCAGGTCGTCCGGTGAAATATCTGGGGTGACATAGGGTTGTAAAACTTCAAAGGCAATCTCGGGCAGCGAGAGGGAAGGGAGCGCTTCAAAAAAGTCTTCGCCCAGGGTAGGGATCTCATGCGGGAAGAAGAGCCCTTTGTCCTGGGGTAGTCCTTTAATGGCGGCTTCCTTGAAACTCATCTGGGCAGCGTAGTCATTGGTGCTGTAGTATTTCATAGCGATACGGCGGGTTGGAAGGTTGACTGGGCCACCAAGCGTACGCCCTGGTCCGGCACCTGTGATACATACGTTTTGGTTTCAATTCCGCTGCCGGCGTAAACGGCTTCCATGGCTTTCTTCACCTCCTGGGCCTGCTCCAGCGTAGCCGACAAAGCGAAAATAGATGGCCCCGAGCCCGAAATTCCGGCTCCCAAAGCCCCAGCACCTATGGCGGCATCTTTGACCTGCTTGAACAAAGGAATGAGCACCGAGCGCTCTGGCTCAAAGATCTCATCATGCAAACTGCGCCCAACCAAGCCATAATCCTTCTTCAATAGTCCAGCCATCAAACCCGCCAGATTTCCCCACTGCCGGATGCCTTTCTTGAGCGGGATTTCCTGTTTAAGGATGCTGCGCGACAGCGAAGTTTTGAGTTCTATCTGCGGGTATAGAATGGTGCAATACAATTCCAGCGGCACCCCTAACGACACAACATCCAGGGGCTCATAATCCCGTACCAACACAAACCCACCTAGAAGAGAAGGGGCTACATTGTCGGCGTGGGCAGAACCAGAGGCTTTGCGCTCGCCTTCCATGGCGTACATTACCAGTTCCTGCGTTGTGAAAGGCGAACCTAACAGTGCGTTCACGGCGAAGGCCGCGGCGGCCGAACTGGCGGCACTACTCCCCAGGCCGCTGCCCACGGGCATGCCTTTGTGCAGCTGCAACTCCAGACCGTGGGTTATGTTCAGGGCCTCCAGCATTTTCTGGGCCACCACGCCTATCACGTTCTCGTTGGCATCAGTGGAAAGTCCATTAATGCCGTGGATGGCGGAGATGGTGACACCCGGGGTATCGGTTTTACGGGCCCATACTTCATCTCCGGGAGCGTCCAGGGCAAAGCCCAGCACGTCAAAGCCGCAGCAGACATTGGCCACCGTAGCCGGGGCGTAGGCTTTGACAAAATCGTTGTTATCCATAAGAAAGGCGCTGTATCTGTATGTCAGACCTAAGACTTTAAACTGGTAGAGGTCTGTTAATCAGTTTAAGATGGTTAGTTTATTGCTTGAATTTTGAAAACTTCGGGTAAAGCGTTTAAGCCAGCGTAGCGGTTGGTTTCTCCGGGACTGCCAGGAAGAACCTATCATGGAGCAGATTCACGGCGCGGTGGGCGTCATTGGTGTTCAAAACCACGGAGATAATCCGCTCAGTAGCACCCTGCGCGATGGCCCTAATGTTGATGTTATGGTCACCCAGTAGCGAGAAAGCCTTGCCCGCGATGCCGGGTTGCTGCACCATGCCGTTTCCTACAATGGCCACAATACTCATGGGCGTCTCTACACTTACCGGGTTCAGAAGGCCCTGCTCAATGTCACCGGCAAACTCCTCGTTGATGGCGTGCGCCGCTTTTTCTCCCTCGGCCTCGGCCAGGCCAATGGTGATGCTTTGCTCGGAAGAGGACTGCGTGATAAAGTAGACGTTTATGCACTCCAGGGCCACGGCCTTGAACAGCCGCATGGCCACGCCGGGCACGCCCACCATACCGCTCCCGCTGATGGTGAGCACCGCAATGTGGTCAATGCAGGAAATTCCCTTCACGTTCTGCGGACTAGGAGTGGGGTTGGCCGAGATGAGTGTTCCCTTATGCGAAGGGTTGAAGGTGTTCTTGAGCACCAGCGGAATCTTGGCCGCCACCAAGGGCGCGATGGTAGGCGGGTACAGCACCTTCGCCCCGAAATAGGCCAGCTCCATGGCTTCCTCGTAGCTCAGTTCCTCAATTGAGTAAGCGGCCGCCGCTTTGCGCGGATCAGTGGTGTACATGCCGTCCACATCGGACCAGATCTCCAGCAGATCAGCATTCAAGGCAGCAGCATACAGTGAAGCGGTATAGTCAGACCCGCCCCGGCCCAGAACGGTGGTTTTGCCATCGCCGGAGCGGGCGATGAAGCCGGGTGCCACTAGGAGATCCGCCTGTGGCAGGTTGTCTCGCATAAAGGCGTAGGTGGCTTTGAGGTTCACCTTGGCGTTGAGGTAATTGTTGTCGGTTTGGATGAAGTCGCGGCTGTCTACCAGCACGTTGGGCAGACCGTGGTGCTGGAACGCCACCGACACAATGGCCGAGGACAGGCGCTCGCCGTAGGCCATAACCCGAGCCTTGGTAGAGTCGCTGAGCTCATCCAAAAGGTAAATGCCGCGGCACAAGTCTTCCAACTCCCGGAAAATCATCTTGATGCGGCCTTTGATGTCAATCTGCTGGCTCATGGGTACCAGTTCCTCAATGGCCTCCATGTGCTTGCTCTCCAGATGCGAAAGGAGCTCCAGGTAGGTGACGTCATGGGCCGCGGCCTTCTGGTACAGGCTGATGAGCAGATCGGTGACTTTGGACATGGCGGAGACCACCACCAGCATTTTAGGGTTGTTTTTCTCCCGCAGAATGGAGATCAGTTGACGGATGGCCCCGGCATTGGCCACGGAGGTACCTCCAAATTTCAAAACCAGCATAAGATCAGGCTTTTAGGAAACGATAATTGTTACGGTGATTTCCGGCCGCAGGCCGAAAAGGCCAGCTAGAATTTGGCCTTTGGAAGGGACGATATGTGCAGCTATACCCCCGGAGGGGTAATGGTAATAATGCCTGTGGTAATGGAAAACGCCAACACACCGGTACCCGTCTCCTGAATGGCAGGAGAAAGCAGAAGGGATACTATGTTGAGAGTTTGTGCCATTGGTACTGGCAATTTCTGAAAAATTATCAAAGGAAAAAGTGAAAAGCTGAAAAAATTTTATTGGACCACGGGAAATCACTCGAAAAAGCCGGTCTGCAACTCTGGGCAGGAATAGTTAACTTTGCGGCGCCCAAGCAAAATCCAATTGGTAAAGCATGCCCGCGCGGCAACTTATACCGTTGAATAGATGTTGGGTTAATACAACAATTCACGTTTTGGGACAGTTTTCATGAAAACGGGTCCTAAACCGTTTAGCTTATTACTCAGAAATTGGAAGCGACAGCAGATATCAAGATTGCCTCAGTGCACACAGTACCCAAAGACGGCACCAAACTGCCTTTGATGGAGCATTTTTACACCATCCAGGGCGAAGGGTACCACACCGGCAAAGCCGCCTACTTCATCAGGTTGGGCGGTTGCGACATAGGGTGCCACTGGTGCGACGTGAAAGAGTCCTGGGATGCGAACCTGCACCCCCTCACCGATACCGATTGGATTGTGCAGCAGGCCGAGCAATACCCCGGCAAAGCCGTGGTGGTGACGGGCGGCGAGCCGTTGATCTACAACCTGGATTACCTTACCTCAGAACTGCAGAAACGCGGCATCCAGACATTCATAGAGACCTCGGGGGCTTACCCTTTGAGCGGAACCTGGGACTGGATCTGCCTTTCGCCCAAGAAATTCAAGGGTCCGCACCCCAGCGTACAGCCGCACGCCGGCGAACTGAAGGTGATTGTGTTCAACAAAAGCGATTTCGCCTGGGCCGAGGAACATGCCTCGCAGGTGGGACCTAACACGCGCCTCTACCTGCAACCCGAGTGGAGCAAAGCTGACGTGATGATGCCCCAGATTGTGGAGTATGTGAAAAGCAACCCTAAGTGGCGCATTTCGTTGCAAACCCATAAATTCCTGAATATCCCCTAAACCATGCAGCGTCTCCCGCTTCTTTGCCTTTTCTTTTTCTTCTTTCTCCAGTTAACCACCCAGGCATCTGCCCAAAAGCCAATAGAAGGTGGCTCTGCGAATAAAAAAGCCCAGAACGCTTACCAGGAAGGATTGAAATACATCCAGGCCCGGGATTTTGAGAAGGCGCTGTCATCGTTCAATGACGCCGTGAAACGGGATACCACCTTTGGCGAGGCTTACCTGGAGGCCGCTGGTTTGTACCGTATACTGCAGAAAGAGGAGGAGGCTTACCAGTATTTCCGCCGTGGTTTGGCCAAAATGGACTTAAAACCCGGCCGCTCCGCCGATTATTACAACTACGCTGATCTGGCCTTCGCCCGGGGGCAATATGACCAGGCTTCTACCTATTACCAGCACTACATGCAGTACGGGAAGAAGAACAGCCGCCAGATGCAGCGCGCGACCCAGCAACTGGAAAATGCCAAATTTGCCCAAAACGCCATCAAAACGCCGGTAGACTTCAAACCCCAGCCGCTGGGTGAGGGGGTAAACAAATTCAACCTGCAGTACTCCCCGGTGCTCACTGCCGACCAACAGGCGCTGCTATTCACTGCCCGCAACGGCAGCGGGGAACTGGACGATGAAAATCTGTACCTGGCCTCCCGCAAGGATGGGCAGTGGCAATCCGCAGTTCCTATTTCAGATGCCATCAACTCAGAATTGAACGAAGGAGCCGCCTCACTATCCGGTGATGGCCGGGTATTGGTCTTCACCTCCTGCAACCGCCAGGATTCCTATGGCTCCTGCGACCTGTACATCAGCTACCGCGAGGGTAATGAGTGGAGCAAACCCAAAAACATGGGCCGAACCGTGAACACCCCTTCCTGGGATTCCCAACCAAGTCTCTCGGCGGATGGGCGCACCATTTACTTTGCCTCTAACCGCAAAGGCGGGCAAGGGGGCGAGGACCTCTGGATGACCAAACAGCAGGATGACGGCAACTGGAGCCTGCCGGTGAACCTGGGGCCCAAAGTGAATACCCCGGGCCGCGAGAACTCGCCTTTCCTGCACGCCAGTGGCAACACCCTGTACTTCGCTACGGATGGATTGCAGGGCATGGGCGGTTTGGACCTGTTTAAGGTAAACCGGGAGCAAAACGGCTGGGGCACGCCCCAGAACATGGGCTACCCGCTGAACACCCACCGCGACGAAAGCTCCATCTTCATTTCCCCCGACAACAAAACCGGTTATTACTCGGGTCAGGCGGTGGCGGGGACCAAAGCCGAAGTAGCCTTGCTGCAGTTTGAGGTGCCTGAGGTCTGGAAAAGCAAAACGGTTTCTTCCTTTGCCCAGGGCCGGGTGTTTGACGCCGTCACCAAAAAGCCGCTCAAAGCCACCGTGCAGGTGTATGACCTGGATTCAGCCAGCGTGATCTCCCAGCAGGTGAACTCAGATGGCACCTCGGGCGCGTATACCATTGTCCTGAACCAGAAGCAACGCTACGCCTTGTATGTGACAGCGCCAGACCACGTGCTGGAAAGCCGCCATATTGCAGCAACCTCCACCTCGGCGCCGCTGGCCCTGGACTTCTACCTGCAGCCTTTGGGTAAAGGCGCCAAAGCCGTGCTCAGCAACATCTTCTTTGACACCGGCAAAGCCGAACTTCGGCCAGAGTCGCAGACAGAACTGAATAAAATCTTCCAGTTCCTAAAGGCTAACCCCAAGATACAGGTGGAGATTGCCGGCCACACCGATAACGTAGGTCAGCCAGCCGCAAACCAGAAACTCTCCGAGGCCCGGGCCAAAGCCGTGGTGAAATACCTGGTCTCCAAAGGCGCCCCGGCTTCTATTTTCCAGGCCAAAGGCTACGGCCAGACCCAACCAGATGCCCCCAACACCTCAGAAGAGAACCGCCAGCTTAACCGCCGCATAGAGATGCGTATTCTGTAAGAATAAATTTTAGAAAAGAACAAACAATCCAAAGCCTTGCTGGTTGTATTAGTGCTAGTAAAACCTAAGGTTTAGTTGTTTAATTGATTTAGTAGAAAGGAAAAGCGGCCGGATTTAATCCGGCCGCTTTTTTTGTTTTAAAGCTGATTTCACCAAAACAAGGCTGAAACACAATCAGCTTGTCCTTTGCAACAAGATATTGTCAAGCCATTCTTACAGTGCGCTTTTCTCGGCGGTTTCCGCTACCTGCTGGTCCAGTGACACCAGGGCGGCATCACGTGGTTGGGCCAGGGCATCTGCCATATCTGGTTCTTCAATCTGCCGGTTCACCTCCCTGGCTTTCTGCACCAGGGTCTGAAAGAGCCGGCGTTGTTCCTGTCTTCGGGGCAGGTATTCTGGGTGCCACTGCACGCCCATGATAAAATCCCGCCCCACATGTTCAATGGCCTGCACCACCCCGTTAGATTCTGTGGCCACTATGTCAAGGCCTTTGCCGGGGGTATGTACCGCCTGGTGGTGCAGCGCGTTCACTTTGAGTTTTGGGGCCCCTATAATCTGCTCCAGTTTGCTGCCTGGCTTGAAGGTGACTTTCTTCACCGGAAAAATGCTGGACGGATTGGGCTCTTCTTTGTAGAAATCGCTGATGTCCTGGTGCAGGGTTCCCCTGAAGTACACATTCAATAGCTGTGAGCCCCGGCAGATGCCCAGCACCGGCAGGTTCTTTTTTACTGCCTGGTCTATGAGTTGAAACTCCAGGTGGTCGCGGTCATGGTCCAGTGACCACTGCGGCTTTCGGCTGAAGAGTTTGCGCACGAAGAAAAGGGCAGGGTAGTAGATCCAGCGGGTGAAGCGCCAGATTCTCTGGAAGAAGTTTTTCCTGGGGTTCTTGAGCGTGCGTTTGAGGTACTCCTGAAAGACCGATTCCTGCTGATACGTCTTAGGATCCACATCGGCGCCGCCGCCCACAATGAGGCCCTGCAGGCCATCGGCGGTACGCGGGTTTGACGGGGTGATATGCACGGGTCGGCCGCCGGCCAGCAAAACCCCGAAGGCCGTGAATACCCACGCCACCTCGCCGCCCTTGTCTGGGCCGGTAATGCCAATAGTGGGCCGGTTACGGTGGATCTTATAGTTGGTCTTCTTTACGGTAGCCACTGCTCAGTTTGTTTGCACCATTTTTTTTCAAACCCAATGAGGGTGTTCTCTTTCAGGCTGAGGTATTCTTTGCTCATCTGGGTGATGCGGTTTGGGTCATTGGCCAGTTCTTCAATGACTACCCAATTGTTCCATTCCTGGGCCAGGGTCCAGTCTGGGTCAGAGATACAGGAGTTGGGCAGGCGGTAATGGAAAGTCTTTCTGGCTTTTACGCTGCCCAGGTTTGTATACTGGTTCACTTGCTCAGGCCGCACGGAGGCAAAGAGGGGGTACATATCCAACGGGCGGTTCCGGTCTGGGTTATACTGGTGGTAGTCGTCTATGAGTTGTTCCAGCGTGGGCGCGTAGGCCGGGTCCAACACCAGCCGGTTGTACTCGGCCGGGAAAGGATTAATGAACGAGGTAAGGTTCTTGCGGGCGAAATCAGTCTCGCCAGCCTCCAGAAGCCAGGGGTACAAAAGCAGAAACGCCCTGATGTACCGCAGGATGGTGTCAGGCTCGGTATCGGGGATCTCGGTGTTGATGTGCGTCCCGAAGGCATTGGTGATGAAGGCCTCGGTGCCTTTGGCGTGGTGCTCATACAAGGTCTGGCGCAGCACCTCCAATTGTTCCAGCTGGTCATAGGGAAGCGGCGGCACCCCTATTTCATAGGGAATCACTTTCTGGATCACGGCCTCCAGGGCATCGTCTATGAAACTCTCCAAGGTCTCATTGCCCAGTTTGACATGTTCCACGTCAATGTTCAGCTTCTCGAAGAGCGTTTTATATTGTTTCTCGGTGAGCAGCTTCAGGTCTATCTCCACGCTGAAGTCTCCCAGCCGGGTGTTCACCAGCTTAGCCGAGAATCGGTTTTCCCATTCAATATCGCCCCCGTACAGCACCTGCACAATCTCCAGGCATTCTTTGATGCCCACATTGGCGAACTCCAACTCAAAACCCACGGTCCGCACCTTTCCTTCCTTGTTTCTCTCAATTGGCAGTGGCTTGAATGTCATAGTTTTAAAGGTCTACACAGTTTCCTACACGAACGAGGATAGAAGCGAAGCGTTACACCTTTTGTACAATTTTATTGTGTTTTGAAACGAAAGGATGGTCTTTCCCAGTAGGTTTTTTGATTTCCTGGGGAGGAGAAGAAGTTTGAGGAGATGTAAAGACTGGGGATATCAGTTGGCATAGACGCTCGCAGGACCTACGGACGCTGCGAGGTCTTTTGAGCAGGCGCTATCCCAGAATCTAAGCAAAAAAGGTGATTTAGGCCTGTTTTTCTAAAACGATGCCTAAATCACCTTTTACATTTTCCCTATTTGCCCAGAAGCAATGCAACAACCTTGTAGCAGTCTCAATATACCGCTTACAAGGGATGCATCCTTTTCCCGCTTTAAAGGAGAACAATTAGCCGATGGTATTACCGTGTGCTCAAAAGACCTCGCAGCGTCCGGAGGTCCTGCGAGCGTCTGTGCCAAAAACCGTTTACGTCAACATCTGGTTGAATTCCTCTTCGCTTAAGATTTTCACGCCCAAGGTAGTGGCTTTCTCCAGTTTGCTAGGACCCATTTTGTCGCCGGCTACCAGGTAAGACAGTTTCTTGGAGATAGAGGAGACAATCTTGCCGCCGTTGGCCACAATGGTATCCTGCAGTTCCTCGCGGGAGTAGCCGGAGAATACCCCGGACACCACAAAGGTGAGGCCCGCCAGTTTATCGGATTGGGGTTCTACCACGGCCACCTCACCCAGGTCCAGTTGCAACCCATGAATGCGCAGGCGTTCCACCAAATGTACATTGGCTACATCCTGGAAGTACTCCCGCACCGAGGCGGCAATGCGGCCCCCGATCTCGGGCACGGCAATGAGTTCTTCCTCGGTGGCGGTGCGCAGGGCGTCTATGTTCCGGAAGTGCTGGGCCAGTTTCTGCGCTACTGTGTTCCCTACAAACCGGATACCCAGGGCAAACAGCACCCGGTCAAATGGTGCTTCCTTGGAGTTCTCCAACGCTTTGAGGATGTTCTCCACGGTGGTTTTCTGAAACGTCACCACCCGACTTTTGCCGGTCTCTTCGTTCACAAAGGTCTTTTTCAGCCCGAACAGCGTGTCATAAGTGAGATCATACAGATGGTCGGGGCTGGTGACCAGACCTTGTTCCACCAGCAACTCAATCTTGCCTTCGCCCAGACTCATGATGTTCATGGCCTTTCGGCTGATGAAGTGCTCCAGTTTGCCTTTCACCTGCGGCGGGCAGCCTTTCTCATTGGGGCAATAGTGGTTGGCTTCACCCTCGGTGCGCACCAGTGCGGTGTTGCAGGCCGGGCAAATAGTAGGGTAGATAATAGCTTCGGCGTTCTCCGGGCGCAGTTCAGTTTTTACCGCCGTCACCTTGGGAATGATCTCGCCGCCTTTCTCTACCACCACTTTGTCCCCGATCATCAGCCCCAGGCGTTCTATCTCGTTGGCGTTGTGCAGGGAAGCACGCTTCACGGTGGTGCCCGCCAGCAGTATTGGTTTCATGAGCGCCACTGGCGTCACAGCGCCAGTGCGGCCCACGTTGTATTCAATGCCCAGCAGATCAGTGATGGCTTCCATGGCTTTGTACTTGTAGGCCATGGCCCAACGCGGACTCTTGGCCGTATAGCCCAACTCCTCCTGCTGCGCATAGGAGTTCACCTTCACCACAATACCGTCCGTAGCGATGGGCAGTTCAAAACGCTTGGTTTCCCATTCATGGATGAAGTCCATTACCTCTTCAATGGTGACGCACACGCGCCAGGTAGGCGATACGTTTAGTCCCCAACGCTGCAAGGCCTCTAAACTCTGTGAGTGGCTGTCGAACAGGGTAGGGGTGCTGAGCAGACTATAAGCGAACATGCTCAGGCGGCGGCGGGCCACTTCTTTGGAATCCTGCAGCTTGAGCGTGCCGGAGGTGGCGTTTCTAGGGTTGGCCATCAATGCCTCCCCAATCTCCTCGCGCTCTTTGTTCAGTTCCTCAAACACGGAGAAAGGCATGAATACCTCACCGCGCACCTCTACTTCTGCCGGGATGTTCTCACCATGCAGGTGCAGCGGAATGGTACGGATGGTGCGCACGTTAGGCGTGATGTCATCGCCGCGGGTTCCGTCGCCCCGGGTGACGCCGGCAGTAAGCGCGCCATTGGTATAGGTGAGACTCATGGCTACCCCATCAAACTTAAGCTCGCAAACGTACTCCACGTGGTCACCGGTGACCTTACGCACGCGGGTGTCAAACTCCCGCACCTCATCCTCAGAGTAGGTGTTGCCCAAGGAGAGCATGGGATATTTATGCTTTACCGTAGGAAAACTCTTGGTAATGGTGCCGCCCACACGCTGGGTGGGGGAGTTGTCTGAGCGGAATTGCGGGTGCTGCTCTTCCAACTGCTGCAGCTCTTTCAGCATCTGGTCAAACTCATAGTCAGACACTTCCGAGACGCTATTCTGGTAATATTGGTAGTTAAGGTAGTTCAGGCGCTGGGTAAGCTCCAAAATGCGGGCTTCAGGGTTCTGCTCTGGCATGGGTGCTTGGTGTTTTTATCTAGGGCAAAGGTAGAGCAGGATTTTCAGGATTGAATAAATTTTTAGGATTTGAAAGTTGAAAATTGCTCTATTCTGGGGAGGGGAGATACTATAGTAAGTAGGTGCTAAAATGAAATTGGAGTACCGGGAATTTGCTCATCCTTTTCTTCTATAATAAAGGACGCTTCCCTTTACTTGCTATCATCACTATTTCGCAGCTACTTTCCTGAATACAGGCTTAAAACAGGAGCATGTACTTGGACGGAGAATACAAGCGTATACTTTCAAGTATGATTGATGAATTACCAAGCCGCTCTTAATATTAATTTTTTCTCTACTCAAATCTCCATGATCAATCCTGAAAATTCCTCCAATCCTGAAAATCCTGCTTCAGGGACGAGGAAATATTTTCTTGTATTGCAGGCTTGCGCCTCCGAAGTTGATCAATAAACCAAGAGGTAAGCCATAAGCAACCAGGTAATTTTTGGTCTGAACAAAATGAATGTCTTCCAGCGCCTGTAAAGCCTTTAGCTCCACCACAATGTCCTTTTCAACAATAAAGTCTGCCCTTCTGGAGCCTACCTGAATACCATGGTAAAAGATGGATTGCTCTTTTTCACGCTCAAACCCAAGCCCTGTTTTTTCCAACTCAATGGCCAGACAACGTTGGTAGATAATTTCCTGAAAACCGCTACCCAAAGTTCTGTGTACCGCCATGGCGCACCCAATGATTTTATAGGTAATCTGGTCCAAGCTCATCTGTTTTTTTGTAGGTACCGGTTTTACGTCATTACGAAATTTCAAAATCTTGTTTATTGCTTTGAATGTTCCTGCTTATTAATTCTTAAATCCAAAAAATTTGTTCAATCCTGAAAATCCTGCTTCTTTGAGGAAAAAAATCAAGAACATGTCATACATGGTAATGGGTGTATCGGGGAGCGGAAAGACCACGGTGGGGAAGCTTTTGGCGCAGAAACTTGGCTTACATTTCTTTGACGCCGATGATTACCACCTGGCGCCCAGCATTGAGAAAATGCGCAGCGGCATTCCACTTACGGACGAGGACCGCGCTGAGTGGCTTCTGAAACTGAACGGACTTTTGCAGGAGGCGGAAAAAGCGGGGCAGGAGATTGTACTGGCCTGTTCGGCGCTAAAGGAGAAGTACCGCCTGGTTTTGCAGCAGAACCTGAAAAACGAGCTCAAAATAGCTTTCCTGAATGGTGATGCGGCCTTGCTCCAGAGCCGCCTGAGCGCGCGGGAGGGGCACTACATGCCTGCTACTTTGCTGGCCTCCCAGCTGAACACGCTGGAGGTGCCCGTTCAGGCCTTGTCTCTGGATGTGGTGCATCCGCCGGAGGTGCTGGCAGAGGAAATCATCCGTAATTTCCCGCCAGGCAGTGCTGCCGACACCGGCGCCGAGGCCTAAGCAATCCAGAACCCGTATTTAAAGGCTATCTTTGGGCTACAATATCCTTCAAGACTAAAGTATGTCCTTTTCAGAGTTAGGTTTATCGCCCGCCATTGTCAAAGCCGTGGCCACTCAGAATTTCCCTCAACCCACCCCGGTGCAGAAAATCGCCATCCCGGAGATTTTGAAGGGACGGGATTTGCTGGGAATTGCGCAGACGGGCTCGGGGAAAACCGCGGCTTACGCCTTGCCTATCCTGGACAGAATGCAGACGAACCGGGCTTTCAGGAACCGCTACGTGAAGGCGCTCATTCTGGTGCCCACGCGGGAACTGGCTTTGCAGGTGGGGGAGGTATTCCTGACTTTCAGCGCGCATATTCCTATCCAGATCAAGACCTTGGCGGTGTTTGGAGGCGTGTCTATCAATCCGCAGATGATGAAACTGCAGGGAACCGATATCCTGGTGGCAACGCCGGGCCGCTTGCTGGACCTGGTGGAGTCAAAAGCCGTGCATTTGTCTGAGGTAGAAACGCTGGTGCTGGACGAGGCCGATAAAATGCTGAACCTGGGTTTTGAGGAGGAGATGCGCCAAATTCTAGCTCTTTTACCAAAAAGACGTCAGAATCTTTTGTTCTCAGCCACGCTGGACAAGAAGGTAGACGCCATCCAGGAAACTTTGCTGCATGAGCCTATTGTGGTGGACATCAAAGAAGAGGAAGACGCCGGGCCGTCGCTGATCTCCGAGATGGCTTACCTGGTGGCCACTGAAAGGAAAGGTCCGTTCCTGCGCTATCTCATCAAACACAACAACATGCAACAGGTGCTGGTGTTCGTCTCCGCTACCCAGCGCGCCGATCATCTGGTGACCAAACTCGCGAACAACGGCATTAAAGCGGTGGCGCTGCACAGCGGCAAAAGCCAGGGAGCCCGCACCGAGGCGCTGGCCTTGTTTAAGAAAGGGAAAGTAACAGTGCTGGTGGCTACTGATCTGGCCTCGCGGGGAATTGACGTGCAGTACCTGCCCTACGTGATCAACTATGACCTGCCGCGCTCGTCTAAAGACTACATCCACCGGATTGGCCGCACGGGCCGGGCAGAGTCGGCGGGGGAAGCGATCACGCTGGTTA
The DNA here is from genome assembly GCF_017916345.1 of Rufibacter aurantiacus. Lineage (NCBI taxonomy): Bacteria > Pseudomonadati > Bacteroidota > Cytophagia > Cytophagales > Hymenobacteraceae > Rufibacter > Rufibacter aurantiacus. The sequence continues at coordinate 498,765 of NZ_JAFMSV010000005.1, forward strand.
CTCCCGAGGATGCCCACCATTTCAAGATCATCCAGAAGCAAACCAAACGGGTGATTCCCACTCAGGAAACCGGCGACATTGATTTGAAAGGCTTTTGATATAGCTCTGGAAAGAGAGCAATAACTATAAAGGGTTTCGGGGTTGTTTTTTGAAAAACAGCCCCGAAACCCTTTATAGTTTTCTATCCGGCGGTAGCCGATATTTTCACCTAAGGATTGGTAGACCAGATGCCCGCTTCTTTGAGGAAAACCCGACGGTTCAGCTTCAGCTGGCAAACCACAAACTCAGCGAAGTCTTCAGGCTGCATGATCTTGTCGTTATTGCCGTTGGTGAGATTCAGGCCAGCCGATAAACCTGTATCCACGGTGCTGGGGGTGAGGGTAGTCACCCGGATGTTGTGCTTCCGGACCTCCTGCATCAGGGACTCAGACAAGCCAATGAGCCCGAATTTTGAGGCGCTGTAGGCACTGGTCACCGCGGAGCCGCGTTGCCCGGCAGTAGAGGAAATATTCACGATATCGCCGGTTTTCTTGGAGATCATGGCGGGCAGTACGGCGCGGGTCACGTAGTAAGGCCCCATCAGGTTTACTTTGATGATGTGCTCCCATTGGTCCGGCTCCAGGTCCAGGAACTTCCCGAAGGAAGCTGTACCAGCGTTGTTAATGAGGATATCTACAAAGCCCAATTCCTGCTGCACCTGCTCCACGGCCTCGTTCACGCTGCGGATCTGGGTGACATCGGCAGTCACGATGGATGTTTCCACGCCAAGGGCTTCTATCTCAGAAGACACTTTCTCCAGATCACTTTTGGTGCGGGCCAGCAACCCAATGTTCACTCCTTCTTTAGCCAGCGCAAGGGCAATGGCGCGCCCAATTCCTTTGCCGGCGCCCGTAATAAGGGCAGTTTTTCCTTTCAAAGATTCCATAAAGTGTACTTATAATTTCTAATACCTGCAGATACGGCCCTGCACACCTTGGTGCGGGCCATTTCCTGCCAACTACTGTGCTTCTTGTCATGGGTTAAACGGGCAAAATTTCTGGTAGTTGGATTTCTTTTTAAGGAATGGAGCTGGTTTGAGTAGATTCCCTGCATTACCGGCAGAGTAGGAATACAGAATGGCAAAAGCTGTTTTGAGCCTGTTTTCTGTAAAGCAAAAAGAAACAGTTTCTCCCATTTCAAAGGATAATTCCTGCTTTAAAATACCTGTATTTCTAATATGGCTTCCTGGAATGGTGACTTACGCTGCTTTTTAAAATTTAATATTATCTTGTGTGGGTGCAAATTAGAACCAGGCTTATTCATAGGCTGTTCTGATAAAAAAGCCCTAAAGTCCGTTTCTTATATAGAAGATTCGTATATTTCGTCAGCTCCTCCTGAAACGCAGGACATATGTGTTTGCCCTTCATTACCCCCCTAAATATGAAAGCTACCAAAAGAAATTATGTACAGGTCAAAGGCAAGGGGAAGAAACCCATGCTGTTTGCCCACGGCTACGGCTGCGACCAGTCTATGTGGCGCTACGTTACGCCTGCCTTTGAAGAAGATTACAAAATAATACTCTTTGACCATGTGGGTTTCGGGAAGGCAGATACCTCTGCGTACGTTCTGGAGCGCTATTCCTCCCTGCAGTCTTACGCCGTAGACATCCTGGAAATCTGCGAGGAGCTGGAACTGGAGGATGTCATCTTTGTGGGCCACTCGGTCAGTGCCATGATCGGGGTGCTGGCTTCCATCATTGACCCAGACAGGTTCTCCAAACTGGTGTTGATCGGGCCCTCGCCCCGTTACATCAACGATGAAGATTACACCGGAGGATTTACCCAGGAGGGCATAGATGGCCTGCTGGCTTCGCTGGACAGCGATTACCTGAACTGGTCACACAGCATTGCGCCCATTATCATGGGCAACGAAGACCGGCCCGAATTGGGGCAGGAACTGGCCCAGAGCTTTTGCCGAAGCAACATAGAGGTGGCCAAGGAATTTGCCCGCATCACTTTCCTCTCAGATAACCGGGCCGACCTGAAGAACGTGAAAACCGAATCCCTGATCCTGCAGTGCTCTGATGACGTGATTGCGCCTCTGCCGGTAGGGGAGTACATGCACCAGAACCTGCCCAACAGCACCTTCAAGCTCCTGAAAGCCACCGGGCATTGCCCTAACCTTAGTGCCCCGGAAGAGACCATTGCTGCCATTAAAGAATTTTTAAGCCTTGATGTAAAATCTGAGGAGAAAGCCAAAAGCACAGTGTAAAGTTCTGGCCCCTAAAAGGCAGAACAGAATGTGGGAAATCAACTCAATGGATAAAACGGAGCTCAAGAAGGCGAATGGTGATGTTTATTTTGAGGCGCAAAGGCTGCTGCTGAATGGGTACATTCACGTGAACTGGATTGGGATCCAGTCTCTTGAAACGGTAGTGATGGGCGGTAATCAAATCCTTGCTATGCTGCGGGAAAAACCTTGCCGGGGTTTACTCAACAGCAACCGCGAACTCATAGGCCCCTGGGAGGTGGCTGTGCCATACATGGCTTTTAAATGGGCACCGGCCGCAAGCTCATTGGGCCTGAGGTACTTCGCCCATGTCTTGTCCCCGGGCATATTCGGGAAGAGGTCATTTGATCAGTTCCAGACCCAAATGAAAGAGCCGCTGATCATTGTGAGGTCTTTTGAAGAACAAACCCAGGCTGAGCAATGGCTCCTCAAGCAATTGGCTTAATCTCTTCTCTTCCTTTAGGAATACTCTACACATAAAATAACAGCCTCCGTTTCAGGGCTGATTTCCAAAAATCAACCCTGAAACGGAGGCCACAATATCTATAACCAAAGAACTATTCTTTGACCTGTACGCCGGAAGCAACAAACGTGATGGTGGCTTTTGGTTTGGTGATGGCGGCAATCTCTTCTTTGCTTTTTCCGGCATCCTCGGCGAAATGGCGCTGGTCTGCCACGCTCACGGTGTCTCTGAACGCCACCCCCTCAAACACCACTTCTTTGCCTACAATGTTTTTGGGCATAAAGAACGCGTAGTTCTTGAAGGTGACCCGCATGGGCTCCTGCCCATCTAAGGCTACTTTCATCCAGCAGCCTTTGGCCTGGCAAACCTCCAGCACATTGGCGGCAATGGTTGCCTTGGCTGAGTCCTGGGTTTCCAGCATGGTGGGCAGCTGGGTGGCGGCAATGGCGTTTTTGGGAGTGATCTTGGTACCGAAGGTTTTCACCGGTTGCGCAGAGTTCTGGGCAGCAGAAGCAGGGGCCTCAGGGTTTCTGGCGCAGTTTCCAAAAAGAAGGGCCAAAGCAAGGGAGGCTGGGAAGAGAAGCTTTTTCATAGCAGTCTTGGATTTAACTATGAGTAAAGCTACTCAACTTAGGCTAAGGTGCAAACACAGAACTGTTTATTTCTGTAGGGCCTGGGCCGCGTTCCGCTTGGTTATGAGTTCCAGGCCTTTGGCTTTCTTGCCGCGCTTGTTATAGTACTGGCATTTGATGAGGCCGTGCTCCAGGGAGAAATACTCCTCTACCTTGAAAACATCGCGCAGGGGCAGGCCCATAGCGTCCAGATCCACCTCATAGTTGTAGGTGATTTTAAAGCAGTCAAAGGTGCCGGCCGGGGTGGTTACTTTTTCTATGGCTTCTACCTTGCGGTCTGTTGCTACCATGGAAATTTGGGTTATATTTACTGAAGAGGAGCGGACCTTGACACCCAGTTTTCCGTCGGGCAATTTCTGGCCTATTTTCATCTGCTGCGGATAGGCAATATCTACCGGGGTAAAGTCAAAATCCTTTCCTTCAAAGGCTTTCATTACCTGTTCCCTGAGCAGAAGCATGGCATCAAGGTAAACGGTGTCATTGACGCACCGGATGTGGTACTCCTCAGCGGTTTCTGGCCGGTTAGATTTGTTTCTGCGGGCGCTTTTGAAGGTGGTCACGTAAGCGCCGTCCTTGTCGGTTACCTGTTGTACCACTTTGTTGTTGAGGGTGCCTTTGTTGCGCCCCTTGTCGGTTACCTGAAAGACGAACTCAGTATTCTTGGCCAAGCCCAGCGGTTGCAGACAGTTTTGGGCCAGTGCCGCTCCGGGCACCATGCCGGAAGCCCCAAGCCACACCAGGCCTAGCACGTAGAAGTAAATTTTTTTCATAGAGAGTTACCCCACTCCGGGGTAGATAGCTGCTATTTATACGTAGCAGTCCCTTGCTTGGATATATTGGACTTTTCAAATTATAATAGGGAATGAAACGAGGCGTTTTAAGCTTCGTATTTTTTGTCTTTGTAACCGCATCTGCAAACCAACTTAGAGAATATGGAAAACTCTACCCAACCCGTTCAGAAACTGTCTGACCTTGCCGCCATCCTCCTGGAGAAACTGAAGGCCGCCCAGACAGACATCACCTTGGATTTTCAGGAAATGTCTGTGCAGGGACCTGGCCCCGCAGGCCAGCCTGGCCAGTGGAAACTCAACGGCAAGCTCACGCTCAAAACCAAGTCCTCAGGCGCTAACCAATCATAAGCCATGGATGCGTTTCCGTTTGAAATTGCCGGTAAACTGGTGCTCACCGTACTGGAAGACCACGTGCTGGTAGTGGCCGAGGAGAATTACGTCATCGTGAACTTTAAAGACCACCCGGCCCTGGAGCGGGTGCTCCAGAATGTGCTGCCGCCTTCGGGCCAGGGAAAAAGCAGCGGTGGGTTCGCTTCCAAGATGGAAAAAGCCAAAGAGCTGAACCATTGGATGCTACGGGCCGGCCTGGTGGTAGATGTACGGGTCAACAACAAAACGTACGTGGAATTCGGTACCGGTAACATGCCCCGGATTACGGCCAGTGCGGTGTTTGGGCAGGTGGGTTCGTGGTTTAAAAGAAGCTGATTCCTGCCTTCCATGCGCCCAGAAACTTCCCTGAAAATGGATTATTTAATATAAAAATAGGTGGATGCAACGTTCTTGCAGAAAAGTGCATCAAATATGAGAAAACCTGTAAACATTCTATTGATTTTCAAGGTAGTACATAAGAGAAAAGGAAGTGTTTCAAACAGTCTGGTAAGCATGTAAGGCTAATGAACTTTTAAGTCATGAAATCTGAGAATCAAAATAAAATAGGCGCTGGCAAAATGTCCAGCTTTGAAAAAATAGAGAAGGTACCGCCGCTCAAAATGCTCCTTTATGTCAGCATGGCTGGTATGGCCATGTTGTTTTTCATGCTGACGGTGATGTTTCTCTATAAGACCGGCGAGTCTGCCTCTGTTACCTCCTTTGTACTGCCTAAGCTTTTTTCTGTAAGTACCGTTCTTATCCTGGTAAGTGGCTTCTTTATGCAGCAGGTGCCCGGTTTCTACCTTCAGGACGACCTGGTGCAAATGAAGAAAGGCTTGATGTGGTCTTTGGTCCTGGGCATGGCGTTTGCCGTGGCGCAGATTGTGGCCTGGTATGAAATGGCCTCGGCCAGGGTTTTCTTTGACGGGCATCCGGCGGGCACTTTTCTGTACCTTTTGTCGGCTCTGCACTTGCTGCACATTGCCGGAGGATTGGCATTTGCCTCCTACCTCTACGTGAAAGTGAACAGAGCCTCCACAGACCCAATCCGTTCACTTATCTTCAACCGTGACCCTTACCGCCTCATGCAGGTGCAGATGCTGCGTAGCTATTGGCAGTTCCTGGACGTAATCTGGATTGCGCTGTTCTTTATTTTCCTGTTTGCGCTGTGAGGAATGAGTGATTGAGAGAATAAAGCAAGAAAATAAAGAGGCGAGGTTGGTAAACTGAATTTACCGGCCTCGCCTCTTTATTTTATCAGATATAGGTGGATTCAAATTTTTCAAGCTATCAGATTTCACCGTCCATTCATTCCTTCACTCAACCACTCCTTATTCATTCTCTCAATCATTTAATCACTTATTCACTCAATAACACACTCAATCGCAAAAGTGAAGGCTGTAGAGGTCAAAGTTCTGGTGGTTGAACAGGGTGTCAAAACGGTAGCTGAACCCCACGCCCGTGGGTTTTTTCCCGAACTGCACGTGCCGGATATAGGTCCGGAGAACTTCATGCAGCTGCGAGTCCAGGAGTAATTCTCCCCACACGGTGACCTGGTCCTGGTCGGGGTTCATCTTCTTTTCCTGCAGCACAAACAGCACGTAGTAGATGAAGTCTTCTGAGGAGGTGAAAAAGAAAGAGTTGCAGAACTCCAGTTTCAGGCCTTGCAGCACCACCAGTGTCACGTAGTTCTTGTCTACGTAGATGAAAAGCTGGGGCCGGGAGCTGCGCTCCGCCATGTGCAGAATCCCTTCCATCAGCGCCGAGGTCTGGTGCACAAACTCAATGGGGCTATTCTGGAAATGGGTGCCCGACCAAGCCTCCAGGGAGGCCGGAACCGTGAACACGTTGATAAGCTCTAACCGGGGATGTTCGTGGTGGTGCACTACCTCCAGTTCCGGTTCTACCACGGCATTCAGCTTCAGGTACTCTTCGCGGGCATTCAGGTCAAAAAGGGCCTCTGGAATAAGGGTAAACTGCTGGTTCTTGATCCCGATGCGTACTTGTTGCCATTTTCTTTCCTCCAGCAGGGGAGAGACGCTGCGCAATTGCTGTAGCTGCGAGATGGCGTTTTCCACTGAGGACGGGCTTTCGGCCTCATAGTCTTCTAGGGCAACGAATTTATTGCGCTGGGCATCCAGCACCCCCAAACGGATGCGGTGGGCCCCGAAATTGATGTATAGGTGAGCGCTGGCACTGGAGCTAGGGTCAAAAGCGTCATCTAGGACGCGTTGCGTCTGTCTGAAAGCCGGCACGGACGTAGTCAAGGGTAAGTCTTAGGTGAAAAATGAATTACAATATTACTCAAATTATGCCTACTCCCCATGCCGCCCCGCCAGATTGCTGCGGATTCGCCCGTTTAGTCAAGCCCTAGGCCATTGGCTACTAGCCTAAAGGGGGAAAAAAGAACTCACCAGAACCGGATGAGGAGCTGCCATTTCCCGTGAAAGTATATTCCCTTTTGCACCTGTTTTTTTAGAAAAGAGGTGTAAAACATTAACTGCGGTTTTAGCCCAAATAAAAAGAAGCAGATCAGAAATCCACGGAGTAGATCTTCTCCAGTTGCTTGTCATTGATCCAGGTGGGCAGGTGGCGCAGCGCAAAATTGCGGGCTTTCATGTACAACGGGTTCTCATTTTGGGCCACTTCTCCCAGGAACCTGGACTGGCGGGTAATCCAATGGGTGCGGGGCATGCGGCGGGCCTCAAAGCGTTTAGCCGCCCGGTTGAAATCAAAGTCTTTTTGCAGTTCATCGGCGAAGACAATGGCGTCTTCCACCGCCTGGCAGGCTCCCTGGCCCATGTTGGGGGTAGTGGCGTGCCCGGCATCGCCCAACAGCAGCACATTCTGGAAAGCGAACTGCGGCAAAGGTGTCAGGTCATAGAGATCGTGCCAGAGCAATTCCTCGGGTTTGGTGTGCAAAAACAGCTCAGGGATGGGGGTGTGATAATGCTTAAAGTGCCGCTGCAGATCCCCTACCCGCATGGCTTTCATACTGGGGTCTTGTTCCGGCGCGTTGATGCAGGCAAACCAGTAGATCTTGTTTCCTTTCAAAGGTGTCCAACCCACGCGACCGGCTTTGCCCCAGGTCTCTGAGGCGAATATACTGTCCAGCCCGGGGTTCTCAATGATGGCGCGCCAGCAGGTGTAACCCGCGTAACGGATCACCGATTGCGGCAGCAACTGCTTCCGGATGGCGGAGTTAATCCCGTCCGCTACCAGCAGATGGTCAAAAGTCGCGGTTTCCCCGTCCTGGAAATGCACGTTGATTCCCGCGGGAGTAGAAGTGGTGCTTAGGGCGCGTTTATTGGGGTGCAGGGTATCTCCAGGCAGTTGGTTCACCAGAACCCGGTGCAGGGAGGCTCTATGGATGACAAAGTTGTCAAGGCCGTACTTCTCACTAATTTTTCGGCTATCGGTGCGGTTGATGAGGCGGCCGTGCTCGTCAAAAATATGGAAGCCATCAAGGCAGTTCCCTTCGGCAATGACTTTCTCAGCAATGCCTATGCGCTGAAAACCTTTGATGGCATTGGCCGCCAAAGCCAGACCGGCACCCACGGGCTCAAACCTGGGCGCGGCGTCAATCACCTGCGCGGTAAGGCCAATTTGCTGCAAGGCAATGGCGGTGGTCAGTCCGGCTATGCCGCCCCCAATAATTCCAATCTTCATGTGCTCTGTTGCTGGTTCCTGAACGTCAAAGGTGAGGCGAAGATACGGTAGGAGAAACCATTAAGGGATTCTGTAAACCACCGCATTGGCGTTCATGCCGGCTCCTACGGAGGCGAACACCAGCACCTCACCGCTCTGGAAACGGTAGCCGTCCATTTCGCCGTGGGCCACCAAATCATAAAGCACCGGCAGGGTAGCCACCGAGTTATTGCCCAGCGTCCCGATGGTCATCGGCATGATGTCTACGGGAATGTTTTCCTCCCCATACAATTTGAACAACCGGTCCAGCATGGCTTCGTCCATCTTCTCGTTGGCCTGGTGAATGAGCACCTTCTTTACCTCGGACAGCGGTATGTTGGCTTTATCCAGGCAGTCTTTGATGAGTTGCGGAACCCGCGTCAGGGCGTATTCATAGATCTTGCGACCATCCATTTTGATGTAGAGGTTCTCGCGGGAAAGATCTGGGTTATAAGAAGGGGAGGAGTTGAGCCAGAAGGCCTGCGTGAGGGTGTCTGAAACGGTAAGATGCTGCAGAATGCCGTTTTTAGCTTCTCCCGGCCGGGCCTCCAGAATCACGGCCCCGGCACCGTCTGAGTAAATCATGCTGTCGCGGTCATGGGCATCAGAAACCCTGGACAGCGTCTCCGTCCCGATAACCAAGATGCGTTTGGCATCGCCGGACTGCAGGTAATAGTGCGCCTGAATCACCCCCTGTAGCCAACCCGGGCACCCGAAAGGCAAATCATATGCCACGGTGTAGGGGTTGGCAATCTGCAGTTTGTGCTTGATACGTGCAGCCAGCGGCGGCATCATGTCCACCCGCCGGGAGCAGGCTTTCACATCCCCGAAGTTGTGGGCCACAATGATGTAGTCAAGGGTCTCGGGGTCAATGCCGGCATCAGCAATGGCTTCCTGCGCGGCCCTGAATCCCAGGTCTGAGGCCACCAGGTCATCGGTGGCGTATCTTCTCTCTTTGATGCCCGTGATCTGGGTGAATTTCTGGATGATGACTTCATTGGAATTGGGCAATTTCTTACCCGCGGCATCAAAGAACGAATGCTCCAGGAAATCTTCATTGGGTACTATTTTAGTAGGTAGGAATCTCCCGGACCCGGTAATGACAGTTGAAAGCGTATGGGGCAACATAATAGGTAAAAAGACAAGTGGTGAAGGGTAGCAGCAGGTTTCAGGCGTTCTGGGGGATGGGCCTGGATGGGAGTTCCTCCAGGTAAAATGAAAGAGGAAGCCCGGTTATTATCCGCTGCAAAGTCAAGGTGCAGATTATTTTTCGGAAACCAAAAAAAGCCAGCCCGGAAAAAGCGAAACCAATGGGCAAGTGCTTGTAGTGTAGTAATTTACCTAGTTTTAAGAAATAAGCCCTAAAACGGGAGATTAGGAATAAATACGTAAAGCTTCTCTAAGAACCCAGTAGATGTACTGGTTACGGAAGACAAGGTGAGGCAAGGGCGGATAACTATTCAAATAACAGTTTCCAGCCACCCAAAAGCACGAAAAGCCAGATCAAGCCTTTGATCAGGAAAAACAGGAATCCGGCAATGCCTATCCTTTTTAAGCCTTTTTTCCAGTTTGACATAGTCTTAAATAGGGGTTATACGAAAATACGCACGTTGAAAGCTACCAGGAACAAACGTGTTTTTAAGCCATTTTGTATAAAACAGTTCAAAAAGAGGAAACACCCGTTCACTGGCCTCCTCCACAAAAAGTGAAAAGCTAGCCTCCTTTATCCCTGCCAGATAACTGAGGAAATTACCCTATAGTCAACTGACAGGAGAAGGTTGATAGGCCCAAAGCAAGAGATTCAGGCCCAAAGAACTCCACTTAAGGCTACACCAGCCCGGCCAGTTTCAGGTCCTTTTTGGAGAGTTTGTTTTTCTTGAGCTCATAAGATTGCCTGATGAGGCTTTCCAGTCTGGTTTTCTCCAGGGCAAAAGGATTTTCCAGAAGCACCCATTTGTAACGGGCCAGGTAAGGGGCCGGAATAATGCCGGGAAGGGCAATCAGCTCTTCAAATTCATGGTCCAGCACCTGCATAGAGAATGTGAAGGGCGGTTCCATGCTGGCCACGCAGAACATTTTGCCACCCAAAGAAAAACAAAGGTCGTGGCCCCATTTAATGTCTTCGGTCACGGCCGGGAAAGACAGGCAAAGCGCCCGTAATGATTCAAGATTCATGTGGTCAATTCAATTTAGGTCCCGAAAGATAAGCCGGTTTTAGGGCACTTTAGTAAAACCGGGCTTAAAATAGAGAAGCTTACTTCATGCGCACCAACGGGTTCCCGCAGTTGGAGCAATAGTTATCGGTTTTGTTTACCTCCCGGTCACAGTTGCCACAGGTAAGGGGAGGGCCAGTAGGGCCGGTTCCTGCCGCTTTCACTTTGGACAACTCTACCGTTACAATACCGGTTGGCACCGCAATAATGGCGTAACCAATGAGCATTACCAGCGAGGAAATCACCTGTCCGGTGGCCGTCTTAGGGGTAATGTCTCCGTACCCCACCGTGGTGATGGTGACAATGGCCCAGTAGATACTCTGCGGGATACTGGTGAACCCGTTTTCTTCCCCTTCTACTACGTAAATCACCGTCCCAATCACCAGCACCAGGGCACATACAGTAAGAATGAAGACCGTGATTTTCTGCAAACTTGCAGCCAGTGCACTCTTAATGATCTGGGCGTTCTCTACGTAGCTGGTGAGCTTCAGAATCCGGAAAACGCGCAGTAAACGCAGAATCCTGATGGCCATGATGTACCGGAGGCTGGGCACGAAGATCGCCAGGAAAGTGGGAATGACGGATAAGAAATCTATGATCCCGAAGAAGCTGAACATGTACTTCAATGGCCGGGGATTACTGTAGATACGCAGCAGGTATTCCAGGGTAAAAGCCGCAGTGAAGACCATTTCCAGGGCCCTGAAGTACACATTGAACTGTTGCCGGTAAGAAGGAACGCTCTCCAGGCAAACGGTGAGGGTAGAGAGCAGAATCATCCAGAGCAGGACCACGTCAAACCGGCGGCCGGCAGGCGTGTCTGTGCCATGAATGATAATGTATATCTTTTTCCTCAGCGCGGCATTTCCCATAAATGATTTTTTTGATGTTCTGGCGAAGAATAAAGGTAAACTGCCAATAGTACACAGAAAATACCGCAGAGTTGCGCAGGAACCAGGACTAAATTCTATAAGATGGCATAAATTCTGAGTACGGGCGAGGTTCTCAGAGGGACAGGGGGCAGCTAAATTTGAGGCGAAACCTGTATTTAACTCCCTTATCCTTACCTTTGTAGAACATTTCCCAGAACTTACCCCAGCTACATCACCCTTTACCACTTATGCTGAAGCCTTTTCGACTTCTTATTGCGCTTGCCCTTTTCCTCTCCCTGACCCAGGTTACTGCCCAGGAATTGCCCAACCGCGAGTTCCGGGGCGTGTGGGTAGCCACTGTGGCCAACCTGGACTGGCCCGTGCGGGGCGCCTCCCCTGAGAGCCAGAAAGCCGCCCTGCGCGCAATGTTTGACAAGATCAAGGAAGCCAACCTGAACGTGGTTTTCTTCCAGATTAGGACCGAGTGCGATGCTTTTTACCGGTCCAGCAAGGAGCCGTGGTCCAGGTTCCTGACCGGTACCCAGGGCAAAGATCCTGGCTATGACCCCCTTGCCTTTGCCATTGAGGAGGCCCACGCCCGCGGCCTGGAACTGCACGCCTGGTTTAACCCGTACCGCGTGAGCACGGTTCCCAACCCGGCGGTGTACAATGCCCAGCACGTCTCCAAATCACGGCCCGAGTGGCTTCTGAGTTTCTCTAATGGCAAAAAGATCCTGAACCCGGGCCTGCCCGAGGTGCGCCAGTACATTGCCTCGCTCATCAAAGAAGTAACCCAAAACTACGCCATTGACGGCGTCCATTTCGATGATTATTTCTACCCGTACCCTGAAGGCACTTTCAACGGTATCTCCAACGAAGACGCCCAGACTTTCCAGCAGTACGGGTCTGGTTTTGCCAATATTAAAGACTGGCGGCGCTATAACGTAAATGAGACCCTGCGCCTGGTCAATGCCCAGATCAAAGAAACCAAGCCCCAGGTACGGTTTGGGGTGAGCCCCTTCGGGATCTGGAAGAACAATGAACCGGCGGGTATCTCAGGGATGGATGCCTACAACGCCATCTACGCCGATGCCGTCTATTGGCTGGACAACCACTACGTAGACTACCTCACGCCGCAGCTCTACTGGGCCATCGGCGGCCGCCAGGATTACCGCAAACTGCTGTACTGGTGGTCAGACAAAGCGGCCAATGCCTCCAGGCACCTGTACCCGGGCCATATCGTGCAGCAAACAGGATTTACGCCAGAGGAAGTGCCCCACCAGATTGAGATCTCGCGCTCAAACCAGGAGAAGAACGCTTTGGGCAGTGTCATCTTTCGGGCCGCCAATATCCTCAATAACTCCAACCTCATCGCCACCTCTTTCAAAGCCGCTACGTTCCGGTTGCCGGCTGCGCCGCCTGCCATGTCCTGGATGACGGGCAAAGCCCCCGCCGCTCCGTCTGGCCTTACGGTGACCCTGAACGAAGCCACCGGCAACTACGAAGTGCGTTGGACTCGAAGCTCGTTGAATACCCACGCCTTCAAACGGTACCTGCTGTACACCACTGCTTCTATGCCGGCCACGGGCGCGCTAATCCCGGATGGTTCTGTTAGGGCCTTCACCACCGCAGAAGCGGTGACCATTCCCGCCGCGGAGGTTCCTTCGCCCACAGCATTCTGGGCCGTGACGGAACTGAGTCCCGCAAACCAAGAGAGCGAATTGAGCAACGTGGTGGTGGTAGGAAACACGGTACCAGTGCTGGCCCAGCAAGAAAAGCCTATCTTAACCGTAGACCAATTAGGCCTCGGCAATGGAGCCCCGGAGACGGTAGCTTCTCCTGGCACGCCTGTTTCTTCCACTTCCAATAACGTTTATGTGACCATCAACCTGAAGAAGAAATCTGGGGTAAAGGCCGAGCTGTACACCATGGACCGCAAAAAGAAAACCCGCGTTCTGAAGGAGAAATACAAAGCCGGTAACCACACTCTGGCTATCCCAAGGGGCAAAATGGCGCCAGGCACCTACATGCTGGTTTTGGAGTACGCCGGCCAAAGAAGCGTGCAGAAAGTGGTGTTTAATTAGGCTCTTGATTCTTGTAGATAGAAACAGAGAAAGCTTGCCAACGGCAAGCTTTCTCTGTTTTGGGGAGGGTGGTAAGTTAATTCCTGGCCAGGGTTTCCGTTTGCTCAGGGAGGGAGGGTTTGAGCACAAAGGCCCGGGCAAACTTGCCTAATAGGGTAAATTCGTGGTCAGGTACTTTGTTCTCTATCGGTTTTATGGATCTCAGGTAAGAGACAACTGCGGTGAGTTCTTCGTCATTCATGTTTTGTCCCTGCATGAAAGGCAGCACTGCCTCCCCGTTCTTTTTTACCCCGTAGCGGAGCACGCGGGCAATCTCCCCATCGGTCATGCCCCCAATCCCGGTTTTTACATCTGGGGTGATGTTAGTGGTGAAGATCGTTCCGAAGGGTGTTTCCACTTTCTTATTCCCGGCCAGGGAAGGCTCATGCCCCATTTTCAAAACTGAGTCTACGTTCTGGACCGGGCTGTGGCACTGCACGCATCCTCTGGTGACCAGAACCAGGTTCTTCCCGCGCTCAATCACTACCAGATCTTGAGAGGCTTTGATATCTGGGTAAGGTGCTTCGTAGGTAAGGTGCTGGCGAAGCATGGTAGCCACCGCGACCCCGGCAATCAGGACCAACAAGACCAGTCCGGTCCATTTAAAGATTTTACGCGCCATGGTATTTGACAGGGTATAGCCTGAGGAATAGAATATTGAATAGGATATAAGTAAAATCCTGGGGTTTAACTGGGAACCGGTTTATAGCTTCTCAAGAGCAGGAACCCTACAATGGAGAAAAACAACACGGCCAAGCCAATGGGCGCCTCCTGCTGTGCATACCAGATGTTGCTATTCTTCAGCAGCGGTTCAACCAGAAAAGGCGCTACTATTCTGGCAAACAGCAGAAACAGGCCAAATACCACCACCGGAGAAAGAATAATGGCCAGAACCCGAACCCATACCGGCCGATGGATGCTCAGCCTGTAGCCCACCCCGGTGGATCCTATGGCCAGCAGGATAATGCCCACCTTCATCAAAAAGGCAGCGGCGCCGGTGTCTATGATCCTGCCGTCTGTGGAAATAATAACCCCCAGCTTGATGGTCCAGGCCAAAGCGCCGCCAATCAATAACAGGGCTGCTACCCGGGTCCAGTTTGAAAAAAGTGCCTTTACTTGCATATGTTTGCGTTTTTATGATTTAATCTGGAATCTATTTAGACCATAAAGCCACCTGCGGGATAATGGTGGTTTTGAGGTAATGTGAACTCAATAAAGGCGATTTCCTGGTGCCGATGTTAGGGTACTTTGGAATGGCTGATACGCCCTATGTAAGCTGATACAATCCCAGCTTACAGGTCGCGCTTTGTGGCTGGTACTTTCGCCTTCTTATCAGGAAGACAGCCTGAACAAAGATTTCCACTATTTGGTGCGGCTGTTTTTTTATGCGGGTTCCCGTTTGGGGCTCATTTGTAGAAAAAAGGCTTTAAACACAGGTTCCAAACGCAGCAGTATTAAAGCGCTTTCCTGACAGGGTTTTAACTACGGGGATTTAAAGTAAACCTGACCATGTGAGAAAAAGGAAGGAGGCAGGAGGCAGGGTATTTCTTCAAAGCAGGCAATAGGAATCTGGTTAGGAGCGATGGCTCCTAATTTTAGCAACCTATGTTTGAACCTGCTTTAAGGGCTAATTCTTAGTTTTTAGCGCTCAGCTTTTTGTCTGAAACAGCCACTTTTGTGGATGGTGCGCCCTGGGTATTATCCTGCTTTTTAGCCTGCTTGCTTTTGTCAAAAGGGAAATAATCTACCACATCATATTTCCAGACGTTGGTGGGGAAAATCACCACCAGGTTTGCTGTTTCTTCTCCCACGTTCTTAAACGCATGCGGAACCATAGGCGGGATGTTCACCATGTAGGGGGCCTTGATGGTGAAGGTAGTATCGCCTAAGGCATATAAAATGTCCCCCTCCAGCAACACATGTGATTCTTCGCCTTCATGCGTGTGCATGGGCGGATAACCGCCCGGGAAAGTCTCGGTGATACCAATGGTCAGGTTGTTGTACCCATTTCTCTGACCTTCCATGACATGCACGTATTCGCCGGGGCCTGGGTTAATGGTGGGCATTTTGTCCAGGGTGACGGCGTGGTGGGAGTAGTACTTCATGGATGGGGCGGTAAACGGACCCGGCACGGTTCGTCTTTCCAGTACTTTGTGCGGATGGTGCTGGGCATGCAGCCTTACCATGGCTTGGTCTGGAGTTACTTTGTTTTCCTTTACCAGATTACTTAAGGGGAAGGTCTCTTTGGCCTTGCTCTCAGTGGAGGTTTTGCTGGTAGGGGTGTCGTTTTTTTTGGCCGAGCGGCTAGTACAGGAAGAAAGAAGAAGCAGTACAAAAACCGCTAAATAGAAGGGCGAGAAGGCTTTCATGATAAGTGGTTTTTAAAATGAAAGATTTTTTCCTCAGCATTTCAGTTCACATGGCAGATCCGGATGGTGTAATTAAATATACTTTATTTTGAGGCTATTTTCTAAAGAATTAACCAAAATAGTTGACTCCCAAAGGTTTATCTTTAGAATAAAAGGAGGAGTATCACTTGCGGATCAGACAGTTTGTCGTCCCGCAAGCGATACTCCTCCTAATAGCGGGGAGAAGGATATTGGGTGTTGGTGATGTACAGATGAGCAGTCCTGTGTTTTGGGTTCCTTTGGCGGAAAATAGGTCCCAAACATAAAGGTCCCCATTTGACTTGGTTTTAACTTGCTCTTGCCGCTGAAAACAGGTTAGAATTGAAAACCCATTTGCAACTGTAAATCAGATCTGTAACTATCTAAAGGACCTGCTCCTTTTTTATAAGTTACGCCTATGGAAAAAGGTCTTTTGCCCGTCTTTATGTCAACCCCAGCACCTCCCATAAAATAGAACATGATAGGCTTGTCATCATAAGTTGTATCTAAAGACGCTGTATATACCGTTTCTTGGTTTGAAGCGCCATCCAAGGGCCCAGACGTGTATTCATACCTTCCTTTCTGATTTAAATAGATGTCACAGCCCGGTCCAAACTTAAAGAAGGGCAAAACCGATGCGTTACTTCTATAGAAGGAGTACTTAAACATGAGGGGGAGTTTAAGAGTGGTGAATTGGATGTTTGTTTTGTAGCTATATAATAAGGGATATAGCGCTAGTTCTTTTTGCGATATATACTCTGCAATATTCAAAGCGGGAGCCAACTGCAGGAAGTATTTATTCTCCCCTATAAAGTTCAGACTCAGGTCTACCAGTACACCCACTTCATAAGTGAAACTTGGTTTAAAATCTAAGTACTTCCTTACATCATAATCACTGATATACATGTTGTAAGGCGGAGAATCCAGGTGGGAGAGGCCTCCTGCTACAAATACCCCAAACTTTGATTTAACTCCTTTAGGGGCAGGTTTTTCAAACTGCACATATTCCTGGGAGGGAGAACTGAGTTGCTGGTAGGCTTTGGCCAGGGATACCAGATCTTTGATAGTACAAGAGGCTCTCTCTATACTGGGGTGTAAAGAGGGCTGATCCCACATGAGATACTTCAACTGCCCCCTGAATTTCTCCGGAACTGCTTGCCCTTGGTTAATACCGCCATTCCTTAAGTTCCCGGCAAACCTATCATGATGGTCCAGTTCCACCACCTGGTTTCCTTTTGACACAAAGAAGTGGTCTTTGACATCCTCTTTGTAATAAAATACACTAATCAATCCCTGGGAGACAGATTCAATAAAAACGTCTTCTTCTAACCCGTAATTAAATTGAATGCTGGATAGGTAATTTTTTCCATCCTGAAACCGGTAAGCCCTGATCTGATCAGGGGTATAGACCACTTTGTCCTGATCCTGCTCTTTTTTGAAGACGCAGTTTTTGGCGTTGGCTATACCGCTCCGGTAATTGAGGAAGCCTTTTACCGTATCACCTTGTAATGTGATAATGTAACCAGGCCTGAAATCTGTTTGGGCTTTAGTTTCTGAAAAAAGGAAAAGAAATGTAAGTAGGGAAAAGGCAATCTTGTACTTAAAAGAAATCATGTAAAGTTGTAATGATAGGCTATGGGTATGAATTGGGTTATAAAATGGCAAGATAGGAATTGGTTATTGGTATTAGATAGAAGCCATCCTGGTTAATTCTACCTGTAATTTGTCAAAGTTTTCTTCATTCTTGTCAACCGCAAATTTCTTGATTTTCGAACACTCTTTCTCAGTGTCAAAAAGCATCTTGAAGATGACGCGGGTGGCGTTGGCGGTTACTTCTTCAAAGGTTACCAATACCTGGAAAAGCGGTTGAGAGTGCCGTTTCCAGTGAATAAGGGATGGGGCGTCTATCCTGATGAACTCACATTCATTCTGGTAATTCCCTTTCTCGGGGCCGTGCATGGTAAAACGCCACATACCTCCGGGCCTGAAATCAAACTCATGGAAGGTATTGGTAAACCCCGCCGGACCCCACCAGTTCTGTAGATGCTCTGGATTAGCCCAGGCCAAGAAAACCAGCTCTTTGGAGCCCTTAAAAACACGGGTGCAGACAATCTCGCACTCGTCGGGGGAAGAGGGGATAGGTTCTGCTAACATACCGAGGAAAAGGGGATAGAGTAAAGCGTTTTATGCAATGGTCACTAGGAAGTATAATATATAAAACAGGCAGATAGATTATCCTCTGCCTTTATCCCTGGCGCAGAATTTTCTCCATCTTTTTGCCTTTCGCCAGTTCGTCTATCAGCTTGTCCAGGTACCGGACCTGCCGGGTCAAGGGGTTTTCAATTTCCTCTACCTTATAGCCGCAGATGGTGCCGGTAATCAGGTGGGCATTGGGGTTCAGGTTGGCCTCCCGGAAGAATGTCTCAAACGTTGCTTTCTCGTTCACCAATTCCTGCAGCTTCTGGTCCTCATACCCCGTGAGCCAATGGATGACCTGGTGCAGTTCTTCTTTGGTGCGCCCTTTGCGCTCTACTTTGGTGACATAGTGCGGGTAAACCGAGGAGAAGGTCATGCTGGCTATTCTGGCATCATGCTCGGGTGTTGCTTTCATGTTATTTCAATCTTTCCAGTTGTCCTTTTCTTTTCACCAGGTTCTTGTAGTCCCACTGAATTTCCCTGGCTTTCTTCAGCCAGTTCTTCACCTGGGTTTCATCCACCTGTTCAACTAAGGTATAGGTGATGGAGGCATCTTTGAACTTGCCGGTGCCCGACTTCAACTGCTCTTCCCCAAAATCTGCACCGCTCCAGAACATGAGCCGGACCCCGCCCTTCAATTTGCTGTACCCAACAATAGGGTTGCCTTCCAGAAACCATACCGGGTGGGCATGCCAGATTTTGCTTTCTGCCTCGGTCAGTTCGGCGTCAATAACCCTTGCCAGAAGGTCACAGATTTCCTGGTCGGCCGCTGTTTGACTGTGGTGATAGGCTTGTATTTTCTCTTTCATGGTGGTTTTCTTGGGGGTGGCTCCTCGGCTATATTTGTCCCTTATGGTTTGGGTCAAAGTCTACCATCCATTCAATTCCATATTTGTCTCTGAACATACCAAAATAGGAGCCCCAAGGGCTATCAGAAATAGGCATTTCAATTTGCCCGCCTGCCGAGAGTCCATGAAATAGTTTGTCGGCTTCTTCTTTGCTTTCAGCACTAATCACAATTTTACTTCTGTTCTCATTTTCGTTTGTTCGCCCCAGTACTTCAGGTACATCATTGGCCATCAAGACACTTTTGCCTATGGGTAAAGCAATATGCATGATTTTATCCTTTTCATGATCTGCTACTGGGAATTCAGCGCTTGCCAAATCTTTGAAACGCATTATTCTGGCGAACTCTCCGCCAAATACTGATCTGTAAAAGTTGAATGCTTCTTCTGCATTTCCGTTGAAATTAATGTGTGGGTTGATATTCGCCATAATTTCAAATTGTGACTTGATTTTTATATTTAACTAACCTTATTCAAGACACCCGTAACCAAAAGCTATAAGTAATCTTGGATTCTAAATTATTTTTATTTAAATGTTTGGGCTGATTTTATGTAGTGTTCTGATTTAGTAAAATCAACACAGTCTTCTATGGCCCTTTTCAGAAGGAATTTTTCATCTTGAGAAATTCCGGCTCCCCACACAGCTCCTTGAATTGCAAGCAATATTTCCTTTTCAAGGTCTGATCTTACTTCAACTTCTTTTCTGTTTAGCAGAAGGCTTCCTGGCCGGGGAAGGTTGTCAAATCTTTTTAAGGTTGCTCTCTGCACAAACTCAATTTCGCAAGTTTGAGAACTTTGGTCTTGCATAACCAGAGTTACCGATCCTCCGTCCATCCAAAGATGAACATCTTCTATGGTTAGCTTTCCTTTGATATTGAACAATTTGAAAATATAGCAGTTACGCCTAACGGCTTAGTGTAAACAATGTGCAAAGCCGTCGGCCGTGGCATAGTGTTTACACAATGTTAGGTATATGTGCCTTTTACAGCAAGTGTGTTGGCTTTAATTTTTGGCCTGCAAGTTCTACTATTTCAATTATTCGTTTATTCCTTGTCTCAGGCCGCCTGGCAAGTACTAGCCATTGTAATATTGCTTTCCTGGCAGACTTACTCAAACTTAAAAAGAAGTCTTTTGCAAATGGTTTGCTGGCGAATGCTGTCTCTAAATCTTTTGGGATGATTAAATCTTCCACTTCATCTAATAGGGTCCAGGAACCATTTTGCTTGGCAATTTCAACGCTTTTATAACCAGCATCTGTCATTTGTCCGTTGCCAATCAGTTCCTGCACTTTCATTTTATTTATTTTTGACCAGGTACTAGTTGGTTTGCGTTTGCTAAAAAACTGATGTGCTGTTTCTTCGTCAACCTTTATTTTTTTACTATCTATCCATCCAAAACATAGTGCCGCATCTACGGCTTCACTCCAAGTAATAGCTTTTTTTGCAGATCTTTTGTTGTAAAACACAAGCCATACAGCCTGCTTTGAAAGATGGTTTTTCTCTAACCACTTCCACCACGCTGTATAGCTTGTAGCATGAAATATTTCTATCTCTTTCTCTTGCATTTTACTTGACCACAGTAGCCTCAAGCTCAACTGTTAAAGTGGCAAAAAGCCCTTTTACTTCAATTAAAGTTGTTGCTTGCTGGATGCCATGTTTTTGTATAAATGGCACATATACATCCATACAAGTAGTGAAAAATTCCTGCGTTGAGGTTGTGTAGATATTGAGTCTGACAATGTTTTTGCATTCGTAACCCGATTCATCAATCAGTTGCTTTAAATTAGCAATTGCCTGGATTAACTGCGAACGCATATCTGCATTGCTTGGAACTCCGTGGACATCAAGGGCAACTTGTCCTGAGCAATAAAGGGTCCCAGTAACGTTTTTTACTTCAACGGCCTGTACTGAATTGGTGTTTTTACCCCAAACCCAAAGGTCAAATGTTTGCTTTTCCATTTTTTGCAGTGTTTTAAAATTTACAATGCAAAGGTGAAGCACCGTTATGACAGCCCTATGTCAGGGGTTAGACTGAGTTAATGAAATTTATCGAAATATTCCTGTAACGTCATTTTATGTTGGTCAAACTTTTCGGTTAAAATCTCCAATGCCGTAATTCTGTCTAACCTAAAATATCTAAATCCATTTCTTAGATGACACCAGGCTATTAGCAACCAATTTTCTGTGGTGCTAATTAGGGCAAAAGGCTCAATGGTGCGATGGGTTGTTTTATTTTGTTCATTGGTATAGTCTATTCTAACCAAATAAAAATTGGTTAGAGCATATTGTAGTTGTGAAATATTGTCACTGTTTCTTTCTCTGTTTAAATTTTGCTCAAAACGGGTACGGTCAGCGAGTAAGTTGACTTTGTCTTTTTCTGTCTGCCTTAAAACTGCTTTTATTTTGTCTATTGCTTCAGTGTAATCCCTGATGAAAGACGTGTCTTTGTTCTTCAGCACTAACTGTTCGGCAAGGATCAAAGCATTGGCTTGACTTTCAGAAAACATGACAGGCGGGATTTTATATCCTTCCATTAAGGAATACCCCTTACCGTCTTCTGTCAGGATAGGAACACCTGCTTGTTCTAATGCCCTGATGTCTCGGTATATTGTCCTGATGCTAACGTTGAATTTGCTTGCTAGGCTTGCCGCTGTCGTCAGTCGTTTCGTTTGCAGTTGTGTCAAAATTGCAGTCAGCCGTGAAAGTCGCTTTGTATCGTTTTCGTTCATTTATTTGTCTGACTGTTAATGTTTGTAGAGTGTTTGGTGGTATTACGCCTAACGTACTGGGCTATGCGGTGGCGTAGCTACCGTATAGGTGTGGTTATTTGCTGGGCTTTTACCGTCTGGATTGTTCATGGACAATTGG
>NZ_JAFMSV010000006.1:0-238527 GCF_017916345.1 Rufibacter aurantiacus
TTGATTGGTCCGATTACATTTGTGTGGCTGTCATATACCAAGTATCTATGTTGAATCCTCATATTTTGTTATTTAGCCTTGCACATAACGGTCTCGTATAAACGACGGCGGAGGCCGTCAGCCGAGGCTGGCGTTTATGCAATGTTAGCAGCTGTTATTTTTTAAGTTCTTTAGATTCTTCCAAACTTATATTAATTAATCTTTGTGAGAACTTCCCTAAATCCATAAGTATATTGTCGAACTTGCTAGTAAATTCAATCGCATTGTTCCATTTTACTGAAGCAATAATTCTAATCTGTTCAATTGAATCTTTATCTCTATGTGCAATACAATTATGTCTTATTTCTTTAAGAAAGTCGAAGTATGTGATTTTGTATTCATTAAGGTTCTTTATTATGGCTTTTAATTCATTTGATAAAGCTTCGGATACGGAAAATAATGAAATAACTCTTCTAAGTTCTTTACCAGTCATTTCAAATATATCATTTATAGCTTCATAGATTAAAAGCGCACTTTGTCTTGCGAAATATCTTTTACTCCATTCATTCTTTTGAAAGAAAAGATTCTCCCCAATAGTTTTCAAATCAAAAGAGATAATGTTTATATAACTAGCGAAATTCCAAATTAAGCGGCTTTCAGAAAAATTATTAAAGTCACAATGCTCTATTGACTTCATTAATATCTCTAATGTCGATTGTTGGGTTATGTAGTTATTCTGAAATGTTTTCTCTAGAACAGTTTTTTGTGTATCTATTAACTTTTCTAATTCAATGTCATCTG
Organism: Rufibacter aurantiacus; assembly: GCF_017916345.1. Lineage (NCBI taxonomy): Bacteria > Pseudomonadati > Bacteroidota > Cytophagia > Cytophagales > Hymenobacteraceae > Rufibacter > Rufibacter aurantiacus. The sequence goes on from NZ_JAFMSV010000006.1 coordinate 781, forward strand.
GTGTCTTTAAAAACATGGGCTAGTATATTTTTTTAATTGCTGCTAACGTACTAGGCTAAACGGCGGCAGAAGGCCGTCGGCCGAGGCTGGCGTTTAGTTGTTGTTATGTGCTGTTGTTCTTCTTACGCCTGCCGCTGATTTCTTCTTTTTCTATTTTTGAGCTGATTTCGAAAAAGTAGCACTAATACTGATTTTGACTGTCTGTACATTTTACATTCAAAAGTCTGTTTATCGTCCGAGCTCATATGCAACCCATATGAGGAAATATGCTGACGGCCACCAAAGAACTGCTGGAACAAAAATCCACTTCAGCTTTGTGTTGTAAGATGCATTTGAACAAATCATTAAAAAGACACCATAAAAATATAATGGTCCGCCAAGTATAACAGTGTAGTATAACAAGGAAATCACAAAGCCAGCAACAATAAACCTTCGTCCGCTTTTAAAGTCTTGGTTAAATTCCATCTCTTATCCTTATGCTGATTATTGAGCTTAGCGTTTTGATAATTTCAATTGCACATAACGGTCTCGTGTAAACAACGTGCGAGGCCGTCGGCCGTGGCATGGTGTTTACACAATGTTGTGGCGAGTTTTTTCTCTGCAAAGCCCGCCGAGTTTTATTTTCTGTTTTTGGCCTGTTTTCAGAAAAAGAGCCCGAAAACGCAAAAATGGAGAGCTTTACTTTTTAATGCCTGTCCGTTTTTGACCTGTTTTCTGGAAATCAGGCGGAAAACGCATTTTGCTTCCGTCGGTTTGAACGTATTCTGCGTCCGTCCTTGCTCAAACGCCAGGTCAATTCCTCTTCTGCGACTTTTGCTACTTCTGCAACATCAGTCGGTAGAAGTCGGGCGGCGTCTGCTTTCTTTTGCTAAAGTAATCTAATTCTTTTGCCGATAAGTCTTTGCAACTTTCGCAGGTTTTTATCTGGCTTTTGCTTCTCTTGCTGATAATTTTTTTCAGCTTGCCTCACCTAGAAGCCATATTTAAAATTTGCCACAACGGCTAGTATAAAAAACGTGCAAGGCCGTCGGCCGTAGCATGATTTTTATACAGTGTTAGGCGTAGTGCTATTTCAGATTTTCCAAATATCTTCCCTTGTTGTAGACCTCGAAAATAAAGTTTTCATCCGATTCAAGAAGAATATTATGACCCTTCCACTTGTTGTTATATCTGTTTATCATCCTGATTTCTTCTAATGGACGTGAACTAAAAGCATTATATATGGAATCTAATGCTGAATGATTCTTTTTCTTTAGGAGTAAAAATGCTAAACATGCTACTTTTCCATCCTCACTGCCAATTAAATTAATCAATTCGCTGTCGGATGCTTTTTCTGACAGTTTATTGGCTAATCTAATATTCTTCCTTGTCAATCGGTGGTTTAGCAATAGCGAAGGCTGGTTTCGAATCTTTTTGACAATGTCCTCGGTAGATGCCGTTATATTCTGAGAAAAAGAATTAGTAGCAAGAACAATCAAGGCAATGGTAAAGATTACTCCCGAAGCTATTCTTATCTTTTTCATTTTTTATGCATTACGCCTAACGGTTAGTATAAACGGCGGCGGAGGCCGTCGGCCGATGCTGGCGTTTATACAATGTTAGGTGTAGCTTTTCTATTTATCTTAGTTAGTCGTCTCCTGTGAATATTCTTGTAATATCATTATCTACTTTTGTCCTGTTATAGTCTCCATACTGACCATCAGTTAAAGCATCAAAAACATCTCTGTGCGGAGAGTACCTTCTATACTTATTAGATAATTGTCTTAATCTTGCTCTTTCTTTCATGTCTTCTACTGCACCATCTTCAGTCTGGTACTTTGGAGGAAACAGCTCCTTCAGTTTGGCAGGAGTAATTAATAGTTTGTCAGTCGATAAAATATCACTTGGTTTTAAGAAGTTAGATAAATATGAATAAACATCATCTAATTTATAATCAGCACCTAACCTTGCATAATTATTGCTCGTTTTTCTTACAATTTCCCCCAAATCATTCTCATGATTAGGAGCATAATCTATTAGTATGAACAAATTATTTTCAGAATATATTTCTTTACCAATGGTCGTTAAAGCTACCATAAGGTTATAATCAACCTTGTGTCCGAATATAAATACATTAAGTTCAGGTTCTGAGCCCCAGAAGTCGGGGTCATCGGTGTCTTTTTCATACTTTAATCCAAGGCCGTCTAAAGAACTCATTAATGCATCGGATTTTTGCATTAAATCATTTATTGTAATATCGCACTTGCTTGTCTCAATAGATAATTTTTGCATTTCTAATTTTATACTTTTAACTATATTCTTCAAGTCGCTTAAATCTTCATTCATAGTTTTAAATATTAGAGGATTTGAAATTGCCTTTTTTTTTAAGTTACACCTAACTACTGTGTATAAGGAGCAATTCCGGTTATTGGCACTTTGGATGGAGTCATGGATACTACTTCCCGCCGTCCCATCCTACCAAATTTCGACCCTAAATCCTTTTGCAAAATACAACTTTCCACAATATACCTGCTGTTGAATATAGTGATTGCTCACAGATTGTCAAGCGGGCTCTTGATGCCCTCAAGGCCGTAGCTGGTGATATGGGTGTAAATCTCGGTGGTTTTGCTGCTTTGGTGGCCTAGAAGCGCCTGAATGTAGCGCAGATCAGTTCCTTGCTCCAGCAGGTGCGTAGCGAAGGAGTGACGAAGCGAGTGAGGCGTCACCTTCCGGCCCACCCCCGACTTCTCCAGGCAACCATTGAACACGTGGCGGATGCTGTCGGCGGTGTACTGGCCGCCTTGCTGCCCCTCAAAGAGCCATATTTTGGGCCTGTATTTTCTGTAATACGCCCTGAGGCTCTCCAACAGCCTCTTGGAGAGCAGTGTGGTACGGTCCTTCTTACCCTTACCGCCCCTGATGAGCAGCAGGTTCCGCTCAGATTGCACGTCTGTGACCTTAAGGTTAATGACCTCACCAATCCTAAGTCCCCCGGCGTAGAGCAGTTGCAGCAGACACCGGTGTTTCAGATTCTCAGTGGCAGAAAGAATCCGGGCTACTTCCTCCTTGCTCAGCACCGTGGGCAGCCGGTCCGGCTTTTCAGGGCGCTCTACCCCGTTTAACTCCAGGCTTTGGTGGCCCAAAACCCGCTGGTAATAGAACTTGACCGCGTTAATGCTCTGGTTCACAAAAGAAAAAGAGTACGCCTGGCTCTGTACCATCTGCCGGTGGTATTGATTGATCTCCTCTGCCGTAAAAGTGTCTATTTTTCTCATGCCAGAATCGCGGTGGGCGTTAAGAAAACGCACCAGCAGGGAGTGGTAAGTCCGGATGGTGTTCAGGGAATAATTCAGCAACTGCAGCTTCTCCAGGTAGGTGAGCGGGCAGCTTAGGTAATCACCGTCCTTGTGGTAAGACTGCTCCCAGAGCCTCCGCAGCACCGACATGTCTTTTACTTTCACTGTGGCGCTAAGCCATACGAGGGCCACGCCTTGCAGTCTGTCCAGCAAGGCATGTATACCATGGGAGCCGGTATCCAGAGAGAAGCACATTTCCTTGGGTAACCACCTACAGGCACCACTCTCCTTGAGCCTGGCATAAAGCTGTCTATTATAAGTGAAACTTACTTGCAGCACCTCTTTACCTTCGTGCAACAGGGGTTGGAGTCGCAATACCGGCAAATTGGGCAACTTCCGCAGCGGTTCGGCCTGCCTGTTTTCCCCCGCCACTACGGTCCCCAGGTCTGGCCTAAGTCGCCGGGGCCGGTTCAGGTAACGGGTGTCTACCTGGGCAATCCCTTGAAAGGTCTGGTGCAGCCGTTCAATAGTGTGCTGGGTGCGGTGCGCCACGTAGCACTTATACGTTTTGCTATACCTGGCCACCCCGGTCTCCTTCAATCTCCTACTGATGCGTTTGTCCGGCTTGTGCCAGAGGCGGATGAATTGCTTTCCCCCGTGTTCCAGGGGATTGAGATACAGGACAGGGATGGTGACAACTGGCTGATGCATACTTGTTTGGCTGAAAACACCAAAATAGCCTCTTGCCTGGCCTTAGCCGTAAACTACGCGTATATGTCCGTATGTATCCGAATGATCCGGATATAATCGAATGTATTCGGATAAGAACGGGTATGGAGAAAATCGGAAAAGTTTGCGGCCATTGTGGGGAGCCCCTTGTGGGCAGGGCAGACAAGCGGTTCTGCTCAGACCAGTGCCGGGCCAGGTCTGGGAACCAGCGAAAGCTGCAGGACCGGGGTGAACGGCTTATGCGGGAGGTGAACAGCGCCTTGCGCCAGAACCGGCAGATTCTGCAACGGTTTAGTCCCCAGGGAAAAACCACTCTCCGCCGCGAAGCGCTGGTGCAGGCGGGCTTTGATTTCCGCTACCTTACCAATCTTTACCGTACCCAGAAAGGAAACACCTACCATTTCTGTTATGATTATGGCTACCTGCTACTGGAGGAGGAGAAGGTGCTTATTGTGAGTTGGCAGTCTTATATGGAAAGATAAAGTGAATGCCAAGGCCCTTTAGACCAGAACTTCGGAATGGCTTTGGGTTTCAAAACCGGCTTCTTATCTCCCCTACAGCATTCAACCACAGGGGACCTACCTGAGAAACAAAAAAGCAGTACCCAATCTCTTGCAAGACAGGGTACTGCTTCTATGGTTTTTTATACGTTTTTAGAGAAACTTCTCTAAACTAACGGGAAGATGTCAGGCTCACCTTTCCGGTCTGCAGGCCTTTCCCTTTAACGGTCAGCTCCAGGTTTCCGGCTTCCTCAGTGGACTGCACCAGCACCACCAGCTTGCCGCTGAACAGCTTCATGGTGGGCAGGTGGAACTGCTCCAGCGAGGTGGGGTCGCCGTTGGCGGCGGCGCGGTAAGTGCCCTTGCCCTTCACGCTGAAGTCAAGCTGGTTTGTGGCCGTGGGGCAAAGGTTTCCGTCTTTGTCCACCACCGATACCGTCACAAAGGAGATGTCTTTCCCGTCGGCGGAGATCTGCTTTCGGTCCGGCTGCAGCACGATCCGGTGCGGCTTGCCGGCGGTCTTCACCTCCCGCTCGGCCACGGGCTTGCCGTCTTTCCCGAAGGCGACTACTTTCACGGTGCCTGGCTCATATTTCACGTCCGTCCACATGAGGCGGTAGCGGTTCTGCGGGGTGGCCGCGTGCTTCTTCTGCACGCCCATGCTCTTGCCGTTCACGAACAGCTCGGCGCTATCATAGTTCGTGTACACGAACACCGGGGTGGTCTGGCCTTCTCTTCCCTCCCAGTTCCAGTGCGGCAGGATGTGCAGGGTCTCAGATTCCTTATTCCAGCGGCTACGGTACAGGTAGAATCTATCTTTCGGTAACCCAGCCAGGTCATTGATCCCGAAATAGGAGCTGCGCGAAGGCCACTTATCATCGTAAGGGGTGGGCTCGCCCAGGTAGTCGAATCCTGTCCAGACGAACTCGCCAATGACCCAGGGCTTGTCGTCCTGCAGAACGAAATCATCATCGGGCAGGTTAGACCAGCTGCAGTACTCCAGGTCATAGGAGGAGCTCTGGAAATCGGGGTACTGCTTCTCCACGGCTTTCTCCACGGGGAATTTGTAGATGCCGCGGGAGCTTACGGTTGATGCTGTCTCTGAGCCCAGGATGAAGCCCTGCGGGAAGGCTTGAAAAGCCTCCTCGTAGAGGTGCACCCGGTAGTTCAGGCCCGGAATGTCCAAAAGGGCCCCGAAACCCGAGGCCATGGTGGCCTTCACCTGGTCCATGCCCACCGTCACCGGGCGGGTGGGGTCCTCACGATGGAAGATCTCCTGCAGCCACTTGGCGCGTTTCACGCCCTCGGCGCCCCACTGGTCGGGCACCTCGTTGCCGGAGCTCCACATCACAATGGAGGGGTGGTTGCGGGTGGCCCGCACCAGATTCACGATATCCTTCTCGGCGTATTCCTCAAAGAAGCGGTTGTAGCCGTTCTTCACCTTGGGCTTGGCCCACTCGTCAAAGCTCTCGGCCAGGAACATAAAGCCCATTTCATCGGCTAACTCCAGTTGCTCCATGGAGGGCATGTTGTGCGAGGAGCGAATGGCATCACAACCCATGTCTTTCAAAATCTTCAGTTGCCGGCGCAGGGCGGCCTTGTTCACCGCGGCGCCTAGCGGCCCCAGGTCATGGTGCAGGCACACGCCCTTGAACTTGCGCACCTTGCCGTTCAAACTGAAGCCCACGTTGGGTTTGTAGCTGATCTCGCGTATTCCGAAGCGGGTAGAGACCTCATCTTTGAGCACATTGCCCGCGTAGAGCCGGGTCACCGCGGTGTAGAGGTAAGGCGTCTCGGGGCTCCACAGCTGGGGGTTACTGACCGCGATGTTCTGCTCAAACTCCTGCCCGAAGAGCTTGCCGGTGCTGTCGGTGGCCACGGTGTTGCCTTTGGCATCCAACACCAGGGTCACCAGGCGCACGTTGCTGCCTGAGACCCTGGTCTTCACGTTCACCTTGGCCATGTCTTTGGAGATAAAGGGGGTGGGCACGAAGGTGCCCCACTGCTCAATGCTCTCGGGGTTCTTCACAATGATCTGTACCTTGCGGTACAAACCGGCGCCAGGGTACCAGCGCGAGGACTGGCCCTGGTTGCTCAGCTGCACGGCCAGCGTATTCTTCTTCCCCTCCTGAACCTGGTTGGTGACGTCGAAGTAGAAGTAGCTGTAGCCGTAGGCCCACTCCCCTACTTTCTGCCCGTTCAGGAACACCTTGGGCTCGCTCATGGCGCCCTCAAAGACCAGGAGTACTTTCTGCCCCTTTTTGTAATTTGGCAGCATAAACTCATTGCGGTACCAGGCTTCGCCTATGTAAGGCAGCGCGCCCGTGCGGCCGGTTTTTTCAGAGGCTTTCTTCTCATTGTTCTGCTCAATAGCCACTACCTGCTTATCAATTTCCTTGTCAAAAGGGCCGTAAATTGCCCAGTCGTGCGGAACCGTTACCTTCTGCCAACTTCTGTCATTGAAATCTGTGCGGTAAGCCTGGTCATGCTTCCCTTTTTTAAATCGCCAGTTATCGCTTAGCTCAGTCACCACCCGCACCTGGGCCAGGGAAATTTGGGAAACCAAAAGAGACAAAAGGAGCAAATACCTTTTCATCAAATACTTCTTCATAGAAACGCAATTATAGAACTTAGGCTTGATAACGAACCCACCACCCTCTAACTGGATTCATAGTCTGGGGTAATGCTTCCGTTACAAGTATCCTACAAATCTACGCAATTGCTTTTCCAATAAAAGGCTGCTTTCCTGTTCATATTATTGGTAAGATAGGGTGCTCCATTAGTTAATCTTCCTGATACAGCTTTGCTTGGCTACCCTGAGTTGCAACTACACCAGATGGAGTAAAGCCACGGGCCAAAACCTAATACCATTTTGGGCTTCTTTTCATAAAATACCCCTGGAAACAGCTTGTCCCGCCTATCCATTTAAGAAAGACGCCAACCTATCTGTTCGCATATGTGCAACCTGCCTTTTAACTCCACGCCCTCAAGTTGGAAGGAACTACCAGGCTTAGTTCTTGGCCCGTTTCCTTTCTTCGGTGGAGCTGGTTTCGCGGCGGGCAGAGGCTTTCATATTGCGGTTCCCGAAGTTGCGTGAGTAAGTGAGCCGGACCACGCGCGGATCAGAGAAGATCCCGTCAAAGCTGGAGTACAGGTTCAGCTCCTTCATGTCAGACAATATCCTGAATCGGCTGGTCCAGAAAATATCTTCTATGGATAACCGGAACATGCCTTTCTCCTCCTCCAACTCTTTCTGGATACCGGCATTGAGCGCCCCTAGAGCCTTAATGTAGGAGATCCCGAACGGCGTGCGGGTCTGGTAGAAACCGGAGATTTCCAGGGTGAAGTCTTTAGGCAGTTTGAAGGTCTGGTTCAGGTTCACGTTGGCGAAGCCGCTTTTGAGGGTAACCTCCCGGCCATCGTACAGGCCGGTGGTAATGATCCAGGTGGCCATGAGGTTGCTCTGGATCTGCCACCACCGGGTAGGGTTGAATGGCAGCGACAAAGTGAGCGAGTAGTTGCGGCGATGTTTCAGGTTCTCGGCCCGGGCGTACTGCTTGTTCGTGGCTGAGTCCAGGTGGATCTGCCAGGCAATGATGGGGGTTTTGTCATAACTGTAGCCCAAGGTAATGAGGTAAGCGTCCTTGAATCGGTAGGTAGTCTGCAGGGCATCGGTGATGGTGGGCCGCAGGTTGGTGTTGCCCGACAGAAACGTGTTGGGGTCAATAAAGTAGACAAAAGGGGCCAGGTTGTCATAGGTAGGCCGCGTGATGCGGCGGCTGTAAGAAACCTGCAGGCTGCTTTTCTTGGAAAGATCTCTGGAGACGAAAATACTGGGGAAGAGATTGCCGTATCGCCGATCAACAATGGGTTCTTTCTCAATGGTGTGCAGGTCTGTGTGGGTGTATTCATAGCGCAGGCCCGTCTGCAACTTCACCTTGAAAGGCAGTTGGTGGGAGAAGTTCACGTAGGCCGCCCCAATGTCTTCCAGCATGCGGATGTGCTGGCTGAACTCTGCATTGGGGGTCCAGACGCCGTCTTTGTAGTCCTGCACCACCACCTGGTTCTTCAGTTGGGAGATGGTCGCCTTTACCCCGATCTCCAACGTGGTGTTCTCCTTCATTTTATACCGGTAATCGGCTTTGGACACCCACAGCTGGATGGGCGTGGTTTTCTTCATGGTCAACTGCTGGTCTTTGGTTTCAGCGGGGGCGTAAAAGGTAAAGGCATTGCTGTATTGGTGCGGGTTTCTGTCGTGGTAAAACAGGAGATCGGTATCCAGGCTGAATTCCTGATTGGGCGTTAATTTGTGGCTCAGGTTCAGGTTTCCCATGAGGTGGCGCCAGTGATTTACCTCTACGTGCCGCGTACTTACCGCCGATTCCAATACGCCATTCACTAGAGTCTGCGAGGTTCCCTGCTCATCTCTGGGGCCGGTTTCCCATCTATCGCTGAATCCAGACACCAATCCGCTCAGGGTGGTTTTGGGAGAAATGGTATAGTCAAACCCCGCCCGGGCCGTATGGTTGGCGATGATGGGCTGGCGACGGTTGGCGCTGGTGGTCTGCTTTATTTGCCCTTCGTAAGAAACCTCCCTGAAGGTCTCAATACGTTCATAAGAATGGTTGCGCAGGAAAGAGTAGTCAGTGTACAGGTTCAGCTTTTCGGTGCGATGGTTCAGGTTGAAGGTACCCGCCGGTTTTTCATACCAGCCGTAGCCCATGGTAAGGGAATAAGCTCCGTTGGTGCCGTAGTCCTCGTTCTTTTTCAACACCAGGTTGATTATCCCGGCATTCCCCTCGGCATCATACTGGGCCGAGGGGGTGGTGATGATCTCTATTTTCTCAATGTTGCCGGCGTTCATCCCGCTCAGCATCTGGATCACCGCCGAGATAGGCACCCGGCTCTGTTTCCCGTTGATCATGACCATCACGCCATCTTTCCCGGCGATGCTCATGCTATTGCTTTGCCGGTTCACGGTAATGCCCGGCGAACGCTCCAGCACCTCCAGCGCCGTTGCCCCCGCAGACACAATACTCCCCTCCACATTCACCACCAGGCGGTCAAGCTGTTGCTCAAACAAGGGCTTCTGCCCCACCACTTTCACCTCCTTCAGGGCAATACCTCCGCCCGCCAAAACCAGGTTGATCTCTTTTTGGCCGTTTTCAGAATTTGCCACCGAAAACGCCGGGCTGAAGGTTTTCCCGTACCCCACCATGGTGGCCGCCACCATGTAATGGCCCGGCTTCACATCCTCGAAAAGGTAGGTGCCGTTCTCCCTGGCCAGCACGCCCTTGACCAGCACCGAGTCAGTACCGTTCAGGAGCAGCACATTGGCAAAAGGCATAGCCTCTCCGGTCTTCTCCCCTACTTTCCCCGAAATGGTGAACTGCCCCATAGCACTGTGGCACATCAGCAGAAAGGCCAGCAAAAAGATGAACCTTGATTTGTAGAATTGTTCCATTGATCAGCTACCAGAAGTCCCCCGCAGGGAAGTGGATACAAATACCAGGAGCAGTTTATCTGAGGCCGAAGCACTCCATTGGGAATGGGCAATTAAAGTTCTGTTGAGATCTGTTAGAACGGGAAGCCTGATGAAGGCTCAATGAAAACTATTTCTCAGAAACACTTGCGCTCCAGAACGGAGATAGCAAGAAACTGGGACAAGGAGACCGTTGCTTTTTGCCAGGTAGCTAAACCTACCTCCGGCAAAAACGAAAAGTATAACTTACTCTAATAAAGTTAACATAAATTCAAAAATCTTCTACTTTGATTGGTAAAAAGATGACTGGGTACTTCAAAAGATAAGAGTCTCATGAGTTAAGGATAAGGATCACTTACGAAGCCAGTATCAAGTAAAATCTTCTTTGTCCCTCTGCCCTACCCTTGGTTGGCCAGGAAGGTCTGGCCTGTTAATGAAATCTTCGGCTGCATGGCCCTAAAAACAAAAGACCTCCCGGGTAGAGAGGACTTTTGTTTGGTGATACTATTTTGGGCCTGTTTTCCAGAAAAGGGCCCCTAAACGGAAAAGCTATTTGGTTCTAGTGGGTTTCTGGCCGGGATGGTAGGTGGCTTCGGCGCGTTTCTCTACGTCCTCGCGGTAATAGGCCACGTCTTTGAACTGGACATCGGCGTAGCGCTGGGCCTGGTCAGAGAAGTGCGGCGATTTAGGGTCGCCGCTCTGGCCACCGGCCAACAGGGTTTTGGCCTTCACTTTGTCCCCGAACTCCACTACCGCCACGAAGCTGTTGCCCAGGGTGCCGTACAGGCGTTTGGTGTTGTACGCGCTAGACCCGAAGGAAGCCAGCGCGCCCCAATTCCCCGAGGCCATGCCCACCGGAATGCTGGGCGCCGCGTCATTGAACGGCTGCTTAATGTCGCCGGTGAGGCGCTGGTAACGGTTGATCTCGCCCCAGGGCGTCCTCCAGGTCCCGAAGTCCTTTTCCACCTGTGCCACGGTCTGGGCGAAAATCTCCAGGCGCTCTTTCTCAAGAGCAGTGTTGGCATAGTAGGTGATGCGGTCAATCAGACTCAGGCCCTGCGGCGCGCTGCCGTTTTTGAACAGGTTGGTCGCGTAGAAGTGCGCCAGCGACATAGGAACGGATTCCTTTGAAACGGCGAAATCCCAGTGACGCATCACGTCAATGGCTTCCTTCAGTTTGGGATCATTGGGTTTCTGGGCATCATAGGCTTTCACCAAACCCGGAATCAACACCTCAAAAGCCGGCAGGTACGGGTCGTACGCCAGTTTGATGAGTTTGTCCAGGGTGAGGTCATTCGCTTTCTTCAGGAGCCGCACCGCATGAATGCCCCTGAAATTCTCCGGCGACTGGCCCATGTACACGGGGTAGTTTTCCTTTTTGGGGCTGTATTCGCCAGCGCTGGTGAACGGGGTGGAATTGCAGTTCTGAATCCAGCCGTTGGCCGGGTTGGTGACAATGATGGTTTCCTCCAGCGGATGGATTCCCTTCCAGTCGGTTTTGGGGTTTGAGCCGTCTACGGGTTTGGTGTAGTCAAAAGCCGGATCGCGGCGCGGGAAGAAGTTGCCGTGGTAATAAGCAATGTTGCCGTCGGCATCGGCGTAGACGGTGCCGTTGGAGGAATTCGTCCTGATCTTCATCATCTCGTTGAACTCCTTCAGGTTGCTTTTCTTCGTGCGGGTGTAGGATTGGGTCAGGGCCTCCACGGGTTTCCACATGAGGGCCGTAGCCACCCATTTGTCGCCGTTCTGGTGCGTGATAGGCCCATGGTGCGTCCTGAACGTGGTGAAGGTTTTCTCTTTCACCTCGCCGCCGTCTTTGTAGGCCAGGGTCACTTTTGACGAGGTCACCGGCCGCTTCTCACTCCCGTACTGGTAGAACAGTTTGCCGTTTTCCTTCACAATGGTTTCCTCAAACTCGTCAATCACATCGGCGTAGGCCGAGGTATGCATCCAGCCGGTTTTCTCGTTGAAGCCCTGGTAGATGAAGAACTGCCCCCAGGTCACGGCACCGTAGGCGTTGAGGCCTTCCTCGCTCACGGCGTGCACTTCGCCCCGGAAGAAAAAGGACGTATGCGGGTTGATCAGCAGCATGGCCTTACCGGAGGCGGTGTGCTTGCCCGAGATGGTGAAGCCGTTGGAGCCTTTCGGCTCGGCCAGAAGGGCCGGGTGCTCCAGCCCATCGCCGTAGCTGTTGTAGCCCAATGATTTGTTTGACTCATAAAACGCCTTGATGCGGGCAGTGGACACGCTTTCAATATCGCCGCCAATGGAACCTTCAGAGAAGTACATGGGCATCCAGGGCTCAAAATGGGTGAGCAGTTTGGGCTTCACCTCTGGGTGCGTGTGCAGGTAATAGTTGATGCCATCGGCGAAGGCGTTGCAGAGCGTCTTGAGCCAGGCCGGGCTTTTCTCGTAGTTCCGGATGGCTTCCTCTTTGGTCATGTACAGGCGCGCCCGCAGGTCGCTGTAGAGCATCTCCTCGCCCTCCACCTCGGCCAGCCGGCCGATGGCCCACAGGTAGTTGCGCTCCACCCGGTTGAAGTCATCCTCGCACTGCGCGTACAGCAGCCCGAAAACCGCATCGGCATCGGTTTTACCGTAGATGTGGGGCACCCCGAAATCGTCGCGGATAATGGTCACGCGGGCGGCCTGCTGCTCCCATTTCTCCACCTGTTTCGCGGAGACGGCCTTTTCACTGGAGGCGCAGGAGAAAAGAAGGGAAATGAAAAGGAATACCAGGGCCGTATTCTTTCTGAAGTAATGCATGGGCTGTTAGATGGTGGAATAGACAGATGGCCAATTTAGCCTCTTTTGCTGAAAATGCCCACTAAACGCCGCCGCCGGATGTAAATAACACTCCCAAAACATAAGGTTAATTCATTATCATGAGTACCTGGTTCAAGTTTCCAAATGGGACCTATATTGGCCGGAAGTTTGCAACCTCCTTGAGGCAAAAGCCTCAACCTGCTTCGCTGATGTTATAACTCCAGCATACCAGAACTGCCCATACATCAGCCACGACCTAGTGAAGTCTTCAGGCTTGCGTTTTAGGGCTGTTTTGTCAAAATATAGGGTCAGGCGCCTGGCGCATGGGAAGAATCTAAATCTGGATGATCTTTGAGATGGCCATGGATCAAGGCTTTGGTATTGGCCTTGGCTAACATGTTGTCTGACTTCTGTTTCAGGGCCACCATGGTTTGCCGCAGTTCTTTGTATTTAACCCAATCAAACCTGATGAGAAAGTCAGCAGCGCCTTTCACCCCTACCTCAAACAAACGGAGTTTCTGCGCATCGGGCATCCGGAAGTCAAACCAGGTGAACTCGTCGGTATCCAGAAAGGCCACCAGGTGCCGGTAGTCTGGGTTACGGGCAATGAAGTCATAGTCGTGCACGTGGCGGGCCGAGTCAAAGATGGCGCCTATTAGGTTCGTCACGGTTTTGATGCGCCTTGGTTCATCACGGTCCACGCCCAGCTGCACCCCGAAGGTGGGCGCCTGCGGGACTTTATTGTGGTTGTGGAACAAGTCAATGGGGAAGTTTGAGTTGATGCCGCCGTCTATGAAATAGACTTCTTCCGGCACATTGCCGGTGTAGCCCACCTTGTTCCATCTGTCCAATGCCGCTAATCCCTTGGGCAGGTTTCTCACCACAAACGGCTGGTAAAACAAGGGAATGGCCATGGAGGCCCGCACAAAATCTGCCGGGTTCACCTGGCTGGGGTTTGCCCAATACAGATTGGCCATGGCCGGAAAATCCACCTTGGTCTGGGTCGTGACATCGGCGGCCACCAGGGCCAGCCGGCCCGCAGAATCTGAGATGTAGGGCGTACCGTCGCGGTGGATAAGGCGTTCATTCCCCTGCACCCTGAGGGCCTCCAGTTTGCCCCAGGTATCTACCCCTTTCACCTTCAGCTGCGCCGTAAGCCATTCATGGAAATGCCGGCCCGGGTTCAGCCCAAAGTCATTGCGGAGGTTGTCTATGACCTGAGCCCCTTTCCAGGTGAGTTTCACCAGGCCGCTGCCTTCTACCCAAGCCTCAATAAAGTCTCTGGCGTCTGAGTCGCCGTCTACAAAGTCATAGAAGTTCTTATTGGCCATGATCTGCAGAATCCAGTCGCTGGCCGGTTGGTATTTGGGTCCGGCCGCGGCCATAAGCAGAGCGTTGATAGATCCCGCCGAAGTGCCGCCCAAGCGCAGAAACCTAATGCCCATCTGCTCCAGCACATATACGTAACCCACCAAGGCAATCCCCAGCATGCCGCCGCCTTCCATCACCAGGTCCACGTACTGGTGCCCCTCCCCGTCTACCACGTCTGAGAAGGTTTTATCTTTTACCCGCTCGCGCAGTTGGGTCAAGGTAGACTGCACCAGCCCATTCTCGGTTGTAAACTGTTCAATCCTCATCTCTAAAACACTTAAGTTCTGGGTACCTGGTCTTTTGTTGGTGTCAGCATGGAGATTCATAGATGTAATGATGCCTCTGTTGCTGAATCTAATATAAAGACCAGCAATGACTTATCTATGCCCTACTCTGATGAAACGAAGGGTAAAAAAAGCCTCTGCTTCCATGAAAGCGGAACAGAGGCTTATGCATTTTGAGGCTGTTTTTTAGAAAATGTACCTGATCTGGCACCACGGAATCACTTCCTGCTGCAGCTTTTTGAATTCAGAAATCCACTGGGCTTTGAGCTGGTACTGGTAGCGCACATTAATGCCGCCAAACTGGCTTTTCTTCGTCTCCTGAATAGCCGGGGCCCAGATCATGTCCTCGGCTTTAGGGTTGATAGACAGGTTGATCTCGTGCTGCCACTGGTTGTGGGTAAGGAAAATAACTTCGCAACTCATGGTTTCCTTCAATTTGGGAGGCACCACCTCATTCAATTGCTCAAATAGTTCGCGGTAATCGTCCAGCCAGCCTTCATACACAATCACCGGTGAGAAATTCACGTGCACGTCATAACCGGCCTGGTAGAAGTCGTTGATGGCGGCCAGGCGCTTGGCCAGGCTATCGGTGCGCACGTCTACGAGCTTGCTTACTTTCTGGGGCAGCAGACTAAACCTGATCCGGGTCTTACCCTGCGGATCATAGTCCAGCATCTGGGGGTTCACAAACTTAGTGGCGAAGGTGGCAAACGCTTTGGGATGGTCCCGGAAAAACCGGATGGCCGTCTCCACGCCATCAGAGATAGAAGCATCCACCGAAACGTCTGAGTTACACCCGATGTCATAGGTATAGAACTGCGCGTGCGTCTGGTTAGGAATCTTGGGCCAGGCCTGCTTCTGCACGTGCTTATTTACGGCGGCCAGTATCTCCTCGGTATTGGTGAACAGCGTGATGGGGTTGACGGTCTTGTTGCGGTCAACGTAGCAATAGGCACAAGCCCCCAGACACCCATTGGCCAGGCTAGGCGCGATGAAATCTGAGCTGCGGCCGCTCTCCCGACACACCAGCGTTTTCAGGCGACCCAGCACCAACACATCTGACTTTACCTGGTAATGGTTTCTCTCCAGAACCGGTAACCGGTTATGCTGCGCAATGGCCTGTGGCACCGCCTCTGGGTAGGTGAGCAAAGCCTTCTGCCCGCGCTCATTCAGGGCATCGGGAGTGTAGAGAATAGTAGATGGATTGAATTTTTGCATACCCTTTTACAACAGCTGCAACAGTGTTCCGGTTCAGGAAAATATATTTACAACCTATTGATAAATAACGATTTATAAACATTTTACAGGCTAAAAATATGAATCAAAGGAGGTGAGTTGATGTTAGTTCTATAGCAGCAGAAAAGCCTTTTCATGCTGATGTGCTGCCTTAGAATCACCCATTATCTCAGCTATAAAACACGTACATGGAAGCAGTTCAGGAGATTGTAAATCCTACAGCGGAGATCCGCTCTAAAATATGGATGCCCAAGCAAGTACTCATTACCCCTGCCGCGTTGGACGAGCCCTGGGGTAGGCAGATCTACAAGCGGGTGCAGGACTTGGGCTTGCCGGTGCAGGAACTGAAGAGCAACCGGCTGACTGGTTTGCGCGGCGAAGAAGAACGTGAAACCTACCGCAAGGCCAAAAGCACCCTGGCCATTGTCACCGCCCCACCCAGCGCCTTGAAACTGCAACCCATTCCCCCCTCCGCCGATTACCAGTTTCACCTGGCCGAAGGCTGTCCCGCCCATTGCCAGTACTGCTATCTGGCCGGCAGTTTGCAGGGTCCGCCCGTGATCAGAACCTTCGCCAACCTGCCTACCATTCTCAACAACCTGGTGAACTACCGCAAACCAAACGAGGTGACCACCTTTGAGGCGAGCTGCTACACAGATCCGCTGGGTATTGAGCACCTCACGGGCAGCCTGGCCGAGACTATCCGTTTCTTTGGGGAACAGGAGAACTTGCACCTGCGCTGGGTCTCCAAATTTGACCAGGTAGACGGCCTGCTCAACCTTCCGCACAGCGGCCATACCCAACCCCGCATCAGCCTCAACACCGATTTCATCTCTCGGCGGATGGAAGGTGGTACTGCTTCTATGGAGGCCCGGTTGGCCGCCATCCGCAAGTTGGCGCTCCCGCAGGCCCAAGGCGGCGGAGGCTACAAAGTAGGTCTGGTCATCGCGCCCATCATGCCCGTGCCCGATTGGGAAGAGCAGTACACCTATTTGCTGGACCGCCTGGAGCAGACCCTGGATTTCCCCTGTGAGATCACCTTTGAGCTGATCAGTCACCGGTTCACCCCAGGCTCCAAGGCGCTCCTGCAGGAATGGTACCCCAACACCATCATTGACTTTGATGAGAGCAACCGATCCCTCAAATACAACAAGTTCGGGGGCAAGAAGTACGTCTACAACTCCGCCACCATGCACATGCTGCGCAGCTTCTTCTACAGCGAACTCAAAAGACGCTTCCCTCAGGCTCCCATTTTGTATTGGACCTAAGGCGGAGAATATATTTTGGAAAGCGAAAGCCGGTATGAATTGTCTTACCGGCTTTTCGTTTTTACTGCGCATTCCCCACGCATATCGTCCCCCTTCAAAGGGGGTAGGGGGATGACAAGGCCGTTTCAAGAACCAAATACTATGGCTACGGAGTTAGAGCAAACACAAGGGATTGTCCTAACAAAAATTTCGGGAATGCCATGCTCTGCATGAGTAGTCATCCCCCTACCCCCTTCAAAGGGGGACGGAATGCGTGTAGAAAGAACTGCCAACTATTCACTAGCCTCTACCCTGTTTAAAGACCTTTTTCTAAAAAACAACCTCTAAACAGATTTCCCCTCTACCGGCCTAAATAAGCGGTGAGGCTTTGGCGAAAGGCTTCGCTCAAGGGGATGGTTTTGTGGTTGATGGTGACCTGGTGCCTTTCCACTTTGTCAATCTTGTTCACTGCCACTACGAAAGAACGGTGCACCCGCACGAATTTATCCGGGGGCAACAGGTTGATGGCTTCAATGAAGGTGCTGCGCGAGAGAATGCTTTTGTCTTTGGTGGCGAAGGTGACGTAGTTGCCGGTGGCTTCCAGGTAGAGGATGTCTTCGTAAAAAACCTTGATCTGCTCGTAGCCGGTTTTGATGTAGAGATGGTCCGTGGTTTCTGAGGCGTTTCTGAAATTATAGAGCTCAAACGCCTTGTTACAGCCCTTAATGAACCTTGACAAGGAAAACGGCTTGAGCAGGTAATCAACGGCATCCATCTCAAAAGAGGTCACGGCGTGCTCTGAGTAGGCAGTGGTGAAGATAAGGAGCGGCTTTTTGCTGAGAGAATTGAAAAAATCGATGCCCGAGATATCGGGCATCTTTATGTCCAGGAACAGTAAGTCAATGCTCTCCTTCTGCAGGTACTCCAGGGCTTTGAAGGCATCGGTGAACTCGGCTTTCAGGTCCAGGAAGGGAACCTTGGAGGCGTGCGAACGCACAATCTCCAGCGCTATGGGTTCATCGTCAATGGCAATGGCTTTCATAGTAGAAGTGGACATATAGGTTTTAACGGACTAGGCTACCTGCAGGGTAAGATGCACAAAAAATTCTTTGCCTGTTTCCCGGATGATGAGTTCATGCCGGCCCGGGTAAAGCAGTTGCAGTCGCTGCCGTACGTTCACCAGGCCAATCCCGCTTTTGTCTTTCTCCGGATCATTACCCTGTTTGTCGTGCTTGCTGTTGTGCACGTCAAAGTACAGGGTCTTGTCTTTCACCTCCAGCGTGATGTTGATGTGCGAAGGCTCCCTAAAACTGATGCCGTGCTTAAAGGCGTTCTCCACAAACGGAATCAGCAGCATGGGCGATATCTGAACAGGGCAAATGGGCTGCTCAATCTGGGCCGTGATGCGTACGCTGGGGCTTTCATCGGTGCGGAGGCGCTGGAAGCTGATGTAGTTCTCCAGGTACTCCACTTCACGCACCAGCGAGATCCGCTCCTGCAGGTTCTCCTGCAGCATGAACCGCATCATGTTGCCCAGCCTCTCCACACCCTCGCTCGTGCGCTCGGCATTTTCCTGAATGGCGGTGCCGTAGATCGTATTCAACGCGTTGAACAGAAAATGCGGGTTGATCTGCGAGCGCAGGAAATCAAAGTTAGCGGTTGACTGACCCAGTTCCTGCTTGAGCACGTGGATCTCTGCATGGCCCTGCATCTGGCGCTTGAACAGTACCCAGGAAACAGGCACTGTGATGAGTAACTGAAAGAAAACATTGAAAATCGCTATCATGAAGGCAAACTCATTATCCTGTACAGTACCCTGTACCAGAAGCAGCGCCAGAAACCCGATGGGAATAATTGAGGCAATCAGTACCAGAACTGCTTTTCCCAAATATGCTCTGAAGGGTTTCTTTTTAGACAGAGATTTAGGGATAAGAGCATAAAACGAGTAGCAGTAAAGCAGGATACTACTGGGCCCCACAATGCCCCAGCCCAAAATCAACTCCCCTTCAGCATCCACTACCATCAAGAGGAACATACTGATCATCCAGATCACAAAAGCGGCCAGGCCGTCGCGGGTGATAAGGCGGTATTTAGATTGGATCATCTCTGAGCTGGACAGCAGGTACAACCCTACATATTTAATGAAGGCGTAAAACCCGATGAGCAACAGCAACCTAAAAGCATAGAAATAGCTCCCCTGGAAAATGGCCTGGTAGGCCTCGTCCTCCGAGGTGTACCGGTTAAAGATGTAATTTTTAGAGTAGGTATCGGTAATGCCAAACACCAGTCCCACCAACAGAAAGAGCCCTATCACCACCAGGATGTTCTTTACTAAGCCTTCTTTCTCCAGGAGTTTGGGGATGACTTTGAAGTTGAGCAGCAGGAAGCCCAGGTAAAGAAGCGTGTAGCGGATGAGCCGCGGAAAAAAAAAGTCCTGGTAATAGTAAAACGGAATCCCGGCCTCCTCAAACCGATGTTGGTCGGGCCCATGGGAGATGGTGGTCAGGAAGAAAACCGCAAAAACGAAGATGGTAGTGGCGCCCCAAAACTCTACTCTTTTGAGGTACGATGGATTATTGACGAGGTCATTCATGGCTCAGGATTTTAAAACAATGATAGGGCAATGCCCGCTTGAAAAATAAAAAAAGTGACGAGTGCCGCCGAAAATGTGATGAAAGCCACAAGGCGTACCGCTGGGCAAAAGAAAAACCGGGAAAAAGACTGTAAAGCAGGAAGGATGACAAGAAAAGCGGCTGGCATTTTGGATGCGCTTTCCACAAAACAGCTCTAAAACACCAGCGACATTTCTCTATGAAGAAGGCTTTTGGGCTAAGACTTTCGTCTAGCCGATGTTACCTCCCACCGCCCAGCATGCAGGTGCAAGCCCCGGGCCCGGCCGTTTTCCATGGAGAAGGCGATGCGCAGGTCCTCGTCCACCTCAGGAATGAACACGTGGTTTCCTTGGTAGAGAAGCCGGAAGGGTTTGCCGCCCAAGGATTGGGCTTTGAGCTGCCCCTTCTCACAGAACACACGCAGCTCGCGCGTTTTCTGGCCGGCCCGGTAAGTATAGGTGCCTTGGTACTTGCCGATCTCTTTGGCCCGGAGAGGCAGATCGTGCACTTCCAGACCCAAGGCCGCACGGGCCAAAGATTTCAAAACCTCTAAAGGCTTTCCGGTGGTGGAATTCATCAACACGGCAACAGTGAGGCCGTCTTTGGGATAATAAGCCAGCGCCGAGACAAACCCGTTGGCACTGCCCGTTTGGAAAACCTGCGGATGCCCGCCCAATTCATTCAGCTCCAACCCGAACCCATATCCTACGGTATCGCCGTTGGCCAACTGGGTAGGCGACATCATTTGCCGCAACGAGGCGGGTGATACGACCTGACCGCTGTGCAGCAAATATGTCCAGCGGAGCAGGTCACCTAAGTTAGAGCAGAGCGCCCCTGCCCCGCCGGCCACCTGCATGTTGACATAACCGGCGTTCATGAGTTTGCCTTCCTGGTACTCGTAACCCCGGGTCCGGTTAGGGATCAGCCGATTTTCCTCGCAGAAAGCGGTGTGGTTCAGCTGCAAGGGCTGCAGAAGCTCGGTGTTGACGTAATCTTCATAAGGCATTCCGGTTACCCTGGAGATGATCTCGTTCAGCAGGTAATAAGCCATGTTGTTTTCTGCGAACCGCTCGCCGGGCCTGAAGTCAAAAGGCTGTTCCCCGAAGAGTTGAACCATCTCTTCGTAAGAAAGATCCTGCCGAAACCGCTGCCGGTTTTCCTGGACCTTCAGCGGGAACGATTTGATGCCGGAAGTGTGGTTGAGCAGGTGGCGGATGGTGACCTGGTTTCCCCTCGTTAGGTAATCAGGCAGAAACTGGGTTACGGGGTCATCCAGGGAAACCCGGCCCTCCTCCACTAACCGCATGACCATAGCCGCGGTAAACTGTCTGGTGAGCGAGCCAATCTTGTACACCGTTTCCGGACCGGCCAATACACCGTTCTCTACATCGGCCTCGCCGTAGCCGCGCTCAAACACCACCTTGCCGTCTTTGGCCACGGCCAGGCTCATGCCCGGCGTGAGGCCCGCCCGCAGGTGATCATCGGCGGCCAGGTTGGCGGCGAACTCTATTCGGTCTATGTGGGGGGAGGAAGCTTGGGTAACCAGGCTTTGCGAAGCGGAAACCTGGAGGTGTGCCAATTTGGCCTTCTGGGTGCAGGCCGGCAGCGAGGCTACCCCGAAGGCAAGAAGAAGTAAACCGCTCCGGAGAAAGGAACCTGCGGGCAGGCACCGAGCGGTTTGGCTGGCTTTCTGAAGGGAATTGCTCATAATCTTTAGGGTTAGATGAAACAACCTGTACTAATGATGAGCAAGAGTAAAAAGCTTTGAGCAGAGGCAAAATTAAATGTGATGAAGTCTCAGGTTTGTGGGACAGAAACCAAAAAAGCCATCTTCTGATGGCTTTTTCTGGGCTTAATTCCGTGAAAATAGGCGTTAAACGCTACATGGGCTCTTGGCCCAGGAGCCGCTATGCTTACTCTTTGTTCTTGATGGCGCTGTACAGAACCGGGCTGAAAAACCGCAGGTTCTCCAGCAGGCAGGTCATGGTATAGAATCTGTCCAGGTCTACCTCGGGACTCTCGGCCATGGTTTCCAGGAAAGCATCCAGGGTCTCCACCAATCTATTATCAAATTCTTCTTCTGTCATCTTCATCTGGGTTGTACCTCTCTTTATGCGATCCTGGTGTCTGCTCTTAAATGCTGAGCTTTCCGCCACCAAAGGCGTCAGAAAGGAAACATCACTCAGGCACAATGAATTCAATTCCCATGCTTTTCAAGCTGCTCGCCGGAGGAATTCTCCATATCTGGCGAGCTCCGTTTAGTGCCCCATTTTAGAAAAACAGGCGCTAAACGGAGCAGGGCCACCAAGATCAATTTTTACCAGGCGCTCAACTTACAGCACCAGTTGATGGAACAGGCGGTCCAGGGTCTCCTGAGCATCAGTGCATAGGCCGGGATGTACGGGCGAAGTCTGCACAATGGTGCTGCGGGTAGCGGTGAGCCACCGGAAACGGGAGGCGATGGGCAACCGGCCGATGGTGCCGCCCGCTTTGCCACCGGCGCAGATGCGGGCGAAGGCATCCAGGCGGGCGTGCAGCTCGTCCAGGTCCACGGGTGTGGTGAAGGCCTGCAGGCGCTGATGGTCCAGGTGGAACAGGGTCTGGAGAAATCCTTGCGAAGAACAGTAGAGCACCACACCCACGTTGAGAAATTCCTCGCGCTCCACGCAGGGAACTACCCTTAAAACGGCGTACTCAAATAAGTGCTTTTCTTGCATGTTGCGCTTCTTTCACAAAGGTTTCGGTATGGGCCAGGCGGGTCTCCAGGAACTGGGCGTACGCCTGGCGGTGCTCTTCTGGGGTGGCAAACGGGGAATCCCCGGTGAGCCAGTCCTCGGGGATCAAAGATACAATGGATTGGATTACCTCGGGGGTAAGAATGGCCTTGAACTCAGCGTCCACCGCCTCCAGCTCGGTGGCCTGGGGCAGCAGCACGTGGTCTTTGGCCTGGGCGAACGGCCGCTTGGCCTGCTCCAGCCAGTTCTGCCACGAGTGGTGGAAGTAAAAGGCCGCGCCGTGGTCAATAAGCCACAGTTCCTTGTGCCACATGAGCATGTTGGTGTTGCGGGCGGTGCGGTCCACGTTGGTGATGAGGCAATCAAACCAGACTACCTCAGAGGCCAGCCGGGCATCAACGGTGGTCACCAGCGCATCAAAGGTAATGGCCCTTGACAGGTAATGGAGACCCAGGTTGAGGCCTTCGCTGAACCGCAGCAAATCCTGGATCTCCTCATCAGGCTCGGTGCGCCCGAAACTCTCGTCCAGGTGCGCGAACACCAGCTCAGGTACCCTGAAACCCAGGATGCGGGCCATCTCGCCGGCCACCAGCTCGGCAATGAGGGCTTTTACGCCCTGTCCGGCTCCCCGGAATTTGAGCACATAGAGAAACTCATCGTCTGCCTCCACAATGGCGGGCAGAGAACCACCTTCGCGCAGCGGGGTCACGTACCGCACCACATTGACGGTTCTAAGCTCTGGTTGCTTGTAATTCATAGATTGTAATTTCCTTCTGGTGCACCGGTGCCCCGATAGCCGCCGTTGCTGCTTTCCTGGCAAGATACACCCGCATGGTGGATGGTTTTTGTGGGCCGCCTGAAAAAAGCGGTGCTTTTTGTAAGAAGGGGCAGGGCTTTAATCATTCAGGAGCCAGTCTAAGGCGGCATCCTTGGCGAAATGCACCTTTATTTTCCCCGTCACCGGAGCATCTTTACCTTCGGCGGGTTTTTCATATACTTTATGCGGATTGGTCATGACAAAGCACTCAGGCGCCATGACAATCGCGAATTTCTGCAGTTGATTTGAGGCAAACAGCGGCGCCATGTTCTGCTTGAGCCAGGTCTGGTTCTCGGGTTGCATGACTTTGATTTTCTGGGCATCGGTGAGCCAGAGCTTTACTCCTTTGAGGCCCGCCCGGTCAAAGGCCAGTTGGTACCGATTTCTGAACTGATCAAGAGTGGGCTGCTGCAGGAAAGTGAACTGCAGCATGGCGTTGCCTTTGTCTAGGTCTATCTGGACAACGTCATCCTGGTACAGATTCTCTAGTTGCAAGGTTGCCATTTTCCGGTTCCTGATGGGGTTTTCACCACCTTTCCTAATGTAAGAAATACTCTGTTTATGTACTCTGTCTGAGCACAAAAGTTCGGCCAGGGGCCAGTATTCCGCCTTTAGAGTCAATTTTCTGAAAACAGCCTGAAAACCAAAAGGTTTTTGCGTTAAAAAAAGACCAGCTTAACCTCTCTTACGGCCTTTCCAGTTTTTCCTGGATTTCTCTTTCTCCTTCTCCATTTTGAATTGGGTGAACTCCTCGTTGGGCATGTTCACGGAGTAATACGCCTCAGAGAGGATGTTCAGATCCTCGTCAAAGTCATAGACTACGGTTAAGTACAGCTTTTTGTCGGGGTTCAGGACGTACTCCTCCCCTACCTTGTCATACACCTTGAACTCGTACTCCCCGTCTGCAGAGGGTTTGCCGCTCACCCGTGCCAAGCAGTCGCCGGTGATCACCAGCGGGGTTTCCAGCTCGTCCAGATACTCAAAATCCTGGTAGTAGCGTCCGTCTTTCTTGCTGGTGAGGTATTCAATGGAATCAAGGTGCACCTCAATGCCTTTGTGCCGGCTGTCGCGCTGCGTGTTGATGTTAAGGATGTTGCCTATTGCTTTCATGTTTCTGCCGTTCTCTTCCAGGGCTGCGCCAGATTGCCAACCCTTTTCTTAAACACTAAAGGTACGGCATCAGGGGCAGAACTTATAGAATTCCCTTTAGGACGTTGCTTTCCTCCTGATTTCAATAGAGCCGAAAGCAGGTACTGAGGTTAGTTTCAGTATGAAGCCCTGTTTGGTGTTTAAGTCTGATTTTGGCTAAACAGGCCTTAAACACCAACAGACTAACAAACCTGAGCGAACTATAACCAGACATCAGTCTTAGTTGTACCGGCCTTTGCGCTGCGGGTCCTGGAGGAAGAGTTGCAGGAAGATTTTCTGGTCGGTGATGACGGCGCGCTGGGTGGGGTATTCTTCCAGTCGGCGGTTGGTAGTGTATCCGAAATGCTCGTAACCCAGGCTCAGGTTCTTGTACAACTGCACCGTTACCCGCGGCCGGATGATCCCGATGGAGTTGCTGCCCTCCAGGCCTTCAAAGGTCTTGAGCCAGTAATGGTAATACACAAACGCGGCGGAAGCGTAGCGCCCCAGACTCAACGTGCTTTCTATTTTCCCGTGCAGACCAGTGGTGTACACGTAGTTGCGGAGGCCGTTTTCATCCGGCGCGAAACGGGTGCTGTTGCCGGCCAGCGGAATCACGCCCAGGTGCGCGTTGGTATAGAGGTTCAGTTGGTTTGTGAGCGGCAAACGCGTGAACACCCCTCCGCCAAAACCCAGCGCCCCTAAGTCGAAGTTACGCGTGTTCCAATAGTCGTAGTACTGGAAAATGCCGGTGAGCAGGTCCAGTTTGCCCAGTTTAGAGTTGCGCCCCGTCAGGATGCCGTACCCGGTGATGTTGTTGATAATACCGGCAGTGGTGTCCTCGCCACCCTTACTGAACTCGGCCCGGAGGCGGAACAGGTCAAATGGTTTGCGTTTCTGCCGTTCAAAAGGGTTGCCGTAGTCCAGTTGCACGTTGAGCATTCCCTTGGTATCGGCGGGGCCGAAGACATCATCCTGGCGTTCGTTCTGGCGATGCACCCCGGCAAACAGCGTGATGTTGATGGGTTCTTTCTCGTAGACTTCCTTGTTCGTGACCTGGAAGGTTTTGCCTTGCAGCAATCGGTTCAGTCCGCGTACCGGGTTCACCAGGCCCGCGGCAATCTCGCGCACCGCCCGTTCGCGGCCGCGGGTACGGTCGTCCAGGATGTTAGAGCTGAGGCGATACAGAATCTCCCCCAGCGCGGCCCCATTGAGCGGTGTGTAAATCATGTCATTATAAGACGGCAGCGTGTTCTCGCCCAGGTACTCCCAAGTAAGGCTTCCGCCCACGGCAAACGGCAAAGACTGCCAGTAGTTGTAGCCCTGCGATCGGGCGGCGTTGAAATACAAGGTACCCTGGTACGGGTGCCCGATGAAGTTGATCCCGAACTCATCCGTATCCCACTCGGGTTTAGACCTCAGGTTAGTTTTCCAGGTCTCAGGGCTTACGTAGCCGTAATCTGCCTTGGCCACGTAGCGGTTGAAGGCCATAAATCCCGCATTCAACCCGATGACCTGGGCCGTGGGTTTCCAGATAGGTTGCCGTTTATTGTACTCGGGGTCATCGTTGAGCAGGTCGCCGTACTTGTTGAACAGCGTGGTGTCCAGCAGGAAAGCGTTCTTGGGTTCGGTGCCGTTGACCGGATCAGTAAACAGCCGTTTCTTGCGTTCTTTGATACGCTGCAATTGTGTCTCCCGGCTGCCCCTACCCGGTTTGATGGAATCCGGAGCCGTGATCACCTGGGCCTGCAGCCCCATTATGTAGCTAAAGAAAAAGAGGAAAGTAAGTCTGTATCTCATATAAATGGTTCAGCATCAGTCAGGAAAAAGGCAAATCTATCCTTTGATTTCACAAAGTGTAATTCCCTATACCTGTGTTTAAATGCGTCATACGAGAAAACCTCATAAAAGTAGTACTTCCTCAAGGCAACCCTGCTTTCCTTTAGGCTACCTATGCCCTAACGTGAGCTTTAAGGCTTATTTTAGCAAACCAGCCCTAAAACAAAATTGACTTTTTACTTAATACCCGCAGGATAAACTTATTCATCGAAAGGTCAACTAAGTTGACTTACGATTAACTTCCTTGGCCTTTTCAAGCGAGAACCTATCTTATAAAATTACAAACCAATAGTATAGAATCCGGAAAAGCAGGCATTTACCATTGGGCAATGAATTCCTACAACCAGTTATTCACCTCACTCAAAGGGCGTTTAGGCCTTGTTTTCACAAAATCAGCTTGAAAGCTAAAATGCCGTTTACGAGGGTTTCCACCTGGGTTGGGTCCCTCTCCTAAATCAGAGGCATAAACTTCTCCAGTGGTTCGTTCGTTTTTCAGGGTTAATAGCTTCATTAGTTTCTATCATGATCCGGTGGATTGACGTTATCAAGTATGCCAAGTACAGCAACCCTGAGCCTGCACACCGAGTGGAGCTAACGGAGGAGGAATGGCAACAGCGGCTCACGCCCGCCCAGTACCAGATCTTGCGGCAGAAAGGCACCGAGTCGCCGTACCGGAACGCCTATTGTCGTTCTTATGAGCCCGGGATGTACGCCTGCGCCGGGTGCGGTACTTTGCTGTTCAATGCATCTGAGAAGTACCACGCCATTTCCGGGTGGCCCAGTTTCACGCAACCCATCGCCAAAGGCGTCATCAAATACCTCTTCGATGCCAGCCACAACATGCAAAGGATGGAAGTGCAATGCAACGTCTGCGACGGGCACCTGGGCCACGTCTTTCCCGATGGTCCCGAGCCAAGTGGCCTGCGTTATTGCATCAACTCTGCCAGTTTAAAGCATTTGGCGTAAACCTACCCCTTCCAAGAGGGGAATCTCCGGCTTTAGGGTCTTTCTCTAAGGTCTCTGGTTCAAGTTTTCAACTTGGACCTAAAATGCCGTAAGTTTGAAACTTCCGTGAGGCGATAGCCTAAGGAGAAAGCATTTCCATTGATACCATTCTAAAAAATACCCCACGGGGGTTTGAGGCCTGTTTTCCAGAAACAAGGCCTGATTTGGTTTAAGGCAGGTCGCTTCTTATTTTAGAGCCATTTCAAAAGAGAACATCCCACCGGCTTATTAGGCATCAGAATGAACAAAGGACGTTTAGAGGCATTCAGCGATGGCGTACTGGCCATCATCATCACCATTATGGTACTGGAGATCAAGGTTCCGCACGGACAGGATTTCACCGCCCTTAAGCCGCTTTTTCCGGTTATTCTCAGCTACATCCTTAGTTTCATTTACCTGGGCATTTATTGGAACAACCACCACCACCTGCTGCACAGCGCCGGGAAAATAAACGGCAACATTCTGTGGGCCAACCTGCACCTGCTCTTCTGGCTTTCCCTGGTGCCTTTCACTAC
This sequence comes from Rufibacter aurantiacus, assembly GCF_017916345.1. Classification (NCBI taxonomy): domain Bacteria; kingdom Pseudomonadati; phylum Bacteroidota; class Cytophagia; order Cytophagales; family Hymenobacteraceae; genus Rufibacter; species Rufibacter aurantiacus. The sequence continues at coordinate 28,322 of NZ_JAFMSV010000006.1, forward strand.
CGGTTGGATGGGTGAGAACAATTTTGCCCCGGTTCCGGTGGCGCTCTACGGCATCATGCTGCTCATGTGCTCTATTGCCTACTGGATTCTGCAGCACCTCATCATCACCCACAGCGGCAAAGAATCTGCCCTGGCGCACGCCATCGGCAAGGACATCAAAGGCAAGGTATCGCCTTTCCTTTATCTCACTGGCATTGTGCTCACGTTTGTGAATCCTTGGCTCTCTGGCCTCATCTACGTGTTGGTGGCTTTCATGTGGCTCCTCCCCGACCGCCGCATTGAAAGGATCTACGAAACCAAAGGCTGAAATCACAGCCTGAGGTGATTGACCCAGGACAAGCTCCCAGGGCGAAAAGGAAAATTTTCTGCGTAACTTCATGCCTTGGAAACTCAGGGCGACATGGCGGAAAATGAGCAGGCACCGGCGGCGGAGACCGTGCATCCTTCTAATTACTTTTTACAGAACATCTGGGGCAGTACGCTCACCTATGCCACCATTGCGCGGCATTCCTCGGCCCAAGCCATGGCCGGCGGCACCCTGGGGTTTGACCTGCAACCCCTGCAGATAGAGATCAACGCGGCGTATTTCTCCGGCACCTCGCCCTTCGGCCGTTTTCCATCCGTTTCCGTCATTCAGTACCCAAACGGACTCCTGCTTTCCTGTGACTGCGCCACGCCAAAAGACGCCCTGTGCGCCCACCAGGCACAGGTGCTTCAGACCCTTCTGAACCGCCAGGAACTACGCGTCTTCTTTGACGATGCCCTGCGCCACGATAAGATAAAACCCGTGGCCGCAGAATATGGCTTAGGCGAGGAAGAAAACCTGGACCAGTATTTTGCGCTGGAGTACGCCCACAAATCCCTTAAAATCAAGCCCCGCCTGCCGGAGCTTTTGCCCGTGACCCCGGAGACGCAGGTAGCTTTAAAAGAGAAGCTGCTGCCCAAGCAAAGCCTGCCTTTTCTGCCGGCCAAAACGAAACAGAAGGAAAAAACGCAGCTCATTGTGGTGCTGGGCGAGCACCGGTATTATAAGCACCTGAGCGTGGAACTGCTGGAGGCGGCCACAACCCAGACCGGGAAGATCAAAAATCCGCTCAAAGGCCTGAGTCCGCTGGATTATGTCTGGAAAACGAACCAACCCGAGGAACTACGGTTCTACACTGCCCTCTCCCGTTTCCAGAACAACTACAACTCTGAGCCCACTGAGGCCGACTTAGAAGCCCTGAAGGCGCTGGTGCAAAACCCAATGAACCTGGCGGTGTACCAGCACAACCCCGAAGTATCAAGCAACATCACCGCCAGCTCGGTGGTGCCGGTGCAGCTGAAGAAAACGCCTTTGGAGCTGGTGCTGGACGTGCAGGTGAAAGACAACTTCTACGCCATCGTGGCGCAACTGTACATTGAGGACCAGCCGTACCCGCTCAAGCACCTGCAACTCAAATACGGTCACTTTCTGCAGATCCAGCACAACCTGTACCTGCTCCACAACCCCGACCTGCGCCGGGTGCTGGATTTCTTCCAGAAGCGGGGCTTCCATGTGCTGGTGCACGGCTCCAAGTTTGAGGAGTTCCGCGAAAGCATCCTGGCTAACCTGGAAACCAAAATCAGGATTTCCTATTCGTACCTGAAACCGGCCACGGCCAAACAGCTGGAGGAACAGGGTTTTGACCAGGATCGGGAACAGTTGATCTACCTTTCTGAATCTGAGGACTACGTGCTGCTCACGCCCGTCATGCGCTACGGCCACGTGGAGATTCCGGTGCTCTCCCAAAAGCAGATCCAGGCCACCGATGCCCAGGGCACTTCCTTTACCGTGGCCCGCGACCGCGAAGCCGAGCTGCAGTTCACCGCCGTCATGCTCAAGCAACACCCGCATTTCAGGGAACAACTGCACCTGGACTGCTTCTACCTGCACAAAGACCGCTTTCTGCAGGACGATTGGTTTCTGGACGCCTTTGAGGCCTGGCGCAAACTGGGCATTACCATCCTGGGCTTCAAAGAACTAAAAAACAGCAACCTCAATCCGCATAAAGTCAAAATCAACATTCTGGTCACCAGCGGCATCAACTGGTTTGACACCTCCTTGAACGTACAGTTCGGTAAACAGAAGGCCTCGCTCAAGCACCTGCACAAAACCCTGCGCAACAAAACCCGCTTCGTGACGCTGGACGATGGTACCCAAGGCATCCTGCCGCAGGAATGGATAGACAAACTAAAGACTTTCTTTGACGCCGCAGAGGTGGTGGGCGAGCGCCTGCGTACGCCCAAGATGAACTTCAGCAGCATTGAGGAACTCTACGAGGCCGAGGTTTTGAGCCAGGAGGTGCGGGAGGAGCTCTCACTGTATCGCCAGAAACTGGCTGACTTTGCTGCCATCCCGGAGGTGGAGGTGCCGCAGGAACTGCAGACCACTTTGCGCGGCTATCAGCGGCAGGGGCTCAACTGGCTCAGCTTTCTGGATCAGTTCAACTTCGGGGGCTGTCTGGCAGATGACATGGGTTTGGGGAAAACCGTGCAGGTGCTGGCCTTCCTTCTCTCGCAGCGCACCAGGGTAGAACGCAACACCAACCTGGTGGTGGTGCCCACCTCGCTCCTGTTCAACTGGCAGCAGGAAGCGGCCCGGTTTGCGCCCACCCTCAGAATCACCACCGTGTACGGCAACAACCGCGTCAAGAACCCGTCAGAACTGGACGGCTACGAGGTTGTGCTCACCTCCTACGGCACGCTGTTGTCTGACATCATGGTCTTGAAAGAGTACCGGTTCAACTACATTATCCTGGATGAGTCGCAGGCCATTAAGAACCCCGAGAGCCAGCGGTACCGGGCGGTGCGGCTCTTGCAGGCCCGCAACCGCCTTGTCATGACGGGTACGCCGCTGGAGAACAACACTTATGACCTGTACGGCCAGCTTTCCTTCGCCTGCCCCGGGTTGTTGGGCAACAATCGCTACTTCCGGGACCACTACTCCAAACCTATTGATCAGTTCAAGAGTTACAAACGGGCCCGGGAACTGCAGCGGAAAATCAGTCCATTCCTGCTCCGGAGAACAAAAGAGCAGGTGGCCAAAGAGCTGCCCGAGAAAACCGAGATGGTGCTCTACTGCGAGATGGGCACCGATCAGCGGAAAATCTACGCCGCCCATGAACTGGAGATCAGGGAATTCATCTCGGCCCAGGCCGAGGAAGAAATCCAGAAAAGTCCCATGCACGTGCTGCGCGGCCTCACCAGACTGCGCCAGATCTGCAACTCCCCCGCCCTGCTCCCCGAGGAAGCCGCCTACGGCGAGACCTCGGCCAAACTGGAGGTGCTGCTGGAGCAGATAGAAAGCAAAGCGCCGCACCACAAAATCCTGGTGTTCTCGCAGTTCGTGTCCATGCTGCAGCTTATCCAGAAAGAGCTTCGGGCGCGGGGCATCAAATTCTCCACCCTCACGGGTCAGACCAAAGACCGCGCGGGCGCCGTGGCCGCGTTCCAGGAACAGGAAGACGTGCGCGTTTTCCTCATCAGCCTCAAGGCGGGCGGCACCGGCCTCAACCTCACCCGCGCCGACTATGTGTACCTGGTGGACCCCTGGTGGAACCCGGCCGTGGAGAACCAAGCCATTGACCGGACCTACCGCATCGGGCAGGAGAAGAACGTGGTGGCCGTCCGGCTCATCTGCCCCGATACCGTGGAAGAGAAGATCATGCAGCTGCAGGCCTCCAAAAAAGACCTGGCCAAGGACCTGATCAAAACCGATGGCGGTATGCTCAAATCCCTTTCCAAGCAGGACCTGCTGGCTTTGCTGGGGTAAAACAATGGGTTGGAGCAGGTCTTTGTTTAGGGGCCATTTTCAAAGAAGGGCTAAAAACCAAAAGCAAAGCATATCCTTGGCGCCTTATCACCTTTTGAGCCTGGTTTTTATAAAACAGCCTTAAAGCGCCTTATGGTGGTGCCTCTTATCTGGCAAGAGGCACCTGGAACCGATAACCTGCGCTTGTCCATTAGAGCTTGCTAATCCTTCTCAGTAAGGTCTAGCAAGGAAATGGTGTATTCCTTTGTGGTGGAGTTGTATGAATAGCTGTACCGCTGGGGGTACAAACCAGGCTGCTGGTAGGCGGCTGGTTGCGGTATGCTCATGGTCTGGGTGCCTGCGGTAGGTAAGGTGTTCAGGAAATCCAGGGTGAACATGGGTTCGTGGAAGATGAAAATGCCGTCATGCGATCCGTAAATGAAGGTCTTGGCGAAGTTCCCCGGTGAATTGTTGATATCAGTGATGTCTACCCAGTGGGCGCCCATGCCAGGTACCACTCCCGGCGTAAGAATGTAATTTGTGGGTCTGAACTGCTCGGCCGGCATTTCGTCCATCTCAACTTGTCCTTGGATAGCGGCTACTTGTGCCTCAGAAATGGTATAAAAATGCAGGTCAAAGTGAGGAACCCCGTAGAGCGGAATAGGTTCGTGCCCCTGCGGGTTCCAGTCCAGCATCACGTGGTCATAAAGCGTCTCCTCGGCCTGCGCAGGCAAGGCCAGCGTGTACATCCGCATGGCATTTCCCAGCCCAGTGCTATTGATCGCCTGCTCAGAGAAGGTAACGCCCAGGGAAGTAGGAGTTCCTGCCTCATCTGTGGTCACCCAGGTTCTTGCGTTCCCCTGCCCCACGGCCACCACAGGTCCGTAAAAGGTGCCTTCCAGACTTTCCTCATCGTCGTCCTCACAGGAAGAAAACAGCATGAGACAAGTCAGTGCACTGCACCAGCACATCATCCTGGTCCAAAATAGATATGAATTGCAATGATTTACCATGATTCCATTGATTAGAAAGAATTGACACGAAAAGCCCTGAATTGTTAAGGCAGTAAAAATTTACTGGAGGGAGTGCAGTTTGCGCGGAGAGAACCTGTAAATGAAGGACGTAGGCAACGTCTGAACCAGGGGCAGGAAATTCCTCAACGAGGAAGACGGAAGGAAACGGTTTCCCAGATCGGCTGCTTCGCCGAACCTTGGACTTGAGATCGTATTAAGCCTGTTTTTCTAGAACAGGCAGTATTCCAGCACCAATTCCAATGACAGCTTTTCTGCCATCAATAATCGGGTTATTCAATTATCGGTCGGCTTTAATTTGCATACCGTCAGAAGGTAAACCCAGAATGAAGATATGGATTGCGGTGACAACTTGCAATTTTTTAAGATTTAATTATCCTACCTAAATTCAAATCCGTCCATCTTTCCAGAGGATGGAAACTGGTTAAGCAAACCTCCGGAGCCGGGTTGGGGTAAAGACAAAGATTCGTTTGTTTTTCACTTAAAACCGAAGGTGTGGTTTTCAGAAGAATCGCTTTTATCCTTTTTTTCCTGGGCACAGTTGGCTGCGCGAACAAAGCCCACCAGAAACCAGGACTTGTCACCCAAAAAGCCATGGTAGTCACGGCGCATCCGCTGGCCTCGGCCGTGGGGGCCGACATTCTCCGGCGCGGCGGAAACGCGATGGATGCGGCCGTGGCCGTGCAGTTTGCGCTAGCCGTGGTCTACCCAGATGCCGGCAATATTGGTGGTGGCGGGTTTCTGGTACTGCGCCAGCACGATGGTACTTTGAACACCCTTGATTACCGCGAGAAAGCCCCTACTGCTGCCCACCGAGACATGTACCTCAACGGCCAGGGCGAGGTCATTGAGGATTTAAGCTACAAAGGGCATCTGGCCGTGGGCGTGCCCGGCACCGTGGACGGCATGGTGCAGGTGCACGCCACTTACGGCCGTCTGCCCTGGGCGCAGCTGGTGCAACCGGCCATCCTCCTCGCCGAGCGCGGCTTTCCGCTCACCAAAAATGAGGCGAAAAAGCTGAACGAGCAGCGCAAGGATTTCATCCGCTACAACTCCCAAAGTCCCGACTTCATCCTGAAAGACCGCTGGCGCCCCGGCGATACCCTGCGCCTGAAAGACCTGGCCCGCACCCTGGAACGGATCAGAGACCATGGACGGGCAGGTTTTTACGAAGGCCAAACGGCTGATCTCATTGTGGCCGAGATGAAGCGGGGAACCGGCATTATCACCAAAGATGACCTGGCGGCCTACCGCGCGGTGTGGCGCAAACCAGTGACCGGCCAGGTAGGCGATTACCGCGTCATCTCCATGCCCCCGCCCTCCAGCGGCGGCATCGCCCTTATCCAACTCCTGACCATTGCCCAGGATTATCCGCTGAAAGCATGGGGCTGGAACACGGTAAAATCAGCGCACCTCATGATTGAGGCCGAGCGAAGGGTCTACGCCGACCGGGCCAAACACTTCGGCGACGCCGATTTCTACGAGGTTCCGGTAAAAGGATTGCTGGACACCACCTATATCAAGAGCCGGATGCGGGGATATTCGCCTAAGAAAGCTACGCCCAGCAAAGAAGTATCGGCGGGGGTGCCGCCCCTCCCCGAAGGCCCTAACACCACACATTATTCCATTGTGGACCCGGAGGGAAACGCCGTTTCCGTGACTACTACTCTCAACAGCAGTTTCGGGAGCAAGGTGTTTGTGGGCGGCGCGGGTTTCCTGCTCAACAACGAGATGGATGATTTCAGTATCAAGCCCGGCTATCCTAACAGTTATGGTTTGGTGGGAGAGGAAGCCAACGCCATTGCCCCCGGCAAGCGCATGCTCAGTTCTATGTCGCCCACCATCCTGGAAAAAGACGGTAAACTGTTCATGGTCATCGGGGCGATGGGCGGCTCCACTATTATTACCACTGTTTACCAAATCATTCAGAACGTGACGCGGCACGGTTTCACCATGCAGGGAGCCGTGAGCGCCGGCCGGTTCCACCATCAATGGAAACCTAATTGGGTTTTATCTGAGTGGGGCGCTTTAGGGTTTGGCACCGGTGCGGGTTTGTGGATCAAAGGCCATAAGATTGTTCCCAGATACGGAGGCATAGGAAGAGCCGCCGGCATCCTGGTGCTCCCCACCGGCCAACTGGAAGGCGGCGCCGATCCCCGCGGAGATGACGCCGCCGCCGGCTTTTAGGGTTGTTTTGGGAAAAACAGGCTCAAAGCGCAAGGTCAAATACTGGTTACTCTGCTAAAAAATGTAGGGGCAATCCCTTGTGGTTGCCCATGCGCATTCTACCTTTTTGGTTGTTAGAGATAACACTAACAACCAAAAAACGGCAGAAAAACGCTAATCTCCTTCTTTAGAGAACACGCATTCCGTCCCCCTTTGAAGGGGGTAGGGGGATGACAAAGGCGCATGAAGAACCGATTTGCTTATCTACAGAGCAGAGACTTCAATGGTTCTCCTCACCATGGGCAACCACAAGGGATTGCCCCTACATATTGAAATGCGTGAGATCTGCAGGAGTAATCATCCCCCTACCCCCTTCAAAGGGGGATTAATGCGTGAGAACAATGGAAACGGAAAGGGCAACCACATGCAATTACTCCTTCAGTTTCAAGCTCCTTTTAAGAAAACAGACCTAAATCAAGCTACCTCTCTGGTCTCCACTTCATAGATTTCATTCTCGGAGCGTTGCGTTTTGAAGAACATGCGGGAGAAGGGAATCAACAGGAGGCCGGCCAGAGCGAAGGCGATAAAGGAGATTTTGAGGTTGAAGGCGTGGGCCAGGTACCCGATCAGGGGTGGTCCGATGAGCATGCCCACGATCCCGAAGGTGGCGATAAGCGAGATGGCGATGCCCGGGGAATAGGTTTTAGATGCGCCGGCCAGCGTGTAGGTCATGGGTATCACGGAAGCCGTTCCGAAACCCACGAGCGAGAACCCGATCATGGCCGGCCAGAAGGTGGGGAACAGAATGGCCAGCGTAATGCCGGAAAAGATGAACACCCCGCTCAGCATATAGGTGGTGGCCATGCCAATCCTGTCAATGATGAGATCAGACATAAACCTGGAGAGCGCCATGAACGCCATGAATGTGAGGTATCCCACAGTAAACACATCTTCTTTTACCACCTGCTGGAAGTAAATGCCGCTCCAGTCAAACATGCCTCCCTCGCAGACGGCCGCGAAGAACACCAGCAAGCCTAGAAACAGGATGTAAGGATCGGGTTTGCTCAGGGTCAGTTTGTTCCCGGAGGTGGATCTGTCGTTCTGCAGCAAATAGCGGAAAGAGATGATGGTGGCCAGCACACTGATCACCGATACCGTGATGAGGTGCGGAACCATGGGAACATCCAAGGAAATGAGCAAGGTGGTGAACCCCACGCCAATGATCCCGCCGGTGCTCCAGAGCCCGTGGAAAGATCCGTTAATCTTCTTGTCAAACTTCCTCTGCAGCGTAATGGCCTGGGTGTTCACCGAGATGTTGAAGATGCGCATGCTCAGGGAAAACATGAACAACACCATGGCCAGGGCCATCGGTGTAGAGGCTAGCCCTATAAAGGAAAGCGCGATGGAATTGAGCAGAAAACCCACCGAGAGGGGAATCCTGGTCTCAAACCTGGACACGAGCCAACCCGACAAGGGCACCCCGATGAGGGAGGAAATGGGCATGGTGAGCAGGATGGTGCCCAACTCGGCCTCGTTCAGGTGTAAGGCTTGTTTGATGGTGGGAATTCTGGAGGCCCAGCTGGAGAAATTGAATCCGGAAAGAAAAAAGAAAAGGCTGAGGAAAATCCGCTGCTTTTGAATTAACTGCATCTTAAAAATTTAACTGCGCAAAGATGCGCTTAATTATTTCTACATGGGGCACAAACCTTGGGCAGGGGCCGCGCTTTGGCGCCTGCTGCTAAAGGTCAGGCCAAAGGTCATACGCGATTAAGAGCCTGAGGGGTAAAGATCTGGTGGCTCGTTTCTGACGGTAATGTTCTGGATGGGCCGCAGCGCCCGGGTACTATCTAAGTAGATGAAAGCATCATAGCGCCTAGGCATGACGGAGGGTACGTAATTGCCCAGGTGCTCCAGCTTGGGGTTGTACACCACCCCAATAGCCCGGTGCCCTACCGGCCGGTTCAGCACCTTGTTGTCCCGCAGGTCTTTTGAAAAGATGATTTTGTCTGTGGGGCTGAGCTGGTGCAGGATCTGCTCCCAACTGCCCTGGGTTGCCGCTGGCACTTCAATTTTCTTCATTGGTGCGCCCCAGCTCCCGGCCGCAATCACGGTTCCCCTATGTGACCCGAAACCTACGATGTACACATTTTCCTCCCCGTATTCTTTGCGCACCAACTGCCCCACATTGACCTCGCCGCTGCTGGCCATGTCGGTGTAGCGGGCGTCTCCCACGTGGGTGTTATGTTCCCACACGATGGCTTTGGAGGTAGGGCCATGGAAATCAAGGAGGCGCTTGAGGGTAAGGGCCATGTGGTTGTCCCGGATGTTCCAGGACTCGGTGTTGCTGCTCACCGCTGCCCGGTAGTACCGCTCCCCGTTAAGCGCCACCAGGGCGTTCTGTTCGGCCACGAAATGGGTTTCTGTCTGGGGTGTACCATTGGCTTGGCCCAGGTTCTGCACTTCCTTCCAGAGGCGGCTGGTTTCTCCCCGGCAATTGGCCGAGGCGCGGGCAACGGCCTCGGCGTATTGCATGGCATCGGCGGAGAAAGGCTGGAAACATTGATGCACGCCCCGCGCTGATTTCACCAGGTCTGGGTTATTCTTCACGTAAGGCATGAGCTCGGTCATGGACTCCCACAAGCAGTACACATCAAGCCCAAAGAAGCCTACTTTTTCAGGGGCGGGTTTTCCCTGGTTGTACTTGTTGAGCCAGGTCACCAAAGAGGCGATCTCGTGGTTTCCCCACATCCAGGTAGGCCAGCGGTCATACTGCTCCAGCAGGGACACGGCGGCTGCGCTGTCTTTGGCCGGACCTTTGATGAACTGGTTTACCCGGTAAGAATCGGCCCACTCCCCTTCTACGGCCACAAAATCAAAGCCTTTCTCCTGCATGAGCCGTTTGGTGATGGCGGCCCGCCACTGGTAATACTCGGACGTTCCGTGCGAGGCCTCTCCTAGCAGCACCACCCGGGCATCGCCGATCTCCTGCAGCAGGATGTCAAGGTCGCGTTGGTCTCTCAGCGGGTAATTAGGTATTTTGAGGGTAACGGATTTATCTTTCTTCTGCGCCACTTGCTGACCTACCAACTGTGTTCCTGCGGTCTGCGGCTGAGGCGCTTTGTTACAACCCAAACACAGCACGCAAAGCAGAAACAGAAACCAACAGCCGGTAGACTTGCTCTTCATCTGGTCCATACAACACTTCTCTTTCTTCTGATGAATTTGATAACTGATTTAATTTTAGAACTTTGGTTTTAGGAGGAATTAAGAAGGAAAGTGCAAACCAAAGCCCTTCTTCTTCATCCCTCAGGCATGCCCCTATTTACAAGCTTCCGGGAGTAATGCCGTGACTGTCGGTGGTATTATCAGGGTCTACAAAGACGGTTCCCAGGGTTTCAGAATCATCCCGGTGATGTTCAAAAACCACAGATTCCTTCACCTCGGTATCTGCGCCATGGCTGCCAGAAACAGAACCCTGCTGACCTGGGGTTTGAGGATAAGTATTGGGTAGCGGGGTGATGGGATTACTCCGGACGGCAGAGGTTTTCCTTTTCTGCTTGTTCCAGAAAATCACCCCTAAAGCGCCGACCAGAGCCATTCCGGCCAAAGCAGAAATGGTTTTCACTTTGACTTTCCCTGAATCTTCGGGTAGCCAGCCGCCGTTTACCTTGTTCCAGTTGGTGAGGGGCTCATAGAGGTTGCCCTGAAAGGCCCTGGATGGTTTGCTCTTAAAGTGATTGGCCGCGATCATCTTCTGCATGTACTTGTCAAACAGTAGGGCGGGCGAGGTCAGGCGCTGGAACCGCATCATGCGCGACATGTTCCCCACGGTGACCTGCTCCTTCGGCTTTCTGGTGAGATTGTAGATGGTTCTGGCTACCCGCTTGGCCGGAATTACCGGATCCGGGGCCTTGATGGCTTTGCCCATGTAGTTACCGGCATGCTGAAAGATTGGCGTGTCAATGACGGCGGGCAGCACGCAGCAAACGTGGATATTCTCCTCATCGGCGAGTTCCTGCGACAGGCTGATGCTCATGCCCCTCACCGCGAACTTACTGATGGAATACGGAATAGAGAAAGGCTGCCCTACCAAGGCCACCATGGAGGAAACATTGATCAGCGTCCCGAAGCCCTGAGTCCGGAACTGCCGCACCGCAGCCCTCGCACCGTAGATATACCCAAACAGGTTGATGTCCATGAGCTGGCGGATGTCCTCAGTAGGGATTTCCTCAAAGTGCCCGAACAGGCCCACGGCCGCATTGTTCACCCAAACGTCAAACCCACCGAAGGCTTCCCTGGCCCGGGCCGCCAGCGCGTTCACCTCTTCTTCTTTGGCGACATCGGTCGGCACGGCCAGGGCCTTCACGCCCAGGCGCTCACATTCTATGGCTACTTCCTCTAAACCAGCCTCAAAACGGGCGGCCAACACCACATCATGCCCTTTACGGGCAAACTCAAAGGCTGTGGCACGCCCAATTCCGCTAGATGCTCCTGTGATTATTGCTACCATTTCTTTACCATTTTAAATTCCTGGTCCGGTAAAGAGGTACGCCCGCCACCCTGTTAAGTTGGTGGCCCAAAAGGAATTAGGTATTTCCTACATCCATCCATCGTGCTTACCGCAACTGACGATTACCTGACTTATGGGTTTGCTTTTATTGCCCTTAAGCCGCCGGAAAACACCACATGGGGAAGAAGGCTGAGAATCGATATAGTAGCTGGTTTGGAAGGCATGTAAGCTGAAAAGCACCTCCTTTTAGGAAAATGCGCCAAAAATGGCAGTGCCTGTTGTATTCCTTATCTCTTGGGTGCAAACCCTTCCCAAAATGGGCAAAAACTTACTTTAACTTCTTTTTTCTGTATCGAAGGTCGTTAAAAGCAAACGCCTCCCACTTGCCTTCATCTGCACCTCCTTAGCTTGTTCCCGTATTCACTCCCTGCAGGAACGTGAAGTTCTTTCAAGGGGCTGGAGACATTCCTACCTAAAACGCATCGTCCTAAAAGAACTTAGACCAGGCCACCCTTACCATTAGGCTTTACTGAATACCATAGTGTTCGTGCAAAATCCTGACAAACTCCTTCTGGCGGTGAGACCACGGAATGTGGCCGCTGCCCGAAATGATATGGGCCGAAGCCCCGGGGTACCGCTGCAGCACGTGTTTCCTGCTTTCCTGGATGGGGTCCTCACTTCCATACACAATGGTAGTTTTGAACGGCGTCTGCTGCATGTCCCGCAGCACGGGATAGGTAAGGATAGATTTGATGGTCTGGTTGATGGCTTTGGCCTTCACGCAGTCAATGGCGAAATACTCCGGGTGCGACTCTTCAAACCCGCGGCTGAAGTTAATGAGCGCCTGGCTATAGAATCTTTTGTACCCCAGGTCACTGCCCAGTGTACCCAAACCCGAGTTCACCAGCATGGCCAGCCCCTCAGAAAAGCTGGATTTACCTTTGTTGTACCGGGCTATATCCAGGGAAGTCTGGGCCCACTGCCGGCCCGTGCCCGAGGCCGGACTGCACAGGAACAAACTCAGCAACCGGTCCGGGTTTTCCTGGGCATACACCTGCGCGTACAGACCGCCCCAGGAATGCCCCAGCAAATGGAACTTCTCCAGCTGGAAAAGCTCCGCGATGCGGTTAATGTCTGAGTTGTAGCTCTGCAGAGAGTAGTCGCCGGAAGGGTTGGGCGATTTAAGGGTTCCGCGCTGATGGAAATGGATGACCTGGAAATGCCGGGCCAGGTACTTCACCAGAAAGGTCATACCCTCCGGCACCCCGGGCCCGCCATGCAGAAGGATTACCGTTTCGCGCCCGTTTTTAGGAAAAGCGGTGGTAAACAATTGGGTACCCTTATTACCGATGCGCATTTCCATAGTCTTCGCTTTTTACGTACAAACTGCGTTTCTCTGCTCCTTCCTTTTTTCCGGCTCAAAAACAACCGACAGGCCTGCCCTCGCTCCTTGCAGGAATGGTCAATTTTCCCTTTCACCAAAAACGGCCGCTTTCACCGCCGCCGTCATTTCAGCCAGCAGCTTTTGCCATACCTCGGGCTCCCCTGCCAGAAAAAACTTCTGGTTGATCTCCAGCTCAAAGCCGGCGTACTGGTCATTCCTGAACTTCTTCCGGAGATACGTGGGTAAACCGTCATCTACCCCGGGGTACGGCGAATTGTACAGCACCTTCCGGCCTGGATTTAGCCTCTGGAGCTCGGCTTGCATAATGGCGGCGTAGTCCTTCTCCCCTGACCTGGCCGGGTCAAACAGAATCCCAATGTCTGCTTCCCGCACCTCTCCTTCTTTGGCCGGCGTGAACGTATGCACCGCCAGGTGTAGTACCTGCTGCCCCTTAGCTGTCTCGGCTTTGATCTTCTCCTCAACCTCATTCCGGTGCGGGTGGTAGTATTCGTTCAGGATATGTTGCTTCTCTTTCTGCGGCAAAGTTTTGGTGAAATGAGAGAACAACTCGTCACTGTCCAGTGACCTGTTGCCCTCCACCAGCAATCTTGAAAAAGTGGTGTAGAACAACGGCAGGTCCAACTCTGAGGCAAGATGTTTGGCCAGGCGGAGCGCCCCGAAATCAATAGCCTTGTGCGAATAAAGCTTCTCCTCCTTGCCTTTGAACAGGTGCTGGTATTGGTCCGGGATGTCATTGCCGGCATGTTCACAGGTCAGGAGGCAGGTCACAGGCATAGGTATCAGAATAAAGCGTAAGGTGTTTTCAAGCCGATTTTCAGAAAACAGCCCCTAAACACAGGAACCGCTTTCCAACCGGATTTAAGTTAAATATCGAACTTAAGAATGCTGCCCTTGGCGGTCACCTCCAAATGCACCATCGCCCCGAAGATGAGTGCTTTGTTCACCTTTCCGTGCCCTGCCGGAAATCCGAAACAGATAGGAAAATCGAATTCCTGCATCACCTCCAGGACAATCTCCTCAGGCGTTTTCCCGAAGGGCGGGTCATCGTCTTCCATTTCCACTAATTCTCCCACCACCAGGCCCCGCACGTACTCAAACTTGCCCGCCTGCTTCAAAGACCTGAGGTAACTATCCAACCGGAAATGCTTTTCGCCTACTTCTTCCAGAAACAGAATCTTTCCGTTGGTGTCCACCTCAGACATGGTGCCCTTGGCATTGCACAGAAGGCTCACATTGCCACCCACCAGTAAGCCCTGCGAGGAGCCCTTCCGGTTCAAAGGATGCGCTTTCACACTGTATTCCAATCTCTCCCCAAACAAAGCCTTGCGCAGAGATTCCCAGGAATCTTTGGTGTAACCGGCCTCCAGATCGGCTGCCATGGTGCCATGGATGGTGGCGGTGCTCAGCATACCCTGCACGTGCGTATGCAAAAACGTGGTATCACTGTACCCCACGAGCCACTTGGGTTTATACTTGAACTTACTGAAGTCCACCCTGTCAATGACCCGCACAATGCCGTAGCCGCCCATGGTCTGCAGAATGGCCCTGATCTGGTCATTGTCCAGCATTTCCTGCAGATCGGTTTGCCGGAGCTCATCCGGCCCCGCCAGGCTCCCCTCCCGCGCCCCGATGGTTTTCCCCAGCACCGGTGTCAGTTTCCAATCCTTCAGAATCTGCACCAACTCATCCACATATTTCTGCTCAGTAAAAGAACTGGTGCTCAGAAGCCCAACCTTATCGCCGGCCTTGAGAAAGGGAGGTAAAATCATGGTATTGCTTTTTCCTCCGCAACGGGAGTTTTCATCCCTGAGTTGAGGAAGGGTTTGAAATTAAGTAGTTTCCTCCGGAGGGGATTGCGTATTTGTACGGGTGACTTGCGCGTTGCTTTTGTTGCACTTAGTTCAAGGGTTTGTTTCTCTTAATGTTCTATTGGCTGTAGGCTTTTATGCCCGTTTGCAAAAGGCTTTCCTAAGCGTATGTCCCCCTTTGAAGGGGGTTGGGGATGACTTCTTCTGCAGATCCTTCTTCTCTCTTCTCTGGTTCAAGTTTTCAACTTGGACCTACTATGGTCTGCAGTTTGCAACTGCAGTGAGGCGTCAGCCTCAAAGGCACTTTATGAGTCTTTACTTACAACTATCTTCCTTACTCTGCCTCCAACGCTTGTTCCTCCGTTTGGAGGTTTGTCACTTTTCTCCTTGATGAGAAAAGTAACCAAAAGAATCAAGAAGAAAAGTAACTCGCTGACGCTCAAACAGTCTTTTCTTCATTCTTGTGACACCTCGCCACTGTCCTCTGTTGCATAGCTAACTAACGCCACTGCCATTGGAGCAATTCCTGCCTGCGGTCACCGGAGGTTGGGTTACGCACGCGCCCAACCTCCGCCTCCCTGCATGTTAGCTGCCTTGGCAGAGAACCGCTGCAATGCCTGCATCGTCCTTTCGGACGGATGGAAAATGCAGCTGTTCTCGTCTTGTTATCATTGGTTGAAAAATGTAGAGACAAGGCATGCCTTGTCTCCCACGGTTCCACCGCAATAGGCGGCTGCTACAGGAAATAACAGGCGCTACCTGAGGGCACCCACAAGAGATGCCCCTACATTTCTTGCCGTCTGCCGGAGAATGGCTCACCAATCCGTTGTGGATGCGTACCAACCCTGCTAACCGCTGGGGGTGTTATCACCAACAACCAAAACTGCAGCTAAACCACCTACTTCGCATTCCAGAATTCCCCTCCGCGGAGGGACAGGGGTGGGTACCTGTTTAGAGCATGTCTTCTGAAAAAGACCTCGAAATCAACTAAGCTAAAATCTTGCCTTCGCGCCTAGCCTTTGTTTAGTCAAACCATGGGAATTCGTAGCTTTGAGGCTTTACTTTCATAGAAAAGCAGGGGTAGTGGAAGAATCGGGGGAGAAAAGGCGGGCAGCGGCGGAGAGGAACGGGATTAATGTTCAGAATGAGCGGTCGTTGCATGCGGGCCTGAAGTTGTGGTATGCGCAGCCCGAAGACAGGTTTGAGGTACCGGTGGGTGGTTTCGTAATTGACCTGGTGCGGGGACCGCAGTTGGTGGAGATCCAGACGCGTAATTTCACGGCTATCCGGCCCAAACTGCAGGCCCTGCTCAAGGAACACAAGGTGCATCTGCTGCACCCCATCACGTTTGAGAAATGGGTGGTGCAGGTAGACGCCAAAGGTACCTCGGTGCTGTCCCGCCGGAAATCAACTTTCCGAGGGGCTCTGACCGATATCTTCGAGGAGTTGGTGCGCATCCCGGAACTGGTGAAGCATGAGGGGTTCACGTTGGAATTCCCCCTCATCAGGGAAGAGGAAGTCCGCTGCCGCGATGGGAAGGGTAGCAAGCACCGCAAGAAGGTGAGCATTAAAGACCGGAAACTCCTGGAGGTCATCAGCTCGCACCGCTTTAACTGCGCCCAGGATTTTCTGCTGTTTCTGCCGCCTAACCTGCCGCAGCCTTTCTCTAACCGCGACCTGGAGAAAGCCCTGCTCCTTCCCCTGCACCGGTGCCGCCAGATCACTTACTGCCTCCGCAAAATGGAGGCCCTCACCGTGGTGGGCAAGAACCGGAACGAACTTCTGTATAGCATTCTAAACCCGATCACTGCAGTTCAGGAAAAAAGTGCTCTCTCCTCTCCTTCCGTATAAAGGAATTCCTGTTTTTACCCTGATTTTCAGAAAACAAGCTTAAAGCTGCTCTTTGGCCGCAAGCGCCAGCCGTAGACAGAGCATCCAGCTTTGATGTCTTTAGGTATGAAGGGGTACGGCTTCTTTTCTTCTGGTCTTAGTTTTTAAGGGGTGGGCCGCATAACTGTGTGGCTTTTTGCCGTATGCATCATTTTGTCTCACTGTAAAGAAGCCAGTAAGATGCAAATCAGGAAGAGAGACGCTTACAGCACCGGACGGGTCACGGCCCGGCACGGAGTTCCTACCCAGGATAAACCTTTACAGGCTGGCGTGGTACAGCCGCTTGGCTTGGATTCCGCCAAAGACGGTTTGCTTTACCTCCCCAAGGGGTACGACCGGAGCAAACCGGCTGCCCTGGCCCTGATGCTACACGGCTCGGGTGGTAACCCTGAGCAGGGAATGTGGCTCCTCCAACGTTACGCAGATGACCACAACATCATCCTTATCTCCCCGGCCTCGCGCAAATACACCTGGGATGTGATCGTGACAGACACTTTCGGGCCCGATGCCATTTACATTGACCAGTCCCTCGCCTTTGCCTTTGATCACTTCAACATCGACCCGGGCAAGGTTGCCATTGGCGGCTTTTCAGACGGTGCTTCCTATGCCTTGTGCATGGGTTTAACCAACGGCGATGTCTTCACCCACATCATTGCCTTCTCTCCGGGTTTCGGCTTTACCCGCGAGAAACACGGCGCCCCCGCCGTTTTCATCTCCCACGGTGTGCATGACGGCATCCTGCCCATTGATCCCTGCGGCCGGTTGGTACACCGGGATTTAAAGAAGGAAGGATTGGAGGTGAAATACCTGGAGTTTGACGGTGAGCACGAGATCCCCTCCAACATCTCTCAAGCCGCCGTTGAATGGTTTTTGAAATAGTTAATAGCTACCCGGAAGTAAACTTAATTACCAGGTTTAGGCGAGGTAAAACCTTCTTCCTTTGAGGTAAATCCTTCTCTTTTTTATAATCCGGTTCATTACCGATACCGTCACCCTATTCCCTCATTTTTGGCATCCTATTTCTATCATACCTTGCCAGCCTATTCTCTCTTTTGTCATCCTGAAAGGATCTTGTGGGCCAGCTGTAATACCAGAAAATCATGGACATTCTCTTCCGGTTCAGCCTTCCTTGGTTTGTAAAAACTGCACCACCCAGTAACATGCCACTCCCTCCGGGCTAGTCAACCTCAAACCGCCACCTTCCTAAAACCCACCAACGTTCCTAGCTAAGTACATCAACCGTAGCGGATTGCACTCGTTAAAAAAGTGGTGTATTGTTTAACCTTAACTTACATACTATGGAAAGAGATGACAGAGATCGCTATGATAACGGTGGGAACAGACACCAAAACAGATTTGACCACTACCATGAAAATTGGTCTGACCAGGGCATGAGCCATGATGACCAGCATTATCCTTATGACTCCCGAAATGAATATCATCGGTCCGGGCAGTTTTATAACCGGGAGGAAGACTTCCGCCGGAATGACTCCCACCAGTACCGGAGAGACCAGGACGGCCGCCATCCCTACCAGAGCAATTACCGCCAGGACCGTGACCAGTTCGGGGACGCTTACCAGCGTAACTTCCGGCATGACCCTACCATGCCCCAGGGGCGGGAAGACGATGACCTGATGGGCAACATCCGGCAGGGCTACGGCATCTCCAGCTATGACGGCACCTCAGACCGGTTCAATACCTTAAATAGCGAGCAACACTACGGCGACCGGCAGGATGAGCAACCCTACTACTCCGGGGCTCAGGACGAATTCAGAAGCGCCCAGTTTGGCAGCGGCCTCGGCGACTCAGGATTGCACTCAGACCGGGGCGTCCCTAATTACAGCACCCGCTCTTTCCAGGAACCTTACGGCTCCGGCTTGGGCAGTTCTTACGGGGGCACCAATTACGGCGGCGGCACTGGTTACACCGGCGGGCACATGGGCGGTACCTGGGGGAATAACTCCTACGGCAGCTACTCAGGCAACATCAGCGGCTATGGCTCAATGAACGACAGTTCTTACGGCAGCGGCATGGGCAGTTCTGGCAACACCTCCTCCCAAAACAATGGCCGCAGCACCAGGGAACTGGGCGGTTTTTAGAAGGCTGCAAGCCTGGTGATATAGACACAGGTAGAGACACCTGATACCACATAAAGAAAGCGGCGGAACGGGTATTACCCCATTCCGCCGCTTTTCTGTTTTGAGTTATATGTCTAAGGCATTTACGCTTACTCGCAGATATAGGCATAGGAGGTGCTGGTGCCATCTGCCCCCATGCGGGTTAAAGGCCAGTTCTTGTCTGAATAGGTATACGTAAAGGTGCGCGAATAATTGAAAGGCCTCATATCTGAAGTGCCGGGTCCTTTCTGGGTACCTTCGGTGGACGTGGAAGAAACCACCGACACTGAGTTATTCTTAGACAAGGTAGTTGCCATAGAATTAGGATAGGTGTACATCAGATAAGGAACTCTGTAGTGCGGGTTGATCTTGTCATCATGCGTGTACTGCATATTGATCACCACATCTGATAAGACCTCGGCTCCCCTGAACGAAAGAACCCGGTACTCCCGGCTTCTGATCATGTTTCCATTGGCGTCATAGGTGTAGGTGATGTCATTGGTGAGGAGGGGCGCCGACCCTAACAGAAAGTAATTCTTTGACGTGACAATCTGTTTCTGGGCATTATACCCCAACTCTATCGAGGAATTCAGTCCCAGGTTACCGTTCCGATCGGTATAGAGATTGATCTTCCGCAGCAGGTTTTGGTTGTCATATTCAAACGTGTAGTACTGCATCTCCCGGCCATTCTGCAGGGTAACAGTTCTACTCACTCTACCCTGGCCATCATACTCGGCTACAAGGTTGAGCGTAGTGGCCGCAGGCAGATTGGTGGTTTCATTGATCACCTCCAGGCGGTCGTTGCCATAGACAAAATCCCGGGTGCGGGTCTGGCCAGTGTTAGGGTTGGTAAACACCTCCCGGGTAAAGTAACAGGCACTGTCTACCACAGGATCTGGGTCCTCTTTTTCGTTTGAACCACAGTTCATGGTGAATAGAGAAAGCGCCAGGAGAAAGCAATAGTTTCGTAGATTTTTTATCATAGACGGGTCTTTAAAATTTCAGCCATCTAATGTAGGCGGCCGGCACCTAATTTACCAAAAATGACGAGGTAAGTAGCTGCCGCCGCCCATAAAAATTTGAGGTCTGGGTGTTACCAGAATTGGCATCAGAAGTCCATCGGTGGCGTAAGGTTTCAGCGCAAACCTTTGGTAGAAGCTCATCATCTGAAGCACCCTGCTCAGGTGGCTCCTGCCCCTGGACGCCCCTGCCGTATTCGCAAAACCAACACCCAGCATCTCCAAGCAAGGTTAAAACTGATAAAAAACTACTATCCAGCATCTTACATGCTTTACAGCCAGTACAATCCTTATATCTGATTTATTCTATACTCCTTTAGGGTTTATCCGTATAAACCCCTACACAAAAGAAGTTATACCATGAAACTGTTAAACCAAACCTTCGCCCTTAACCTCGGCTTTGCCGGTATGCTGCTGTTCTCTTCCTGCTCCCAGGAAGCGCAAAGAGAAACCAACGCTGAAGCAAACGAAGTAGGAGCCGAAACTCGCGCGGCCGGATCTGAGATCTCCAGCGAGGCGAACGAAGCCGGCAATGAGGCCGACCGTGACCTGAATGACTTCTCCACCTGGGTAAGCGAAAAGACATCCCGCGCGAAAACCGCCACCAAAGAAGAATGGCAGGAACTCAAAACCGAGTACAAAACCCGCGAGGCCGAACTTGAGGCCAAAAGCAGCACCTGGGACGAGAAAACCAAACAGAAATGGCAACAGACCAAAAACTCCTGGAACAAATTTGAAGACTCCACCCAGGCCAGACTGGGCATCCCGGAAGACAAGGACTAAGGTTTGATAAAGAATAGAAATTCTGCACGAGAGAGATGGGGGGTTGTTTCCGGCGTCTCTCTTTTTTTGTAGTGATTTCTAGAAATGTGTTAAAAATGTTCTATGCTGCAAGTTTGAGGGGACCATTTACTATAGTTGGCGGGTTTGCTTATAGATTGTAACTGGCTTGGTACAAATTGGCTTGCTACGTAATCAGGTAGTGTGTTGCGCCAGTTACAAACTAGCGGTCATTGGTCCTCCAAGTTACCGCTTCGCTTAAACTTGAAGGAGAGTCCCGTTGGCCTGAAGGAGAGCCTCCGCTGGCGCGAGCGTCCCGCACGTGTCCGCACGCATTCCGAACCTCTACCTACAACCGCAGCCCAGCTCCCCTTTCTCAAAGCCCTTTGCCTGCAATACCCAACTTCAATCCAGGTCAATGTCAATGATTCCTTTGCCGCCGCTATAATCAAGGGCACTGCTATACTTCCAATGGTGTGGTTCAGAGACAAAACCAGCCTCTACCGGATTATTGTGAATATACTGTAGCTTTTGCTCAATAACTGCAGGGCTCCACAGTTCAACCGGTTGGTTATGTTGTTGCCAAAACTGCCGCTTTTGGACATTGCTGTTCTTCAAACCGGCCCTTTCCATTAACCACAACATCCACTCTTTCCGGCTTTCCTGAACGTTTTCTGCAATGGCTTTCTGCATCTGCTTTGAGGTATGCGCCTTAAAATCCTTCAGAACCGTACTTGGGTTATTTTCTTTCGAGCGGAAAAGCAAATGCACATGGCTCGGCATCACGCACCAGGCATATATCTCCATTCCTTTGTGTTTCCGGCAGTAAGCAAGGCTATCCGTCACAATCTGGAAATACGCTTCCCGGGTAAACACATCTATCCAATAGACCACCGCAAAACTTACAAAGTACAGACCTTCCTGATTGTAGAACTTATACTTTCGGCTCATTTGCTTTTGGGCTCTAACAAAATGCAACTTCATTCACCCCGCTGGCGCGAGCTTGCAGCTCGTGTCCGCACGCGTACCTGATCCTCTTTTGCTGATTAACTTACCCTTTCTACTACTTGGCTTGCATTACAATAGTAAAACAATGTTACTACGTAAATAATGTTAATCAGCAATGCGTGCGGACACGAGCTGCAAGCTCGCGCCAGCGAATCTACTAATGTAGTTTAAAGCTGATTGAATTAAACCAGCCTCAAAACACACCAATTCCCACTTACCCCCTCAACGCTTCTGCCAAAAACGGAGCTGTCTTGCTGCCTGAGGCCTCCGCTACTTCCTCCGGGGTACCAGCCGCCACAACAGTTCCTCCCTCCTCTCCTGCGCCAGGACCCATATCTATCACCCAGTCTGAGGCGGCGGCGACGCGCATGGTGTGTTCTACCACCAGCACGGTGTTACCGGCGTCAACCAGTTTCTCCAGTTGGGCCATGAGTTTGTCTACGTCGGAGGGGTGTAGGCCGGTGGTGGGTTCGTCTAAGACATATAGGGTGTTGCCGCGGCTGAGGCGCTGGAGTTCGGTGGCGAGTTTGATGCGCTGGGCTTCTCCGCCGGAGAGCTCGGTGGCGGGCTGGCCGAGGCGCAGGTAGCCCAGGCCTACTTCGCGCAGCACGGTGAGGATGCGGTGGAGCGTGGGTTCTTCGTCAAAAAAGGCCCAGGCGGCGTCTACGGTGAGGTCCAGGACCTGGGCGATGTTGAGGTCGCGGTAGGTGACTTCCAGGGTCTGGGCGTTGTAGCGGGCGCCGTGGCAGACGGGGCAGGGCGCGTACACGCTGGGCAAAAAGAGCAGTTCCACCATTACGAAGCCTTCACCCTGGCAGTTTTCGCAACGGCCTTTGGCGACGTTGAACGAGAAGCGGCCGGCGTCATAGCGGCGTTTTTTGGCCAGCGGCGTCTCAGCGAAGAGTTTGCGGACGTGGTCGAAGAGGCCGGTGTAGGTGGCCATGTTGGAGCGGGGCGTGCGGCCGATGGCTTTCTGGTCTACCCGCACCAACCGCTTGATCTGCTCCATGCCGCTCACGATTCTGCCGCCCAGGGTCTGCGGGGCGGGGCTCTCCAGCGCATCTCTTTCCTCTTCCTCGGGCTGGAGTTCCTGGCCCAGGTGTTCGGCTACCAGTTCTACCAGCACCTGGCTCACCAGGCTGCTCTTGCCCGAGCCCGACACGCCCGTGACAGTGGTGAACACGCCCAGCGGAAACTCGGCAGACAAGTTATGCAGGTTGTTGCGGGTCACGCCGCTGAGTTTGAGCCAGCCGGAGGGCGTGCGGCGCGGGCGCGTTTGCAGAGGGGCCGAGCCGAACAGGTAGGCGGCGGTTTGGGAGTTAGTGACTTGTTGCAGGCCATCGGGCGGACCGCTGTAGAGGACTTCGCCGCCTTTCTCGCCGGCGGCGGGGCCTACGTCCACGAGCCAATCGGCTTGCCGGATCACATCCAGGTTATGCTCTACCACAAACAGGGAGTTGCCCGCTTTCTTCAGGTTGGCCAGAGCGGTGAGCAGGGCTACGGTATCACTGGGGTGCAGGCCCGCCGAGGGTTCGTCCAGCACGTACACCACTCCAAATAAATGCGAGTACAGCTGCGTGGCCAGCCGCAAGCGCTGCAACTCGCCGGGCGACAAGGTGGGCGTGCTTCGTTCCAGAGACAGGTACCCGAGGCCCAGATCCAGCAGCACCTGTATGCGGGCTACCAGGTCCTGGGCAATGCGCTGCTTGGCGATCTGTTGCTCGGGGTGGGCCTCATCTTGCGCGGCTGGACCAGGGGCCGAGGCGTTTACGTACGGTTGCAGGGTCTGGGCCACGCGTTTGAGGGGCAGGCGCGACAGCTCGGTAATGTCATAGCCCGCGAAGGTGACGGAGAGCGAGGCGGGGTTCAGGCGTTTGCCGTGGCAGGTGGGGCAGTCTGTGTGGAGCATGTACTGCATCACCCGCTTTTTCATCTGGGGGCTGTTGGTGTTGGCGAAGGTATGGAACACGTGCCGCCGGGCGCTGGTGAAGGTGCCCATGTAGTTGGGTTCCTCTTTGCGCTGCAGGGCGCGGCGAGTTTGCTCTGGGGTATAGCCAGGGTACACGGGCACCACGGGTTGCTCCTGGGTGAACAAAATCCAGTCGCGGTCTTTCTGGGGCAGCTCGCGCCAGGGTTTGTCTACGTCATAGCCCAGGGTCATTAGGATGTCGCGCTGGTTCTGGCCGCCCCAGGCGGTGGGCCAGGCGGCAATGGCCCGCTCCCGGATGGTGAGCGAGGGGTCTGGCACCATGCTTTCCTCGGAGACCTCGTAGATGCGGCCCAGGCCGTGGCAGGTGGGGCAAGCCCCCTCGGGGGTGTTGGGCGAAAATGCCTCGGCGTAGATGATGGGTTGGCCTGGCGGATAGTCTCCGGCCCGGCTATACAGCATGCGCACCAGGTTAGAGAGCGTGGTTACGCTGCCCACGCTGGAGCGGGTGGTGGGCGTGCCGCGTTGCTGCTGCAGGGCTACGGCCGGGGGCAGGCCCTCAATGGCGTCTACCTCGGGCACGGCCATCTGGTGGAACAGCCGCCGCGCGTAGGGGCTCACACTCTCCAGGTAACGGCGCTGGGCCTCGGCGTACAGCGTCCCGAACGCCAGCGACGACTTCCCTGACCCCGACACGCCCGTGAACACCACCAGCGCGTCTCGGGGAATGGTGAGGTCTACGTTCTTCAGGTTATGCTCGCGTGCCCCGCGTATGGTGACGAAGCCGGTGAAAGGGATATTTGATGGGGAATTGGAGTCCATGGTCATAAAATAATTGACAGATTCCTCCCTACTAAATTTTATAAGAGTAGGAAATCAATCATTAAGCAAGGTACCTATTTGCTACCTTTATTGTTTCTTAATCTATTTTACCGCTGCTTGAGCGATATGAACAAATCTGCTTTTGCTATTTATAACCCTATGTATTGGGTAGGCACCTTATTGATTATTTTCATGGGGCTGTATATGGTGTTCTCGGGCAAAAAGGAATTGTCAGAATTTGAACAGGTCACCGGGCCAATCACAAGTATCTTAGAAAAGCATCCAGATTTTCCAAGGAGAGCAGGCCCCAAAGACCGATACATTCAAGTAGCAGGTTTTGAGAAAGCCTTTGAGGTCTATTTAGGAGGGGAATCAGGAGATTTTCTTCCTGATTTTCAATCCATCGCCAAACTGAGGCCAGGCGACACGGTGACGGTGTACTATGAAGAAGCCCCGTTTTTTGCTCAATCAAATGGGGAAGCCGAGAAGATTATCTTTTTCACCCAACAGATAGAAAAAGAAGGGAAGCCACACTACATTAGAGGAGACTTCAATCTTTTCTTTGGCAATTTTATGATCATCGCGGGCGGCCTCATAGCGGCTTTCCTTTTTATATACAGAAACAAATGACGGAGTTAAAGCAACGGGCACAGTTTACTAAGAAAGAATTTTACCTGGAGAAGACTGGGGTGAAAGTGGTTTCTAAAACCCTGCAGGAAAACCTGGAATACACCATTAAGTATGAAGAACTTGGTTTTGAACAGGTAAAGAAACAGGAGAAGGGTGCTATGATAGGGGTCATATTTTTTGGCCTGCTGCTACTGCTTGACTTATACCTGCTCGTTGATGCCCTAATCAATGGAGAACGCTTAGTAGAGGTTCTCATGTGGGCGGCAAGTGCTGTTTTCTTTGGGTTCTTAACAGTATTCGCCTTGCAAAGCCTCAATAAAGAGGTGGTGTATTTAACAGGTGGCACCAAGGTACTGGAATTGTTCAGGTCCTCTCCTTCTAAGGGGGAAGTTGATAATTTTATTGCTGCATTGTATGAACAGATTAAATGTTACTACAAGAACAAGTTTGGGAACATTGAGCCTCATTTAAGCCGTGAAGTTCACCTGGCAAGATTTGAGTGGCTAATGGAAATGGGCTATATTGACGAAGAGGAACATGAGTATTTAGTTTTTCAACTTCAACTAAAAGACCTGCTCACCTAATAAGAAGTTCTACCAACCTAAAGCAGAAGAGCCGTTTTGAAGCTGTTTAAATGAAAACAGTTTCAAAACGGCTCTTCTGCTTTACAGCACTGAATGGAATTTGTCTTGCAACACGAACGCCAGGGACGACTTTCCTAACACGCCCATGAACACCACCAGCGCGTCTCGGGATGGTGAAATCCATGTTCTTCAGGTTTTGCTCGCGTGCACCACGAACGGTGACGAAGCTGGTAATGGGATTTTCATCTGCTTGAAAATGCAAATCCACCATATACTTACTTAACAATACTTTATAATAATTAAATGATGATTTAAAACCATAAAAGGTATTTCCCTATATTTAGATATCCAAAAACCATACTTAGCTAAATCAATGAACCAAATTGACTATCTAAACAAAATCAAGAAATATTTAGGCTGGTACCAACAGATTGTAAAAATAAGCTCTGCAAACAATGAATATGATATAAACATTCATTCAGAAAATATTTTGATTCCAATCCTAAACCTAGTTTTTGAAAGCAATTTTAAGAATGCAAATAACGAGGTAAAGAATGCCGATTCAATCGACTTAATAGACATCACAAATAAAACTGCGATTCAAGTTACATCAACTAACAAAATATCTAAAGTTAAAAACACTTTAGAGAAGTTATCAAAATCTACAAATTTTAAGGATGTAAAAACGTTATTCATTTATATACTAACAGACAAACAAAGCAGTTACTCCCAAGAAAGCATTGACAAAAGCAAAGACAAATTTAAATTCAAGGCAAAAGAACACATTTTAGATGCATCTGACATATATAACAAAATAAAAACACAGAATAATTTCGACAATATAAGGGAGATAGCAAATCTACTAGAAAGACAATTTTCTGAGAGCAAGATAAATGGCATATTCACCTTTAAACAACTAGAAGAATTCAGAGAAAGTTATAAAGAAAAATGCCTAACCAACTTCTCAAGACTAAATTTCTTTGGTTTATCAATCAGTAAGAAACCTAGGGAAGTTGAACTTTACTCTCTTTTTGTGTCACCGACATTTAGCTTAAACACATCTAAAATAAAAGTAAACATTGAAACTCATTATAATAAATTAAAATCTAGAATTTATGAGGAAAGTATATTTGAATTAAAAGAAGCATTAAAAAATGAGATAAAAATAAAACTAGAAACAGATAAAATTGAATCAATTGAAGCTTATGAAATTCTAAGTAAAAACGATTTTTTTTATTCAACTACAAAAGGAATTGAATTCTCCAAACTATATACTATCCATAATAACATTGTTCTTTTAGGCAATCCAGGGGCAGGAAAATCTTCAATGATTAAATACTCTATTTGCAAAATACTAGAGAATGATACTGATGTTTTCGAAAGTTCGGAAATTTACAAAACTTTACCTTTAAGAATCGAACTTCACAAGTATAACCAAATAAAGACCTCAAAAAATATTGGCATTGTAGATTACCTTGAATCATTACTTAAGGAAGAATACCAGCTCAATATCTCGGCTGAGAATCTCCAATATATTTTACAGTATTTTCCAACTTTAGTATTTTTTGATGGTTTGGATGAGATTTTTGATATACAAGAAAGAATTTCTGTAAGAAATGATATTGAGAATTTCGTTAAAAGCTATCAAGAATCGAAAGTTCTTGTAACTAGTAGATTTGAATCATACGAGGAAGTGAATTTAGATGGTAAGCAATTCAGCAGCTTAGTTGTAAACAACTTCAATGATTCCCAAGTTGAGAAATATGTAAACAACTGGTATAATCTTGAAGAACCCAATAAAGTTATTCGAGAAAACGAGATCAAGAATTGTCTTCAACAACTAAAGAATGTTGATCCCGAATTAAAATACAATCCTCTACTGTTATCCTTGATTTTAATTCTTTACCGAAATGAATTAGAAATTCCTACTAGTAAATTGAAAATATACGAAGGTTGCACACAAACAATAGTCGACACACGTGACACCAATGAAAAGAAGCTTAAGATTAATTTGAAAGTTGGAAATAAAGTTTCTGTATTCTCTTCCTTAGCATATTGGCAATTTTCAGAAAGTGGAAAAAATAGAGTTTTCAATTATACCAATTCCCAAAACCACATCAAACAATATCTCCTTGAAAAAAACGAATTTTCTGAAGACAATTTAGCAGACTCAGCAGCAACTGAGTTTTTGGAGTTTGCTAAAACTAGATCAATTTATTTAGAAAATAAATTCACTCACAAAACATTCTTAGAATACTTTACAGCCTATTTCATCTTTAGCAATTATTATTCAAAGCACAAAAATCAACATATATTCAAAAACATATTAACAAACTTTATTGGTTTATCATCTTGGGCAGTAGTTTTGGAACTCCTTATATGTAAAATTGATGATCAAATGATTGACTTTGAGGTTTTAGATGAAATCATTGAAGAACAAGTAAATAAAAATGGGATAGATGCTATTTTATTTTTTCTTCAGATCATCAAATATCTTAAAAACGTAAGTCCTAGAATTTCAAATTTCCTTTTTGAAAATTCAATCCAAAGCTGTTTTGATCTTACTAGCAAATCAAAAGACAATAAAAATGATTACAAAGAACATCTTTTTAACAGCTTATTAGCACTCTATACTTTAGAAAAATTCAAGCCTTTAATAGATCAATCATTTGAAAAACTCATAAAAAGAAAAAGTCCAAATTTAAAAGAAGAAAATCTTGGAATTTTTGCTTATGAATTATCAATAGCATCTGGAGAGACTTCCCTAATAAAAATTTTAAAAGAAAACTCTTTAAACTTTGATAATGAATATTTATTTATACTTGATCATTATCCTTTTTTATTAAACGAAAACACTTACCTAGATTCCTTATCTGAATTCATAAAAAAATTTAGCCTTAACTCAACACATAAAATATACAGTTCATATTTTAAACAAAAAATATTTTTTGGGTCTAACAAATTCAATTGGTGTATTTCGTTTTTATTCAAAGAAAACACAAGCATATTATCAAGAAAGAATAAACTTTTCTTAAGTGGAATAACCTATGCTATACTCAACTCATCGGCTTCCAAAGTTTCTGCGACTTTAAATTTAGACCCTATTGAACTTAATAATCTACTAAAGAATAATAAGGACTTAAAGCTAGAGCAGTTTATAAAAAAAATAACAAAAACCTACTACCCAGGCGTAAGCTTAAAAGACCCTAAAAGCAACAGCTATTTCTATGAAAAATTCTACCCAAAGTTTATAAATTAATTTTTATTAAAAAATGCTTAAGTAATTTTCTACCTGTTTTAAATATTTAAACAAGTAGAAAATTACGGCAAACAAAGAAAAAAATTACTCACTCAGTCCCGCCTATGCTCCACACTGAAGCTTCTACTCCGCTGGCGCAAGCCCTCCAAAACCGAGTTTACTCCATTGATGTGGTCCGGGGTTAGCCATTGTACTCATGGCGTTGGACCACGTGCCGAATTTGTAGCACTTACCCGCATCCACAAGCCTACAAAGCAAAACCCCGTTCTGGGCCTGTTTTCTGAACAACAAGCCCAGAACGGGTTTTCTATTCCATCCTCCCCTAAGCGTCCTTCTCCTTATAAGGAATGGTGTTGCGTAGGCTTGCAATCCGTTCCTCGCTGAAACCAGGGAGGGGCAGGTCATCGGCCTCGCGCCATTGGCGTACCTTGGCCTCGGCGGCCTGGGTTTTCTCCTCAGACAAGCCGGTGTCGCGGCCCAGGTACAGTGTCTGGGACGGAAACGCCAACCCCGATCCGCTGGCATTGATCACGTCCAGCATGCGCAGCAGCAGGTCTTCCTGGATCTCCAGAAACTCGTTGTAATCCGCGGTCATCACGTAGGAGAACACCTCCAGGTTATACGAGGAGGCCCCCACGCCCACAAACCGCACGCGGGCCGACTCAGGGTCAATCTTGGGGTGGGCGTAGAGAATGCTCCGAAGTTCCACCAGCAGGTACCGGATCTGGTCGGGGCTGGTGTCACAGCGCACGCCAAAGGTGGGGTGGAACCAGACGCGGTCGCGGTGCGCGAAGTTCTCAATGCGCTGCGAGGAGAAATCGCCGTTGGGGATGGTGACCACCGTGCGGTCGTTCGTCCGCAGGCGGGTAGAACGCATGCCAATGGATTCCACGGTGCCGGTGGTCTCGCCCACCTTGCAGAAGTCCCCTACCCTGATGGGCTGATCGGCGATGAGCGTTACGCTGCCCACAAAGTTCTCCACGGTTTTCTGCGCGCCCAGCGCCAGGGCAATACCGCCAATCCCCAGGGCCGCCAGACCGGTAGTCACGTCAAAGCCCAGCGTGCCCAGAAATGCAATCACCCCGAAGACCACAATCGCGATCTTGGCCCCGCGCCGCAGGAACAGCACCGCCGAGAGCGCCGCCTGGTTGCGTTTGCGGGTAAGGCGCCGCTCCAGGTACTGAGACATCACCTCAATCAGGCGCCACAGCAGGAGCAGGAACACTGCCAGCCCAATAAGCACCGTTAACTGGCTAAACTGCTGGCGCACAATAATAGAGATACCCACCCGCTGCGTAGTGATAATAAACAGCCATAAAGCCAGGTACAGTTGAATGGGCAGCGAGAACGCCTGGATGATGGCCGCAATATGCTCTTCGCGGGCCCGGCGCCAGCCGCGCTTCAAGAAAAATACCGATGTCTTGATCACCACCCAGGACGCCGCATAGGCCAGCACCGCAATGAGCAGCAGGAAAAACCACTGCCCCACCGGCACGCCGTTCCATTTGGTTTCCACGGCAACTTGCGGCATCACCTTGTCGGCGAGGGGCTTGTCTGCCTCCTCAATGATGGGAGGAATGCGCTGCACGGTTTGGGAAGAGAAAAGCCATATGGGGCCGCCTTCCGCGTCTTCCATCTTCTCCAGAAACAGATCAAACTCCTCGCCGTTGACGGTTGCCTCCCCTACCCGTTCCAGGTTGGGTCCCAGGTTATCGTCTTCGCGGCCTTCGTAGGTATCGCTCAACAAAGAGTATGGGACAATCTCGCCGCTCTGGTCTAAGAGCCGTTGCAGCGCATGCGCCAGCTTGGCGCCGTTCTGTTTCTGGTCAAGGGTGCTGTCCAGGTTCAGGTACAGGGCGGCCTTTTCATAGTTCTCCCGGGCGATGGACCTGATAAAGCCCTGCACCGCTCCCCGCGGCGTACGGCGGCCCAGGGTATCAATGGGCCAGTCGGGTTCCACCGCTTCGGCGGCGGTGGTGTCTTTGGCCTGCTCCTGCGCTAGGGAAGGCAGCGAAAGCAAGGTCAGGGCAAAGAGCAAAAAATAGCATCTCAGGCCCCTGGCCCAGGTATGTTTTTCAAGAAAAGGAAAGGGGCTGAATACGGGCAATAGTTTAATCATAAGGGATCTCTGTGGTGAAATAATAACACAGGCAGTAGGCAGAAAACCAGGGTACAGGCTGGCCTGGTTTCAGGCAAGGCACCTTCCGGCTTCGGTTCTGGCCCACTTGCCTTAAAACGATTCCTGGGTTCATGTGTTATGAAATCCCCGCAGAACCAACTCAATGTAGGCGGGCATTCAAAAGCTTTTCCCCTCAGCAATGATTATTTCCCTTCTCCCCCTGGGTAAGCTGAAACCATCCTCTTCCGGCTTTTTGCCTGGGCACCTGAAAGTCCGTTTGGCAGTCTGCAGATGGTTAATCAAAACTGCAGAATTATTCTGGCTTCCGGTGCACGAATTTACCCCTACTGCACGGTAAGGCTTCTTCTACCTTCTGCGGCAAATACCAGAACACTCAAAAGTAAATACGGATTTTCACCAACAGGCGGGTTTTAGGGCTTCTACAAGCCAACGTTGTCCCCCGGGTTTTGCGTAAGGTGCACTTTCAGAGGTACCAGCCCCCCAGGGCTAAGAACGCGTGCTTCCAACGCGGCCAGCGCGTCCCTTTTTTAAACCGGCATCCTCAGGTAACCGGTTGAGAGAACTGATCGGCGTTTGGCCTTTACTTTCGGGAAAAGGGGCAGAAAACAGGCCGGGAAACCAGGCCTGTTAAACAAGAGGAAAAAGTTATTTCTCAAGACAAACAAGTTTAGACCTACAGATATGGATGCAGCTTTGCGCCAGAACCAAAGCAATGGGATTTTAGGGAACTATCAGATTCCGCCGCAATTTTTAGACGAAGTATTCATGGCCCCGGGCCAGGTGCACCCGCACTACCAGGCCGTGTACCAGCAGTTCCAGGAGTTTTCCAAAGAAGATTTCAAGGAGTTGAATGAGCACGCCAAGATGTCTTTCTTCAACCAGGGCATTACCTTCTCGGTGTACTCAGACAAGTCAAAGGGCGTGGAGCGCATCTTCCCCTTTGACCTGTTTCCGCGCATCATCCCGGCCCAGGAGTGGGCCCACCTGGAAGAAGGCATTATCCAGCGGTGCCTGGCCCTGAACCTTTTCATGCAGGACATCTACTCCAAACAGCACATCCTCAGAGACAAGGTAGTCCCCGCTGAGCTCATCTTCTCGTCTAAGAACTATCTCAAGGCCATGCTGGACTTCAAACCCATTGGCGGCATTTACAACCACATCTCGGGCACTGACCTCATCAAGCACTCAGACGGCCAGTATTATGTGCTGGAAGACAACCTGCGTTGCCCCTCAGGCATCAGCTACGTGCTCTCTAACCGTGTGGCCATGAAACGGATCCTGTTCCAGATGTTCCGGCAGTTTAACGTGAGCACTGTGCAGGAGTATCCGCAGGAACTGCTGGCCACCATGCAGAGTGTAGCGCCCAAGGGCATTGACGCGCCTACCTGCGTGGTGCTTACCCCCGGCGTATACAACTCGGCTTACTTTGAGCATGCTTTCCTGGCCCTCACCATGGGCGTACCGCTGGTAGAAGGCCGCGACCTGTACGTAGAGAAGAACTTCGTGTACATGAAGACCATTAACGGGCCCAAACGGGTAGACGTGGTGTACCGCCGCCTGGACGATGACTTCCTGGACCCGATGGCGTTTAAACCAGACTCCATGCTGGGCGTGCCCGGCATCATGGCGGCTTACAAGAAAGGCAACGTGAACCTCTTGAATGCGCCCGGCACCGGCTTCGCCGATGACAAGGCCGTGTACACCTACGTGCCCGATATTATCCGGTACTACCTGCAGCAGGAGCCTATCCTGAACAACGTGCATACCTACCGCTGCGAGAAAGACGATGACTTCAAATACGTGCTGGAGAACATGGCCAACCTGGTGATCAAACCCGTGGATGAAAGCGGCGGCTATGGTATCCTCATCGGGAACAAGGCTACCAAAGAGCAGCTAGCCGAGTTCAAAACCCTGGTAACCGAGAACCGGCGCAAATACATTGCCCAGCCCATCATGAACCTGTCTATGCACGCCACTTTCATTGAGGGCGAAGACCAGTTTGAACCCCGCCACGTAGACTTGCGCACCTTCACGCTTCTGGGCAAAGACCGCCAGTTCGTGCTCAAAGGAGGTCTCTCCCGCGTGGCCCTCAAGAAAGGCAGCCTCATTGTGAATTCCTCGCAGGGCGGCGGCTCCAAAGACACCTGGGTCATGATGGAAGACGGCGCCGGCATGTTCATGCACCAGAACGGCTCCACAGAACAAAGCATGACCATGGACGGCCAGACCATGACCATGGGCCCGCAAGGCATGTCCATCGGTACGGAGGGCAGCATGTCTATGGGCAAGCCCGGGGCGGAGTAAAAGAGGTGTAGGGGCAAAACTGATCTGCACGAGTGGGTCATCCCCCTACCCCCTTCAAAGGGGGACCACCTGCTTTCCCGACCATATTTAATTATTACTTCATAAATACTTCAGCTGATAAGTCCCCCTTTGAAGGGGGTAGGGGGATGACAAGGCAGCAGAAAGAAGCGAAACCAGTAGCTATGAAACGAACCTAGCAACTTTAACAAACTAAATGTTTTAAGCTGATGCCTCTGAACCACCATTACAACAAGAACCTGAAGCCATTTGCCAGAGTAAAAAGGGCAGATTCTACCAGAGCGGAGGTTAGGTTGTGGTGTGAAGTGTTTAGCAAAGGCCGAATGGGGTACACGTTTTTAAGGCAGCGCCCGGCAGCCAGGTTCATCGCTGATTTCATGGGCCCGGATTTGAAATTGATTATTGAAGTAGATGGGTACACCCACCATTTCAAAACAGAAGAAGACCAGGAGAGAGACCAGGCATTAGCAGAATTGGGATTCACAGTCTTGCGGTTCACGGATGGAGAAGTAATGAAAGACATCTCCAATGTGCAGCGTACCGTTGAGCACTGGATTGAGAAAAACAAGGCATAAACAGAAACACCATTGGGGAATTGGTGACCAGCAGAAGCAGATCATTCCCCTACCCCCTTCAATGGGGACCAACAGATAAAGTAAACATAAGAATAGAAAATCAATCTCCTTGGTCAGTATTCCTGCCCCAGGACTCATAACTCTAGACTCAGAACTACACAACCACATATGCTATCAAGAATTGGAAACAGCTTGTTTTGGATGGGGCGCTACATTGAGCGGGCCGAGCACATTGCCCGTTACACGCGGGTACAGTATGTCTCCTCAGTAGATGCGCCGCTGGGCCCGCACCGCGAATTAGTCCTTGAATCTATCCTGAACATGGCGGGCAGCAAGGAGGCGTATTTTGGGGTACATGACAAGCTGGAAGATGACAAGGTCATTGACTTTATCTCCATCTCTGAATCTAACCAGTTCTCCATACTCAGCTACATTGGCCGCATCAGGGAGAATGCCCGCGGCTCCCGCGATAATATCTCCATTGAATTATGGGAAGCCATTAACCGGTTTTACCACAAGGTGAACGAGCTCATGACCTCAGAGATGGCCTCAGAAGAGATTGAATTCTTTTCCCGCAGAATTGAGGAGAACAGCTATATCACCAAGGGCTACATTGAAAATACCTTGCTCCACAATGATGTCTGGATGCTGATTTCCCTGGGCATGCACCTGGAGCGCGCCATCCAGGTTATCAGAATCCTGCAAACCAAACTGGATGACATTGAGAAGCTGGAGTTCCTGAAGCAGGGAAACGCCCTGGAGAACTACCAGTGGAGCACCACCCTCAAGAGCACCGAGGCCTTTGACATGTTCATGCGCTGCCACAGAACCAGCCCTACCCGGTCACACGTACTGGATTTTTTGCTTTTTGATAGCCAGTTTCCCAAGTCTGTTGCGTATAGCATGGATTGGATCAGGAAATGCATTGAGGGCATCTCTTTTCAGCAGGAAGAAAGCCGGAAAGAATCGCTGGAGTTCATGGCCGGGAAACTGGCCTGCCGTTTCCAGTACCTCACCATAGAGGAAGTAGAAGACCGGGCTTCGCAGTTCCTGCAAAGAACCCTGGAGAACATCTATGAGATTGCTAACCTACTAGACGTAAAATATTTAAAATACCATTGATGCCAGTTATGGCCTTGCCTATATGAAAACAGAATACGAGGTGGTGTACCGCACCCACAACACGTATGAAGAAAATGTGAGGGAGGCCTTCTTTTCTTTTCAGGTGCTACCCTGCCAGAACGAGAGCCAGGTGGTGCGCAGCGTTTCCCTGAGCAACTCTCTGAGCGCCGATACCTTTCAGCACCTTAATCCTTTTGGCTTTGAGGTGATCAGCCTGCACACGGTGGAACCGTTCAACACCTTTGAGTTTGAGATGCGGGCCGTGGTGGAAAAAGACCAGACCTGGTTTCCGGTAGAAGGCACACTGACCGTGGAGGAAGAGCAACGCCAGCTGCAGGACCACCTGTTCTACCTGGAGAATCACCTGTACCTGGGTTTTGACCATTATACCCGCATTGCGGATAACCACCGCCCACAACTGCCCATGCGGGAGCCCCACGAAACAGTGTATGGTTACCTGCAAAGGCTGAACTCCCATATTTATGAACTGCTGGAGTTTGACCCCGAGCCCACCCACGTGTGCACCAGCGCCAACGAGGTGCTCAAACTACGCCGGGGTGTGTGCCAGGATTACACGCACCTGTTCCTGGGCATTGCGCGCTTGAACAGGATTCCGTGCCGATATGTGTCTGGGTACCTGAACCAGGGCCTGCACCTGACAGGCTCTGCCGTGATGCATGCCTGGGCTGAGGCGTATATACCCGGCTTCGGGTGGCAAGGCTTTGATCCCACCAATAACCTGCTGGCAGACGCACACTACATCAAAGCCACCCACGGGTCAGACTACGCCGATTGCAGCCCCATCAAAGGCACCATTAAGACCAACGGCAAGCAGAAAACCAGTTACGGCGTAAGCGTTCATCCGGTGCAGGAGACATCCTTTGCCCTGCAAGAACAAACGCAGTCCAGCTTTCAGGAGTAAGCGGATTTGCATTACCAGGGTGGCTATTAATAGCTGCCAATAAAGAACCTTTAGCATGAAAACATTTCACTGCAGTTGCGGTAATAAATTATTCTTTGAGAATTCTTTCTGTGTGTCCTGTAACCGCGAGGTAGGTTGGTGCCCGGTATGCGAGGGCATGCACGCCATGGAACTGGACGGCAAGGGCGGCTACACCTGCACCAACAAGGAGTGCGGCGCCCATGTGGTGAAATGCTACAACTACTCTACCTACAATGTCTGCAACCGCATGGTGGAAACCCCGGCGGGCCAGCCCCACAAGTTTGACCAGCTCTGCGAGTATTGCCAGCTCACTGAGACCATCCCTGATTTATCAATAGAGGGCAATGCCCAGAAATGGTACGACCTGGAGGTGGCCAAACGCCGCCTGCTCTACCTCCTGGATGAACTGGGCCTGCCCTACGGCTCCAAAGCCGAGAACTTTGAACTGCCCCTCTCCTTTGACTTCAAAGAAGACGTGGAGGCCTCCCCCATCCTGGGCTGGATTGGCCTGGAGAAAGGCGAGAAGGTCTTCACCGGCCACGCCGATGGCAAGATCACCATCAACCTCAGCGAGGCAGATCCTGTGGAGCGCGAGAAACTGCGCGTCTCCTTCGGAGAGACGCACCGCACCCTCATTGGCCATTTCCGGCACGAGGTAGGCCACTACTATTGGCAACTGCTGGTCCAGAACAAAGACGAAGAAGCCTACAAAGCGGTCTTCGGCGACCATGAAAACCCCACTTATTCCGAGGCCATGGACCTGTATTACAAAAACGGCCCTAAACCCAACTGGCAGAACAGCTACATCAGTGCGTACGCCACCATGCACTCCTGGGAAGACTTCGCTGAAACCTGGGGAACCTACATGGACATGATGGCCGTCCTGGACACCGCCGACAACCACGACCTTCTGGAACTCCCCAGCGACGACCTGGTAGACACCCGACTAGAGGAAATGCTCATCCGCTACGCAGACCTAAGCCTGAAAGTAAACGAAGTGAACCGCTCCCTGGGCCTCCCAGACCTCCTCCCCGAAACCTTCTCAGAACCGGTCGTAGAAAAACTGCGCTACATTCACCGCCTCATCCAGAAGAACAGGAAAAAGGAATAGGCTTTTCCGTTAAGAACTTTGCCTATCCTTTCTGAAATTCATGCCCGGGAAACAATCATCCGTTTAGCGCCTATTTTATCAAAACAGGCGCTAAACGGATGATTGTTTCTACCTACTCCTGCCGCAAGTTTGAGCACAGCGGTAACTTGTGGCTTATCATGATGCCAGTTTGTAATTGGCTTGGTACGTATCCAGATCCTATTTTGCGCCAGTTGCAAACTGGCGGTCATTTCTACTCCACGTTACCGCTGCCCTCAAACTTGAAGCATGTTATGAAGTAGGTCTTAACTAAACAACCAGCATATCTCACATGACCACCTCCCGCTGGCGCGAGCGTCCCGCTCGTGTCCGCACGCATTCCAGATAGTTTTATTGTCATCCTGAAAGGATCTTGTGAGCAAACGGTAATAGCGTTTCACCAAGGTTTTTCTAGTTCGCCCACAAGATCTTTCCAAGATGACAGGAGTGTGTGAATGGATAATACCCGGGAATGCGTGCGGACACGAGCGGGACGCTCGCGCCAGCGATAGAAGCAAAGCAAAAAGACCTCCTGTTTAGGGGCTGTTAAAATGAAAACAGCCCCTAAACAGGAGGTCTTTCTAAGGGTTAACCTTGACTTAAAAGGAACCTAACTTAAAGCAGCTTCTTGAAGAAGGGCTCCAGTTCTGCGGCCATGACGCCGTGCTCTTCTACGTTGGGGTGGCCGGTGCAGCCGGTGGCGCGCATGGGTTTGAAGAAGTGCAGGGCTACGGGTTTAGCGGCGGGATAAGTGGCATCCACCTGGGCCTTCACGGCACTGAGGCAGTTCTCCAGGGCTTGCTTTTTGGCACCGTTCATCATAGGGCTACTCAGCAACGCGATCTGGGCCTTGGGGTATATGGCTTTTACGTTCTTCACAAACCCGATATAAGCCTTCACGAAAGTGGCGCTGTCAAAGGGTAGCCGTGGGGTTTTGCCGTCGCCGTCGCTGAAATCATTGGTGCCCAAGGCGATGGAGACAATCTGCGGGGAGAACCGGCTGAAGTCCCAGCGCTGCGGGTTCTTGTCCTGAAAATCTATCTTCTCGTAGACCTCGGGCAAGGTGGGGCCGTTGCTGTTCCAGTTGCGGTAGGCGCCATAGCCGCTTACGCTGCTCAAGATAAAATCGGCCTTCACGGCACGGGCAACCTGGGGGCCATAGGCCATGTAGGCATTGTGCTGGTCGTGGTACTCGCCGGTGCCGCAGGGTACCTCAGACGGATCAGCGGCCGCCCCGCACGTGATGCTGTTCCCGATGAACTCAATCAAAGGTTTAGAAGCAGGTTTCAGGGCCGATACTTTGGGGCCGGTCACTTTCCGGATCACCACCGGACCAGAGTGCGCCTCGGTGGTTTTATAGACCCAGACGGTGTGCTTGCCAGATGTGGGTGCGGTAATGACCAGCGTATCTTGTGGACCGTCTATTCTGATTCTCTTCTGGTAAACGCCGTCCAACTCATATTGCAGGTAGCTATGGCCTTTTGGGTTAAAAAGCGAAGTCATCACCTGGGCCTGGGTGCCTTCAAAGCTGAACCCAAAGTGCACCGCCGAGCTGATCAGTTCCAGCCCCTGGACCTTATTCACCTGGAAGCGCCCTACTGGCTGCAAGGCGGTAGCGGGCAGTTCCTGAACCTGGCCTTCCGAAGTTCCCGGCACCGCGGTACAGCCCACCTGCAAAACACAAAGCACGGCGGCTAAGTAAGCGTATCTGTTTTTCATAGAGATTTAATAAGGCTACACATTGCAAGAATAAAGATATTCCGGTGGGTTTCCATGCGCCAGTAGGATTAACCTTGCCATTGCCAGGTCATGGCTGGCGCGAGGATGTGAATGGGGCAATTGCCTCTGCCTGAAATTGCCCTGCGTAGTCTTGAAGATCTCTCCTAAGCCATGGGTTGTACAAGGGAAAATCAGCCCAAAGTTCCAAATAGCAAAGGGAAAGTCCGGCTGCGAAGCACCTCTGGAGTTGACTGGTTTATCTGCCAGAAGTTAAGTACTTTAGTTTTACCTGTACTAAGCAGGGGTCATCCAACCAACGCAAACGCCATGTTGCAAACCGCCGCCACCACTACCTCTCCCCCCCTGTTAGAGCAAAAAACCAGGGTATCTTCTATTGACGTAGTGCGCGGCCTGGCCATTGTAATCATGGCGCTGGATCATGTGCGCGATCTGTTGCACACCACCGCTTTGGTGCAGGACCCGCTGGATCTGAACACCACTACCCCTGCCCTTTTTCTCACGCGCTGGGTCACCCATTTCTGCGCGCCCACGTTCGTGTTTCTGGCGGGCACCTCGGCGTACCTGTCGCTGCAGAAAGATGGGAACTATGCGCGGGCGCAGCGGTTCCTGCTTTCCCGCGGGTTCTGGCTCATGGTGCTGGAGGTGACGGTCGTCGGCTTCGGGATCTGGTTTGACATCTTCTTCCGGACCATCATGTTCCAGGTGATTTTTGCCATTGGGTTCGGGTTTGTAGTCCTGGGCTTGCTCCTGCGCCTGCCTTCAAGGGTTCTTGGGGGCATTGGACTGGCCATCATTCTGTTGCATAACCTCTTGCCCCCCGTGGGACCGGCTCAGTCTATGTTGGGTAAGTTTGCGTACTCCATTCTTTTCAGGCCGGGCTTTTTCCAGTCGAGCGAGCATCTTTCGCTGTTGGTGGCTTACCCGGTGATTCCGTGGCTGGGCATGCTGTTGCTAGGTTTTGGGTTTGGCGAGGTGTTCAAGAGGGCCGAGGGGCCCCGCCGCAAAATGCTTTTCCTGGCTGGTGCGGTAGCGCTGGCCTTGTTTGCAGTGCTCCGTTTTACCCAGGCCTACGGGGAACCTAACCCCTGGACGGCGCAGGAGACTCCGCTCCTCACTTTCCTGTCCTTTATCAATGTCACCAAATACCCGCCTTCGCTCCTGTACACTGCTCTGTTTCTGGGACTCATGTTTTTGCTGCTCGGTTTCCTGAACCGGGTTCAAAACGGCTTTACCCGGTTCTTCTCCATCTACGGGCGGGTGCCCATGTTTTTCTACCTTATCCACTGGTACACCATCCACACGTCCATGCTGGTGATGGTCCTTCTGCAGGGTGTTTCCTGGAACGATCTGCCCTTCGGCTCCCTGGAGTTTGGCCGACCCAAAACCGGCGTAGGCCTGGAAATTCCTTTCATTTACCTTTTCTGGATTTGCCTGGTGCTGGCACTGTATCCGCTTTGCAGATGGTATGGCCGCTACAAAGCCGCCCACCCGGAGAACCGTTGGCTGAGTTATCTGTAAGCAGCGTTGGTAACCAAAAGCTCACTGAAAAGCTGTTTACAGCCTACTTTTTCAAGAGCGGACTAAAAACCAAAGACCCATACTTCAAGTTTGAGCGCAGCGGTAACTTGGAGTAGAAATGACCGCCAGTTTGCAACTGGCAAAACATAGGATCTGATTACGTACCATGCCAGTTACAAACTGGCGACAATGCAAGGCACAAGTTACCGCTGCGCTCAAACTTGCGGCAGTGAGAGGTCAATATAAGGCAATAAGAACAGAAACCGTTTAGAGGCTGTTTTGGCAAAACCAGCCTCTAAACGGTTTTCCTTTGGAGAAAGCCCATCTAACGTATTATAAACTACAAACGCAATTCAGCTAATAGGCAAAAGAAAAACGCCGATGTTAGAAGGTTCTAACATCGGCGTTTTGGTTTGTGATTAAGATTCCTGATCAGGCTTGGTGATGAATGACAAGGACTTTACGGGTGTTTCTCAACGGCTAACTTATCTTTTCACCAGAAGTCTGTGAACCAGGGATTGAATTACATGGTTGGCGGGCAGTTGAACATGATGTTGTCAATAGCGCCTGATCCGCTGAAGGTACCGTTTGGCGAAATACCTTTTGGTCCCAGGATCACTTCCATTTTCACCACGCCTGAAGTACCACCAAGGTCAACAGTTTGCTTACCGTTGTTACCGCTGATAGGCAGTATCACTTCTTTCAGCACTTTGGAAGCACCATCGTACAGCACCACTTTGGTACCGGCCTCATAGTCATCCACGTCCAGCACGGTAATAGAGCTTAGGCTCACTGATCCGAATTTAGAGAAGTCAAACACAAACTTACCACCCAGGTTGTTGTCATAGGCTTTGTTTGGATCTGTGGTTCTGTTCACGATGAGTGTGTGACCCAATGGCACGTTGTTCACGAAAGGACCGGCGGCACCACCATCACCTACGCCACCACCACCGAAGTTCTGGTGAGGGGTAAGGATATCTGTCACCTGGTTGCCGATGGAAGTTGGCTGCGCAGAGTTGAAGATGTTTGCGGCGTTTACCTTGCTGTACACGTTGGTAGCGGTTCTTCTGAAGGCGCTCACCATGATTGGCGTAGTAGACTGGTCGCTGGTTACGGCGTTCACGAAGCCATCTGCTCCTCTGGTGAATCTGGTGAAGGCTACGGTTTCGCAGGCTGGTTTAGGGGTGCAGTTGAACGTGATGTCATCAATGGCACCTGAGCCCACCAATTGGCCGCTGTTGCCAAGGGTAATCACCATTTTCACCACACCTGGGGTTCCGCCCAGGTTCACAATCTGTTTACCGTTGTTCCCGCTCACGGCAAGTTTCACGGTTTTCAGCACATTGCCTTTGATGTCACGCAGTTCCACTTTGCCACCGTTTTCATATGAATCCACGTCCAGTACGGTGATGGAGTTCATGGTAACAGTGCCGTAGGCCGAGAAGTCAAGGAATAGCTTACCTCCGTTGTTGCTGTCATAGGCCGGGGTTGGGCTGTCGGTGCGGTTAATAATCATGACGTTGCCCAGGGCGGTGTTGTTGGCGTAGGTTTTACCTTTCTTGCCGCCATCTCCTACTCCCCAGCCGCCAAAGTCTTTGTGCGGCGTAAGGATGTCGTCCACGTCATTGCCCAGAGGTCCGGTTTGGCCAGAGTTGAAGATGTTGGCCGAGTTGGTGGCCGCAAACGTGTAGGGAGCGGTCCTGCGGTTGGCCGTCACCATAATGGGTGTGTTAGCCTGGTCACTCATCACGGCCGTCACAAAGCCGTCTTTTCCTCTGATTACCTTATCAAAGGAGATGGTCTCACAGGATTCTGTCATTGGGTTTTGGTTTGCGTTGCTTAACGCATCTGGCTGGATCATCTCCTCCGACTCGGGGTTACAACCGTAGATCAAAGTAGCTGCAGCCAGTAACATGCTGCCTCTCAGTAGGTTTACTTTCATAATAATTATTAGGGTTTAAATGAAAAAATTGGTTTATAGAATTTTAGATTGTTACACAGTAATATTTAATCTTTGATACCTGCTATTTATGAAAAATGTTACAAAGTTTCTAATTATGTTATTATTAATTTTCAATTTTTTATGTCCATTCTTTAGGTTAAGCCATATTTTGGCCTCTAAAGTGCTGAGAATTAGGTTTTATTGATCTTTTCTAATGACATATTGCACTAAACAATGTACTTACAGATATTACTGAACAAACCTCCGGTTTTATACTATCGACTGAGGCTTCGCTAAAGTTAACCTGCCAACTTCTGAGCGTTTAGAAGTCGCTTTTGGGGAAACCCTTGAAAAGGACATCTCCCTCATTCCTTCAAAACAACTGTCCTTTTCATGTACTCAAAGTTTGGGCAATAAAAAACGCCGTTGCAGGGCTTTCTGCAACGGCGTTTTTTATTTGATTAGACTAGCATTCTACGTTAATCATCGCAGTGGCCCGGACCAATTTTGCCTTCATTGTAAGCACCCAGGATACCAGCCCATTGGATAAGCTGAGACCTGGTAGCGGTATTGTATGGAGACGAAATGGTGTTCCGGTAACTGCCGCCAGACTTAGCGGAGAAGTAGGCTGTGGCAGCGGCAAATGCGGCATCCACCTGAGGAGTAGAAGAGGCCTGCATCCTATTCAGTTTGGCAGCCATGTATTGGTGTGCCAGGATGATGTAGGCATTGCCTCCTTTTGGTGGCGTGTTGAACAATTGCAGGTAGGTCATGCCGCTTCCGTAGAAGGTAGAGTTAGCCAGGTTACCCCAGGTAGCATCACGTTTC
The DNA here is from genome assembly GCF_017916345.1 of Rufibacter aurantiacus. Taxonomy (NCBI): domain Bacteria; kingdom Pseudomonadati; phylum Bacteroidota; class Cytophagia; order Cytophagales; family Hymenobacteraceae; genus Rufibacter; species Rufibacter aurantiacus. The sequence continues at coordinate 71,309 of NZ_JAFMSV010000006.1, forward strand.
TTGCCGGTAGCGTGGTTTTTCCAGTAGCCTTGGGTGTAGGTACAGCCGTATTCTACTGGTGGCGGAGGAGGACAGTTGAAGACAATGTTGTCTACCGCACCAGAGCCGCTCAGCTGACCATTTGGCGAGATTCCACCAGGGCCCAGGAACACTTCCATTCTTACCACACCTGTGGTACCACCCAGGTTCACAATCTGTTTACCATTGTCACCGCTCACTTGCAGCATTACGGTTTTGAGCACGGTATTACCGGCACCGTACAGCACCACTTTACCGCCGGCTTCATAAGAGTCAACATCCAGCACAGTGATGGAAGTTAGGCTTACAGAGCCATAGGCAGAGAAGTCAAACACCATTTTACCGCCAGTGTTGCTGTCATAGGCCATGGTTGGGTCATTTGTGCGGTTAATGATGAACACGTTACCCAGTGCCATGTTATTGGCGTACGGGCCAGCGGCACCACCCTCTCCAACACCGCCACCGCCAAAGTTTTGGTGAGGCGTCAGGATATCATCTATCTGGTTGATGTCAGGAATTGGGGTTGGCTGACCAGAGTTGAAGACGTTAGGCACATCAGTTATGCTGTAAGTGTTTGGAGCGGTTCTTCTGAAGGCACTTACGTAGATTGGAGTCCAGGACTGGTTACTGGTCACGTAAGACAAGAATCCGTCTGAACCTCTCACATATCTGGTAAAGTCAACAACTTCGCACTCAGTTGGTGGCAGGCAGTTGAAGACAATGTTGTCAATAGCACCGGAGCCGGTTAAGGTACCGCTTGGGCCTAAGTACACTTCCATTTTAACCACGCCGCTGGTATTACCTAGCTCTACTCTTTGCTTGCCGTTGTCGCCGCTTACCTGCAGCATTACGGTTTTAAGCACAGTTCCGCCAATACCATACAAAACCACTTTACCACCTGCTTCATAGTCGTCCACGTCCATAACGGTAATGGAGTTCATGGTTACGGTGCCGTAAGAAGAGAAATCAAACACAAACTTACCGCCTTGGTTATTATCGTAAGCCTGTGCGGGGTCATTGGTGCGGTTGATGATTAATAAGTTACCAAGGGATGTATTGTTGGCGAATGGCCCGGAGGCACCACCGGCTCCCACACCACCACCGCCAAAGTTTTGGTGCGGAGTAAGGATGTCATCAATCTGATTCACATCCGGAACGGGAGTAGGCTGGCTGGAGTTGAAGATATTCGCCACGTTTGTGGAAGAATACGTATTGGGTGCCGTTTTTCTATAGGCACTCACGTAGATGGGAGCAGATGCTTTGTCACTCATCACTGCATTCACGAAGCCGTTCTGTCCTCTGGTAAATTTGTCAAAGGTTACAGTTTCACAGCTCTCAGTAGTCGTCGTGTTTTTACTGGATTTACCCAGTACATCTGGTTGCGCCAGTTCTTCCTCCTCTGGACTACAACCATAGAATACAGTAGCCACAGCAAGTAACATGCTGAATTTGAATAGATTTTTTTTCATAATAGCTTACTGTTTTAGTTGAATAATAAATTATAAAATCTGTAATACAATTTACATTTTCGCATGCTCATTTGTCAAATTTTCAACTATAAATAAATTTTATTATCTAATTTTCAGTATTTACCACATTTAATGTCCATATAACACTTGTGAAATTAACCTCCATTAAGGGCTATTTGCGCCAATTTTACATGTAACTACTTATAATTTTGCACTTTACGCCATCCTTAAGCAACACTAATCAAATTATGAATTTCATAATTGTACCAACATAGAACTGAAGGGCATCCTCTACGGGTAAGCTTCAATTATCCTCAGGGATTACCAGGACTAGGGAAGATGCCCAAGGATTATGCAATTTTTTTTTATTGGAAGTATGCTCATGAGGAATGGGAGGGTTAGGTGTCTTAACACCGGTTTTCGCAAAACAACCTAGAAACAGGCAAAAACTTAAAGCCAGTGGAAGACCTGCAACACTTGCTTAATACCAGATTTCCCCAAGGAGATTAATCCCTGAGAGAAGATTTCTGCGCGGCCTGCCGTGTTTGATTTGGCGAGATGGCCAAGGAGTTTTTCTTCATTTTTATTCCCGTTTGGCAGGACAACTGTGGCACGTACCTAACCGCTTATTTTCCCGTAACTTTGGGGGCTGGCCTGAAAGTAATGAGGCCGTCACTTTTCACACCTAATTCAATTGCTTTGCCTTTCAACCCATTCAATATAGACTTACCCATTAGGGAGATCATCCCGTCGGTGCGGGAACACCTCACCGCCGAGAACACGCTTATTGTGAACGCGCCTCCAGGGGCAGGAAAATCTACCTTGCTGCCGCTGGCTATCTTAGACGAGGCCTGGCTGAAGGGGCAGAAAATCATCATGCTGGAGCCTCGTCGGCTCGCGGCCCGCACCATTGCCGAGCGGCTGGCCCAACTGTTGGGCGAAGAAGTAGGCCAGACCGTTGGCTACCGCATCAGGTTTGAGAACCGCATCTCAGAGAAAACCCGCCTGGAAGTAGTCACTGAGGGAATCCTTACCCGCATGCTGCACTCAGACAACGCCCTGAAGGGTGTGGGCTTGGTCATTTTTGATGAGTTCCATGAGCGCAGCATCCACGCCGATGTAGCTATGGCGCTTTCCCGCGAGGCCCAGGCCACCCAGCGCCCCGACCTCCGCATCATGGTCATGAGCGCTACCCTCAACATGCCCGAACTCACCCGCCTGCTCAAAGCGCCGGTGGCACAGAGCCAGGGCCGGCAATACCCCATTGACATCCACTACGCCGGCGAGACCGATCCGCACCTGCTGCACGAGATGACCGTCCGCACCATCAAACAGGCCCTGCGGGAAAAGGAAGGCGATGTGCTGGTGTTCCTCCCCGGCGAGAACGACATCAGAAAGGTAGAATCTTTCCTGCGGAGAGATTTGCGCAACATTGCCATCCACCCGCTGTTTGGGATGCTGCCACCCGGCAAACAATACGCCGCCATTATGCCAGACCGGAACGGCAAACGCAAAGTGGTACTGGCTACCTCTATTGCCGAAACCAGTTTGACCATTGAAGGCGTGAGCGTAGTGGTGGATACCGGCTTTGCCAAAACCCAGCGCTTTGACCCCGGCACCGGCCTGAGCCGCCTGGAGACCGTGCGCATCTCCAAAGACGCCGCCGACCAGCGGGCCGGACGGGCCGGGCGATTGGGTCCGGGTACCTGCTACCGGCTCTGGACCGAGAACCTGCACGCCCGCCTCACGCCGCATCGTACCCCCGAGATCCTGGACGCTGATTTATCCCCGCTGGTGTTGGACATGGCCGCCTGGGGTATTATAGACATCCGGCAACTTACCTGGCTCACCCCTCCGCCCAAAGCCGCCTTGCTGCAGGCCCAGGAAACCCTGCACCAACTCAATGCCCTGGAGAACGGCCGCATCACCGAGCATGGCCGCAAGATGCACGCCCTGCCCACGCACCCGCGCCTGGCCCACATGTTGCTGGCTGCCCAGGAAAGCGATCAACTGCCTTTGGCTACCGATATTGCCGCCCTGCTGGAAGAACGCGACCCGCTACCCCGCGAAGCCGGCATTGACCTGAACCTCCGCATTGAGGCCCTCCGGCGCTTCCGGAAAGAGCAAATGCACAACAAACGTTTCTCAAAAATTGAGAAGATAGCCACCCAGTACCGCCGCATGTTCAGCATAGATCCGGAGAACTCGGCCGTGGACCCGTATGAGACAGGTGTGCTATTGGCTAACTGCTACCCAGAACGCATTGCCTACGCCCGACCTGGCAACAATGCCCAGTTCCAGCTGGCCAACGGCAAATACGCCAGTGCCGGCCACCGCGATGACCTGGCACATGATCCGTGGCTGGCCATTGCCCACCTGCACGCCGGTGGCGAAGGGATGGGTCGCATTTTCCTGGCCTCGCCGCTCAACCCCAAAGACTTGGCGCCCCTGGTGAAGCAGAAAGACGTAGTCAACTGGGACCCTGAAGAGGGCGAACTTACCGCCTCCCGCGACCTGCGCATCGGCTCCATCGTGCTTCAAAGCAAGCCTTTGCCCCCACCGGATGACCGCTTCCTGATCCAGGCCATCTGCGAGACCATTAAACGTGAGGGCGAGGCGCTCCTGAACTTCTCCCCGGAAGTGGTGCAGTTTCAGAACCGGGTACTCAGCCTGCGAAAATGGCACCCCACCGAAGGCTTCCCCGACCTGAGCACCCCCACCCTGCTGCTCACCAGCGCCGACTGGCTTGCCTATTACCTGGAGGATGTGGAGATTGGCGAGGACCTGTTCGAGATTGACCTGCTCCCCATCCTGAAGGGCATGCTGGACCGGGAAAAAACTGCTCTCCTGGATGAGCTGGCCCCGGCTACCCTGGTCTTACCAGATAGCCACGAAATGGAGCTTGCCTACCCTGGCAATGGCCAGCCACCTCTGCTGGAGATCCGGCTGCAGGATGTGCTGGACTGGGAAAACAACCCCACTGTGGACGGCGGAGACGTGAGCGTGGTCCTTCACCTGCTCACCCCAGATTTGAAGCCTCTACGGGTTGTACATAGCCTGCATAGTTTCTGGCAGGAAGAATACCGGTCTTTGAAGCCGATGCTGGTGAAGAAGTTTTCAAAGATAGCCTGGAAGTAAGGTTATTAGCGGGTGCTGCAAAGCTTTGGTAGGGTTATGATTTGCCTATCTTAAGGTGTCTTGTAGGCGAACAGTGATGGAAATTCAGTTTTGTTTATGTCTGACTAGGTGTTTAATAGCTGATTTTGTAAAAACAGGCTCTAAATGAAATTAGCCGGTTATTATATAAAGTTTAAAGTTCATGTATGCTTAGTCCGCTTTCGCTGGCGTGGCGCGGCAGTTTGCGTGGGTGCATAAGCTGTGTTGTTGCATGGCTGAGCTCCGTGCGCTCACGGCCGCGAGGCCCCGCCTTCCGGCCTCGCGCTGCGCCAGCTTCCTTTGCTCCCTGCGGTCGCAATGCCTGTCGGCACCGGAACCTGACAAGGCGCTCCACCGAAAGGCTGGAATTGGTGCTTTTGGTTAAAGCCTTTGCAGCTCGCAACATCGAACCACCCCAAAATATGGCAGGTTTTTATTCCCCTCCTCGGAGGGGTAGGGGTAGGTTCATTCACCATGGTTCAAGTCTGCGACTTGGACCTATAATGGCCGGCAGGTTGCAACTGCCGTGGGGCGAAAGCTTTCAGAGCACAGGTATAACATACAAGTCATTTGAAGCTTGTTTTATGTAAAACGGCTTTAAAGCTAATTGTTACTTGTGCTTTCGAGCTGCGCCAGCCTCAGCCTATCTTCTAAAAGTAACAGCGGCTATTAGGGTATTCTTTCCTCTCGTATAATAGGTATTCCTTATATTTACCCCTGCAACTAATAATTCAATTTATGTATACAGGACTTCAGCACGCGCACTCTGGTTTAGCTTATCTGGTGCTTTTAGGCGTGGCGATCTCATTCATCGCAGCTTTGGCCGGACTTTTAGGCGGAAAAACTTTCACTGACAAAAACCGGAAGCTGGGCTTATTGGGGCTTATTCCTACGCACCTGCAATGGGTGATCGGGCTTATTCTGTATTTTGTGTCTCCTCTGGGGTTAAATAACGCTTCCGGTGCTGCTATGAAAGACGCTACTACTCGTTTGTACGTTCTGGAGCATCCGCTCATGATGGTGCTGGCCGTTATCCTGATCACCATCGGGTACTCCAAAGCCAAACGTCAGGTAGGCACCAACACCGGTTTCAAGACCATGACCATTTTCTACGGATTAGGCCTCATCCTCATCCTGAGCCGTATTCCTTGGAATGCCTGGTTAGGTTAATCTATAAATATTAATGTAAAGGAAAGCCGCTCTAACTTTTGTTAGAGCGGCTTTCCTTTTTCATGGATGCATAAAAGACAGTAGCCAGAAGCTTTTGCCAACGGTTTAAATGGCAGGGCTGGTTTGAGGCTGCCGCCTCACGGCAGTTGCAAACTGCCGGCCATAGTAGGTCCAAGTCACAGACTTGAACCATGTCATAAATAGAAGAACTCACAGGTTTTCAAAACCTGTGAGGCTTGCTTGCTTGCGCATTCCCTTTTCCAGCCTTTCGGTGGAGCGCCTTGTCAGGTTCCGGTGCCGAAGGCATTGCGACTGAAAGGAGCAAAGGAAGCTGGCGCAGCGCGAGGCCGGAAGGCGGGGCCCCGCGGCCGTGAGCGCTCGGAGCCCAGCGATGTAACAACACAGTTTATGCACCCACGCAATCAGCGGCCCCACGCCAGCGAAAGCCGACTACGCAAACAGATCAAAAATGGAACATAAAAAAAGGTGTCAGACAATTATACCTGACACCTTCGCTAAAGCCAAAATATAAAATTCTAATCCTTCTGAACAGAAGCAAGCACCTGCGGTGCTCCCTCTACTTTACGCAGCACCCACTCCCCTACCTGGAGTCCTTGCTTACGCCCGTTGTCAATTGCGTCCATGAAGTGAATACCGCCATAAAATCGGGAAAGGCCTGCCTCAATGGCGGCGTCCTGGAAGGATTTAAACTTGCGGTCTGGCAGCCCGAAACGCTCTTCTACAGTATCGGTGTACTGGAACTGGTCTCCGAAGTAATGGCTCAGGATCACCGCGGAGGCCGCGGAGATGGTGGAGTGGCCACTGAGATACTCGGGAAAGGGCGGTGTTTGCAGCAGGGGCTTGTAAGTGGGGTCAATGTACTTGCGGATGGCAGTTTCCGGACGGATGCGGTTGCTGCGGAACTTCTCGTCCCAGCAAGAGATAAAGCCATCCATCAGCGCAATGGACACCAAGGTGTGCACCTTCATGGATTTGGCAAAATCGGCTTTGGCCTGCTTACAGGCAATGCCCGTGATACCCAGCCAGTGCGCACCCGGAGATATTTTCTTCAGGCCCGCCTGCAAGTGCCCGTTGTCCTGCAGGGCAAAGGGGTTACAGTCCCAGAAAGAGGCAATCTCCAGCTGCTCCTGAGAAAGGTTTTTACTGGACTGGTAATTCTGTTGCAATAGCTCAAAGAACTTAGATTTTTTATCTGAGGAAAAAGCCACAGGCGGCGCCGGTTTGAACTGAGAACAGGTGTCCAGGGTGAAGGACCGTACAGTGTTGAAGTAGGGCTCTACCGGAGCGAAATACGCGGGCGGGGTTGGGTACCAGTTACCCTCTCCTTCCTTGGGCGTGTACCGCGGATAGTTGCTGATGCGGTTGTATTTATCGGCTTTGGCGTAGGCCAGGATCTGCTTGCTCACCTTTTTCGCATAGTTCAGTGACGAGGTGATAGTTTCTTCGGCGAGGCCTTCGCGGCGGCAGGAATCCAGGAACTGGACTTCCATGGAGTCCAGCAGCACACCGGAGGGCTGCATTTTCTTGGCGGTCTCCATCATGGCCAGAATAGCGCTCAGTTCCGGAGAATGCCCTTCAACGCTATCGGGTTTGGTGATTGCCGGATAGTTCCGCAGTACGCCGTGCATGCTTTTATAGGCGCTGTCGTTCTGGGAAACCACCTCGTAGCCGGCCAGGGTGGCGTAGGAGAAAAAACGCGAGGCCAGCGGCGGATTGGTGACGTCGTTCACCATGATGTCGGTCATTCTATGGATGACCTGGCTGATCTGCTCAGAGCTGAATTTCAGGTTCTGCTTCTGCTCGCGGCCCGGGGAAGAGCACCCCCCAAGCACGATCCAAACCAGGATAAACGGTAAAACTTTCTTCATTACTGTAGCTTGTATGCTTTGACGGGCATCTGGTTCAACCCGAATACCACCGTATTATTCACGTTTAGAATGCTGCGCACATCGCCTACCACCTTGAACCCCGATTTATGCTGCGGGACGTAAGCGAAGTTCCCTTTGCCATCGTTCTGCAGCAGCACGCCATAGTTCGCATCTGACTTCCCGAACCGCAGGCGGGCTTTGTTAACATTGCCGCCTAAAAGCAGATCCGGGGCACCGTCATGGTTATAGTCCAGGGTGGTCATGGCAAATACCGGCGAATACTGAGCCTGCAGCGGCAATTTCATCTCGGTGAACTTCCCGTTCGCACCTCCCTGAAAATAAGCCGTTTGCATATAATTGCAGGACAGATGACCGGCCCCACTAAGTTCCGTAGGGGTGAAGATTTCATGCAGCGAGGCGTTGGCATAAGAGTTATAGTCCTGGAAGCGGGTGCGCATCATGCTCACCTGGTCCAGGAGCTCGTCACGGGTTACATAGGGGTAGCTTTTGCCCTGCATGTAAAAACACAGGATGGGTTCTACCGCGCCGTTGTCATCAAAATCCTTGAAGTACAGTTCGGCGGGTTCCTTCTCCGAGGCCTTGCACTGGGTATTCAATCCCTGGTTCCCGATGAGCAGGTCAGGGCGGTTGTCCTTGTTGAAGTCACCTACCATGAGCTTGTTCCACCACCCCCTGTACTTCCGGGCGAAGAAGGTATCGGTAGTTTCGTTGAGTTTTCCGTTTTTCAGGCTGAAAACAGAAACAGGCATCCACTCTCCTACCACAACCAGTTCTGCTTTCTGGTCACCGTTAAGGTCGTGCCAGGCGGCATCGGTGACCATACCGATGTTCTGGAGTTTAGGGGCCACTTTTGAGGTTTCGTCACTAAACTGGCCTTTGCCGTTGTTGAGCAGCACGTAGCTTCTGGGCGCCTCGGGGTAGCGGCCCGGTATTACCCTACCGCCCACGAAAAGGTCCAAAGCCCCGTCTTCATTGATGTCAGAGGCCCGCACGCAGCTTTTGCTCGTGAGCATGGCCGGAAGCGCGTTGGCGGCTTTGGTGAAATTGCCTTTGCCATCGTTCAGGTACAAACGGTCTTGCAGGGCTGCATCATCGGGCATGAAGTTGTGGTACCCGCCGCTCACCACGTACAGGTCCAGCGCTTTGTCATTGTTCGCGTCAAAGAACAGGGCATCCACGTCTTCGCTGCTTTTATCGGCGGAGAAAGCCGGGTTGGCCTTGAGGGTGAACTTGCCGCCTTTAGATTGCAAATAGATCGCGCCCGCCTGACCAGCTGCACCCCCGGCGAAGATATCTTCCAAGCCATCGGCGTTTACGTCCCCTTTTACCAGACACGGCCCCGAAAAGGACATGGGGTTGATCATGAGCGGCTGACGCTTGAAGTCATTGATGGGGGTTTTCTGGTGGGCAAACGTAACCGGCGAGGCAGTCTCCGAGAAAAAGGTCTTGCCTGGTGCCGCCGGTTTATAGATGGAGGTGGCGTTTTTCTCTTCCAGAGTGAGCACCTGGTTGCCTTTCACGTTTCTGAGGACCTGCTGCTTGCCGCCCAGCCAAACCACGCGCAAAGAATCAATGGTACCGTTACCGCCCAACCCGAAATGCATTACCGGCGAGACGCTGGACTGGAAGCCGCGCGAGGTCATCTGCTCCTGCAGCTGCTGTTGTCCTTTTTGGTACAGGGTCACTTTGGCGCCTAAGCCCTGGGTGTTCTTGCCCAAGCCTACCAGTTTCAATTGCAGATACATATGTTTCAGCTGCTTTTGGGCCTGGTTCTGGTACACAAAGGCGGGCTGGTTTACGTTGTTGGCCACCAGGTCCAGGTCACCATCATTGTCCAGATCGGCGTAGGCGGCTCCGTTGCTGTTGGAGGCCAGTTTAAAACCCCAGCTTTTGCCCACATTGCTGAATTGTAGTCCCCCGGTATTCTTGAACATATAGTTGTTCACGTTAGAGGCCGGCATTTTAGAAAGCAGAGTCATCACGCTTTGCGGCGTCACCTTGCCCCGCAGGTACTGGAAATAGGCGCTCCGGAACTTAATGAAGTCCATGTTGGTGAAATCCTTCAAAAAGCCGTTGCTCACAAAAAGGTCTTTCCAGCCATCATTGTCATAATCGGCTAAGAGAGGTGCCCAGCTCCAGTCTGTGTTGGACACGCCGCTGAGTTGGCCCACTTCGCTGAAAGTGCCGTCTCCGTTGTTCACCTGCAGCATGTTGCGCATGTACTGGTAGTTGAAACCGGCGCGTACCTGCATGTCAAAGTACTCATAGTTATCCGGCCCGAATAATTGCTTCTGGCGTTTGTTGTCCTCGGGCAGCATGTCCAGGGTCATGATATCGGGCAGGCCATCGTTGTTGATGTCACCAATGTCATTGCCCATGGAATAGATGGAGGTATGCTGGATACTGGCTTTGGATTTATCTGTGAAGGTGCCGTTCTTGTTGTTGATGAGCAGGAAATCAGGGGCCGAGTAGTCGTTGGAAACGTAGATATCGGGCCAGCCGTCCAGGTTTATATCTGCGATACCGGCTCCCAGACCATAAGAGAACGCCGATTTGTCTAACCCAGCCTTGTCTGAGATGTCTTTGAAAGTGCCGTTGTTGTTCTGGTACAGCTTGGCCTGCATGGCGCGTTCAGGCTTTTTCTTGATTTCCTTGATAGTGACATCGTCCAGGTTGGTGAACTGCCGCGGATTGTGGTTCAGTAGGAACATGTCCAGGTCATGGTCCCGGTCGAAGTCAAAGAAAGAGGCATGGGTGCTGAAGGAAGAATCTGCCAGGCCCATTTTCTGGGCTTTGTCTACGAAGGTAGGAACCCCGTTTTTGCCGGGCCCCTGGTTGATGAACAGCTGGTTCGCGCGTCTTTCCCCGGGCAAGCTTCCCGAGTAACATTGGTAAATATCTGGGAGGCCGTCACCGTTAACATCGGCGATGGTGGTGCCCGTCTTCCAGCCATTCTGATTCCCTGCCACGCCCGCTGCCGTAGTGATATCCTCAAACCGCATCTGGCCTTTGTTGAGGTACAACCGGTTGGGTACCATATTTCCGGAGAAATAGATGTCCTGCAGGCCGTCTTGGTTTACATCGCTGATTGCCACGCCGCCGCCGTTGTAAAAGTACTGGTAGACAATAATGTTGGAATAAGGCGTTTCAGTGAGGCTATTGTTAAAACTGATGTTGGTTGCCTCAGGCGAGAGAAGTGTGAAAAGAGTGGGTTCAAAAGAGGCCGCAGGTCCGGTGGCGGTTTCCTTATCCTGTTTCTCTTTCTGGCAACCAAAGGCCCCTACTATTAAAAAGGCTATCCCTAAGAGGGAAGTACGTCTAAACGAATACATGCTGGAATCTTAAAAAAGCCTATAATAATACAGAAACTTATTGGGTTCTCCAAGAAGCGTTCTTGAACCAGATTTTCAAAGGAAAGGCAAAACTGTTATTAAGTCACCTGGAAGAAAAGGAATGCTATTAGCCTGTGCTTGTTTGGCATTGAATAAAATGAACCACCCAAAGAAGGCTGTGTTAAGACAGAGTCACAAGAAAGATGACGCTTGACTTCTGCGTCAGCAAACCCTTTTGCCCCCTGCTTCAGCAATCTTCAATAGAGTAGTAAAAGTTCTACTAATCAAAGCATTCTTTACCGTGCATTAAGAACTTTCATAATTCTGGCCTTGCCACTTTACAGGTCTGAAAATAAGCCTTTGCATATGAAACTTTACAAAGCCAAAACTCTAATAATACCCACCATTTTAGATACCACTATCTCAGGTAAATTATAAATTGATTTTACAAACCAACGGATTACTTGTTTGGCTTAGCCAGGATTAAGGTTACAGCAGGCGCTCCTTTGTTAAAATAAATCAGAAAGTGTAGCATCTTACCCTTATAAAACCCGTACCTACAACCACACAAATCACTATAACCATGGAAAATAACCAAGAAACTAAAGCACTAGCTGATCTCATCCAAAATCCGCAGGAAATCTCCAATATCATCAACAATCCGGCAGATAACGGAATGAAATTTTACCAGCAGCTCCGGAACAAAGACAAACAGTACGTTGCATTTGCAGCCGGACTAGGCCTGATTGCCTATGGCTTTTTCCTGAACCGTTCCAGCAAAAGCTCAAGCGCTGGCCAAGGCAGTTACGGAAAAAAAGGAAAGAATCGGAATGGCGGCCAAAACCAAGGTGGAACCCAGGCTAGCCTCGGTCAAGGATCCGCAACTGGTGCTGGCGCCGGTTACGGCGGAAGCGGCCAGGTAGGCGGAGACTACAACGGCGGCGATTATAACCAGAACAACGGATAAGCAACCAAATTACGTTTCATCCACTATTTGATGGGTGCGGACTCTACTTCCGCACCCTTTTTTTATTCTTTTTGGCTCCACATCCTATTCAAATACATAAAGGGCAAAGCAAAATTCAGTTTTAGTCCAGGAATGTAAATCTCTTATTTCAGAGTCATTTTTTATAAAACAGGCTAGATCCAAGAAAACAGGCTTATACCGAGCAAGAGAGATTTAGTAAATTCTTTATCCCTGGCAAACGACTCTGCCAATTGCTTAAGTGGACCTCATTTTTAAGTGCCGGAATTCAGGTACTTCACATTCTTACCTGCAAATCTCATTCATAAAGGATCTAGACTGGCGGTAGCCCAACCTACTCATCTCCGTTTTCCACCACATTTCACAAAGGCTTAATGATACCCTGCCTGAAATCAAATGATTGGTTACTTTTGTAATTAACTTCACTTCATAAAAGATGTAACTCGTTTTATGAAGTGAATACTCTATCCCAAATTTAATACATGAATCAGGCGGAAACTTATGCCTGCCAACACCCCCAAGATGTTATTTAGCTTACAAGACTTCACCAAAAAAGAAAAAGGGCTTTTTGCCTTGATCCTTCTCTTCTTCGTTACCCTTTACTTTGCCCACCTGAGCGGGGTCAATTCTGTAGTTACTGGCTTACTGGTAGTTTATAGTTTCACCTTGAGTAGTCTAAAAGAAAAATGGGAAATCCTCAAGCAAAGGCCTTATATTCAGGGTATTATGCTATTTTTCCTGGCTCTGGTTATCAGCACCTTGCTCTCAGATGATATTGCCCGAGGGCTCCATCATTTGAAAATCAGGCTTCCCTTGCTACTGTTTCCTGCAAGTTTAGGGTTGTTACAGCTTAGAAAGGAATTCAAAGACAAAGTGCTGCTATCTTTCGCCGTGATCACTACTTTGGTGGCTTTGGTTTGTTTGGGAACCAGCATCCATACATCAGGATATTTTAAACGCCCAGAATTCTTGTACAATGATGCTTTAACAGGAGCCACAAGACAACAATCCATTTACATAGCTTTAGCTGTTAATCTCGCCATCTTCATTTATTCCCAGACTGTTTTCTTTAGTAGAAGTAAGAAAAAGCTGGGTATGTTGTTGGCCATAATATTCCTTTTTGGATTCAGCTACCTATTGGCTAGCAGGATTATGTTTGCTCTCCTTTTACTTACTACAGTTTTATTCAGTTTCTACTATATTCTGCAGAGGAGGAAAATCTTAGAAGGGTTTACTTTGGTTTTAGGCCTGTTAATAGGAACAGTAGTAATATATAAACTAATGCCTTCTACTTTTAATCGATACAAAGAACTTACTTACCAGAGCTTTGACTTTGAAAGCCGTGGAAAAGAGAGTCATTATAATATGGAGATTACCCCAGATCAGTGGAATGGTGCCAATTTTAGATTAGCTGCCTGGACCTGTGGATTAGAGGTTTTCCAAACAAGCCCAATCAAGGGAGTGGATTTAGGGGACAAAGATGCTGAGTTACTGGAAAAGTACAAAGAAAAGAAGTTTTACATGGCCATTGAAACAGATAAAAATGTACACAGTAATTACTTGGATATCCTTTACAGTATAGGATTAGTGGGCTTCCTCCTCTTCGTTTTAGCTTGGCTGATTCTACCTCTATTTTCAGCTTTCCAAAACCAGAATAGCCTCACATTTCTAATCATACTCACTTTTGCAGTTGCCTGGATAACCGAAGTTTACTTTGGCAAAAATTTCGGAACAATGTTGGTAGGATTCTTTATTCCATTTGTGTTAACATCAAATCAAAACAGGCCCTGAATGGTATTTCAGGGCCTGTTTTCACAAGTCACAAAACTTATTTAATAGTTGTCAAGCATGTAATGATCAATGGCTTGTTCTGTATCTCCAATAAAAACAAGTTCTCCCTTTTTTAGAAAAGCAGCACGGTTGCAGTATTTTCTAATAACTTCCATGCTATGACTCACCAAAATTACGGTCTTTCCCTCAATCCATGAACTCTCAAATACCTTAACTGCTTTCTCCTGGAATTTTACGTCTCCCACTGCAAATATTTCATCAAGAAACATTATTTCAGCTCCAGCCTTTACAGCGATTGAAAAAGCTAGCCGAGCCACCATTCCAGAAGAGAAAAATTTTATTTTAGTATCTACAAATTCCCTTAGTTCTGCAAATTCAATTATTTCATCAAAAATAACATCTACCTCTTTTATCTTAAGTCCTAATACAGAACCAGAAACATAGACGTTTTCTCTAGCAGTTAACTCATGACTCATACCCACTCCAAGGTTCATTAGCATGGTAGAGCCGTTTATGTTGACATATCCGCTATCAGTAGGATATACCCCTGCTAAAATCTTTACCAATGTTGATTTGCCACATCCATTTCTACCTAACAAACCAATACATTCACCTTTCATAATCTCCAAAGACATATTCTTTACAGCAGGTACATACCTACTTTTTGGAGGGTTAAACAAATTAAAAAGCCGATGTTTAACTGTATTGTGACTATCTTCAGAAATATGAAAGGTTTTACTTATATTTCTTGCCTTTATTGCAATTTTATCTTCCATAACTATTTATAGTTTCTCCGCAGCCTTTGCGCCAATCTTATTTAATAAAATAAACCCTACTAACAATAAAAATAAAGCATAACCATAATCAAATAGCATAAGCTCAAAATCTGGAAGTACTTTACCCATCATTACTTGTCGTGCATTGATAATAATACCAGCAATAGGATTTACATATTCAAAAGAAGGAAGAGCCTGTTTGAACAAAGTCAACTTGTAAAAAATAGGAGAAAGGAAAAACAAACCGGCAGTAAAAACTTGCCAGATCTGAGTTATGTCCTTTGCAACTACAAAAATGCATGACAAAATTAAGGACAAAGCCAAAGAAAGGATAAAAAGATTTAAGAAAATTGGTAGAATCCATAAATTCAAAACATCTAACCCCATTACGTCTGTCTCAACAAAATTGAAAAAAACTATAAACATTGCAAGATTGAAGAAAAACCCAATGCTATTACTCATTAAGGCAGATAAGTAAATCTCCAATTTATTCATATTACTATATTCATAAAGGTATTTCTTAGTTTGTAAAATTTGGGTAGTACCTGCAGTACTCTCCAAGAAGAAATTCCAAAGAATTAGACCGATAAATAAATATGAAGCAAAGGCTTCCAAATCTGATTTTAAAATTGTTTTGAATACTACATAGTAAATAGCAACATCCATTAACGGCTTGAGCAAGGCCCATAATAGCCCTAATTTATTTTCATAATACCTAAGCTTGAACTCTATTTTGGCTAAAAGCCATAATCTTTCCATCCTGTTGGTTCCAGAAAGAAAACCCTTAACAGTTTGTCCTAACATAAAATCTCAATTAATTTTCTTGTAAAAAAAATAAGCAATTTTGCGCATTTTGGGACTTCGCTTTAATTTGTCTCCAAATTTCTTTTTTAAACGAATTTGTAAAGAGTGCGCACTATTTCCTCCAAAAGTAGGATTATCAAAATCAAGGCCACTACCATTATTTGTACTTAGTTGGGCAATTTCAAGCCCATACTGTCTATAAAGCTTGGAATGTTTTTCAGCGATATGCTTGTGAAGGAACAATTTTTTCGTTCTGGTAAAACGCCTAGTCATAGAGTCTTTTCTGACTCTATACCGAAACAGAAGTTCTGGCAAGACAACTCCGCCAAAGCCCTTTTCAACCAAACTAATTACGCTATCCCAGTCTTCCATTCCATATACTAAAGCAGAATCATTCAACCCACCTTGCATAAAAGCTTCCTTTTTATAAACAAGAGCGCTGCTATTGATCATATTGTGCATTAACAAGTAAGGTGGCTCAGGATTAAATGAAGGCCAGCATCCTGTACTCCCCTCAAAATATTGAACCCAACAGCCTACGAAATGTACATTTTGATAGGATCTTAGCACAGATATTGCCTTGCTGTAATATGATTGATCTACGGCATCATCTGCATCTAAAAATGCCAAGTACTGTCCTTTAGCTTTAGAAGCCCCAAAGTTCCGGGTTGCAGAAAGTCCTTCGTTCTCTTTAGTGTAAACAGTAATAGCATACTTTTCCTGAAGGAGCCGAAGAGCTTCCTTGCTAGAATGGTCAGTACTACCATCATCAATTATTATTATCTCTTTATTGGGGTAATCTGATAGCCATATAGAATTAATACATTCTTCAATGTATAATCCCATGTTGTGAAATGGGATAACTACAGAAAGCAAGTCCTTAGAACCAAAACAAAAGGTTGTTGAATCTTCTATTTTAATTTCAGGTTCAACAAAAGGGAAAAATTCTGTTAGTTGTTTTGACGATAGAAATTGTTCCAACGCTTTCATCTTCTTAGGATATATCACCTCAGGATGGAACCTCTCAAGGATAGCCTTTTGAGACTTTTCTCCTATTTCTCTTATCTCTTGGGTAGAGAGCCCTAGAATATGTAACAGCTTTTTTTGAAACTCTTCCGGAATTCTATGATCAAACAAGAATCCTGTTTTTCCATCTTCAATAACTTCGCTCTGCCCACCTTGTTTTGAGGCTAAAACCACCTTTCCCCAACTCATAGCTTCAAGAACGGTATATGGAAGGTTGTCAAAGAGACTTGGCACCACTACTACATGTGCATTCTTTATATAGGCCTTTGCTTGTTCAGGCGCCATTTCACCATGCAACTTCAGAAAGCCCTTGTCGATGAATTGGGAGTATTTTTTTTTGACCAATTCTCCCATAGTTCTACCCTCAGGATGAAATATAAGATCAATTCCACCAACCAAATGAAGTTGGAATGTATAGTCTTGGTTCCAAAGCTTCTCAAAATAGGAAAGTAGCTCAAATGTTCCTTTCAATGGCGCTAATTTCCCAAAACAAATTATTTGACCATAAAGAAAATCTGTTGTTATCCCCACAGCATGATCTTCCACTTGCATGGGGTTTGCTAAGTAAACCTCTTTATTAGTTTTCCAAGACATGCTTTTCTTTGCAGTCTCAACTAAATACTTGCTGGGAGCGATAAGCAAATCCGCTGAGATGATGCAAGCTTTCTCCATTTGCCCTGTCCAATATTCAGGAAACTGATAGATAGGTACTTGGTTATACTCTAGACAAAGAAAACCAGGAGAATGACAAGTAATGATAATGTTTAAGTCTTTAAATAATGGATATTTTAGCAACTTGAACTGTTGCATGTAGTAAGCGATACCACCATACTCCTGAGACTCAATAAAATCAGGCACACCCTCCTCTTCCAAATACTTGCGTAAAATTTCGGCAAATTCATAACTTAAATGTGCATTGTAACCCAAGAATTGGTGACTTTTTGTTCTCCGAGGCAAAAACCTTACAACTCTTACTCCATTTACAACCTCCTCAATTAAATTATTTATACTAAAATCAGGGATGAACACTGTAACCTTATGCCCTTTTTCCTGAAACATATCAGCGGTGTATTTACTGTATGTACTTATGCCACCTCCGTAAAAGGGAGGATACTCTGTGGTTATAATCCAGTACTTCACAATCTAATCTTTGTAACCAGGGAAGAGAAGACCTCATTCTTCTACTATCCGCAACTTCAAATTTTTTACTATAAAACAGTAGCCTTCTTTGTTTAATTAAACTTTATTATGCTAAACGTTTTTTGATATTTTTTAGCATTCAAAACTATCTTTTCCTAGTCTTTCTTAAATAAAGATTTTAATGACCTATTACCCTGTAAAACTTTTACAACATGGCCTGCTCTTTTGTACCATAATGGTAAAACTTCGTATTCTTTGTGATACCAGGCCTTTAAATCTTCATAGCTATTAGCGTTATGTGCTAAATGGGCTGTAGGAAATGGATCTTCAGGTTTACTATTAACCTGCGTTTTCATTGTATGCTCATGATATTTTAAAGTTCTGTCATACCAACCAACAGCCTCTTCTAAATCTTTGATTCGTTTTTGATACTCAATTACATCAGTTGCAGGCTTTAAGGTAGGATTATCATACAAATACGAAGGTCCATTAGCTAATAACAAATTAAAAATTTCATATCCATACTTCTGATA
Organism: Rufibacter aurantiacus; assembly: GCF_017916345.1. NCBI lineage: Bacteria > Pseudomonadati > Bacteroidota > Cytophagia > Cytophagales > Hymenobacteraceae > Rufibacter > Rufibacter aurantiacus. The sequence continues at coordinate 89,419 of NZ_JAFMSV010000006.1, forward strand.
CAGAGCTTTATGCTTATTTGACATAATCCGATATAAGTATAGTCTATTGAATTTGTTAAACCCACGAGCCATAGAAGCAGAATGAATTCTATAGTAATAGAGCGGCTCCGGAAGAACAACTCCTCTGCAACCATTTTCAAGGAGGGTCATATTTGCATCATAGTCCTCCATTCCATACTCAAACTTGCTGTCATTTACACCGAAGTTTAAATAATCAATCTTTCTGCATAGAAACCCTGCATTTACCATATTTTGGAGAAGCAAAAATGGGGGTTCAGGATTTTGGGCGGGCCAAATACCTTCACTTGCATCAAAATATTTTACCCAACTGGAAACAAAGCTTAAGTTGGAGTATTTTTTTAAAATATTTATAGCTCGAACATAAAACTCTGGATGAATTTTATCATCAGCATCTAAAAATGCAATATATTCACCAGACGCTCCAGTAACCCCAGTATTCCTTGCTGCAGAAAGACCTGCATTTTTCTGTGATATAACTTTAAATTCGTATTTTTTCTCTAAAGCATTTAATATAGAAATGCTCTCAGCATCATCACTCCCATCATTTACTACAATAACTTCAAAATCCTCATAGGTAATTTGGTAAATACTTTCAATTGTCTCCTTAATATACTTACCTGTGTTATAATAAGGTACCACAATAGAAAGCTTTCCTTTCAATCCTTCAGACTTAACTTTATAACCTACTTTATCTATTACATTTACAAATGGAAAAAACTCCTTTTTGTTATTCGTAAAACTATTTAGAACCTTTATTTTTTGAGCATATACGTTTTCATAATTACACATTGAATTGATTCTTGACTTGGCATTTGCAGATATAATTAACGCCTCAGTAGAAGAAATTCCAGCAGCTACTTTAAATTTTTGTCTAAAACTCTCAAAACACGTGGCTTTGTACACAAACCCGGATTTACCATCCTCAATCATTTCACTTTGGCCACCTCCGTCAGAAATGAGTAAAACTTTCCCCTGCAACATACTTTCCACTACAGCATAAGGGAAATTATCTACTAAACTTGGCACAATTATCAAAGATGCCTTATTTAGACGCTTTTCTAATTGTTCTGGGTTTAATTTTCCCTCAAATGTAAAGTAACCATTCTCAAAGTGCTTTTTAAACTTTGTGATTAGGTACTCTTTCATGTTAATCTGCTTCGGCTCAAAATAGTGATCGTCGCCTATAAAGCTCACTCGCTTATCAAGTCCTTCATCCCATAAAGCACTTAAGTATTTTAGCAACTGCAAACAACCTTTTTGATATGTAAGTTTTCCAAAGAAAACTATGTCCTCTACTTCTGGAAAAGTATTTGAAACTGTTGGGGTTGGTATTTTGTAAGGGTTCCTTATAATATGATAGTTTTTGTGATTACCATTTAAGTATTGTTTTACATTTTCAACCAGATAGTGACTAGGAGAGATAAGAACATCAGCAGCTTGCATCACCCATTTCTCCATTTCTCCTGTCCAATAATCTGGAAGGGCAAAGACTGGTGCTTGATTGCAATCAAGGTAATAATAAGATGGTGCATGTGCTGTTAAAACAATAGGTATATCCACTAATTGTTTTTCACCCAATCTTTTCTTCAAAATCAAATAATACCCAATTCCGTGGTAATCCTGAGTCTCTATAAAATCAGGCGACAAAGAATTTTGCATTTCTGAAAGAACAATTTCAGAAAATTGCATACTTAAAGCGGAGGAATACCCTAGGTAACTGTAATAGTCTCTATTTCCCGGCTTAAATCTAATAATATCAATACCCAAATATTGATCTTCCTGCTTATCATCATTAATTGAATGGTCTGGTACAATAACTTTAACATTGTGGCCTTTTTCCACCAGCATCAGACCAGTATGAAGGTTATAAGTACTTATTCCACCTCCATGGAATGGAGGAAACTCTGTAGTAATGATCCAATAATTCATTTTTAATTAAAAATCAGGCTTTCAACAAACCTTTTTACAATTGTGCTTTTTGTTACCCTTCTAAAAAACTTAACTTATTTTTTTTCTACCCCATCCAAACCATTCTTATAACCTTCTAATTCTTCTTTTAATTTACTTATGGTTTTTTCCTGTATAATCACCCATTCTTGGAGATCATCTACCATTGCAAGTAACATATCTTTAGTAAACCATGTTCTCCCCCACATGTGAACTGCATAAGTATCAGATGTAATGTATTCTAAATAATTTAGAGTCGCCTTAACATGATTCCATGGAATGGGATAAAAGAATGAACTTTCCAATAATTGGATTTCATCTCTTAACACTTGCCTGCCGTAAGATTTAAGTCCATAGTCTTCTATTAAAATCTTGGTAACAAGTTGAGGAGATGACTCATTTGCTTTTTCAAGGCCATCAAAAACTGTGTTAAACTTTTCTAAACATTTAAATACAAAAGAATGATTAGGGCAAGCTCCAATAACCGCATTGTTCACCCAAAAATCTGAAGCGGAGGTGCTTCCAGTTTCAAATCCTAAGAAGCAATTATACGCAAGTAAATCATCAAATTCCTTAACTACTTTAATATCAGTATCCAAATAAATCCCCCCATGTTCAAGCAACACCTTTAGCCTAACATAATTACTTACATTAGCCCAATTTCCATTAGCATAAGCATTTTTAAAATATATAGAATCATCATGAAAGTTATCTTCATTCCAAAGTTTTATATTCCAACTTGGATGAAATGCTTTCCATTCTTCAACATAGCCTTTATACTCGGCTGGCATTTGGGTATTCCCAAACCAACAGTAATGGATTGTTTTAGGTATCATTTAGTTTTGATCTTCCAAAGTATCTTCTCTTTTAGAGTACCTAAAAGGCTTCTACTTTCATAAGTACGTTTATACCATTCTATATCTTGTTGCTTCCTAACAATCTCGCTGATCAGTTTCTTATTAAGTTGCTTATTTCCTTCATTATTCCGTTCAACTGCAGATATAGCATCCTTTAATTCTGCAACAAGTTTAGATTTATTTTCAAGGGCAGCTTTCAACTCCTGAATCTCTTGATTCTTTGACTCAAGCACCTCCTGTTTGTTGGAAAGTTCTTGTAGTAATTGGGTCTGGATCTTCCTTAATGAATTATTTATCTCTTCTAGATGGTCGGTTGGGGTAATATAATCTTGTAGTAGTAAAGTATTTCTCATATCAATCTTTCAGTAATTTTTTTTTAACTCTCAACTTGCAACAGCCAAGGAAATCTCTTTTTTCTTCTTATCGAAAACATGGTATATTGATCTGTATTCTTTGAAGTTTAAATCAACATTAAATTTGGACCCACAGATATCAAATGAATAATCTCCCATCACCTCTAACATCTCTTTATTGTTGAAATAATTGAGAATCTTAGAAATAGCTTCTATTTCATTTTTGAAAAGATCACCATTCAAGCCAGTCTTGATAATGTCTGAGTTTCCTACACAATCACTCAAAAGAACCGGTTTTTTTAAGGCTAAGGCTTCCAAAACGCTAAAGGACAGTCCTTCAAACAAGGAAGTGGAAATAAATACATCGGCTTGACTCACCATTTTCTTAATGGTGTTGGGCTCTTGCCAACCAGTTACAATAATGTTTTTAGAATTCAGAACACCTCTTTCCTTCCCGTCACCTACCCAAATGAATTCTATCTGTTCATAGTCTTCAAAAAAAGAAGCAATGGTATTGAATAAGGTTGGGTTCTTTTGGTCCTCAATCCGGCCGGTGGTGATTACCTGAAACTTACTCTTCTTGTTTAAAGGTGCTATTGACACTGAGGTTTCCTTAAGGGAAACACCGTTATTGATGAAACTCGCATTAATCCCAATCTTCTGATACTCGGCCAATTCCGAGGCTGAGCAACATACTACCTTCCCCCCTACTCCATTGCCAAACCTTTCAATCTGTTTAAAAAGAAAGTTAGTTACCGGGTTACCAGAAGAGAGGAAAGGCGCACCGTTTGGAGTGTATACAACATTCTTTATGCCAGCCAATCTGCAGGCCACCCTTCCCAGGAAACCACTTTTGGAGGAATGCAGGTGCACTGCATCTACAAACCCTTTTTTTGAGAGTCTTTTAAGGATGTTGTGTAATTCTGAAAGGGCCAGAAAATCTTTGAAGGGATTGATAGAACGCTGAACCGATTTCCACCGGATGAAGCGCACGTTCTGTTTAGGAAAAGTTCGCTTCACATCTTTGGCAGACATGACCTGCTTGCGCTCCCCGTGGATAATGATATGCAAGTCCTCAGGCATTGTCTCTGTAAGTGACTTTACAAAAACGGCCACCCCAGAGGCAAAGGGTTCAATTACGTGTACTATTTTCATTAGCCTGGGGGATACAGAACTAAAATCAACTAAAGGTACTTTGAAAAGTAATGTTCCAAAGATAATTATTATTCTCTGGAACAATAAATTATTAGAAGAAATACTATTCTTATGTTAAATATCACTAAAAAATTTTATTCCTATGCTGATAAGAAATTTGAACAAAAAATATTCAACTATTTTTATTTGTATTTTTTATCATTATTAAAAAACAAACTAAATATTAATATTCTGCAGCTCCAAATTCAACCTTAATCTTGCACCTCGCCTATTAGTAACAGATTTTCTAATTTATTACAGATTCACTTAAACAATTTTTCAACAAGCACATTCCGTTGCGGCATTCGTCACTTATTTTTAAGAGATAACACCAATCCATAAGGTATATATCTCAAAATAAACAACTTACAATCAGACAACAACTTCTTAACAGGATTGCTGCCGAATTCAGAAACAACTCTTTTTCTACCGATTAACTGCTGTTTTCGGTTAGACACGGAAATACCCTTGGGGTTTAATTCACAAGTCACTAAAAACTCATCTAAAACAGCCCCCTTAGATTTATTCAAAATATTAAAAAACAAGGCGTAATCCTCTACAAATGGATAATCTAAAGAATACCTGCCTGTTATCTCTATTATTTCTGACCTAAACATCACCGTTGGATGAATAAATACATTGCGGAAGTGCATGGCAGACAGGATAGCTTCATGCACTGTAGGGGTGGTATAGGAATAACTGAATCCGTTCACTGGATTGCGAAAGGTACACCAGGTACCAAGCAAACCAACATCGGGATTCTGCGAGAGAAAGGATGCTTGTTTGTAGAATCTGTCTTGGTGGCACAGATCTCCGCAGTCTAATCTTGCTATATATTGGACAGCAACATTTTTCTCAATCCACTGCAGACCAGCATTTAATGCGTTGGTTATGCCCGCATTCTGTTCAATTCTTATTACATGAATTGGAAATTCAAAGTCATGTAATAAAAATAGATCTTCTTCCTTAACAGGAACCTGACTTCCATCATCCACCACCACCACAAAAAGCTTTCCTACATCATACCTGATGCTATCCAATGACTTTAATAAACCCTCTCGGTTGTTAAAGCAAGGGATTAGGGCACATATATCAAAGGTTGCTTTTACGTCAGATGTACTTTGCTCCAAAACAGGTAATTGAATTTTGTTATTTAATATTTTGGGATAAAATAGCCTGGGGTATTTTCTTTTATTTCTTCTCCAAAGGTAAAACCGCCTAAATTGGTTCACAATTAAATCTCCTTAGAAGAACCAGAAATCATCAAATCACCTTTTAAAAGGCTTATTATCAGAGCTAAAACATTTTGCTTTTCACAAAAAGAATCTGAATCTGTTCTTCTTCGTTCTTCATTGGGACATAGCAGTTTAAGTACTTAGCAACCTATTCTTCTAAACTTAAAGAAGTTACCCATGCAGTATTTTGTAGAGAAGGGATCGGTGGTGCGGGAGATCTGGGGGAAGGGCGATACCGTGCTCTTTATTTTTGCGGGCTCTTCTGCGGAGTTTGCCCTGAACAAAGCCGTGGATTGGCTGTACTTTACGGGCCGGCTTCCAGCCGATCCTTTGGGGCGGCTATTTTCAACAGTCGCCTACGCCCGGAAAATCGTCTTCTCCCCTCTTGACGCAGCCTACCAGACCATTGACCGGATGGCCAGCATCCACGCCGGCGTAGAAGCCAAGCGCGGCATGTCCATCCCAGACTGGGCCTATCGCGATGTTCTGTTCATGCTCATTGACTACTCCATCAGATCATTTGAAGTATTGGAGCGGCCGCTTTCCCTAACCGAGAAAACAGAGGTGTTTGAGGTCTTTTACCGCGTAGGCTCCCGCATGGGCCTGAAAGAGCTCCCTGCTACTTACCAGGAATGGCTGGTGAGCCGGGAAGAGCATTTAAGACGAGACCTGGCCATGAGTCATTACACCCAGGACCTGTTTCAGCAATACCAAAAACACCTGGGCCAGGTAAGATACCGCCTGCTCCTGGAAGCCCAGATTCTGGTGGTGCCAGACCGGGTGAAAGAGCTGCTGGGATTCCGGAAGACCTCTTTGATCACCCCGCTACTACAAGGCTACAAGGCTAGCAGGAAATTCAAATTGGACTGGTTCCTCAAAAGCATCATTTTACCTTCCGACTACAAGAAGGAAATCAAGGATCTGGACCAAAAGCCAGAATAAGAGAAAGCCGGTACTTTCTGGATTCCAGTTCTGCTCATTTGCCTGAAAAATCCTTCCACACCCCTTCTCCAGTATCCTGCCTGCTCTTTACTCCCGCCTTACCCCGCAGAAACTTAACCTTGGCCCTTTTCAAAACCGAGGCGTTTCAAGGCTATTCCAGACAAACAGCTTTGAAACAGAGTCCTGCCCGGATGCTCAAGGAGGCACAATTGTTTTTAGCGCGTTTTTCAGAAAACAGCCTTGAACTACTAACAACCTCTGCCGTACACCTTTGGAATCAAAAGGGATGAGTAATGCATTGTTCCGGAACTGCCGGTAGTTACCCAGGGTAACCCATCAGCACAGAATGGGAACAGCGCATCAGCTCCGTATGGAAGTTTGACCACAAAAGGCTACAGGCCCCACTTCCTTTATCACCACATGAAACAGCAGCCACATGGGAAATAAAGACTTTTCTTTCGGGTATCATTGCTCGCATGAGCAGTTCAAGCCAAGCCATTTACTAAACTTAGTACAGAAAGCCGAGCAGGCCGGTTTTGGGAACGCGCTTTCCTCGGATCATTTTTATCCCTGGAGCGAGAACCAGGGCGAGAGCGGATATGCCTGGAGCTGGCTGGGAGCCGCCATGCAGGCCACCTCTCTGCCTTTCGGGGTGGTGTCGGCGCCGGGGCAGCGTTACCACCCGGCCATCGCGGCGCAGAAGGTGGCTACCCTGTGCGAGATGTTCCCCCATCGGTTCTTTATTGCCGCCGGCAGCGGGCAGTTCCTTAACGAGCGTATCACCGGGCAGAAGTGGCCCAACAAACAGGAGCGCAATGACCGCCTGAAACTCTGCGTGGACATCATGCGGGCTCTCTGGAGAGGCGAAACCGTGACCCACAAAGGCCTGGTGGAAGTGGAATACGCCAAACTTTACACCCTACCTGATTACATGCCACCCGTTTTCGGGGCCGCGATTACCCCGGAAACTGCCGAATGGGTAGGCAGCTGGGCCGATGGCCTGATCACGATCTCCAATTCGCCGGAGGAACTGAAAAAGGTGGTTGATGCTTTTCACAAAGGCGGCGGCGAGGGCAAACCCATGCATTTGAAGGTGCAGTTGTCTTATGACACTTCTAAGGAGAAAGCGCGGCAAGGCGCGCATGAACAATGGAAAAACAATGTCTTCCCCTCGGCTCTGCTCTCAGACATCCCTACGGTGAAAGGTTTTGATGCTGCCGGCAGCATGGTGAAACCAGATGAACTGGAACCCGCCGTCAGGATCTCGGATAGCGCCCAGGAACACATTGAATGGCTGGCCAAAGACCTGGAACTGGGCTTTACGCACCTGCACCTGCACAACGTAAACCTTCAGCAGGAACAATACATCGCGTTTTTTGGGGAGCGGGTGCTGCCTGAACTTCAGAAAATAGCGGAAAGAATGTAAGGCATCCCCCCTTTCAAAGACACAAGACGGGTGTTTTCTTCCTCTGAAACCGGGGAAAGAACATCCGTCTTTTTCATGATAGTGCCTTTCCTTAACATCGGCTTACCTGCCTTCTTTTCCAGCCTATTTTCTTAAAATCAGGCGCAATACGATTCCCATTCCGGTTCTTGTCTGGCCAAAATGTTTTCTTCTAAAAGCGAAGTATTCACCATGTTAATTGCAGTGTTACCTTTGCCCATATCAGGCGATTGATACACCTGATTTTTCTCTTTTTCACAAACAAAACCACCAAAAGACAAACATTCCTTTCATGCGATTTAACAAGTCCCTTTCCTTCCTGTTCCTATTTTCCCTGGCGCTGCTCTCCTGTCAGCGGCAGAGCAAGTCTAAAACCGAGAACCAATCCTTTAAAGTTGATTATGACCAGTTCACCCTGGACAACGGGCTAACCGTCGTCTTCCACGTAGACAAATCTGATCCGGTGGTAGCGGTGGCGCTTACGAGCCACGTGGGTTCGGCGCGCGAGAAAGAAGGCCGCACCGGTTTTGCCCACTTGTTTGAGCACCTGCTGTTCCTGGAGTCTGAGAACCTGGGCAAAGGCGGCCTGGACAAAATGAGCGCCCGCATAGGCGGCTCCGGCGCCAACGGCTCCACCAACCGCGATCGCACAAACTATTACCAGACCGTACCCAACGACGCACTGGAGAAAATGATCTGGGCCGAGGCTGATAAACTGGGCTTCTTCATCAACACGGTTACTGATCAGGTGCTGGCAAAGGAAAAGCAGGTGGTGAAAAACGAAAAGCGCCAGAGCTATGACAACGCTCCTTACGGCCACACCTCTTACGTCATCGACCAGAACCTCTACCCCAAGGACCATCCCTACCACTGGCAGGTGATCGGGTCTTTGGATGATCTGCAGAACGCCACCCTGGAGGACGTGAAGGAATTCTATCGCCGCTGGTACGTGCCCAACAACGTGACCCTGGTGGTCTCCGGCGACTTTGATCCGGCGCAGGCCAAAGCCTGGGTGCAGAAGTACTTCGGGGAGATCAAAAAAGGCCAGAACATTCCGGCGCTGGAAAAGAAACCAGTGGTGCTGGCCCAAACCAAAAAACTCTACCACGAGGACAACTTCGCCCGCTTGCCTGAACTGACCATGGCCTGGCCCAGTGTGTATATTTACCACAAAGACTCTTACGCCCTCAGAACCCTGGCCACTTTGCTGTCGGATGGCAAGAAGGCGCCGTTCAACAAGCTCATCGTGGACGAGAAACAACTGGCGGGCCGCGTGAACATGTACCAGAGCAGCGCCGAGCTGGCCGGACAGTTCATGGTGAGCATAAGGGGCTATGAAAAAGTGGACCTGAACCAGATCCACGCGGCCGTGGAAGAAGCTTTCCAGCGCTTTGAAAAGGAAGGTTTTTCTGATGCCGATCTTAGCCGCATCAAGACCCAGCAGGAGGTTGGTTTCTACAACGGGCTTTCCAGTGTGCAGGGCAAAGGGTTCCAGCTGGCCCAGTACCAGATCTTCGCGGGTGACCCAGGGTTCATCAGCAAAGACATCCAGAACATGCTGGCCGTGACCCGCGAGGATGTGATGCGCGTGTACCGTCAATACCTCAAAGGCAAGCCTTACGTAGTAACCAGCTTTGTGCCCAAAGGACAGGTGAACCTGGTGCTCAAAGGCTCGCAGAAAGCCAGCGTGGTGGAGGAGAAAATAGTGGAAGGTGCCGAGGAGAAGTTCGATGCCTCGGCCAAAGCCTCTTACCCGCGCACGCCCTCTAGCTTTGACCGCACCGTGGAGCCGGCCTACGGCAAAACCCCCGAGACCAAAGTACCAGACGTTTGGGAGGGAAAACTGGAAAACGGCCTGAAAACGCTGGGCATCACCGACCGCGAGGTGCCATTAGTGATGTTCAACCTGCGTATGAACGGCGGCTTGCTGCTGGAAGACTCCTCTAAGGTGGGCGTCTCTAACCTGTTGTCTGAGCTGCTGCTGAAAGGCACCAGAAACAAGACCACCCAGGAACTGGAAGAAGCCATGGAAGCCTTGGGCGCCTCTATCAGCATCAATGCCGGCGAGGAAAGCTTCACCCTCAGCGGCCGCACCCTGGCCCGCAATTTCGTTCCTACCCTGGCTCTGGTGCAGGAGATTCTGCTGGAGCCCCGTTGGGATGAGCAGGAATTCAAGCTGGCCAAGCAGCAAGTGGAAAGCCAGTTGAAACAGCAGAAAGCCAACCCCAACTCCATTGCTGATATAAATTTCCGGAAAGTACTCTATGGCAAAGACCACATCCTGTCTCGCAACATCCTGGGCACCGAGGCGTCTTTGAAGGCCATTACCCTGGCTGACCTGCAGAACTATTACCGCGCCAATCTTTCCCCATCAGTAGCGGCTTTCCAGGTGGTAGGAGCCGTAGACCAGCAGGAGGTTATTAATTCTTTGGCCGGCCTGGACCAGAACTGGAAGGCCAAAGAGGTGCGCTTCCCGCAGTACACCACTCCGGCAGCGCCTGCTAAATCAACCGTGTATTTCTATGATGTGCCCGGGGCCAAGCAGAGCGTGTTGCGTTTTGGGTACCTGGCCTTGCCCGTGACGCACCCAGACTTCTACCCGGCGCAGGTGATGAACTACATCTTAGGCGGTGGCGGCTTTGCCTCGCAGTTGACGCAGCAACTGAGGGAAGGCAAGGGTTATACCTACGGCATTGGGTCTTCTTTCTCGGGCTCTACCCTGCCGGGTCCGTTCGTGATCCAGAGTGGCGTGCGATCCAACATCACCTTTGAGGCAACCGATTTGATTAAGCAGATCCTGCAGAACTACGGTCCGGGTTACTCGGCGCAGGACTTGGAAGTGACCAAAGGCTTCCTGGTGAAAAGCAATGCCCGGGCTTTTGAGACCATGGCCGCCAAACTGGGTCTCCTGAACAGCATCAGCGCGTACGGACTACCCCACGACTACGCCAAGCAGCGCGAAGCCCAGGTGCAGGGTATGACGCTGGACAGAATCAAAACGCTGGCGCAGCAGTACGTGAACCCCAACAAAATGTATTACCTGGTGGTAGGCGATGCCGCTACCCAACTGAAAAAACTGGAACAACTGGGCTTCGGGAAACCGGTTCTTCTGAATTAGTTTTGCCTTCTTATTTACTTCACAGCAGCCCCTTCCGGTTTTCCCGGAGGGGCTGCTGTTTTTAATCCATTTTCCTTAAATCGCTGGTAAAGCCTAAAGCTTAAGCCTTTGTTGATCAACTCTGATTTTCGGTCTGTTTTCCTGAAAATACTTTTGAAACGCTCGCCATTACCCCCTCTTTACGTCGGAGCACCGGCAAACACCAGGAACCAGGGTGAGTTAAACTATCAGTTTTATAACCTAAGTTGTTCAGGTCTTTCCAAACAGAACCTTATACTAGGTTATGCACCTCGGATAACCTCTGGTGATTTACAAAATCAATAAATTTCAGGGTTATATATTAATCGGAGAGTAGTATAAAGGCTGCCAAATAAATAGTATATTTGGTTAAATCTATGTCCTTTTTAACAGCTGCAGCCTATGCTACTTTACCAGGACAGTATTCTTCAGCTTACGTATGATCCGGCCACGGATATCCTGGAAATGGACTGGCCAGACCTGGCGCCCTCATACCTGCCAGAGGCCAGGCAAGCGTTCCAGGCTTTGGTAGAAACCGTCAGGGATTATGATGTAAAGAACCTGTTGGTAGACGGCAGCAAAGCGTCCATTTCTATCTCAGACGAAGAAAACACTACCCTCATGCTGAAGATAGCCCAGGAATTCAACGCCACCCGCCTCCGGAAGGTAGCCCGAATCACATCCACTGATTTCAGAAGGGAATCGGTAGCAGATGAAAACCTGCACAAGATCCAGCGCAGCCTGGACCTGCACTATGAGATGCAGAACTTTACAGACCGTGCCCAGGCCATGACCTGGCTAAAAGCCATCTCCTGATACCTTCCGTAAGAAATGCACAAACGCACCTTACTTTCTGAGCCGCACATAGCCATTCACCTGGACATGATTTCAGACATTCTCCACGTGACCTGGACGGGGCACCAGACCGAGGACACGGTGAAAGATGGCTGCGAAAAAACGTTGAAACATGTGGTGAGTACCAAAACCTCCAAAGTCATCAATGACCACACGCTGGTTTCCGGCAACTGGTCAGGCCTGGCGGAGTGGGGCGCGAAAATCTGGCTCCCAGCCTTGCACAAGGCCGGCGTGAAGTACTTTGCCTGGGTGCTCTCCCCAGAGCTTTACAGCCAACGCTCCGCCCAGGAAACCTTGAAATACCCCATTAATGGTATTCTCATCCTTACTTTTGAGGAAAAAGCCTCCGCTGAGAACTGGCTCAAGGTGATGTAAGACCAAGTGATTAAGCTTCCTTTTTGATCTTTGCTCCACATTTACAGGTTTTAGAAACCAAAAAATTCAGCCAACCAAGGTCTGAAAAAGTAATCACCACAAGAAAGGCCCCGGCAAATTACCGGGGCCTTTCTTGTGGTGATTTACAGGTAAATATGCGAGGTTAAATAGTGTCGGTCACCACCAGGAGGGCGTAAATAACCCCTGGCAGGAAGAACAGGAGGGTAAGTAAAAGGCTGATCCAGAATCTGCTGTTCACCTCGCCTTCGTGCAGGAAAACACCAAGGGGTGGGATGAAAATAGCCAATAAAATCTCCACTATGTCAGAGGCTTCTTTGGCATCTCTCAGGGAATTCTTCAATTCCTTTTTAAAGGCTTTTTTCTCCGCTTTGGTCATGCTGGAGAGCTTGCTTTTGACTGTTTCCAGGGCAGCCTTTTCATCCATAACCACTGCCGGCTTAGTGGCTTTTACCGAGCTTTTTTCAAAGGCAGCTTTCCGGGTTTCAAATAACACAGGCACCGGAGCCTTGGTAGAAGCCTCCAGTACTGGTTCTGCCTCTACGGCAACGCTTGATTCCTCGGTTGTGGAAGTGATGGCCTGGGCAGTGGCTGGAGCGGTTTCCTCTGTAGCGGTGGCTTCAGTTGGGGTAGCTTTCGCAACTGACTTCTGGTAAGTCTCTGGCTTTACCGAAGCAAAGCGGTAATATTCAGCGGAGCTACAGGAAAACAGGAATTGCCCTAATACGAAGACAAATACAAACTGGAGTAGAATTTTGAATTTCATAGTACAAAGAATTAGGTGAAAAATTGATTGAATAAGCTCTTCTTAAGGCAAGCTGCAGCACAGCTTTTCCCATAAAGAAGTACACTTATTATGCACCTTTCTAAATACTATACTTATCTATAATTTGTTATAAACTAGGTCAAATAATGACTTAAATTGAATAGAAGGCAGAAAATGATTCCACTGCGTATCAGGGCTCCTTTAAGGAAATCGGCCCTGAAACGCAGCGGTATGAATCAATTGCCAGAGACTTCGCCGGGTATATGGATCTCCACCTGGGTGCCTTCGTTTATCTTGCTTTTCATTTGAATGGTGCCTCCCATACTTTCCACGTGTGTTTTCACCAGGAATAGGCCCATGCCCCTTCCCTTCTTATTGTTGTGGAAGCGTTTATAAAGCTTAAACACATTATCACCGGCTTTTTCCATGTCAAAACCAGAACCATTGTCACAGAAGTCTATTCTGAGGCCACCGGCTGGACACACCTGGCACTTGATCTCTACCCTAAGTGATCTCGCCTCTGCCCTGTACTTGATGGCATTGGAAAGAAGGTTATAGAACACGCTGTAGATATACGCCCTATTGGTATTGATTTTCAGGTCAGGGGATATATATGCGACAACCTCTCCCTTGTGGTGTGCCAGAGACTCCATGAAATACTGGCGCACCTGCTCATAGACATCCGCCAGGCTTACCAACTCCCTTTCAAGGATATCCTGCTGGTCCCTGAGCGAAAGAATCATGTTTAGGTCGCGAAGCACAGTATCCAGTTTGAAGACACTAGTTTTGAGATGGGCCAGAGATTTGTCATACATCTCTGAGTGCTTGTCCAGCTTGGTCAGGAAATCGGCGAGGCCCATGGCATTGGCTACCGGCGCCCGCAGGTTGTGCGACACAATATAGGTGAACTGTTGCAGGTCTCGGTTCTGACGGTAAAGGTCGCGGGTCATCTGCAGATGGCGTTCTTCGGCCGCTTTTCTGAAAGTGATGTCTTTCTGGATGACGATGTGCTGCGAGACCTGGCCCAACTCAGAGATGATGGGCGTAAAGTCCATGGAAATCCACACCTTCTCCCCAGACTTTTTATAGTGCAGCACCATGATGTTGAAAGGGATACCTGTGGTCAGTTTCTCGGTGATCTCCTTTCCTTTTTCCAGATCGGTTTCCGGGCCTTCCAGGAAAGTAGCCAAATGCTGGCCTTTGGCCTCGTCAAAAGTATAGCCGGTGTTGCGGGTGAAAGCATTGTTCACCCACTCAATCTGCCCCTTCGGATCGGTGATAATAACTCCGTTGGAGATTTTACTGGCCACCAGAGACAATTTCTCCCGCTCCTGTTTGGCCAACACGCTCTCCGTGATGTCTGAGAAGTACACTGAGAGTCCTTCCTCAGAAGGAAACGCTTTTACTTCTAGCCAGATACTGGAGGGTTGCAGCAGGGACTCAAACTTAACGGCTTGCCCGGTAGAGATGGCTAATTTGTAGTGATGGTAGAAACTTCCGTTCACCAGCTCTGGGAAAACCTCCCAGATGGTTTTACCCAGGCATTCATCCCTGCTAAGCCCTAGCACCCGCTCAAACTCGCCATTAACCAACTTGAAGCGCCAGTCATTGCCCAACATGAAGAAGGCATCTGTAATGCTTTCAAATATGGTCTGCAGGGTCTCGGCTTGTTTCTGGATGATGGCCTGGGCAGCGGATACCTCAGTCAAATCCTTGGCAATGGAATGCACACCAATCACCTCTCCCTTAACCATAACAGGGATCTTGGTTACGTTAAAGCGCACTACCCCCTTATTCTGTTTAGGGAATTCAATATTGAAGTTGACTTTTTCGCCCTGGAATGACCTTTCCAGATTCTCTGTACATAGCTGCTCAACTTCAGGAGGAAGAAAATCAGTGATTTTCTTTGAAACCACCTCTTCCAGGGGAAGGCCTACACAGGATAGGAACATTGGATTTGCATCCAGAATGATTCCCTCGCGGTTTTCATAAGTAGCATTGTCTGGGTTGTTATTGAACAGGGAACTGAACCGCCGCTCACTTTCCTCCAACTTCAATAGAGCTTCCTTTCTTTCGGTGATATCCCGGGAACTAACCACTAGTGCCTTGACTGCGGGGTTTTCCAACTGGTTACTGACAATGGCCTCAATCCAGCGCCATTCTCCATTAGCGGTCCTGAACCTAAAGTCTGGCACCTGAATCACTTCTGATCTTAAAATCAGGGCCAAGGCTTCACTAGCCATGGGCACATCATCTGGGTGGATGAGGTCAAACACGTTGCACCCCAGCAGTTGGCCGGGTTCATAGTCCAGCAACCTTGAAACCGCTCCACCTACATAAATGTACTCTCCTGCTTCGTTAAGGAGACCTAACATATCTGAGCCATGTTGCAGCAAAGTACTGTGGAACTCCTCTTTTTGCACCAGTTTCTGCTGCGCTAAGATGAGGTCAGCGGCATCTCTGCCCATGCAGTAAACAACCCGTTCTTCTTCTGACCAGATTGCTGACCATGACAAAGGGACTATGGCGCCGCTCTTATGCAGGTATCGGTTGTAATGGTTCCTGACCGGGGTTCCATTGATGGCATGTCTAAATTCTTCCCAGGCAGTGGCTTTATCAATGGGGGCAACAAAATCTACAAAGGGTTTATCTAGTAATTCCGAAGGCTCATAACCCAATACCTCTTCACTACTGGCACTAACATGAATAAAATTTCCAACTTCATCAATTACACACAGAAGGTCAGGCGAGACACCAATTATATTTTCAATGACTTTTTGGTCCCACTGCACTTTTGTTGACTCCACTTTATTTGATCTCACCGCTTGCAGTTTCAAGTAATTTCCAAGATGCAATTTACATTATTTCAACTCTATAAATAGCATTATCTTAACAACAATAGAATTAATGAAAATTATACAATTAAATTACAAATAAGCACTAAATGCTATTTAACACGATGTGTAAAGTGGATAAAATCAAAACCTCCTCCTACAGAGGCTTTATGAGTAAATAGCATTTTTAAAAGCAGAAATTCCACCTTAAGATTGTATGCCTATACAGTTCCGCCTCTATGGCTTGGGAGTAGAGAAACAGGAAACATGGGCAGAAGCTTTCAATTCCCTGATAGCCAGGCGAAACCTACTTTATCTCACATCCATAATGGCGCAACAGCGGCCCTCCATGAGTTGCTCATGGTGACTTAAAAGTATTTGCCCAAAGGGCTTAAGTGATGTGACGAAAAAGAAACCCTCGGGAGAAGGTTAAAGGAGTCGCTTTGTGTGCTTCGGCTTGTGCAGAGGGCTATTAAATGATTTTAAATTCTACCCAAAAACTGGCTTTATAGCGGAAAAATGTTTGGAGATTTGATTACAGTTCCGCTACTACTTTTCTGAAATCAGCTTCATTCAGGGGTTTTTGCAGGCAGGTAGTGATGCCCAAAGAACGCATTTGGTTCATATCAGAGACGTTGGAGGAGGTAGATAGCACCACTATTTTAGTAGAACTCTTCTCCACCAAAGGAAGTCTGCGGTACTCTTCCAAAAAGGAAAAGCCATCCAACACTGGCATGTTGATGTCCAGCAATATCAAGGAAGGGAAATCTGCCGGGTTATTAAGACTCTGCAGGTAAGACAACCCCTCTAAGCCATTCAAGGCAACTATGATTTCCTCGGCTACCCCCGTTTCCTCTATCACCGTTTGGTTAAGGAAATTAGTTATCTCATCATCCTCAATTAATAAGATCGATTTAATTCTCTTCACTTGAAAGCTATTTCAGGGTAGGGTCTTTGTCTGAGTAAAATAACGGCAAAACCACGAATAAATACTTATACGCTTGGCAAGAATTTAACCCAAATCAGAAAAAAACTACAATTCCCTTCTTTTCTGCTTAGCCCAATACTTTTAAGAAGCTATACAATCTGGGACCCTGGCTAAGCCGGAACACGCTTTTCATACCCATAAAGAAGCCTGATACCTAAAATGAGCATTAGAAATAACCACCGGCCTGCTTTCATCCTGATTTGCTGAAAACAGGCTTAAAACCAGTTCATGGCTCCATGGCTATTTACCTTTGGTGGACTGTTGTTTCTTCAGCAGTTTGAGTAAGACGCCGTTTGTCCAGCCAAATCCGTCCTGGTTGGGGTATTCCCCTCCCCCGCCTTCGGCCCCGGGTTTTTCCACGTTATATTTCTCGGTGAGCTTACCCGTGAGTTCATAGACCTGGGTGTTCTGCTTTATCCACCGGTTGGCAATGGTATCGGCCAGATTATTCTGTCCATAGGCGCGCAACCCCTGAATGCTCATCCATTGCAGGGGCGCCCATCCGTTAGGTGCATCCCATTGCTGGCCCGAGGCAGTCAAAGTGGTGGCCAGGCCGCCTTGCTTCAGGAAATCACGTTGCAGCTGTTGGGCCACCGCTTTGGCCTGGGCTTTAGTAGCCATGCAAAAGAACAGTGGTGTAACGGAAGCCAGGGTGGGAATACCAGTTGTCTTTTGGCCAGTGAGGTCATAGTCATAGAAGAACTTGTCTTCAGGGTTCCAGCAATAGCGAAGGAGTGCTTTCTTCCGCTGCCCGGCCTTTTGCCGGTAAAGCTTTTCACGGGTTTTGTTTTGCTGCAGGTGGGCCATCTGGGCCAGGGTAAGTTCCATGTGGTAGAGCAGGGCATTCAGGTCCACGGGGATCAGCTGGGTGGTTCTGATGGTCTGCAAAGATTTGCCGTCCTGGAACCAGCGGGTACTGAAATCCCAGCCAGACTCGGCGGCCGCCCTGATGTCGCGGTAGACTTCCTGGTGATTCCGGCCCGAGGTGCGGGCTACTTCCACGTCTTCCTTATAGGCTTCGGGGCGGGGAGATGGGTCATCGTCCCAATACCGGTTGAGCAAGCTTCCGTCAGGCATTCTGACCACCCTCCTGTGCGCTGGCTGTACGGCGGAAAGCGTTTCCTGGCCATCCATCCAGAAATCGTATTCTTTCTGAAGCGCGGGTTCATAGGTTTTTAGCACCTCAGGGCCTTTTTCCTGGGCCAGCACGCGCAGCATTAAGGCATAGAAAGGCGGTTGTGACCGGCTCACGTAGTAGCTACGGTTCCCGTTGGGGATGTGCCCCAGGGTATTGATGAGGTAGGTAAAGTTGTCTACCATGCTCTGAATAAGTTCTACCTGGTGGCTTTCCTGCAGCCCCAGCATGGTGAAATAACTGTCCCAGTAATAAATCTCCCGGAAGCGGCCTCCGGGCACCACATAGGCGTGGGGCAACGGAATAAGGGAACTCTGCTCTGCCTGGGGCTGCCGGGTGAGCACCGGCCACAAACGGGTGATGTGTTGCTCCACGGGCAAAGCCGCATTGGACTTGAATCTATTGGCAGGTTCGGTCGGCAACTCAAAATAGCGCTGCACAAAGGCCTTCAGGTCAAACCCGGCTTTGCCTTTCTCCTGGGCATACGCCTTCAAAATCACCTCCGGGGTAGCCAAAGGCATGCAATCTGGGAAAGTTTTGGAATCGGGGAAAACGGGCGCCAGTTGCACCTCCTTGAACAGATCACCCAGTTCTTCATGCGGCCTGAATTGCGCTTGACCATTGTAAGACCAGCCCCAGAATAGCAGGAAAACAAAGAGAACCAGGCTTCTGGTTAAAGGCCGCAAAGAGCAGGAAAGCATATTCTTCATCAGGGAATGGATTAGTAAGATTCCTCCTCTTACGCAGAAGCCTCTGCTGAAGGATATGCACATGCCCATTTCAGGCCGTGTACCGATGGCAGGTGTTTTGCCTCCGTTTCACAAAAAACAGGCTAAAATCAGCATACCGGTTGGGCTACCCTTTCCGTGTCACATCCACCTACCTTCCCTCATCAGCAATAGGTAACCGGGGTAGAACCAGTTTAACCTTTCAATGATCTGGAAAAGCCCTTAACTTCTATTTTGCCCCATCTTAGAGGCACAATTAGAGCTAAGACAAAACATTTTTGGCTCATCAAAGTACTTAAAAGCAACTAACCCTACCACTATGGATACTTATAACCTAAAACCTGAGAACATGCGGGCTCCTGAGCACCTGAACGAAAAGGAAATCCGCAAAAGTTTAGAGGAGTTGGATGCTAAGATAAAGGTCCTGCAGGGCCGGGCCCACGCCACTACCGTAGATTCGCAGAATACCTACCACGAGCATATTGCGGCCCTAGAAGCCAAACGCGCCTTGATTGCCCAGAAGTTGGACAACTCTTCCTCTGCCACTGAAAGCACCTGGCAAGACATTAAACGCGGCCTGGATGACCTGACAGATGGCATCAAAAAGATCTTTTAGCCTGTTTTCATAAAACCGGCCATAAAACGCCTCTGGCAATATGGTTGACCTGGAAATCCAACTTACATAAACGACGAGGTACCTCCCTCAAAATAAAAAGGAGACATAGCCAATGGGCTGTGCCTCCTTTTTATTGATGTCTTATACTGTGATGATCTAAGACTCAGTGTATTGCTCCGATATGATCTGCAGGATATCTGTGGTAAGCGGTTTGGAGAAGAAGTCGTTCACCTCAGAGAGGTTTCTGGCATGGGTGATGTCATTCTTATCTACCGCCGAAGAAAGGACAAAAAGCAGGCATTTGCCGGTGAGTTCAAGGGGCAGTTTCTTATACTCCTCAATGAATTCCCAACCGTCCATGCCGGGCATGTTGATGTCCAGGAAGATGATTTCCGGGAAATCCTGGGGGGCGTCTTTCACCATACCATTCAAGGCATCTAAAGCTTCCTCTGCCCATAAAAAGCTGTTCACTTTCTGGGCAAACTGCTGGCTTTTTATCACACTTTCACACAGAAAATTGTGAATTTCGTCATCGTCAATTAAGAAGACTCGCTGGTATTTCGTCATTTTTTGGTGCTACTTGAAAATATACTTTAAATGTGGATCCCTGAGCTTCCGCACTTTGCACCTCCACCCATCCGCCCATGGTCTCCACCTGGGTTTTGATCATGTGCAAACCTAATCCTTTACCCTCAATATGCGGATGGAACCGACGGTACAAGCCAAAAATCTTGGTCCCTTGTTTCTCTAAATCTATCCCCAATCCGTTATCCTGGATCTGCAGGCACAAATACCCGTTTGAAAATACAGTATTAATATGGATTTCCAAGAACCGGTCTTTAGATTGGTACTTTATTGCATTGGTGATCAGGTTTAAAAAAATGCTGTGCACGTAGCCTTTCACTCCCAGTACCCTTTTTCCGGCGCTGAAATCCACCAGCAGCCGCGAGGAATACTTACCCAGCTGCCCTGATACGCTTTCCTTCACCTCAGCGAAAACCTGCTCCAGGTCTACGTTCTCCATTTCCTGCTCAGCCCCACTTCTGATGGTTAGGATCTCGTTCAGGTCTTTGATGGTAGTATCTAACCGATGGGTGGTTCGCTCTAATTTTGACACAAGCACGGCATTCATGGGATCTGACGGGTTCTTGTGGTTATAGAGTCTGGTAAGCCCTACAATATTGGCAACCGGGGCGCGCAGGTTATGCGATACAATGTAGGCGAACTGGCGCAGGTGCTCGTTCTGCCGCGCTATCTCCTGGTGAAAGCTGGCTATCTCCGCCTCAGCTTGTTTTCTTTCGGCAATCTGCCTGATGGAGGAGAAACTGTACGTTTCCTGCCCAAAACTGAAATAATTGAGGTGCACCTCTACCGGATGCAGTTGTCCGTCCCTGGCCCTAAGCACTGTCTCAAAGTTCAGGCTCTTCTGCTCCACAAACTCGGCCCACTGTTTTTCCCACTCCTGGTCATCCATCCCCGGAACAATGTCCGGCATCCGGAGCGCCAGCAATTCCTTTTCCTGGTAGCCCAGCAGGCAGCAGATCATTCGGTTCACCCGCATGATCCTGGCATCTGCGCGGGTCCAAAGGTAAGCCTCAGAGGCGCGTTCAATAGAGAAGTCAGCAAAGCGTAAACGTTCCTCCATTAGTTTTCGGCGGGTAATATCATTGGCGCTGCCGTCAATCCTAACCATTTTGCCTTGGTCATTGAGCTGGGCGGTACAGCGGGTAATCAGCCACTTTTCCTCCCCAGTAACTGCCTTGATCCTGTACTCCAGCTGAAACTGCTGACTTGAGACCCTTATCTTGGGCAAAGATTCTTCAAACAGCGCCCGGTCCTGTGGATGCACCAGGTTAAACCAAAGGAACTTGTCTGCATAGAATTGCTCTGGTGAGTACCCCAGGATTACCTGGCACTGGGGACTGATATAGGTCATCTCCATTTTGTCATTGAAGGAGAAAACCACCTCTACTATGTTATTTAGAATGGAGCGGGCATATTGCTCTGCCTGGACCAACTGCTGCTCGGCTTGTTTACGGGCGGTAATGTCATGGGCCACCACCAGACGCCTGGCGGGTTTGCCAGCAATGGGCGTAAGCTCATGGGAAACGATGTCTACGTACAGCTCTGTCCCGTCTTTTTTTAGGTGCACCCAATCGCCTGATTGGTTAAGGGCCGCCCGGGGACTGGCCACCAGCTGCAGTATCTCCATGCGCTGGCTTTCTGGCCTTATATCATTGATAGTCATCCGAAGAAATTCTTCCTCGGTATAGCCATACAGCTTTATAGCAGCAGCATTGACCATCAGAAATCGCAGGCTAACGGTATCAAACACCCACATAGGTAGCGGATTGCAATCAAAAAACAGGCGGTAGTCACCCTCTGGAAGGGGCGAAAATCCTTCTGCCACAGCATTCGATATCATGCGTTCAAACTATTTCATTTCGGCCAGACTAAGCAAATGACATCTGAGCCAGACAGGCATCTCAAATCCTTACCAAAATGCAAAAGACAAAACAAGCTTCCATATGGAACCAAGCTTCTGTAAAGGCAAAGAAAAAATGCATGTTTAAAATTAACAGGTTATATGTTCTTGTCCAAAAAATATCATTCTACCTTTGAATTTATATGAACCTCCCCCTCTCTTTTATCTATCACAAACTAACAAATAACCCTCATATCTAAACCTTACAAGTTGAATCTACCCCAAAGTGAAAGGCAAGTCATCTATGAAGAAATCAAGAGTGCTTAGAAATAGCAAATAATAACTTTTTATTATATTTTACATCCTACATGAAAACATAGCTGAAAAACTTATTATAATAATAACAACAAATTAGTATTATAATTTTTATAAAGTACCAAAACACATAAAATTGGATATACTTAATTTTTACGGTAACGTAATCAAAAATACCTTACCCTACTAGATTATTGTTTGTCTTGTAAAAGAATAATTTAAACGAAAAAACTGCAGATAATTTGATAAAAATTATACCTTTAATACAATGAAATACCGGTTATACCTAATTTCCCTGCTTGCGTTGCTCAGCTGGGTTTCTCCAGGTTCATGTGCTTGGGCGCAAAACATGCCCAAAACAGAACCTTATACACTCATTTTCAAATTGAAATCTGCCGCACCTACGGCCATGAACAAAAGTGCGGGCCCTTCACCCGTACAGCAGGTGGTACAACGGGTAGCTTCTGGCAAGGCACAGCAGAAGTTTCCGGCTGCGGCTGGACCTTCGGCAAAAAGCAGCAAGAAGAAATCAGTGGATCTTTCCTTAATATATGAGTTACAGTATAACCCCGGCCAATCTTTCACGCAAATTAAAAAAGAACTGCTTCGCACCGGTTTGGTAGAGTACGTTGAGCCGCTGTATTTGCATGAACCTCTCCATATTCCAAATGACCCTAAAGCAGATTCCGTTTCCGGCGCGCAAAATTACCTAAAGGCAGTAAACGCTTTCCAGGCCTGGGATGTAACCAAAGGCGACTCCAGCGTAGTGATTGGTATCCTGGACACTGGCGTAAGACTTACCCACGAAGACCTTAAAAACAACCTTAATTATAACTATCAGGACCCAATTGACGGGATAGACAATGACGGCGATGGTTTTGTAGACAACTTCAGAGGCTGGGACCTGGCCGACGGTGACAATGACCCTACCGCCGACGCCAACGGCCACGGCACGTTTGTTACAGGTATTGCGGCAGCCCAGGCCAACAACAGCTTAGGAATCTCAGGTTTGGGCTACCATGCCAAATTTCTACCTATCAAAGTATTCGCCTCCACTTCTACCGGTTCTTTTAAAGGCTATGAAGCCATTGTTTATGCCGCTGACCATGGCTGTAAAGTCATCAACCTGTCCTGGGGTGGGGTAAGTTTCCCTTCTGCTTTTGAGCAGGACGTCATTAACTATGCGGTTTTAGACCGGGATGTGGTAATAGTGGCCGCTGCCGGCAATACTAACGCTGAACTGGACTTCTACCCTGCCTCTTATCAGAACGTGGTTTCTGTGGCTGCTTTAGATAAAAATGACATCAAAGGCAGTGCGCACACTTATAGTAATAACATTGACTTAGGTGCTCTGGGAGTGGGGGTTTATTCCACTGCCAATGGTAATGATTCCCACTATGGATATGGTACGGGGTCTTCCTATGCTTCTCCCATAGTAGCAGGTGCCGCGGCTTTACTACGGAGTTATTTTCCTTCACTTACCGCTCTGCAGATTGCTGAACGTTTGCGGGCCACCGCAGATAATATCTATGCATTACCCGGAAACGCAGCATACCTTGAGAAACTGGGCAAAGGCAGACTGAATGTCTACCGGGCCCTGACCGATGAAAATGCCACCTCCGTAAGGCTGACTTCCTGGAACATGGAAGGCTCCAACACCTTTGAGCCCGGAGCCGTGGTTAGCCTCTCTGGAAAATTCGTCAATTACCTGAGCCCTGTCTCAGGATTGAAAATTTCTATTTCTTCAACTAGTCCCTACCTCCAGATAGTGCAGGAAAGCTTTTCCGTTTCAAGTTTGGGCACCTTGGCCAGTGCGGACAACCAGAGCAATCCCTTTAAGTTCAAGATTGCCGCCAACACCCCTGCCAACACCCAGGTCACTTTACGACTAGGATTTACCAGCGGGTCCTATACAGATTACCAATACATCTCCCTGGTGCTTAACCAGGACTTCCTGACTACCGATGTCAACAACCTGGCTGTCTCTGCTATGAGCGCCGGCAATATCGGGTACAACGGCCTTGATTACAGCCAGGGCAAAGGAGTCATTTACCGTGGCAGCGCTCCCTTGCTGGCCGAAGGAGGTTTGCTCATTGGTTATTCTGCGATGCAGGTATCTGATAACATCCGGAATGAGAAAGGATTAACGGACCATGATTTCTATGCCGTCAGCAATCTGCAGCGGAAGATGAACTCCCCATATGCCAGCTTCTATGCCTCCAACGTGATGGAAGACTCCCTCACTACCACCAAGAAGAAAAGCCTGCGTATTCAGCAGAACGTCTTTGCCTGGGCCGATGCTCCTAACCGGGATTTCGTAGTTTTGGAATACATTCTCACCAACCGCTCCGCTGACACCATTGCGGCCGCGCACGCGGGCATGTTCGCAGACTGGGATATTATCTCGGCTTCCAAAAACGTAGCCGAGTGGGACAAAGACCTTAAGTTGGGCATCGTTCGGCATAAAACAGATACCAGCATCTGGGCCGGCATCCAGATTCTCACCTCCGGGGCTCCTAGCTTCTACGCCCTGGATAACACCGTAGCCCCAGAAACCATCAACATGACCGATGGATTCTCCACTCAGGAAAAATACAAGGCTCTTTCTGGCGGCATTCAGCGGGCCAGCGCCGGCGCGGGAGAAGGTAAGGATGTGTCTTATATTATCTCCTCGGCCATCAGAACCTTAGCGCCTACGGAATCAGACACCGTTGCCTTTGCGTTGGTGGCTGGCCAGACCAGAACTGAGATCAGGAAGAACGCTAGTGCGGCCCTGTTGAAATACAAGCAGATCATGGGCTCAGGAACGGTGACCTCTACCCCTGGTCAAGTGAAAGCCCAGGCCATCTCCCTGTTTCCTAACCCATCGCAAGGACAGGTGACCATTACAATGCCTTCGGAATTACAGCAAACCTTGGTGAATGTGCAACTGGTGGACAGCAAAGGGATAGTGACCTCGCAGGGAAGCTACGAGCGGAAAGACAAAATCAGTTTCGATTTCTCTAACCTGGCCTCCGGCGTATACTACCTCCGTTTTGTTTCGGCTAAGGGCGTTTCAACCCAGAAGCTCTTGCTTTCAAGATAGTTGTTTAGGGCCTGTTTAAAGCAAAACAGGCCCTAAACGCAAACCCCATAAAACAGAAGCGGCGACCTAATGGGTCGCCGCTTCTGTTTTATGGGCAATTATAGAATTATGCGTTTTGCTGCTGCAGACGGATAAGGTTAAGCGCTGAACCAGCCTTGAACCACTCAATCTGGCCTTGGTTGTAGGTGTGGTTCGCCTCAAAGGTGTAGGTAGAACCGTCTTTGTGCGTTAATCTCACCTGCAACGGAACGCCTGGCGTGAAGGAAGTCAAGCCAAGGATGTCGATGGTGTCGTGCTCCTCAATCTTGTCGTAGTCCTCTTTGTTGGCGAAAGTAAGCGCCAGCATACCTTGCTTCTTCAGGTTGGTTTCGTGAATACGGGCAAAAGACTTAACCAGAACCACTTTCACACCTAAGTGACGGGGCTCCATAGCAGCGTGCTCACGGGAAGAACCTTCACCGTAGTTCTCGTCTCCTACCACCACGGTTCCAATACCAGCGGCTTTATAGGTACGGGCTACTTTTGGAACTTCGTCATACGCCTCTCCCTGCACACCCAGGTTTCTCACCTTGTTGGCTTCGCCGTTAAAGGCGTTGATAGCACCAATGAGCATGTTGTTGGAGATGTTGTCCAGGTGACCACGGTATTTCAACCAAGGACCGGCCATAGAGATGTGGTCAGTGGTACATTTACCCTGGGCTTTAATTAACAGGCGCAGACCAGTCAGGTCTTGTCCGTTCCAAGGTTGGAAGCCTTCCAGCAATTGCAGACGGTCTGAAGCTGGGTTCACCACCACTTCTACTCCGCTTGGATCAGCGGCCGGAGCCACGTAACCAGCGTCTTCCACTGCGAAACCATTTACCGGGAACTGGATACCCTGCGGCTCATCCAGTTTCACCTGCTCACCGTTTTTGTTCGTGAGGGTATCAGTCAACGGGTTGAAAGTAAGGTCACCGGCAATAGCGAAAGCGGTCACGATCTCTGGCGAAGCCACGAAAGCGTGCGTGTTCGGGTTACCGTCGTTACGCTTGGCGAAGTTACGGTTGAAGGAAGTGATGATAGAGTTCTTGCGCTTAGGATCGTCGGTGTGACGCGCCCACTGCCCGATGCACGGACCGCAAGCGTTAGCCAATACCACGCCTCCGATCTCAGAGAAAGTCTCCAGGATACCATCGCGCTCAGCGGTGTAACGCACCACCTCAGAACCTGGGGTAATGGTGTACTCTGCATTAGCTACCAGGCCTTTTTCTACGGCTTGTCTCGCTATTGAGGCAGCACGGGTAAGGTCTTCATAAGAAGAGTTGGTGCAAGACCCGATCAAACCTACTTCCAGTTTGGCTGGCCAGTTGTGCTCACGCACGGCAGCCGCGAACTGAGAGATTGGCCAGGCGGCATCCGGTGTGAACGGACCGTTCACGTGCGGCTCCAGCTCGCTCAGGTTGATCTCAATCAGTTGGTCGTAGAAAGCCTCAGGGTTAGCGTATACCTCCTCATCGGCACGCAGATGCTCGGCAACCTGACTAGCCAGCTCAGCGATCTCACCGCGCTCAGTACCTCTCAGGTAATCGGCCATGGTCTCGTCATAAGCGAAAACGGAGGTAGTAGCCCCAATCTCGGCACCCATGTTACAGATAGTTGATTTACCGGAGCAGGAGATGTTAGCGGCTCCCTCACCGAAGTATTCCACAATGGCACCGGTACCTCCTTTTACGGTCAAGATACCTGCCACTTTCAGGATTATGTCTTTAGGCGCAGCCCAACCGCTTAAACGGCCAGTCAGTTTCACCCCAATCACGCGTGGGAACTTCAGCTCCCAAGCCATACCGGCCATTACGTCCACGGCATCGGCACCGCCCACACCAATCGCGATCATACCCAAACCACCCGCGTTAGGCGTGTGAGAGTCGGTCCCGATCATCATTCCGCCCGGGAAGGCGTAGTTCTCAAACACCACAGTGTGGATGATACCCGCACCCGGCTTCCAGAACCCGATACCATATTTATTAGATACAGAAGCCAGGAAGTCATACACCTCTTTGTTTTCGGCATAAGCCTCGGCCAAATCCTGGTCGGCACCCACACGGGCCTGGATCAAGTGGTCGCAGTGCACCGAAGAAGGAACGGCTACCGTAGGGCGGCCTGCCTGCATGAACTGAAGCAAAGCCATCTGAGCCGTGGCATCCTGCATGGCTACGCGGTCTGGCGCGAAGTCAACGTAAGACTTACCCCGCTCATATGCCTGCGTAGCAGCACCATTATATAAGTGAGCGTAAAGAATTTTCTCAGTTTGAGTTAAAGGCCGGCCAACTGCCGTACGTGCTGCCGCAATCCGGTCGCCCAGCTGCGCATACACTGCCTTGATCATGTCTACATCAAATGCCATAGATCTGCTTTGTATTATTTAAGTTCAGTGCTACTAACGTCGCGCACAAATGTCGCAAACAGAACACTTTTACACAAGCTTTAAAATATCACCCTTTGCAAAGGTTTTCACGTACCTGTATGCAAATTCAAGCGGGCACCGTACTTTTACGGCATGAATAAGATTTCCTTTTCCAGATATTCGTTTTTTGCCCTTTTTTCAGCTTCTCTGGGCCTTTCGGCCTGCTCCTCTTCTTCTACGGATGAACTAAGCACGGGCTCCTACCGCGGTATCATTGAGGTAAGCGGCCAGGAAATGCCCTTCAACTTCACGGTTTCTGAAGAAGGCGGAAAGCAGGTTGCCCATCTCATTAACGGAGATGAGAGAATTTTGATTAATGAAATTTCAAATGCCCAGGACAGCGTGCGCCTGCAGATGCACATCTTTGACGCTGCGCTGATTGCCAAAGTAAAAGACGGTAAGCTATCTGGTCGCTGGGAACGGAAAGACCAGGCAGAGCCCTACAGCCTGCCGTTCACCGCGGAGTTAGGGAACACAAGCCGTTTTTCCCAAAACCCGGCCAAACCAACCTTAAACGTAACCGGTAAATGGGAAGTGACTTTCACCGAGGACGGCGGCAAAACCTACCCGGCCATTGGGGAGTTTGTGCAGAAAGGCAACGCCCTCACCGGCACCTTCCTGACCACTACCGGCGATTACCGATATCTGCAGGGCGAGGTAGACGGAAACAAACTGAAACTCTCGGCCTTTGACGGCGCCCACGCTTTCCTCTTCCAAGCCACCGGCCAGGAGAACGGCACTCTAACGGGAGATTTCTACGCGGGCAAATCGGGCCACGAGACTTGGACCGCCAAACGCAACGAGAACTTCAAACTGGCCTCCGCTGATACCCTGACCTATTTGAAACCCGGCTATGACCGCCTGGATTTCTCCTTCCCGGACCTGAACGGCAAGAAGGTATCCCTTACAGATCCGCAATTCAAAGGCAAAGTAGTGGTGGCACAGATCTTCGGGTCCTGGTGCCCCAACTGCATGGATGAGACCAAATTCCTGGCACCCTGGTACGAGAAAAACAAAAGCCGCGGTGTAGAGGTGGTGGGCCTGGGCTATGAGGTGAGCCCCGAGTTTGACAATGCCAAAGTACGCGTGGAGAAAATGCGTGACCGCCTGCAAGTGCCATATACCCTCTTGATTGGCGGTACCAAAGACAAGGAACTGGTAGCCAAATCACTTCCGGCACTCAACCACGTGCTCTCCTTCCCTACCACCATCTTTATTGACAAGCAAGGCAAAGTACGCAAGATCCACACGGGCTTCTCCGGCCCCGGCACCGGCAAGTACTATGACGAGTTTGTGCAGGAATTCAACAAGACCATTGATGAACTGGTAGCTGAGAAGTAGCCTACAATTAGTTTATGAAAAAGAAGAGGCGCTGATATTGAAATCAGCGCCGCTTATATTTTAGGGGTGTTTTATTGAAAACAGGCTTAAATCTAAGAACAGTATTGACATGTTAGAACTTCGAAGGAAAATAGGACTAAGTCTAAGACAATACCCCAACTAATTATTCGACATTATTACGGTGGCCTCACTTTTCTTGTAATTCAAAATCAAGAAAGACACTCCAACAATTAACCCCAGCAATCCACCTACATAGCTATAATTATGAATTTGAGCAGCTAAGTAAAATAAAAAATCATTTTGAATAATCATATTATGAGGTACTTCACTTGATTGCATTACCTCGTATTGCATGTATGATGCAGAGTTCAGATATTCTGGTAGAAATAAATAGGACGTTACCATAAATGGAGTAAAAAAGGCAATTATAATTGCTATGACAATTGCTTTAAGTGTTTGGCGAAGCATAATCTTAGTATTCTCATGCAAACAACCAACAATTCCAAACATTATTCCAATTAGTAACCCCATCCACCAACTAGACCAAACCCCAATAATGGCAGCTCCTAGGCGAGGAGACTCCATGAAATATTCATCAACCCCGAACCGATAAAACAGAACCTTAGTAAAGAACTCTGAAGAAATAGAATACGTGATCTGATTATGGATTATACCATATATGCCAGCTATCAGGGTAGATAATAACATGATCAGAAATAGGGTTATTACCTTATTGTTCATTTAAGAATATATATCGAGTAAATTGAACGGCTTATAACGTAACCTCATTATAACTAATGGATAATAATAACACCTCTCAGACACCTTCCTAATTAGGCAGGCATTAATTCAATAATTCAAGCAATTTTTCATCTATTTTCACTAAAATAAGCCAAAACCAGGGAGAACCTATTTCTCGCGCTCTATGGTATAGCGGATGAGTTGCTCAAGGGAGTCTCGGGAAGGGGAAACGGGGAAAGTGTGCAGGAGATTGAGGGCCTCGGCATGGAGGTTGTTCATGCAGTTGATGGAGTATTCCAATCCGCCGGACTTTTTCACGAAGTCAATGACCGCGTTGATCTTATCGGCTTTGCCGTTGTTGTTTTTCACGTTGTAGATGACCCGGCGCTTGGTGAGCCAATCGGCTTGCTGCAGGGCGTAGATGAGGGGCAGCGTCATCTTCTTCTCCTTGATGTCAATGCCCACGGGCTTGCCAATCTCGGCGGTGCCGTAGTCAAATAAATCGTCTTTGATCTGGAAAGCTAGGCCCACTTTCTCCCCAAACAGGCGGGCGCGCTCCACGGTTTCCACATCAGCCCCGATGGAGGCCACACCCACGGCGCAGCAGGAAGCAATCAGCGATGCGGTTTTTTGGCGGATAATATCAAAGTAGACTTCCTCGGTGATGTCCAGGCGCCGGGCTTTCTCCATCTGCAGCAACTCGCCCTCGCTCATCTCGCGCACGGCGTTGCTCACAATCTTCAGCAGCCCGAAATCATCATTGTTCAAAGAAAGGAGCAAACCTTTGGAGAGCAGGTAATCGCCCACCAGCACGGCAATTTTGTTTTTCCAGAGGGCGTTCACAGAAAAGAAACCGCGGCGGTAGTTAGAGTCGTCCACCACGTCATCGTGCACCAGGGTGGCGGTGTGCAGCAGTTCAATGAGGGCGGCTCCGCGGTAAGTGGCATCGGGGATCTGCTCCTGCAGGAGCTTGGCCATGAAGAATACAAACATGGGGCGCATCTGCTTCCCCTTGCGCTTCACAATGTAGCCCATGATCTTATCCAGGAGCAAAACGTTTGATTGCATGGACTGGCGGAATTTCTTCTCGAACTCCTGCATCTCAACTGCAATCGGGGCCTGTATCTGGTCTAAGGGGCTGCTCATCTCTCGGGCGCAATATTACGAGGCGGCGCCCTCAGAAGCAAACGCTGGGTTTGGATTTGCCGTTATTCAGGTGTTACTTCGTCGCCTTTTTCAGATATTCCTGCCCATGATACTTCGCAAGGACTTTTTGCTCACCTCGCCCCACGGCCGCGACTTCGCTGTGGATGCCCGCTGGCTCCCAGACGGAAATGCCAAACCCGTGGTGGTGTTTGTGCACGGCTTCAAAGGCTTCAAGGACTGGGGCCACTTCAACCTGCTGGCCGACTACTTTGCCCACCATGGTTTCGTGTTTGTGAAACTCAACCTCTCGCATAACGGCGTGGAGCCTTACGGCACCGATCTTACCAACATGGAGGCTTTCGGGAACAACAACTTCTGCATTGAACTGGACGATGTAGGCACGCTGCTGGCGTATCTGAAAAACAACCCCGCCGAAATCCCCGCCCAGGAAATGAACGCTGATTATATCTTCCTGATTGGCCACAGCCGGGGGGGCGGATTGGTGCTGCTGAAGGCCGCGGAAGCCGCTGAGGTAACCGGCGTGGCTACGTGGTCGGCGATCAGTGACATTGACCAGCGCTGGTCGCCGGAGGTCATGGAACGCTGGAAGCGCGACGGTGTGCAATACATCCCTAACGTGCGCACAGGCCAGCAGATGCCTTTGTATTACCAGTTGGTAGAGAATTACCAGGCCAACCGCCACCGCCTCAACATTCCTAAGGCGGTGGAAAACCTGCAGATTCCGTTGTTGATCCTACACGGAGAGCAGGATGAGACCCTGCCAGTACAGATGGCGCACGACCTGCACGCCTTAAACCCCTTCGCCGAGCTTTACCTGCTGCCAGACGGGGACCATTCCTTCGGGGGACGTCACCCATATGAACAGCCTGAGCTGCCGGCGCTGGCCAAAGCCGCCGCCGATAAAACCATCCAATTTTTCCAGACCACGCTAGACCGGTTGTAATGACGCCATTGTTTCTGCTATTGGGCAGCAACCTGGGAGACCGGGTTTTCTATCTATCCGAAGCCACGAACCGTTTATCGGCCCTTTTCGGGAAAACAGTTCAAAAATCAAAGCTTTACGAAACGGCTGCCTGGGGCCTGGAAAACCAACCCTCCTTCCTGAACCAGGTGCTGGTCTTTCACACAGGCTTTTCCCCTAAGGTAGTGCTGGCCTTAACCCAACGCATAGAACAGGAACTGGGCCGGATCAGAAAGGAACGCTGGGGAGCCCGCGTCATTGATATTGATATCCTGTTTTACGGCCAAAATGTGGTCAACACCCCCGAACTGCACCTCCCCCACCCGCAACTCCACCTCCGGCGGTTCACCTTAGCGCCCCTCGCTGAAGTAGCCCCTGATTTTGTGCATCCAGTCTTTCAAAAGACCATCAAAGATTTATTGGCAGAATGCCCTGATGAGCTGGAAGTGAAGGAATTCCTGAAGCAGGATTGTCAGGATAAAGAAGCAGGATTTTCAGGATTGGGTAAATTTTCAGGATTGGATAAGGGGAGCAAAATCAATTTTGAGTAGATACTTTTTAACCTTATTCCTATCAAATCAGGCCTAAAATGCACTAAAAGTTTCTTTTATCTCAAACAAGAGAAAGTAAATTGTAGCAGAGCTAAGCAATCAAGGATATTCTTAAAACCGCCTTTAAAATCCTGAGAAACTACCTAATCTTGAAAATCCTGCTTCTGATTCCGAATACTCTGCTTCTGGTCAAACTTCTGATAGATGGAGTTCTGGCTCACGTACTCCGGCACCAGTTGCTTCATTTTCTTAATGACTGCCACGTTGTTCTGGGAGTTGAATAACTCAATAAGTAACTCAATTTCCTGAAGCACTTTCTCGCTGTGGGGCGTTTGCACGTTGGCCAGGCTGATTTTAGGGTGTGCCGTGCTTTGCACCGATTCATTCTTATGGAAGAGCTCTTCCTCCAGTTTTTCGCCGGGGCGTAAACCGGTATACACCAGCTGGATGTCCTTGCCTAAAGTCAAACCAGATAGCTTGATCATCTTCTTGGCCAAATCCACGATCTTGATGGAGTCTCCCATGTCAAAGATGTAGATCTCACCGCCGGAGCCCATGGATGCTGCCTCTAATACCAATTGACAGGCTTCCCTGATAGACATGAAATAGCGAGAGATATCGGGGTGGGTGACGGTGACGGGACCACCCTCTTCTATTTGTTTCCGGAAACGCGGAATCACCGAACCGGTGCTGCCCAAAACGTTCCCGAAGCGGGTGGTGATAAAGCGGGTCTGTTTGTTCCCGGAATCGCGAAGGTAATGGTCCATGGCCTGCACGTACATCTCGCAGAGACGTTTGGATGCACCCATTACGCTGGTAGGGTTCACCGCTTTGTCGGTAGAGAGCAGCACAAACTTCTGCACCTGGTATTTCACGGCCAAATCGGCCAGGATTTTGGTACCTAGGATATTGGTATTTAGCGACTCTGTGGGGTTCTCTTCTATAACAGGCACGTGTTTGTAGGCGGCGCAATGGAAGACCAACTCCGGCCGGAAGTGGCGGAACATCGCCTCTACCCGGGCTTTGTTCGTGATGTCACCCAGAACCACCTCAAAGTTCAGCTTCACGTACAGCTCGGTCAGTTCCAGTTCCAAGTCATAGAGCGCCGACTCGGCCTGGTCCAGGAGAATAAGCTGTTTGGGTTTGAATTTGATGAGTTGCCGCACCAGCTCGCTCCCGATAGAGCCCGCCGCGCCGGTGACCAGAATGGTTCGGTTCTGTAGTTCATTGTGCAGCATAGGAGAATCAATCTCGGCCGTGGGTCGGTCCAGGACATCCTCAATGCGCACCTCCCTTATCTGCTTGAAACTGAGTTCACCATTGATCCATTTGTAGACCGGTGGAACCACTAGTACCTGCACCCCAGCGTTAAGGCAAGCCTCTACCAACTGCCTTCTACGGGTCATTGATAGCTGCTGCACCGCCACAATGAGCAAGTCAATCTGCAGAGCCCTCAGCTGCCCCACCAGATCCTCGGCAGGGCGTTGGATGGTCACTCCATTAATTACCAGGTTCTGCTTTTTAGGGTCATCGTCCAGGAAAGAGGCGAAATGGTAGTAAGTGCCCATGTCCTGCTGCAGCGTTTGCAGCGTGATGCTCCCCACCTCGCCGGCCCCGAAAATGGCCACGTTCACCTTATGGGTATTGGCGTGATTCCACTCGTAATGCACAATCTTAGCCCAACCCCGGAACAAGGACAGCGCCAGGATACAGCCAAGATAGTCAATGAGCAGCACCGAGATAGGAATGAAATTCTGGTAGCCCAGGATTTTATTGTAGACCAACTGGGCCATCACCAGCACAAAGGAACTGCTGGTAAGGGACAGGAAAAGCTTCCGGAGGTCATCCAGGCTGGTGTAGCGGATGATGCCGGCATAGGTTCTGCCGTAATAGAAAGCAATGGCCCGCACGGCCAGCACAATGGGCAGCATCTGCGTCACAGACAGCTCAGTGTACTTCCGGAGATCAAAGTTGAAGCGCAGCAGGTACGCCATAAAAACAGAAAGGGCACACAAGCAGATATCCACCCCGAAGACCAGTTGCCTGGGCATTTTCTGTTTGAAGATCTGCTGCATGTGCCCCATCTGTTTTAAGCGTGCTTTTCGGGAAAAAGGAAGAAAACAGTCTTAGCTAACCTGGCCTACCTCTGCGGTTTTGTCAATCTTTTTCACCAAGCCTTGCAGCACCTTGCCGGGACCGCACTCAATAAAGATAGTAGCGCCATCGGCGATCATTTGCTGCACAGACTGGGTCCAGCGTACGGGCGCCGTGAGCTGCTTGATAAGGTTCTGCTGAATTTCCTGAGGATCTGTGTGCGGTTTGGCGTCCACGTTTTGGTACACCGGGCAAATACCTTGCTTGAACTCGGTGTTCAAAATAGCTTTTTCCAGTTCAGCCTCGGCTGATTTCATCAACGGCGAGTGGAAAGCTCCCCCTACTGGCAGCACCAGGGCACGTTTGGCACCGGCGGCTTTCAGGCGCTCACAGGCTTCCTCTACCCCCGCAATGGTTCCTGAGATCACCAGCTGGCCCGGGCAGTTATAATTGGCCGCCACTACCACATCATTCACCTCGGCGCAGATTTGCTCTACTTTCTCATCTTCCAGGCCCAAAATAGCGGCCATGGTAGAAGGCTGCTCCTCACAGGCAGCTTGCATAGCCAGCGCTCTTTTGGAAACCAAACGAAGGGCATCTTCAAACGCCAGTACCTTGTTAGCCACAAGTGCCGAGAACTCTCCCAGGGAGTGTCCGGCTACCATTTCGGGGGCAAAATCCTGGGCAACGGAGGCCTGGATCACGGAATGCAGGAATATGGCCGGCTGCGTTACCTTGGTTTGCTTCAGTTCCTCGTCAGTGCCGGAGAACATGATATCTGTAATGCGGAAGCCCAGGATCTCGTTGGCGCGCTCAAAAAGGTCTTTGGCGGTTTGGTGTTGCTCATACAGGTCTTTGCCCATGCCCACAAACTGAGCACCCTGGCCCGGGAATACATATGTTTTCATGCGTTGCGTGTTATTTTGTTTTAGGTCCGTTTTCTGGAAAACAGGTCTAAAACCGGTGGTTTAGGTTAAGGATAAACGCAAAGATATAAAAATGGTGCCCATTGTGAGAACAGGCACCATTCTTAAAACCAAATACGGAATACGGATATTACCGGACGATCTCCACCCAGCCTTTGTAGTTTCTGACATCGGGTTTGAGGCCGAAGAACTCCACTTCCACCTGGTAGAAGTAGGTGCCCTCAGACAGGGCTTTTCCACCGTTGTCCACACCGCGCCAGTTCAGGCCTGGGTCTCCGGTGCTTTCATACACCTTGTTACCCCAACGGTTGAAAACTTTTAGGGTAGCCCTTCTGATAAAGGTTGCACCCTGCTTTGGCGTGAAGACATCGTTCTTACCATCAGCGTTAGGCGTGAAGATGTTAGGCAGCGAGAAGATGATACAGTTGTCTTTGCAGACGATGTTGCTCTGCTCACCCTCTACCCCATTCACATCTGTAGCCGTGACCACATAGCATCCAGCGTAAGAAAGCAGGTTCTGGTGGATGTATTGGTACACCGCCAGGTTGGTGTTGTCTATGGTGGCTAACTTCACGAAATCGCCTTCTTCGGTTTCCCGGTAATACAGCGTGTAGAAATCAATGGCGGCGGCATCACACCCGGGCGGTAAAGACCACGTGAGGGTATTTGAGAACGGTGGCCCATTGGGCACAAAGTTCTCATCGCAGACCAGCGGATCTATGGCCAGAATAGGCACGCACAAACGATTGATGAACACTTCCTGGCTATTGTTCAGGATAGGGTCTGGCAGGAACGGGTTGTCAAAGGATCCCTCGGTCCGCACATACACTCTATACTGCCTGCCTGGCTCCAGGGGCACACTTCTGGAGAATGTCCCGGAGGTAGCCGTAGCCTGCACACTGTCATACCGCACAAAGTTTCTGCCCCCGTTCGGATCCATGAAGATCACGTGCCACCTTGGGTCGTTAGCGGTACTGGCGTTGTTCCAGGGCACATTATAGGTCCAGGTCAGTTCCATGGTGGGGCCGTTGGCCTGGCCTCTTAAATAAACGCTGGAGGCCGTGGAAGAGTCTACCAAAACCGTTGGGCTACCCACTGTACCAGAGTGATAGAACTCCACTTTGTAGGTGTAGGATGTGTCCTGGGTGTTCAGGTTATTATCTGTGAATACCGTGTCATTCAAACTGGTGAAGTTATAGCCGGTCACTGGCACGAAAGCCGCATTAGCACTGCGATTCTGGCCCGGCACACGCAACAGACGGTAAAGGAACGGCGCGGTAAGTTGGGCCACGTTGGCTGGTCTTGGCTTGCTCCACTCCACCCGGATCTTCCCGGTGGTGGTGCTGGTTTCGGTGACGCTAACTTTGGTGAGTGAAATGGATTCAAGCGTGGCGCAAACCTCGTTAGAAGCAATACTTTCGCCCCCGCTTGGCTGCGGGAATTCGGCATAGATCCGGTAGCAGTAGGTTTTATTCCGCTCCAGCCCTTGTCCGTTGTTGTTATCCAGAAAGGTGGTAACTCCCGCGCTGACCTGCCCAATTCTTGTATAGCCGGCAGATGCTGGAATGCCGGTTTCACAGGCATCGGGCACAAAGTCAGAAGGTCCCTCTTTGCGGTAGATGTACATGATGGTGGCATTGGGGCAAGTATAGGCGTTCCAATTCACCCTGATGCTACTGCTGGTTTGCGGCACTGCGCTTACCACCACGGGAGGCGGTCCCACCACAGTGACTCGCCAGGGTTGGAGGTCAACTAACACCAGCCTACAGTCCGCTGGCTTATCTTCCGCCCTGAACACTACCTGGTAAGGCTCCCGGCGCACATCCAGACAGGAAGTCTGCCAATTGAAAGTATGGGTAGAATCATTCACCCTGGGAAAAGACGCCTTATTGGAGGCCGGAGGAAGAATACTCCCAATGGCTGAGATAACCACGGGGTCTTTATCAGGATCTCTGGCTTTGATGGTGGCTTGCAGGAAGGTCCCGGCCACCACACAAGTATCCTTGGGAATAATCAGGACGGGAGGCTGGTTTGGGTCTTCCTTAACAAGGATCTGCATATCCCTGATTACCTGGCCTATCAGGCGCCCGTCTCGCCACTCCTCCACCGCAAAGGCAATGTTAAACTCCCCAAGGACATTAGGTGTATTCCAGGTCAATTGCCCCGTCCTCGCATCAAAACTGAACCCTGCCGGCCCTCCGGGAAGCGCTGGCCCCAGAAAGTTTTCCAGTCCCCGGTACCCGGGAGCGGTTCTGCCCACCGGATTTCCGCAGGCATCACTGCCGTTTGAGATTCTTGGCTCCAGGAATCTAAAAGAAAGGCTGTCTCCATCAGGGTCATAGGCCGCCGGATTGTGCACGAAGATCTTGTTTCGGGCGGCCACATCTACCGGGATGGACTGTAAGATGGGGGAACGGTTAATACCCAGAAAAGGGTCAACGGTGAGGGTGCTCTGCAAAAAGAACGTCTGCTGTACCGAAGAAGAGATATTGACTACACCACCGTTGCGGTTCTCCCCCACAAACGTCACCGTAAAGGTACCCGGGCCAGAGTAAATGTGCTCAAACCGATAGATGTTCACGAATGTGTTGTTCTGCTGACAAATGCCACCTGGCGCAATCAAGGTTCTGGATTCGCGGGGCACGCGCTGGCTTGTACAGTCGCCAAAGTACAGGGTGGCCTCCAAATCTTCAAAAGGCGGCGGTGCCACACTGTAGGTAATCAATGTAAAGAAAAAACGGAGGGGATTTTTGCCGGCGGTGGTATCACTTTTCACGTATATGTTCCCGGCGCGTAAGTGGGTTGCCTGCGCGGTTTGGGAAGAAACCAAAGAGAAAAGAAACAGCCCACACAACAAAAACAGGAAGGCCCTTACTTTTTGTAGAATTAGAGGCATATAGTAGCGGTTTGCATACAAAAACAAAGATAGAAGAATCTCTAGATTGACCATGGATGATTACAACAAATGTATTGTACCATGGTTATATATGTACAAGATATGTACGAGTTTATGGCTATAACGAATTCTCCTTTCTACTGTTGTAATTCCAAGGGCCTAATCCCGTTTTTAAGTCATTTTCCCAAAAACTGTTCAAAAACAGCAAGCCCCATTAACAAATCTCGTCTTTATTAGAATTTAATTTAGAATTAATCAAAATAAACACTTCAATTGCTTGAGAAAGCCTTGGCATGTACCTTTGGACAGATTTAACCAATCCTTTACACACCTTATTTATCAACCTTAACACAACAAAATGAGTTGGTTTTCTAAAACGTTTTCCAGTACTATAGGCCGCAAACTTCTAGTGGCTGTCACTGGTTTGTTTCTCTGCTCTTTTTTGGTGGTGCACCTGGTGGGCAACCTGCAGCTGTTCAAGGGTGATGGAGGAGCTTCCTTCAACATCTACTCCCATTTTATGGCCACCAACCCTTTAATCCGCACCATGGAAATAGTGCTGGTACTAGGATTTGTTTTCCACATCTACGAGGCACTGGTGCTTACGCGCCGCAACAAGAACGTGCGTAAAACAGCGTATGCGTACAACAGACCCCAGGACAACAGCAACTGGTCTTCCCGCAACATGGGTTTGTTGGGTACTGTTATCCTGGTGTTCCTGATCATTCACCTGTACAACTTCTTCTGGCGGGCGCGTTTCGGTGAGCCTAACATGATTGACATTGAAGGCACCGGCTATGATGATTTGTACTCTGTAGTAGTGCAGTCTTTCCACCTGTGGTGGTATGTGTTGATCTATGTACTGGGCCAGATTGCCTTGGGATATCACTTATACCACGGTTTCTCCAGTGCTTTCCACACTTTGGGCCTAAACCATAAGAAATATACCCCGGGCATTCAGAAATTTGGAGCCTTCTTTTCCATTGTGGTACCAGCCGGTTTTGCGGCCATGCCACTTTACTTTTTCATCAAAGACGTTGTTTTGAGCTAAGCAGATCGATATGATTTTAGATTCAAAGATTCCCGAAGGCCCATTAGCCGAGAAATGGGACAAGCATAAATTCAATGTAAAGCTGGTAAACCCGGCTAACAAACGTAAATACGATATCATTGTGGTAGGAACCGGTCTGGCCGGAGCTTCTGCCGCTGCAACCCTTGCTGAGCTTGGGTACAACGTAAAGGCTTTCTGCTATCAGGATAGCCCGCGTCGTGCGCACTCCATCGCTGCCCAGGGTGGTATCAACGCCGCCAAAAACTACCAGAACGATGGTGACAGCGTGTACCGTCTGTTCTATGACACCATCAAAGGTGGTGACTACCGCGCCCGCGAAGCCAACGTGTACCGTTTGGCCCAGGTGAGCGTGAACATCATTGACCAGTGCGTGGCGCAAGGAGTTCCTTTCGCGCGTGAGTACGGCGGATTGCTGGCCAACCGCTCCTTCGGGGGTGCTCAGGTAAGCCGGACGTTCTACGCCCGGGGCCAAACCGGTCAGCAGCTTTTGTTGGGTGCCTACTCTGCCCTGAACCGCCAGATCGCGTACGGCAAGGTGAAATTATACCCACGTACCGAGATGCTGGACCTGGTGATGGTAGATGGCAAAGCCCGCGGTATCGTGACGCGTCACCTGGTAACCGGTAAGATTGAATCACACAGCGCGCATGCGGTGATTCTGGCCACCGGTGGATACGGAAACGTGTTCTTCCTTTCCACTAACGCCATGGGTTCCAATGCTACGGCTGCCTGGAGAGCATACAAAAAAGGAGCTTTCTTCGCGAACCCTTGCTTTACCCAGATTCACCCAACCTGTATTCCGGTTTCCGGTGGTTACCAGTCTAAACTGACTTTGATGTCTGAGTCACTCCGTAACGACGGACGGGTTTGGGTACCTAAGGCAGTTGGTGACAACCGTGCCCCGCAGGACATCCCGGAAGACGAGCGCGACTACTTCCTGGAGCGCAAATATCCATCCTTCGGTAACCTGGTACCACGTGACGTGGCTTCCCGTAATGCCAAACAAGCCTGCGACGAGGGACGCGGCGTAGGAACCACCAAACTGGCCGTATACCTTGATTTCGCCGATGTAATCAAGCGTGATGGTGCTGACAAAGTTGCCCAGAAGTACGGTAACTTGTTTGACATGTACGCCAAGATTACGGGTGAGGACCCATACACTACCCCAATGCGTATCTACCCGGCGGTACACTATACCATGGGTGGACTGTGGGTTGATTACAACCTGATGACTACTGTACCAGGTCTGTATGCTACCGGTGAGTGTAACTTCTCTGACCACGGTGCCAACCGTCTGGGTGCTTCTGCCCTTATGCAAGGTCTGGCTGACGGCTACTTCGTAATTCCTTACACCATTGGAGATTACTTAGCCCAGATGCCATCTACCCGCGTGGAGACCTCTCACCCAGCATTCAAAGAAGCCGAGACCGCTTTGAAAGCCAGCGTTGACCGGCTCCTTAGCATCAACGGTACCCGTACTGTGGATGAGTTCCACAAGGCTTTGGGCCAGATCATGTGGGATTACTGCGGCATGGCCCGTAACGCCGAAGGCTTACAGTTTGCCAAGCAGGAGAT
This sequence comes from Rufibacter aurantiacus, assembly GCF_017916345.1. Classification (NCBI taxonomy): domain Bacteria; kingdom Pseudomonadati; phylum Bacteroidota; class Cytophagia; order Cytophagales; family Hymenobacteraceae; genus Rufibacter; species Rufibacter aurantiacus. The sequence continues at coordinate 130,455 of NZ_JAFMSV010000006.1, forward strand.
CAGAAAACTGCGTGATGAGTTCTGGAGAGACGTGAAGATTGTAGGCGTGAACGAAGAACTGAACATCACCCTGGAGAAAGCAGGCCGCGTGGCTGACTTCCTGGAGTTAGGTGAGCTGATGGTAGATGACGCCTTGAACCGTAATGAATCTTGTGGTGGCCACTTCCGTGAGGAATTCCAGACTCCGGAAAACGAAGCACTCCGTGACGACGATAACTACACCTATGTAGCCGCCTGGCAATATACCGGTGACAACCAACAAGCCGTGCTGCACAAAGAGGAGCTGAAGTTTGAGAACGTGAAATTGACGCAGCGTAGCTATAAATAATGAATAATTAAGAATTAGGAATTAAGAATAATGAGGCAACCTAAGTTAACCACTGCAGACAGCCTCTTTCTTCAATTCCTAATTCTAAATTCTTAATTCTTAATTGAAAAGAAAATGGCTGGTAATAATCCTAACAGCAAACCAATGAACCTGACGCTGAAAGTTTGGAGACAGAAGAACTTCCAATCAGCAGGTAAAATGGAGACCTACCAAGTAAAAGATATATCCCCGGAAATGTCTTTCCTGGAAATGATGGACGTGCTGAACGAAGACCTTCTCCGTAAGGGCATTGATCCTGTTGCCTTTGACCACGACTGTAGAGAAGGTATCTGCGGAACGTGCAGCCTGTACATTAATGGACGTGCCCATGGTCCGGAGCGCGGCACTACTACCTGCCAGCTGCACATGCGCAAGTTCTCTGACGGCGACACCATCACCATTGAGCCTTGGAGAGCGGGTCCTTTCCCTATCCTGAAAGACCTTATCGTAGACCGTTCTGCCATGGACCGTATCCAGCAGGCAGGTGGTTACATCTCGGTGAACACCGGTGGGGTACCAGACGCGAACGAGATTCCAATTCCTAAGGACATTGCAGACAAAGCTTTTGACGCGGCAACCTGTATCCAGTGCGGTGCCTGTGTGGCGGCCTGTAAGAATGGTTCTGCCATGTTGTTCGTGAGCGCGAAGGTTTCTCAGCTGGCCTTGTTGCCACAGGGTAAAGTAGAGCGCAAAACCCGCGTGGAGAACATGGTAGCCCAGATGGACAAAGAAGGCTTTGGTTCTTGCACCAATATTGGTTCTTGTGCTGCGGAGTGCCCGGTAGGGATCTCTCTGGAGAACATTGCAAAACTGAACCGCGAGTACATTGGAGCTGCTTTCACGTCTGAGAACGTTTAAGCGTAACTGATTCTAATGAAAAGGCGGAGCTTCCCTGGGAGGCTCCGCCTTTTATTTTTAGTCTGATTTATGAAAAAGGGGCTTAAAATAGAAGCCGAAGAAGTAATGGCTAGGTGGCGAAGCGGCCAAAAGCAGTAACTTTAGAGCCGCTTACGCTGTTAAACTAGCCAAACCTATTACTTAATGATACTCATTATTTCGGGTACTAACCGACCTAATTCCATCACCCTGAAGGTAGCCAAACTGTACCAGCAACTGTTAGCTGATAAAGGACAGGAATCAGACATTTTGGACCTACAGGACCTTCCCCTTGATTTCGCCTCTCCCAACCTCTACAAGAGCGAACTGTACTCCCAGGAATTCATTAACCTTAGGAAACGTGTGGCTGATGTGCAGAAAATGGTATTCGTGGTGCCGGAATATAACTGCTCTTACCCAGGCGTGCTCAAGGCCTTTATTGATGGTTTGGAGTACCCAGATGCCCTGCGCAGAAAGAAAGGTGCCCTGGTGGGCCTGTCTACCGGCAGCCAAGGCGGGAACATTGCGCTAAGCCACCTCACCGATGTGCTCCACTATTGCGGGCTGCACGTGCTGGCCCAGAAACCCCGCTTCCCATACATCCACAAGCACATGCAGGAAGGACAGTTCACCAATCCGCTGTACCGCCAGCTTCTGGAAGAGCAGATCGAGGAGTTCCTCTCTTTTTGAGACGCAGATGTAGGGGCAACCCTAGTGGTTACCCTTAACGGCTATAGCAGCTAAACAGGTTATTTTAGAGAACGCCTCACCAAGTTGCACTTGAGGATTATAGTCCTCCTATAGGTGGACAGCCACCAACAAATGACTGAAGGCGCAACAGAAAACAATGTGTAGGGGCAATCACAAGGGTTGCCCTACGGTCCAGATACATTCCTTAAAAAGGCGCTGATTCACATTTCCCCTAAAATAAAAAAAGAAGCCCTGAAACGCAATCCGTTTCAGGGCTTCTTTTTTGAAAACAGGGCTAAAACGCCTAGTCTACATTATCATGCAGGAAACGGTTGTCTCCTAAAAGTTCGTTGTCATCGTTCAGGTTGAAGCGGGAGATCTTCTGCTCCGCTGAAGGCACTACATTCTCCAGTTGCACATTTCTGCGCAGGTAAGCAGGAACTTCCAGTTTCTCTTTGATAGAGGCATCTGAGTAGGCATCTGCGCTCAGTCTGCGGAGACGCTCACGGCGCTCATCCATGCGGCTCTGCTGCGGATCTCTTACTTCCTGCACCGGCTCTGGCACGAAAACCTCTTCCTCATAGGCAGGAGTTACCACACCATTATCAGAATCCAGGTCAAAAACGATACGATTGGTATTCTCAGCTACCGGAGCGGGCTTGCGCACTGGCTCATTCGCAACCAACTGGTTAGCGGACGCAGGCGGGGTTACCGTGTAAGTGGCGGATACTACCGGAGCGACTGGCTCTACAACTTCCTCAGTTATGGCCTGAGGCGCAGTTGCTCCAACTGGTGCTGCTGCCTCAAAAGACTTTTTTGGGGCTGGCAGGCTTTCAATTTCGCGTGCAAAACCAGTAGCAATCACGGTCACCCGTATGCTGGCTCCCAAAGAAGAATCAATCCCGTGGCCAAAGATCACCTCTGAATCATCGCCGGCTTTCTCCTGGATATAATCAGTGATCTCGGTCAGTTCATCCATTTCCAGTTCTGCCTGGTCACCAGACATGATGGAAAGAAGGATTTTCTGGGCTCCGTGGATATCAGTGTTGTTGAGCAACGGAGAAGACAAAGATTCCTCAGCAGCCCGCAGTGCTCTGTTCTCACCTTCGGTGATGGCAGAACCCATTACGGCAGCGCCGGAGTCTTTCATTACCGTCTTCACGTCTTCAAAGTCCACGTTCACCTCAGAAGTCACCGTAATGATCTCGGCAATACTTTTGGCGGCAGTGGTCAGAACGTTATCGGCTTTGGCAAACGCCGCCCTGATAGGCAGGTTCCCAAACATCTCGCGCAGTTTGTCATTGAGGATAACAAGAACGGTATCGCAGTTGTCGCTCAGTTCTTTGATACCGTTGTCAGCGGCGGTGCGCTTCTTACGGCCTTCAAATGCGAAAGGAGCAGTAACAATACCCACCGTAAGGATGTCCATCTCTTTGGCCACCTTGGCAATTACCGGAGCGGCACCGGTTCCGGTTCCACCTCCCATACCTGCCGTGATGAATACCATCTTGGTGTGGGCACCTAACAGTTCTCTTATCTCTTCCTTACTTTCTAAGGCAGCCTGTTTGCCACGCTCCGGGTTAGCCCCAGCACCAAGTCCTTCGGTAAGGGTGGTCCCGATCTGGAGTTTGTTAGGCACACTGCTGCTTTTCAACGCCTGTTCATCGGTATTGCACACCACAAACTCCACGTCCTTAATGCCTTGGTTGAACATGTGGTTCACGGCATTGCTTCCTCCTCCGCCAACACCAATTACCTTGATGATAGATTTGGAGTGCGATGGCACATCAAACTTATACGATGAAAAACTCATGTTATCTCTCCTGAAATTACGCGTTAATAGTTCTGTTGCTTATCGTCAAAATCATCGATCAGCATGCTTTTGGTACGCTCCATTATCTTACTGAAGAAACCTACCCCACCTCCACTGTTGCTAGCCTTCTGAACAGGTTTCACCTCATTGGTGCTCCGGACAACCGGCGTGTTAGCCATTTCTGTATAGCGGTTCACCCGCTCATCCAGTGCCTGGTAACCCGCCAGAACCAAACCTACGGTAGTTGCAAACATGGGGCTTTTCACAGAGTCTATCTTGCTCTTACCCAAATGCTCATTCGGATATCCGATACGGGCATCAAGGCCTGTCAAGTACTCTACTAATTGCACCAGGTTCTGCAGTTGCGCACCGCCTCCGGTGATCACAACGCCTGCCGCCAATTGGTTGGCATACCCGCTTCTAACAATTTCTGAGTAAACGAGTTCAACAATTTCCTCCATTCTTGCTTCTATAATGAAAGCAAGGTTTTTTAAGGATATTTCTTTAGGGGTCCGGTCACGCAGGCCAGGGATGGAAACGATCTCATTATCAGAGGCTTCGTCTGCAATGGCCTTCCCAAAACGCACCTTCAGTTGCTCAGCCTGGTTCTGCATAACCATGCAACCCTGCTTGATGTCTGAGGTTATGATGTTCCCCCCGAAAGGAAGAACTGCGGTGTGCCGGATAATATTGTCTTTGAAGATAGCCAGGTCTGTGGTTCCGCCCCCAATGTCAATCAGGGCAACGCCTGCCTCGCGCTCTTCTTCGCTCAGCACAGACATGCAGGAAGCCAACGGTTCAAGAATGAGTTGGTCAATCTCCAGACCGGCGCGGCTGATACACTTGGTGATGTTGTTCACCGCGTTAGACTGGGCCGTGATGATGTGGAAGTTGCCTTCCAGACGCACACCAGACATGCCTACCGGATCCATGATACCATCTTCGTAATCCACTTTGTAGTCTTGTGGCATTACGTGGATGATTTCACTGCCCGGTGGTGTCACCAGACGGTACATATCATTGGTAAGACGGTTCACGTCTTCCACGGTGATCTCGCTGTCAAGGGAGGTGCGTGTGATGGAGCCGTTGTGCTGCAGACTTTTGATGTGCTGCCCGGCAATACCCACGTTCACTACCTTTATGTCAATGCCAGATTGCTCTTCGGCCTGTTTTATCGCTTTACGGATGGCTTCAACGGTTTTGTCAATGTTGCTTACCATGCCCCGCACTACCCCTTCAGAAACCGCTTTCCCCAAGCCAAGGATCTCTAGCTTGCCGTATTCATTCTTCCTACCTACCAGCGCGCAAATTTTGGTTGTTCCAATGTCTAAGCCTACAACTATTTTGTCGTTCTGCGTCATGTTCTTAATTATTCACAAATAATCTGATCCTTGTATTCCACATTCAATCGGCTGTACTTATCCCAACCCACTACTGGCATCACTTCTTTGTAGAAGATGAAAAGCCTTCTGAATTTCTCCTGCACATTCACCGGTTTCCCGAACTCAATGCGCTGGTCACCCACCTGGGTCAAAAAGCTCACCTTGCCTTGCTGGTCAATGTCCATGTGGGCAAGCTGTGCGTTCCAGAACGGGTCTTTTTCAATGTACCGTAGCAGGGACAGATACGCAATTCCCACTGAGTCCTGAAAAAAGGAGCCTCCTTTGGCAGATGTCACCACTGATGCTGTCACAGGTATGACATGGGCCGTGTATAGGGTAGACAAAGGCAGCTGGTTTCCTTCTTCGTCTAAGTACACGTCCTTCTCAGTGCTTAGCAACCTGGCTATTGGCCGGTTTTGCTGAATCGTGACATTGATGTTTCCCTCCAGATCACGAGAGACCTCCGCTTCGCGCACAAATTTATGCGATTTAATCCGCATTTCCAGCCGCTTGAGGTCAATCTCCTCTTTTTTCATTCCCGTGAGTGGCTGACTCCCGTTACGGGTCAGCAGCGCCATCACTTCCGATTCACTAAGAAAGTAATTGTTATACTCATTATCAATTTTAATATTAACTTTTTTACATATTTTTCCCTCCTGTCTAGCTTTTGAAAATCCCGCTAAAAACACAAAGCCCCCCATGCAAAAAACGGCAAATAGAAGCGCTTTTACCTTTCTATTCCATAACATGGTCCTTCTCCTCCAGTAAGCATTTAATCTCTGGCACCAGGGTGTCTATATCCCCGGCTCCAACGGTAGCTAACACATTATAGTCCAAATCATTTGCCAATAATTCCAACACTTCATTTTTGCGCAAAAGACGCTTATCGGTCTTTAATTGCTCAAACAATAGTGCCGAGTTTACCCCGGGAATTGGCAGTTCCCGGGCCGGATATATCTCCAAGAGCCATACCTCATCCGCGAGGCTCAGGCTTCGGACAAATCCATCTAAAAAGTCGCGGGTGCGAGTGAATAGGTGCGGTTGAAAGATTACCCTCAGCTTCTGCCCCGGATACAACGCCCTTACCGATTGAAGGAACGCCTCTATCTCTCTGGGGTGGTGAGCATAATCATCTAAATATACTCTTTTTTCAGATGCAAATACCTTTTCGAACCGTCTTTTTACACCCGTATATTCTGAAATTCCCGACCTTATTTTTTCCACCGGAACACCAAGCAAAGAAACCGCCTGGGCAGCCGCCAAAGCGTTCTCCACGTTATGGAATCCCGGGACCTGCAAAGCAGTCTCGGGCAGAAGTAAGTTCCGTCCCTGCGCCGAAAATTTCATGGCGCCATCTGCAATCTTCACGTCCGTGGCGCTTAGTTCCTCATTCTCAAGCCCGTACCTGATCACGGTCACCGTTGGGTCAACCGCTTGGGCCAGGGACTGATCGGCGGTGTGGTTGAGCAACAAATAACCGTTAGGTTTGATCTGCCGCACAAACTGCCGGAACGAGTCCACCAAAGCTTCTTTCTGGCCGTAGATGTCCAAGTGATCAGGATCAGTAGAGGTGACAATGGCGATGTCTGGGTACAGCGTGAGGAACGAGCGGTCGTACTCATCGGCCTCCACCACGGCCAGGGCGCGCTCCTCTTCCTGGTGCGGCAGCAGCAGGTTTGAGCCTAAATCGGTGGAAATACCCCCTAAAAATGCGGAAGTGGAAACATTGGCGTGGTGCAGCAGGTGCGCCACCATAGACGAAGTGGTGGTTTTGCCATGCGTGCCGGCCACCGCCACAAGGTATTGGTCTTTGGTCAGCAGACCCAGCACCTGGGAGCGTTTCATGATGGTAAAGCCTTCCCGCTCCAGGTACTGCCGCTCTGCGTGGGTGGCAGGAACGGCCGGGGTTAAGACCACCAGCGTTTCTGCCTTGTTTTCCCTAAATGAGGCCGGAATCAGCGCTACGTCATCTTCAAAATGGATGGTGGCGCCTTCCTCTGTCAGCTTCTGGGTCAAGGGGGTGGGTGTTTTGTCATAGCCGGCCACGGCGAATCCTTTGGCCAGAAACCACCGGGCGATGGCACTCATGCCAATGCCCCCGATGCCCAGGAAATAGATATGGCGGTATTGGTGCAGATTCATCAGGTTAGCTTCAGAAGTTCTTGGACAATGGCTTCGGTGGCGTGCGGCTTGGCCAATTGGGCAATATTCTCACGCAGCGTTTGCTGCCTAGCGGGGTCTTTGCCTAAAGCAAAAGCGGCATCCCACAATTTCTGCGAGGCCTCAAAATCTTTCACCAGCACGGCGGCGTCTTTCTGCACCAGGGCCATTGCGTTTTTGGTCTGATGGTCTTCGGCCACGTTGGGCGAAGGCACCAGGATGGATGGTTTCTTGGCCAGGCACAGCTCAGAGATGGAAAGCGCCCCGGCCCTTGAAATCACCACATCGGCGGCGGCGTAGGCCAAATCCATCCGTTTGATGAAGTCATAGGCCCTGACCTGGTCGGCTGGATAGTTCCTGGCTGATTCCTCGGCGGTTAGAAAAAAAGCTTTCCCGGTTTGCCAGATAAGGTTGTAGCCCGCCTCCTGGATTTTCTGCAGCGCCAGTTGGGTGCTTTGGTTCAAGGTACGGGCGCCCAGACTTCCACCAATCACCAGAAACGTAAGCCGATCCGGGTTCAGGCCGAAAAACTGCATGGCCTCGGTCCGCTTGCCTTCAAGTTCTGCTATATCACGCCGCACCGGGTTGCCGGTGAGCACGATCTTAGCGCTGGGGAAATACTTGTACATGCTGTCATAGGCCACGCAGACTTTGTCCACTTTGTTGGCCAGCAGCTTATTGGTGATGCCCGCGTGCGAGTTCTGCTCCTGGATCAAGGACGGGATCTCCATTTTAGCGGCCGCATACAGCAAAGGGCCGCTGGCGTAACCACCCACCCCTACTACCGCATCGGGTTTGAAATCTTTGATAATCTTGTAGGCTTTCCGGATGCTGGATATCACTTTCAGCGGAAAGGAAAGGTTGTCTACCGTAAGGCGACGCTGCAGCCCGCTGATCCAGAGCCCGATGATTTTATAACCGGCCTCAGGCACGCGCGTCATCTCCATCCGGCCCTGGGCCCCCACGAAAAGGATCTCCGCCGACGGGTGCAGTCGTTTGATCTCGTTGGCGATGGCCACCGCCGGGTAAATGTGCCCACCGGTACCCCCGCCGCTGATAATGAATCTATATTGTTTCTCAGGCATGCGTTAACACGTTTGCGGGTTTGTTAGCCGTGGGCGCGGCGGCTAGTTTGGCCTCATGCTCACTCCGGCTCACACTCAGGATAATCCCGATGGAGATACCGGTGAAGATGAGCGAGGTCCCCCCCATACTCAGCAGCGGCAGCGGCAGACCCGTGATCGGACCCAAGCCCACGGCCACGCCCATGTTCACCATGGCCTGAATGACCAGACTGAAACTGATGCCCGCGGACAGTAATCCGCCGAAGGCCCCTAAACTGTTGGTCACCGCCATCATGCCGCGGTACAGGAAAGCCAGGTACAGGAACAGGATCACAGCGCCTCCCAACATGCCATATTCTTCAATGATGATGGCGTAGATAAAGTCTGAGTACGGGTGCGGCAGCACGTTGCGCTGATCTGAGTTTCCGGGGCCTTTTCCTAAAACCCCGCCCGTTGCAATGGCGATGTACGACTGCTCCAACTGGAAAACCGTCTGGTCTTTATCCATGAAGTTCTCAATCCGGGAGATGGCCGTCTGCGCCCGTTGCCCCAGCGCCAGCGCAATGGTTCCGAACAATGCCCCTACCGCAATCATGATCATGATGGATTTCATAGGAATCCGGCCAATGAACATCAGAAGCAGGCAGGTCAAAAACAGCAGCAAGCCGGTAGAGATGTTACTCATGGCAATCAATCCGCAGATCAAACCGCTCCAGAGAAACAGCGGAATCAGGGTCTGCTTGGATTCAATGTTCATCTGGCGCTTGCTCAGGATGCTGGCCAGGTAAGAGATCAAGGCCAGTTTGGCCAAATCCGAAGGCTGGAACGTCTGATTGATCACCGGGATGGTGAGCCAGCGCGAGGCCTCGTTGATGTTGGAGCCTTTGAGGTAGGTATAGATGAGCAGGGGCACCGAGAAAATGAGGGCCAGCAAACTCAGTTTGGCATAGTAGCGATAATTGATCTTGTGCGCGAGCCACACGAAAGCCAACCCGATGAAGATCAAGCTGGAGTGTTTGAACAGGTAATACTCGGTGTTACCGCCCATCTTTTTGTAGGCCAGCGTACCGGTAGCCGAGTACACCACGGCAATACTGATGAGCCCAAACGTCAAGACGATGCCCCACAAAATGGGGTCGCCTTTGAGATTGTCACGAAGCCAGTTTTTTACAGGAGTCATGCTACGGTACTTTTAAGGGTGGCAACTGCCTGGGCAAAAGCGCGGCCCCGGTGTTCGTAATTGTTGAAAAGGTCAAAGCTGGCGCAGGCCGGGGAAAGCAGGACCACATCATCGGCCTCAGCAAAATCCTTGGCCAGCTGCACTGCCTCATTCACGTCGCGGGTCTCCACCATTTTCAGGCCTATTTGGGAAAAAGCAGCCAGAATCTTGCTGTTATCCAGGCCCAGGCACACTATGGCTTTCACCTTCTCCTGCACCAGCGGCAACAGCGGCGTGTAGTCATTGCCCTTATCAGTGCCGCCCACCACCCACACTATTGGTTGCTGAATACCGTCCAGTGCGTACCAAACGGCTTCCACGTTCGTGGCTTTGGAATCATTGATGAAGCGCACACCCTCTATCTCCCCTACCGGCTGCAAACGGTGCTCGGCATTCTGGAAAGTACCCAGGGCTTCTTCAATCTGGGTTGGCTCGATGCCCACCAGCAGCGCGGCGCCTACTGCGGCCATGGTGTTGTATTGGTTGTGCTGCCCAATCAAAGGCGACTTGGAGGTATCTACTTTGGCGCTGATTTGCGAAAAAGAGGCTGAAATCTCCTGACCCTGGAACTGGATCGCCAAGCCTTCCGATGCTTTCAGGCCAAACGGCACCTGCGTGCCCGGCACTTCGTGCGATGCCATGTATTTCTGGATCTCGGCATCATCCTGGTTGAACAGGAAGAAATCTGAAGAAGTCATGTTTTGGGCAATCCGGAATTTGGCGGCCGCGTAGTTTTCCATCTGGTACCCGTAGCGGTCCAAGTGGTCTGGGGTGATGTTGAGCAGGATGCTGATATGCGCTTTGAAGCTGTACATGTTGTCCAGCTGGAAACTGCTCAGTTCCACCACGTAGAAGTCGTAGCCGCCTTCCAGCACCTTTCCGGCCAGGCTCTCGCCCACGTTCCCGGCCAGGGCCACTTTCAGACCAGCGCTTTTCAGGAGATGGTAAGTCAGCAGCGTAGTTGTGGTTTTGCCGTTGGTGCCCGTGATGCAGATGCACTTACCGGAGGCGTAGCGCCCCGCAAACTCAATCTCCGAGATCACCGGAATGTTGCGCTCCACCGCACCTTGGATCACCGGCGCAGTATCCGGAACACCCGGGCTTTTGATGATTTCAGTGGCGGCATAGATTTGCTCTAGCGAGTGGGTACCCTCCTCAAATGGAATCTGCGCCTGGGCCAATTGCTGCCGGTACTTTTCAGAAATGGACCCACGGTCTGAGACGAACACGTCAAAGCCTTTGGCCTGCGCCAACAAGGCTGCTCCCACGCCGCTCTCCCCTGCTCCTAGTATGGCTATTTTCTGCATTGCTTTTGCTTTTATGTTCTTCGTTTAGGGCCTGTTTTCCTTAAAAGAGGCTCCAAACAGATTATCTTAATTTCAGGGTCACCAAGGTCAAAATCGCTAGCATGATGCCCACTGTCCAGAAACGGGAAACGATCTTGGATTCATGGTAGCCCAGCTTCTGGTAGTGGTGGTGCAACGGAGACATCTTGAAGATGCGCCGACCCTCGCCGTATTTCTTCTTGGTGTATTTGAAGTAGCTCACCTGCAGCATCACCGAGAGATTCTCCACCAGGAAAATCCCGCACAGGATGGGAATTAAGAGCTCTTTTCTCAAAATCAGGGCTAAAACGGCGATGATCCCGCCAATAGACAAGGAACCGGTATCGCCCATGAACACTTGGGCCGGATAGGAGTTGTACCACAGGAAACCCACGCAGGCACCCACAAAAGCGGTACAGAAAATCACCAGCTCCCCGGTGTTAGGGATGTACATAATGTCAAAGTAATCGGCGAAGATGGAGTTACCCGATACCCAGGCGAAAACCGCCAGCGTGGTCCCGATGATGGCCGAAGTCCCGGCCGCCAGACCGTCGATTCCGTCGGTGATGTTGGCGCCGTTTGATACGGCTGTGATGATGATGATCACCAGCGGGATGTAGAGGAAACGGGCATAGGAACCCAGCAACGGACTCGCGAAGCTGAAAAACTGGTAATAGTCCAGCTCATTGTTCTTGGTGAAAGGCACCGTGGTGATCATCTTCCGGACATCGGTGAAAGTGCTGGAGACGTCAATGGCGGAGAGGCCTTTGGTGGTAAGGTACTGGCGCACTACCACGTCCTCGGAGAAAAACAGCGTCAGGCCCACAATCAGGCCAAGGCCCACCTGGCCCATCACCTTAAAGCGACCGGCCAGACCTTCCTTGTTTTTGCGGAAAACCTTGATGTAGTCATCCAGGAAGCCGATGGCGCCCAACCACACGGTAGACACAAGCATGAGCAGAATATAAACATTATCCAGGCGCGCCAACAGCAGGGTGGGCAGCACAATGGCCAGCAGGATGATAAGCCCGCCCATGGTGGGGGTGCCTCTTTTCTCCAACTGCCCTTCCAGACCCAAATCCCGGATAGACTCTCCTACCTGTCGGCGGTGCAGGACCCTGATAAGGCGTCCACCGAAAATCATGGCAATCAGAAGCGAGAAAAGGGCAGCCAGTCCGGCCCTGAACGAGATGTAGCGCATTACGCCCGCCCCGTAGAAGTCAAACTGCCTATCCAGAAAATCAAAAAGGTAATAAAGCATCCGTTTCTTTTTATCGTGAGAGAAGCGTCTGGTTGGGGACTCTTCTCACCTAAGTCATTTTAGTTTTTCAGTATCTGCCTTACTTCTGGAGCAAGGCAAATGACTCCTGCAGCACCTGCTTGTCATCAAACGGCGACCGCACGCCTTTCACTTCCTGATAGGTCTCGTGGCCCTTGCCCGCCACCAGGATAATGTCATCGGCCTCGGCCAGCAGCACGGCGGTTTTAATCGCCTCGCGGCGGTCCACCACCGATATTGCTTTCTTCAGATCGGTGCTTTTCACGCCAGCCTGCATCTGGTTCAGGATTTCCTGCGGATCCTCGTCCCGCGGGTTGTCTGAGGTTAGAATCACGCGGTCACTCATCTTGGCGGCGATATCGGCCATGACCGGACGCTTGGCGGCATCGCGGTTACCACCGCAGCCCACAATGGTGATGACTTTCTGCTCTGGTTTCCTGATCTGCTGAATGGTCTGCAGCACATTCTCCAGCGCATCGGGCGTGTGGGCATAATCCACAATGCCGGTGATCTGACCCGGTGACACCACATAATCGAATCGGCCCGCGGCAGAGGTAAGATTAGAAAGACTGGCCAGCACTTCCTTCGGATCTTCGCCCAGCAGGGTGGCGGCGCCATACACTGCCAGCAGGTTATAGGCGTTGAAGGTGCCTATCAATCTGAACCACACTTCCTGCCCTTCTAGCTCCAGCTGCAATCCCTGGATGGAGTTGTCCAGCAGGCGGGCTTTGAAGTCGGCTTCTTTGCGGAGGGCGTAGGTGTATTTGGCGGCTTTGGTGTTCTGCAGCATGACCATGCTGCGCTTGTCGTCAGCGTTTACCAGCGCGAAAGCTTTACGGCTCAGGTTGTCGAAAAACAGCTTTTTAGCCCGGATATACTCGTCAAAGGTGCCGTGGTAGTCCAGGTGGTCGTGGGTGATGTTGGTGAAAACCGCCCCGGTGAACTGCACGCCGGTAACGCGGTGCTGCACCAAGGCGTGCGAGCTCACTTCCATGAAGGCGTGCGTACAGCCGGCTTTCACCATCTGGGCCAGCAAACCCTGCAGCGTGATGGCATCAGGGGTAGTATGCGAAGCGGGGATCACGGTCTCGTTGATCTGGTTCTGCACCGTTGACAGCAAGCCGGCGTTGTAGCCCAGGTCACGGTAGAGTTTGTGCAGCAAAGTCACGCAGGTGGTTTTGCCGTTGGTGCCGGTCACGCCCACCAGTTTCAGTTTGCGGGAAGGATTGCCGTAGAACTCGGCGGCTACCAGCCCCATGGCCTCGGCCACGCTGGGTACCTGTACGAAGGTGACATTGTCCGGAGCGTTTTGGGGCAGTTTTTCGCAAAACACCACAGAAACGCCCTTCGCCACCGCCGTCTCTATAAAATCATGGCCATCGCGGAGCGTCCCTTTGATAGCAAAGAAAGCCACGCCCGGCCCAGCCTGGCGAGAATCCATTGTTAACGCAGAAAGCTCGGGGTTAGAAGGCCCGAGCAATTGCGTTGACTGGAGTACCTGAAGCAGGTTTTCTAGTTGCGCCATGTGTAGTTAGTGTAATGGTGATAATTGTACCTTTCGCCACGGGTTGCCCCGGCGGAATGCTTTGGCTCTCTACCCGCCCCAGCCCGATGGCCCGTACTTTGATGCCGTGGTTCCCCAGCAGGTAAAGCGCATCTTTTAAGGTCATGTCGGTGACATCGGGCACCTGGCCCATTTTCACCGGCACCGGTTTAAGCGACACCGACTGTTTCTGGGTGTCTACCCGTACCCAATCTTCCTCGGGGCTCAGCGGGTGGGCACTTACGCCTAGTTTGTTGCAAAGGATGGTCAGTTCTTCCTGGTTTCCGGCGTGCAGCACGGGCAATTTGGGCTGTACCCCTACCGGGCGGCGCACCATAGGAGCATGGATGGCGAGGTCCTGGGCGTAGGCTTTGTCAGCCAATTCCCGGAAAACCGGGGCGGCCACGTCTCCGCCGTACTGGGCGTTTTTCTGCGGAGAGTCAATAATCACAATACAGCTATACTTCGGGCGGTCTGCCGGGAAGTAGCCTACAAAAGAAGTGGAGTATTTTCTGGTGTACTGGCCGTTGATCACCTTTCGGGCGGTACCGGTTTTACCGGCCACCTTGTAGTCTTTGCTCTTCAGGTTTTTGGCCGTTCCGTTCTCCACCACGCCTTCCATCATCTGCCGCAGCTGCGCCAGGGTCTCGTCAGAACAGATTTTAGGGTTCAGGACCTTGGCTTCGTAAGACTCTAGGATCTGATCGGCGCGCTTGATGCTCTTCACAATCATGGGCTGCACTTTCACGCCGTTGTTAGCCACCGCATTGTAAAACGCCAGGGTCTGCAACGGAGAGATCTTCAGCTCATACCCAATGGCCATGGTAGACAGCGACGGACGGCTCCAGCTGCGGTCTTTGGGCGATTTGATGTAAGGAATGGCCTCGCCGTTCATCTGGAAGCCCAGCGGCTGGTGCAACCCGAATTTGTGCAGGTAATCAACGTACTTCTGCGGGTCCTTCTCAAAGGTCTGCTGGATGAGTTTGGCTACCCCGATATTGGACGATTTTTCAAAAACCTGCTGTAAACTGATTCTGCCGTTGCCGTGGGTATCAGTCTTCACCGCTCCCCCAATGCGCTCAGAACCGTTGCCGGTATCAACGGTATCGGTCAGTTTCATGTCGGTTTCCTCCAGCAGGGCCATCATGGAAGCCAGCTTGAAGGTAGAGCCCGGCTCGGTACGGCCCTGGTTACCCACCGCGTAGTTATAGTCCTCGGCGTACACACCCTCGGCTTGGCGACCCAAGTTGGCAATGGCTTTGATGTGACCAGTCTTCACTTCCATCAAGATCACACAGCCGTGGGCGGCGTCATTGAGGGTAAGGGCACGGTTCAGGGCGTTTTCAGCCACGTCCTGCAGGTTAATGTCAATAGTGGTCTGGATATCGAAGCCGGGCATGGGCTTTACCTCGGTACCGTCGTTGATGGGCTTGTTCCCGCCGGCCATGCGCTCGTACAGGGCCTCGCCGTCTTTTCCGGCCAGGTGGCGGTTAAAGGAGAACTCCAGACCCGCGCCTTTGCGGTCTTCGTTGATGAAACCGATGGTACGCTTGGCCAGGGACCCGAACGGCAGGAACCGGCGGTCCAGTTTCTCGAAGATCACCCCTCCTTTGTTCTTGCCGGCCCTAAAAATAGGCCATTTGGCCATCATCTTCTTGTCCTGGTAATTGATGAGGCGGCCGTTGAGGCGCACGTATTTGCGGCCGGCGCTGCGGGCGTTTTTGATTTTCTGCTTGTAATAAGACGGAGAACGGTCCCCGTAGAAGCGCGACAGTTGAATAGCCAAAGAGTCAATGCCTTTGGAGAAGATGTCGCTGGGCGAGATGGTAGGGTCAAACGCCACGCGGTAGAAAGGCAGCGAGGTGGCCATGATGCGGTCATCGTTGGAGTAGATGTTCCCGCGGGTGGCAAACACCGGCTGGTAATGGAAACGCTTCTCGTTGGCGATCTCGCGCCAGCGGTCGCCGTCCTTGATCTGGATGTAACCAACTTTGTAGATAATCGCGAACGCGAAAAGGCAGATAGCCAAAAAGGCCACCCGCACGCGCGTAACGATGGACCTCTTAATATTCATCTTTCTTCAGAACTACTTGGATGGGTGGAGTGGAGCTTTCCATAAGACCAAGGGGTGCCACGTTTCGGGCCACCTCAGACTGCTTACTCGCCTCCATGTACTCAGATTTCAAAGTGGTGTAATCCGCGCGCAAATCCTCGGTTTCGGCTTTGGTTTTGTCAATGCGGCGAAGGGTACGGTCAGCGTAGTGGGTGTTGCCAATGTAGAACAAGGTCACGCCCATCAGGAACAGCACCTTGGGCAGATACCGCACGGGCAGGCCCTCGGCAAAAAACCAGTCTACCTTGGTGTAGCGGTCCAACAGTTCAAACAAACTGGTCCCCTTCTGGCGCTTTGGGCGCGCAGAACGCGGCTTCTCTACCTTGGGCACTTCCCTTACGGTGTTTGCCTTAGGCCGATTCACTTGTGGACGTACGGTGTTGACTGCCATAATCAAATCGTAAAATGTTTTGCTTTCCCTTCTTTCTCCCTACTTCTTCAACGATTCAGGTGTCTCTCTTTTCTGCGCTACCCGCAACTTGGCGCTGCGGGAGCGGTTGTTTTCCTGTAATTCCAAATCACCCGGCACAATGGGCTTGCGGGTCACTGAATCCAGGGGTTTGATCTCATTCCCGAAGAAATCCTTCTCCACCTCCCCGAAGAACTTACCCTTGGCGATGTAGTTCTTCACCAGCCGGTCTTCCAGGGAATGGTAGGAAATCACCGATAACCTCCCACCGGGCTTCAAGACCTCCACGGCCTGTTCCAGCATTTCCTCCAGGGCTTTGAGTTCATCGTTCACCTCTATGCGAAGCGCCTGGAAAACCTGGGCCAAGTATTTATTTTCTTTCCCGCGGGGCGTAATGCCGGCAATGGCCTTCTTAAAATCTGCGATGGTTTCAATGGGCTGCACGTTTCTGGCCGAGACCAGTTCACGGGCTAGGGTTTTGGCATTCTTCACCTCGCCGTACAACCCGAATATTTTGTGCAGTTGTTCTTCTTCGTAGGTATTCACCACCTCACGCGCCGTGAGCGGACTTTCATTGTCCATGCGCATGTCCAGGGGACCGTCAAACCGGGTGGAGAAACCGCGCTCAGCGGTGTTGAACTGATGGGAGGAAACCCCCAGGTCAGCTAGAATACCGTCTACCTGACGCACGCCGTAGAGACGCAGGTATTTCTTGAGGTAGCGGAAGTTGGCTTTGACAAACGTGAATTTGTCTGAGATCAGCCGTTCGGCCTGCTTCTCGGCATCGGTATCCTGGTCAAAGGAGTAGAGTTGCCCACCCTGCATCTGCTCTAAGATGTGCGCAGAGTGTCCGCCCCCGCCAAAGGTGACGTCTACGTAAATGCCGCCGGGTTTAATAGCCAACGCATCTACCGATTCCTGCAACAAAACGGGCTGGTGGTACTGCATAGGCGTTTATTCAGTTGGTGGTACGCTCGGGTGCTCCCCGAGGAACTTCTGCGCTAACTGCGAGAAGTTCTGTTGGTCTTTAATTAAAAATGCGTCGTATTTGTCTGGGTTCCAGATTTCCACCCGGTTCCCCAGCCCTACCACAATGGCCTCCTTCTCAATCTCGGCGTATCGCACCATGGTGCGCGGCAAGATGAAACGTCCGGCATTGTCAAGCTCAATCTCAGTATTCCCCCGGAAGAAATTCCGCTGGAAATGCCGGTACTCCTCATTGAACTCGTTCAGCCCCGCTACCCGGTCATAGATCGTTTTCCACTCTGTTCTGGGGTACAACACCAGGCAAGGCTCAAACCCACGGGTTAAAACCACCTGGTTTCCGCACTCCTCGGGCAGGTTGGATTTGATTTTGGCAGGCAGCACCAATCTTCCCTTCGGGTCTAGCTTACATTCGTATTCGCCGGAGAGGAAGTTCATGGTAGCTTAGGCAGTGACGACAGTCTTTGGTACAAAGCAAAAGTACTAAAGGGCGAAGCAAAGTCAACCACGGTCTCCCACTTTTTCCCACTTTGTGGATAAATCATGGTTATCCACCCCACTTATGCACATTATCCACATTTTTCCTCTAGCACTTCGGGATAAGTTTTGGAAAACGTTTCTGAATTATTTGCTAAATAACACGTGAATACTTACTCAAACAATTAACAATCAGGAGTTTAGTTCATTTAACAAGCTTTGGGAACCGCTGAAAAGCGCCGGTGGAAGGAAGGTGGAGGAAAGTGGAGCAAAATTCCATATCTTTGTGGTATGCGTGGGAAACTCCGACATATTGTGCTTCTGGCGGTGGCTTTTTGCCTCCTGACGGGCTCTATTGGCGTGGCGGCAACCCATAGGTTTTGTGCCATGCTGGGCATGTCGCCGATAGAGGAAATAGGCCTTCAATCTGGGGGTATGGAATGCTGCGCGGCGGAGAAAAAGTCTTCTTGCCAGGACGAGGTCACCAAGGTGGAACAGCAGTCTTGCTGCAGCTCCTCCGTGACCTACCACAAACTGGACATTCCTTCCACCTTGAAATTCAGCAAGGTGGAATTACTGGCGCTCATGCCGGTGCTTACCACCTCTTTTTTGATGCCGCCGGTAAGCACCGCGCCGGCCATTGGTTCCTGGGCTTTTTATTCAGACAGCTCCCCACCGCTGGCGGGCAGAGAACTCCTGCACCGGCTGCACACCCTCATCGTTTAGGTCCTACTTTTCGCTTTTAAGGCAGAATACATCTTAACCGGTGCTTCTGCCCTTCAGAAAAGATGTTGAATCTAAATGAAATCCAATCCATGTTATCTAATATACGTCGTGCTTTTCAGGGAATGACACTTATCGGGCTACTGCTGCCGTTGGCTGGGCAAGCCCAGAACCTGGCGGGCCGCGTGGTAGATGCCGCCAACGCCACCCCGCTAATTGGGGCCTCGGTGATCTGGCTGGGCACAAACCAGGCCACCAGCACCGATTCCAACGGCCACTTTACGCTGGCTCCTGCCCCTGCAGCGCAAACAGCCATTTTGGTCAGCTACATCGGCTACAAACCAGACACCGTGCAGGTGCAGGGCCGCGCCCATATTGTGGTGCAACTGAAATCTGTTACCTCCATCAAGGAAGTGACCATTACAGGCAAACAGGACCGCTACTCAGCGCTTACGCCTACCAACTCCCAAGTGATCACGGCAAAAGACCTGACCAAATCGGCGTGCTGTAACCTGGCCGAGAGCTTTGAGACAAACGCCTCGGTGGAGGTTTCCACCTCAGACGCGGTGTCCGGGGCCAAACAGATCCAGATGCTAGGCCTGGACGGGGCCTACACCCTCATGACCACCGATAACGTGCCTGCCCTGCGCGGCCTGGCAACCCCCTACCGTCTGAACTACCTGTCTGGGACTTATATAGAGGCCATTGACATCATCAAAGGCACCGGCTCGGTGTTGAATGGCTATGAGTCTATTTCAGGGCAGGTGAACGTGCGGTTGAAAGATCCGGAGAAGTCTGACCGGGTGTTTGTGAACCTCTATGGCAACAGCCTGGCCAAGTGGGACGCCAACGTGAACACCTCGTTTACGCTTACGCCCAAACTGAGCACCGTGCTCATGCTCCACACCGACCAACTCAGCAACCGCGTGGACAACAACCACGACGGTTTCCTGGACCTGCCTCTGGGCAAGCACTACAACGTGTTCAACAAGTGGAAGTACAACACAGGCAAGCAATGGGTAGCTGAGATAGGTGTGCAGGCGTTGCGTGAAACCAGAACTGGAGGCCAGGTGGGCTACCGCCCCGGCATGCCACAGGAGGAAGGCAGTTTCTACGGCACCCAGTCAGAGACTGCCCGCGTGAGTGGCTTCTCTAAGACTTCTTACACCTTCAAAGACAAGCCCTATCAGAGCATCGGATTGATTCTGTCCGGAGCCCGGCACGACTTTGACTCGCATTACGGCACCAGGCCTTACAAAGGCTTCCAGAACAGCGGTTTGGCCAACCTGATTTTCCAGTCTGCGTTTGGGAACACAGCGCACACGTACAAAACCGGTCTGAGCTACCAGTACGAGGACTATCAGGAGAATCTGGCCGGTAGGCGTCTGAAGCGCCGGGAGCGGGTACCAGGGGCGTTTTTCGAGTATATTTACCAAAACAGCACCAATCTGACTTTGGTGGGCGGTGTGCGCGCCGATCACCACAACCTGTACGGTTGGGTGTATACGCCCCGCTTCAACGTGAAGTACGATTTCACCCCCAATTCCATCCTGCGCCTGGCGGCCGGGAAAGGCTTCAGGGTAGCCAACCCCATTGCCGAGAACGTGGCCTCGCTCATCAGCAACC
This sequence comes from Rufibacter aurantiacus, assembly GCF_017916345.1. Lineage (NCBI taxonomy): Bacteria > Pseudomonadati > Bacteroidota > Cytophagia > Cytophagales > Hymenobacteraceae > Rufibacter > Rufibacter aurantiacus. Next base: position 150,505 of record NZ_JAFMSV010000006.1, read on the forward strand.
GCGCTTTCTATTTCCAGAACGATCTGCAGCCCGAGAAAGCCTGGAACCTGGGCGGAAGCTTCACGCAGTACTTTGAGGTGGGTGAGCGCAAAGGCGCCTTCATCACCGACTACTACTATACCACCTTCCAGAACCAGATTGTGCCTGATATGTACAGCAGTCCGTTCCAGGTGGCGTTCACGAACCTGAACGGAAGGTCATTCTCCAAAAGCTTCCAGGCGGAGGTGCAGTATGAACTCACTTCCATGCTGGACGTGAAAGCGGCTTACAAGTATTTTGACGTACGCACCACCTACAACGGCGAGTTGTTGCGGCGGCCTTTCATCCCCAACCACCGGGCGTTCCTGAACCTGGGCTTCGCGACCCCCTTTGACAAATGGCGCGCCGATGTAACGGCCCAGTGGTTCGGGAAGAGGCTGGTTCCATCCATGGACCATGACATGAACCACCACGAAACCTCCATCATGACCAGAACTGTTAGCCCGTACGCGGTGTTTAATAGTCAGATCACGCGGGCGTTCAAGCGTTGGGAAGTGTACCTGGGCGGCGAAAACCTGCTGGACTACAAACAGCGAAAACCGATTGTGGGCGCTGACAATCCCTTCGGGCAGGAGTTTGATGCCAGCATGGTGTGGGCCCCAATTGTTGGTCGGGTAATCTACGCCGGCATGCGCTTTACTTTAAAATAATTGCTTATTGTTGATTGTTCATTGTTTTTTCAAATAACCAGACAACAATCAGCAATGAGCAATCAACAATTAACCGTTTTGGCCTAACTATGGCAAAACAGGCTTAAAACAGAAGACAGAACATAAACGAATAAATCAACCATAACCTAAAACAAATGAAAACCCTTAAAATCTGGATGCTTTCCCTAATGCTCACTGGTCTGGCTTCTTTCTCTTTTGCCCAGGGCGGCGGCAAAGCCGAAGAGGTAAAAATCAAGACCTCGGCGGTGTGCGATATGTGCAAAGCCACCATTGAAAAAGGCCTGGCCTACGAGAAAGGCGTAAACAAAGCCATCCTGGATGTTGACTCCAAAGTACTTACCGTATCTTACAACGGCCAGAAAACATCATTAGAGAAAATAAGAAAAGCGGTGAATGACTTAGGCTATGACGCCGATGATACCAAGGCCACTCCCCGCGCCTATGACCGCCTGGATGGCTGCTGCAAGAAAGACGCCGTTCACTAAGCGCAACCAAATTCACTAACAAGAAAGCCTGTTCCCTAAGAGCAGGCTTTCTTGTTTTACAGCCTCATTTCGGAGCACCAGGAATCCCTGGGCGGAGGCACTTTATCTGCGGAAAACCCGGCTGGAAAGAGATCGCCTCTTACATCCACCGCTGGCTCCAAAACTATCCATTTAACCACTGGCACACAGCTAAGTCTTTTAACAAGTGATTCAGGCCTGATTTCACAAAAACAGTCCTAATCCAGCGCTTAGGCTTTTCACCCAGGAAATTTGGACGAAGGTTACTGACCGGAAAGAGAAAGCGCTTACCTTTAGTGTGCCATCATCTAAACCTGGCCTTATTGAATGCGAACGCCTAAACAACTTCTCTTCTGTGCTTTGCTCACGTTGAGCACCAGCGCCTTTGCCCAACAACTGCCCATGCCCCGAAACATCGCGGCAGCGTACCAGAAAGGTACTCGCAGCCTGGACGGCACGCCGGGTAAAAGCTACTGGCAGAACACCGCCGATTATACCATCAAGGTTGATTTTGACCCGTCTTCCCGGAAACTGGCCGGAACCGTAGACATTGCCTACACGAATAACAGCCCCGATACCCTCAAGGTGATCGTCTTCAAGCTGTACCCTAACTATTACCAGAAAGGAGCGCCCCGGGCCAACACCATAGACCCCGAAGACATCCACGAGGGCGTGCAGATTGAGCGCCTGCAGGTAAACCAGGAACCGCAGAACGTGCAGAAACTGCGCATTGACGGCACCAACCTAACTTTGCCCATCAAGCCGTTGGCACCCAAACAGAAGGCCAGTTTTTCCATTGCCTACCACTACACCCTAAACGCGGGCTCGCACATGCGCACCGGACAGGTAGACCCGCAGGGCGCGGCCTTCGTGGCATACTTCTTCCCGCGTATCGCGGTGTACGATGATGTGGACGGCTGGAACCGCATCCCGTACCTAGGCCCGGCCGAGTTCTACAACGACTTCTGCTCGTTCAACGCTGAGATTACCGTGCCCAAGGACTTTGTGGTGTGGGCCACCGGCGACCTGAAGAACGCCGATGCCGTGTTCACGAAAAAGTACGCCAAGCGCCTTCAGGACGCCGAAAAGAAGGACGCCATCACGGCCGTGATTGACAAAAGTGACCTGCAGCGCCGCGACATCACTGCCCCCAATGCCCGTAATACCTGGAAGTTCACCGCCGATAACGTAGTGGATTTTGTGTTCGCGACCTCAGACCATTACCTCTGGAATTCTACCAGCTTGGTGGTGGACCCCAAAACCAAACGCCGCACCCGCGTGGATGTGGCTTACAATCCAGAGCACCATGATTTTGAGGAAGTCATCCATTTCTCCCGCAAAACCGTGGAGGCGATGAGCTACACCTTCCCCAAGTGGCCTTTCCCTTACTCCCACGAAACCGTCTTTGATGGTCTGGACCAGATGGAATACCCCATGATGGTGAATGACAACCCCGTGAAAACCCGCGAAGACGCCATTACCCTCACCGATCACGAGATCTTTCACACCATGTTCCCGTTCTACATGGGCACGAACGAAACCAAGTACGGGTGGATGGACGAAGGCTGGGCCACCATTGGCGAATGGATTATTTCCTCCATCATCGAGCCCAAACTTGAAGACGATTATGGGGTGATGCCCTACGCCCAGATGGCCGCCACTGAGGCAGACATGCCCATCATGACCCTGACCAATCAACAGAACGGAGCTCCCTTCTTCCTGAACTCCTACCCCAAACCGGCCCTGGGCTACCTGTATGTGAAACAGATGCTGGGCGATGAACTCTTCACCAAAGCATTGCACCACTACATCTCGCAATGGAACGGCAAGCACCCCCTGCCCTGGGATTTCTTCAATGCCATGAACGCCGGCGCCGGCCGCAACCTCAACTGGTTCTGGAAACGCTGGTTCTTTGACGAAGGCTACCCAGACCTGGCCATCGCCAATGTGCAACAACAGGCCGGTCAGTATCAGGTAACGGTACAATCCAAAGGCACCAAACCCGTACCGGTGGAACTGGTGGTCACCTACGCAGATAATAGCACTGCAAAATTCAGTAGAAACGTGTCTGTGTGGGAAAGCGGCAACACCACTGTGCAGGTAGACTTCAAACCCGCCAAAGCCGTGAAGAAACTGGAACTGAAAGGCACCTACGTTCCGGATTCTTACCCCCGGGATAATGTGTATGAGGTGAAGTAAGGTTTTTATTTCCTTGCCTTTTTCTCACACCTATATACTTCATATTACCTACACACCACATTGTCTCCTGAAAGGATCTTGTGAGCAAACGGTAGTAGCTCTCATTCAAAGTCCAACTAGTTCGCACACAAGATTCTTCCAAGTTGACAAAAAAGGAGAAGGAGAAAAAGAAGAGCCAATGGCCATCCGGTCAAAATGAAAAGCCTCGGAAGGAGAAGTTCTATTCTCCTTCCGAGGCTTTTCATTTTGAGTCTCCTTTTTAAGAAACAGGGCTAAGACTTGCTATCTCCCTTTTACCAACCGGTCTTTCTCCTGGTACAGTTTCCACCAAGGCAGGTAAGGTTTGTCATGGTGCTCATAGTGGTACCCAAAGAAATAGCAGCTGATGAAGGCCCACAGGTGGTTCCGGCGCTGGGTAGATGATTTGTGCCGATTATCAGGCTCGTGCTCGCCGCGGTGCGGCAGGTACGTCCCGAAGTAAAAAAGCTGGAACGTGGCCAGTACCGCAGGCACCATCCAGAACAGGATGATATTCTCTTTTGGGAACCATAGCTGCAACAGGTTGTAGGCCACACCCATCAGGACCATCTGCACAATGGTGATGTACTGCAGGGCAAAGCTGAAAAACCACAGAAAGAAGTTTCCACCGTGGTAATCGGGGTCCTGGTCAGTGGCTACGTGGCGGTGGTGCAGGTGGTGTTTGGGGTACAGACGGCCGTAGTAATTGAAGGCGAACAGCCCGGCGGTTATGGTGCCCACAACCGTATTCAGCTTCTTATTACCGGGAGCTACCACGCCGTGCATGGCGTCATGGGCCGTGATGAACAGACCGGTGTACAAATGCGTCATCACCAGCACGGCCAGGTAAGTCAAAGGCGACCAGAAATTTACCTGCCAGTGCAGCAGAAACCACAGCACGCTCCCCCACGCCAGCAAAATAGCCGCCGCGATGATGATTCCGGTATGTTTCTGCAAGAATAGCCTCAAAACAGATTTACACTTTAATTGATTTTGCTGGCGCCTAATTAAACCCTGTGTCTTTCCTAAAGAGAGTTTACATCTCACTTGTTTACCCTTTAACTCTGATGCAAGTTACAAACTTGCAACATGATGGCTCTAAGTTGAAAACTTGAAGCAGAGGAATTATGATAGCTAAAATTCCAATGTTTCAGATTTACTTCTATAAATCAGGAGTTAACAAGGAATGGGGTAAGTAGCTGCGGCATGGCGGAATGTCTTCGGTTTGCTTTAAGCTTATTTTCCTAAAAAGAAGCCGTAAACAAACTAACCTTCCCTCCTTTTTCGTCGTGCTACTTGATACAAGATACCTACTACTAACCTAGAAAGTCACCAGGGCATTGCGCACTTCCTCCATTAGCCACATAGGCGTGGACGTGGCTCCGCACACGCCAATGGTATCGCCGGGCTCAAACCAATCCGGGTTCAGTTCTTCTACCTTTGAGACGAAGTACGTGTTGGGATTGGTGTCTTTACAGACCTGGTAGAGCACCCGGCCGTTGGATGATTTGGTACCGGATACGAAGATTACCTTGGCGTACTGCTGGGCAAATCGGCGCAATTCTTTGTCGCGGTTAGAGACCTGGCGACAGATGGTGTCATTGGCATCTACAGAGTAGCCGCGGGTTTCCAGCTCACTCTTGATGCGGTAGAAGTTATCGGTGCTTTTGGTGGTTTGGCTGTAGAGCGTGATGTTCTGGGGCAGCTCGTGCCGGAGCAGTTCGTCCAAATTTTCAAAAACTACGGCTTCGTTGTTTGTCTGGCCAAGCAAGCCAAGTACCTCGGCGTGGCCGTGCTTACCGTAGATGAAAATCTGGTCTTTTTTGTCGAAAGAGCTCTTGATGCGGTTCTGCAGCTTAAGCACTACCGGGCAGGAGGCATCTACCAGCGTGAGGTTATTCTGGAGCGCCAATTGGTAAGTAGAGGGCGGCTCGCCGTGGGCCCTGATGAGCACGCATTCGTCCCGCAGGGTTTGCAGAATATCATAGTTGATGATCCGCAGGCCTTTTTGCTGCAAACGCTCCACCTCCACATCATTGTGCACGATGTCACCCAAACAATATAGGTAGCCCTGTTCCTCCAGCAGGTCCTCGGCCATCTGAATGGCATAGATTACCCCAAAGCAAAAGCCAGAATTTGAATCAATATGTACCTGTAGCTGACGCATATACCCTTAACAGATTCTTTTCAGGATTGTTTGCTCGGTTTCCAGGTTTTCACCCAAAATTTCAGGCAGATTCCCTGGCCAAGCTTATCAAGCTGGATCCTCCAAAATGCTGCACTCTAAATTTCTCAGAGAAAACTGGCAAAATGGTGTTTACTTTTCAAGGCACGGGTTACGCAACAAACGTGCGCCGGAAGATCACTGTTTAAACGTAAATTCAGCTGATTGTTTATGGCTCTTTACAGGCAAAAACCTGCAAATTAAAAAGTTAACGTCTGTACTATTCCTGTGACATGTTTCAGCAAAGAGCCGCTAAATGGTAAGAAATATTGTAGTGCTTATTTAGAAGTAGACCTAGAAAAATACCTTACAAATAATCGCCATTGGTGAAAACGCCAATAAACTGTTTAAAGGTTGAGTTTAGCTACTTGCTGCTGTTCCTGTTCTGTAAGTAAATCTTTGCGCAAAAGGTAATCACGCATGATCTTGACGGTCTCGCTGGAAATGCCTGACTTTGGATGCTTGAGAATGGCCGACATGAATACCTTTTTATCGTCTTCCAGGTGGCTACTCATGTTCAGGTACCGTGGAATGGAGTTCTCAATGGAGAAACGCAGAAAACGCACCTCGGGGTCTTGATTGTCAATGGCCACGGCGTCTTCAAAAAACTGGGAAGACTGCCGCAGGTATTTAATCTTGGCGTACGGGCTCCAGACGTGTTTGGCCATAATGGCGTGCGATACAGCTTTGTAACCCAGTTTAAGCGGGTCTTTGCCCTGATACTTGTTCATGAGGTTCACAAACTTCTGGGCAATCTCTTCGTCCTTGGCGGCTGTCTGGTAATAATTCAACAGGGAGGCGTGTGCATACGGATCTGGTTTCTGCTGAGGAAACACCAGAACAAAGCAAAGGAAAAGAAGCGTACTGAGTAATTGCATCAGATAGTATTGAGCTGGAACCTAATATACGAACTTAACAATAAAGCGAACTTCGTATTATCAGGCACTCTTACGCGTTCTGCCAAAATTTGGGCGGCAGGAAGCTGCTTAATTTTCTTGAAAAGCTTTAAATAATAAATATAGGCCAGGTAAACACCTAGTTGGGCACCTCTTGGCAAGGCCAGAATACCCTCGTAGGCATCGTCAAAGTCCTGCTGAATGTCCTGCTCTATCTCCTCTTTGTCTTTGTTGCAGAACGACCGGAAATCCACTTTGGGGAAGTACACCCGGCCGCGGTCCTGGTAATCGCTGCGGATGTCGCGCAGGAAATTCACTTTCTGGAAAGCCGCTCCCAGGGCACAGGCCGAGGCCTTCAGTCGGTCAAACATCTCGCTGTCTCCTTCGCAGAACACGCGCAGGCACATCAGGCCCACCACTTCGGCAGAGCCGTAGATGTATTCATCGTAAAGGTCACAGTCATACTTCTGATCAGACAGGTCCATTTCCATGCTGCGCAGAAAGGCGTCAATGAACTCCTGGTCAATTTTGTACTTGTTCACCACCATCTGGAAGGCGTGGAGCACGGGGTTCAGGCTGATTTTCTCTTCAAGGGCCTGGTAGGTTTCCTGTTTGAACCGCTCCAGCAAACCAGCGCGGTCATGGGAATGGAACGTGTCCACGATCTCATCAGCGAAACGCACGAAACCATAGATGGCATAGATGGGATCATGGAACCTTGGATGCAGTGTTTTAATGCCCAAGGTGAAGGACGTGCTGTAGCGCTGGGTGATGAGCTTGCTACATTCCAGCGTGGTGTTGTCAAAAAGGGTCATGGGCGCCGGGATCATCTTCATAGGGTTAAGGTGGTTTCCTGTGGGGCAAAATCCTTCATAACCTCGGAGGCCACTACTTGTCCCGAGATAAGGGACGGCGGTACGCCGGGGCCAGGAACGGTCAATTGCCCGGTGTAAAACAGGTTTCGAACTTTCTTGCTTTTAAGGCTGGGCTTGAGCACCGCTGTCTGCAGCAGCGTGTTGGCCAGCCCGTAAGCATTGCCTTTGAAGGCGTGGTAATCCTTTATGAAATCTTTGTGCGCGTAACTTCGCTTATAGATGACGTGGCGCTTTACCTCCTGGCCCGTAATCTGCTCCAGGCGGTTCATCACCAACTGGTAGTAATGCTCCCGGGTTTCCTCCGTATCCTGCAGATCGGGGGCCACGGGGATCAGGATGAACAGGTTCTCCTTACCTTCAGGTGCTACAGAGGCATCGGTTTTGGAGGGCACAGACACATAAAAGAGTGGCTTCTTAGGCCAGGCCGGTTCTGTGTAAATCTCATGCGCGTGCGGCCCGAAATCCTCATCGAAGAACAGGTTGTGGTGTCTGAGGCCTTCCAATTTCCTATCCACGCCCAGGTAGAAGATGAGCGAGGAAGGTGCCATAACGCGGGTGTCCCAGTATTTCTGGGTATAGCTGCGGGCTTCGGGGGGCAGCAGTTTGGTTTCCAGGTGGTGGTAATCAGAACCACCAATCACCACGTCTGCCTCGTACTCGCCCTGCGCGGTGATGACTTTGGTGATAGTGCCGTTATCCAGTTCTAGCCTTTTCACTTCCTCCCCTAGCCTGATCTCCACGCCCTGCTCCTGCGCCAGTGCTACCATGCCTTTCACAATCTTGTGCATGCCACCCATGGGGTACCAGGTACCCAGCGCCATATCGGCGTAGTTCATGAGGCTATACAGGGCGGGGGTGTTCTGGGGCAAAGCCCCGAGGAACAGGATGGGAAACTCCATCAGCTGGATGAGCCGCGGGTGCTTGAAGTACTTGTGCACGTGTTTGTGCATGGACTGGAAAACATCCAGGCGCAGCACATCCACTAGCAGCTTCACGTCAAGAAACTCAGTCAGGGATCGGCTGGGTTTGTAGACCAGGTTGTTGATGCCCACCTCGTATTTGTAAGCGGCCTGTTTCAGGAAAGTACGCAGCCTGCCAGCAGATCCGGGCTCTAAAGACTCGAACAGCGCCTCTAATTGGGGCATGCTAGCGGGCAGTTCCATGGTATCCTGGGGCCCGTACAAAACCTGGTAAGATGGGTCCAGGCGCTCCAGGCGGTAGTAGTCAGCGGTGGTTTTCCCGAACTTTTGAAAAAACTGCTCAAAAACGTCGGGCATCCAGTACCAGCTGGGTCCCATGTCAAAGGTGAAGCCATCGGCGGAAAACACGCGGGCGCGACCACCGGCCACCTCGTTCTTCTCCAGCAAAGTAACCTTATAACCGGCCTGCGCCATACTGGCGGCCGCCGCCAAACCGGCAAAGCCGGCCCCAATGACAATTACTTTTTTCCTGGAGAGATCGTGCATGTGTGAAGCATCAATGTGAAAGGACAACCCAAAATCTGGTACTTATACTGAAATACCAGATTTTTTGCTGAAACAAGTTACATTCTTTTTCGGGCATAATCCAGTTTTGCCGCTTTCAGGCAGAAACTGGATTGGTACTCAAATGACTAGAAAGATCAGTCTGCGTAGGCGTACCCTTTCAGTTCTTGCTTCAGTTCTTTGCGGGCCAGGTGAATCCGGTTTTTAACGGTCCCAATGGGCAGCTTCAGCTTATCGGCTATCTCCAGGTACTTATATCCCACATAGTACATCATGAAGGGGGTACGCAGCTCCTCGGGCAGATGATCAATGGCGGCATAGATGTCATTGAGGGCAAAATCGCCGGTGGCCCGGTTCACGGCAATCATGCGGTCATCAGCGGGATGGGTCTGGATGTAGTCGTTAGTGTCCACGTTGCTGGACCGTTTGGTGACCTTGTTGTAATGGTTGATGAAGGTGTTGCGCATGATGGTGTACAACCAAGCCTTCAGGTTGGTGCCCGCCTTAAACCTATCGCGGTTCACGAAGGCTTTTAAAAGCGTTTCCTGCACTAAATCTTTCGCATCATCACTATCACGGGTCAGGTTGTACGCGGCGGGACGGAGGGTTGGCGCCATGCGCTCTACGACGGAAGTAAATTCTAGTGCAGTCATTTTGTTTAATGTTTAAAATCAAACGTTAAACAATAATACGAGAGATGAAGGAATAAAGCCAGCCTTTGTGGAAGAATTTTTTAATTATTTTAAACCAACGAGAATTAACCCAGCCGAAAGCTGATGGTTCAGGAAGGAAATAGCTCTGGTTTAGCGGAAGATTGGGGGCACTTCACCCAGGTGTTATTGTTCAGTTAAAAGGCTCTTGTATTGCACAATGGCAATACATACTAGAAAGGATAGCCCACCGGATTTCACCTGGGAGAAAAAACTTGAAAAAATCTGCGGGAGGTGGTTGGAAATAAGGTGCGTTCTTTCTGCCTGTTTTGCCAAAAACAGGAAATAGACGTGCTCTAAAGGCAAACGCCAACAGAAAGTATCAGGAAATAAATTTAAGACAAAGTAAAAAGCCAATCCCTTTTACTCTGCAAACACAGACTAAGTCATAAAGCGGAAGACATGGAGCGTCTCTCTGCTTAAACCAAACTTTCTAGAAAAGGAAAACCTAAGGCCATGAAGAAAAGCATAAAATGAACTTCCGCCAGCAAATCAGGCAGACACCATGTTGTACTGGGAAAGCCACTTTTCAAAACTTTCCAGCGTCTCAAAGTACGTCACGTTTTGAGGCAGATTTTCCTTAAACGGCTGCAAAATGTAACCGCTCAGCAATAGGTGAACATCTGGCAGTTGTGCCAGCAACTGCTGCAGGTATGTTTCTACCTCATCTCTGATGGGCGCCGTAATGAAGGAAGAACAGATGTACTGCGCCCCAAACTGCTGGGCGGCCACCACCAGATCAGTTAGCGGTAAGTGCTGGCCCAGGTACAATGTCCTGAATCCCATGGCCCTGAACTGGAAGTGGCTATAAAGCAAAGAAAGCTCGTGCAGCTCGCCCTCGGGGAGGTACAGGAGCACTTTGGGGGCCTCGGCGCTTCTGCTGAGCCGCTGCCCGTCAATGGCCACCAGCATTTTCTGCCTGATGAGTTGGCTGATGAAGTGCTCATGGGCGGGGGTGATGTTGCCCGTTTGCCACAGTAAGCCAATTTTGTTGAGAAACGGATAAACGACTTGCTTGACAGATGCCGGGAAACCCAGTTGCAGCACCGCCCGGCTGAGCACCCGTTCAAACAGACCCTCGTCCAGCTCCACCATGGCAATGATGAGTTGGCTCATGAACTGGTCCTGGCCCAGCTCAGCTTCGGTGACTTTCAAGACCTCGCTGGCTACCTGGTCTGGCGGTAGTTTGGCAATGCGGGAGATCTTGTATCCTTCCTGGTAAAGCAATGCCACATTTAGCAGGTTCTTCAGGTCGGCGTCATCATAGTACCGGATATTGGTAGCCGTGCGCTTTGGGGCCAGCAGCTGGTAACGCTGCTCCCAAATACGAAGGGTATGGGCCTTAATGCCCGACAGATGCTCTAACTCTTTAATAGAGTAATTCGCCACAGGAGAGAGGTTAGAAACGGAACGTAAAGTTAACGCTTCCGGGCGATACGAAAGAATTTAGGATGCACCCAGAGCATACCAAATGACTCTGAGTTGTCTTTGTCTTTGGCTTTGTGGTGCACTTTGTGCGCAATGTCCAGGGCCCGGAGGTAAGTGCTCTTTGTTTTGCCAAACAGCCTGAGCCGTCTATGGATAAACAAATCATGCACCAGGAAATAGGCCGCACCGTACAGTGAGATGCCTACCCCAATCCAGAACCGGTAGTCATGCTTTTCTGAGCCGTAGATAAAGCACAGCATGGCAATGACCCCGTAGAACACAAACGAGACATCGTTCAGCTCAAAAAGATGGTTGTGTTTGGTGTGGTGCGATTTGTGGATGCTCCACAGAAAGCCGTGCAGCACGTATTTGTGCACCGCCCATGCCACCAATTCCATCGTAACAAAGGTTCCTAAAACTATCGCCGCGTTCGTCAGCATACTCTCTCAACCAGCAGTTTGGTCAATTGTTTAAAATAAGTTTTAAAGGTAGTGAATACGCGATTACCCCGGGAAAAAATGCAGTTGATGAAACAGGAAACCCGCTCCCCTTGGGCTTACCAGGTCATGGATTGCTTGTCAAGGAAAGCCTGGATACCCAGGTGGCAATCATCGGTGGCACGGGCCAGAGCGTTACGCTCAGCGGCGTATTCCAAAGCGTCTCTTAACGGAAGTTCCTGCACCCGGGCAATCATTTCCTTTGTGACTTCCATGGCCTGCCCTGAGTTCTGCACGCACAACCGTTTAGCCAGATCCCGCACGGTCTGGTCCAGCTCTTCTTCGGGCACTACTTCATTCACCAGGCCAAAGGTTTTGGCTTTCTCCGCTGAGATCAGGTCACCGGTGAGGAGCAATTCCTTGGCCCGGGCCTCTCCTATTTTCCTGAGCAGGAACACTTTGACAATGGCAGGCAGAAACCCTATTTTGACCTCGGTGTACCCAAACCTGGCCGATGGTACGGTATAGGTGAAATCGCAGACGGTGGCCAGCCCGCAACCGCTGGCAATGGCTGGTCCGCTCACCTGCGCAATGACCACTTTCTTCAAGGTATAGATCTGGTAGAAAAGCTGCATGAGGTGTGAAGAATCCTCCAGGTTCTCAGCGTAGGAGTTGTTCTTCAGTTGCTGCAGGTACTCCAGGTCAGCACCCGCGCAGAAAGCCTGCCCCGATGCTTTGAGTATGACCACTTTGCATTCGTCATCATTCTCTGCGGTGTCAAAGGCATGCTTCAACTCGGTTACCATTTGGTAATTGAGGGCATTACGTTTCTCAGGACGGTTCAAAGTAATAGAAGCCACCCGGTCTGTGCAGTGGTAATTCACATATTGAAGCGCAAAGGTTTCCGTAGCGGGGTTATGCGATTGTTCCATATCTCTCTTTACGAAGCATTGGTTTGAAAGGTAAGAAAATTGCACCCTGACTGTCATGAAACCTGCGGGGGCAAGCACCCTGACCACTTGATTCTGCCTCCGGCCGCCGTAAAACCTTCCTATCCTGGATAGAAATGCACTTAACTTGAAAGCAATTCGCCTGGCACTCACACTTGAGTTGGTGGCTCTCTCCTAGGTCGGATCTTCATATTCAAGACGCCTTTTCCCGGGAAAAGGCTGCTTAGGTGCATAAAAAAAGCCCGGTCTCAAGAGATACCGGGCTTTTTAAATATCAATCCTGATTACATGTTGCGCATGCCTTCCATCCAGGGAATGAGGTCTTTGATCATGGGTTCCAGGCTGCTGCCGTGCCCACCGCCGGGTATGGAGACAAACTTGAGGTCAGGCACGTTGGCCGCTTTCATGGCATTGTAGGTGGATACCGTATTGCTGTAAGGCACCATTATATCTGCCGTACCGTGATATAACCGGGTAGGGCTCTTAGGCACCCAGTTGGTCAAGCTGTTCCGCTTCAGGGCATCTTTCAAGGCTTGTTCCCCGTTGCCGCGCAACGCCGCCATAAAGGTAGGGTTGAATAGTTTCGCCGGATCTTTGGCCAAAGCACTGTTAATGGAGGAACTGGTGCGGGTACCGTCTATCAACTCCTGGATACGGGTGGCGTAAGGTTCCTGGAAGAAATCGGTCAGAGGCCGGTTCCAGTCGTAGGTCTTGTTGTAGGCCTGCAGGATAAAGGCTAGGTTCGCAGGGTACTCATAGGGCTTCCCGCTTAACACCATCGCCAGCATGTGCTCCAAGTCATATCCGCCGGCACCAGCGCCAGAGGCAGTTACCGTTAACCCATGGTCCGGATGCTCTTCAATCTCTTTCTGGGCCGCCAAAGTCACGTAACCCCCTTCTGAGTAACCCGCCAGAAACAGCTGGTCAGAAGTTTTCACATTGTTCTTCTTGAAGAAGGACTTACCTGCTTTGATCATGTCCACCACGGCGGTGCCGGAGTGTTTCAAATCATAGTACGGGTGCAGAATCTGCTTAGAGGCACCATAGCCAATAAAGTCTGGAACCAGGGTGAGGTAACCAGCGGCGCCAAAGGGCTCAAAGCCCGTTAAAGAAGTCACCTGGAAATTGCTTGGGGCATATTTCTGGTCAAAGGTAGTACCATGGTGCGCACTCAAGATGGGAGCCGGCGCCGTCATGTTCAACGGAACCACCATCAAGCCTGAGGCCTGTATTTCCTGCCCGTTGTATTGGGTGAGGTAAGTGAGGCGGTACACATCCACGTCGTATTTGATGAGGGTAGCCAACTCTGACCGTCCATTAGAGACGGCAATCTCCTTCAAGCCGGCGGCCGGAATAGTGGTCAGTTTCTCCGCCGAGACCAGAAGGTCCTTCTCGGCTTGTACCACTGGCGGCTGCTCCATCACCTCGGTTTCCTTGCAGGAGGAGAACCAGGAGGTAATAGCCAACAAGGCTGATAATATTATCGTTTTCAAAGTATTTCCCTTTTAAGTTTGTATGATTTATAAAGGATTAGGGCTTACCTAAAGTTCCTTTTTAACGGTCTGCTTTGGGCCTAATTTTAGTAAAACAGGCAGAAAATGCTTTTGTTTACCCAACGACAGGATTCATCCGAAATTGTCCTTTTCCGTATAAACAACCTAGAACCTTACAGTAAAAACCATGCCTAAAAAATCATTCCAGGAAATCATCAGTAGCCCGGGCATGCCGGTGCTGGTAGACTTTTACGCCGATTGGTGCGGACCCTGCAAGACCATGGCGCCTATTCTGCAGCAGGTAGCCCGCCAGTACGAAGGGAAACTGAAGGTGATTAAAATTGACGTAGACAAGAACCCAGCCGTCGCCCAGCAGTACCGCGTGCAGGGCATCCCCACGCTCCTGCTCTTCCACCAGGGCAAACAACTCTGGCGCCAGTCCGGCGTGGTGCCCGCCCACCAGTTAAGCCAGGTAGTGCAGCAGCACCTGAAGTAGACAGGAACTGGTTTGGGCTTGTTTTCCGTAAATCAGGCTAAAAACGGGCGAACTCTGCCGTCAGCCGCAGGATCAACGGCAAAACCGGGACTTCCCCTCCTCGAGGGGTTTAGGGGTGGGTAAACGTTTCCGGCTTGTTTTCAGAAAATCAAGGCTAAAACACCACACCGTTGTGCGTAGAGTTAGCGACAGCGCTCTTCGCACCTCCCGGACAGCCAATCTCCTGATTGGCCTTCCCTGTCAGAAGCAGGATTCTCGGAATAGGTAAGATTATCAGGATTTGGCTGGGAGAAGCAGTTGACACAGACGCTCGCAGGACCTCCGGACGCTACGAGGTCTTTTGAGCAAGCGCTATAGCCGAGGCATGCGGAAATTCCCATCCTGATTTAGGATTTAGTGGTCCAGTTTTTCCTTCAGTGGCAAGGTCAGGTGGAAAGTGGTTTGCACATGCGGGGCCGAGGTGGCGTGCAATACGCCGCCGTGCTGGCGCACGATCTGGCGCGACAGACTCAAGCCAATGCCGGAGCCTTCGGGTTTGGTGGTGTAGAACGGAATGAAGATCTGCTCCTGCGAATCTGCCTCAATGCCGGGGCCGTTGTCAATCACCTCAATACGCACCATGTGGGGTTGCTTGTGGTCCAGCACCGCCCGCAGGATCACAGCCGGATGTGCCACCACACTGCAAGCTTCCATGGCGTTTTTCAATAAATTCAGCAAAACCTGTTCTAATTGCTCGGCATCCGCCGAAAGCCAAAGTTGCTCCTCGGGTAGTTGCAGCACGAAAGCGATGTTGCGACTCTTCATCTGCGGCTCCACCAGGCGGCTCACGTGGCCGCAGAGCGCCTGCAAAGACAGTTCCTCCAGGTGCGGCGGCGGCACGCGCGTGAGGCGGCGGTAATTCTCCACGAAGTGCTGCATGCCGCGGGTCCGTTTCTCAATGGTGCGCAAACCCAGTTGCAGATCTTCCATGGTATCTTCCTCCATGTGGCCCGCCTCCATGAGGGGCGAAAGCTCAGACTGCACCAGGTCGCTGATGGACGAGGTAAGCGAGATAATGGGCGTCACCGAGTTCATGATCTCGTGGGTGAGCACACTGATGAGTTTCTTCCAGGATTCCAGTTCCTGCGCCTCCATCTCTGAGCGGATGTTCTGGAAAGACATGATCCTGACTTCCTCGTTCTGGAGCCTGATGGAGGTTATATGCACCGTAAGCAGGACTTCCTCGGTGAGCTGGCGTAGCCTGATGAGGCGCGCATCGTTCCGGGGCTCGGCAAAGGCCACCTCGGCCAGGGCCGGATACATGCGGTCAATGGAATGGATGTTCTGCAGGAAAGGCAAATCCAGGAGGCGGTGCGCGGCTTTGTTCATGAGCTGCACGTGCCCCTCGGCGTCAAACGTGATGAGCCCGATGCGCAAATGCTCCACCACGCCCTGCAGGTACTGGTGATGCACTTCTTTCTCGGCCTTGATGCGGGCGAAAGCCCCGGTGATGTCATTGAACATGGTGTGCAGCTCGCGGTACTGCGGCGGGGCGCCCTCCACCGCAAAACGTTGGGTGAAATCTGAGTGCCGGATGGCCAGCAGGAAGCGGATGAGGTCGCGGTTCGTGCGCTGCACGTACTCGGTGAGTTCCAGCACCTGTCCCGCCGCCAAGACCAGCAAACAGAACAGTGAGATGTACCAGCCGTGCACGGAACCTACGTACACTGCCACCAGCAGCGTGAGCGCCAGAAACACCACCCGCGCCAGCACCCGCACCGTGAAATAGTTGTAGTTATAGACCATGCTTCTCTATGCGACGGTACAAAGCGGTGCGCGTAATCCCCAACTCTTTGGAGGCATGCGTGATGTTGCCGTTGTGCTTGAGAAGCGCCTGCTGCACCAGCGTTTTCTCCACGTTCCCCAAAGTTGCCTCGGTATCAAGCGTCACCGCGGTATGGGTGGAAGGCTCCGCCAGGTACACATCCGATGGATGAAGATGCCCGGGTTCGCTCATGATCACGGCGCGCTCCATGGTGTGCTCCAGTTCCCGGATGTTGCCCGGCCAGGAGTAACCCAGCAGTTTCTGCAGCACCGCCTTCTCCAGCCGAAGGTTTGGTTTTTGGTACTTTTTGGAAAAAGAGGCCAAGAAATGCTCAGCCAGCGGCTGGATGTCTTCTTTGCGCTCGCGCAACGGCGGCAGATGGATCTCCACGGTATTGATGCGGTAAAGTAAATCCTGCCGGAAGCGGCCCTGCTTCACCATCTCGTACAGCGGCATGTTGGTAGCGCTCACCAACCGGATGTTCACCGGCCGCGGCCTATTGGAGCCCACTGGCGTGATCACCCGGCTTTGCAGCGCCGTCAACAGCTTGGCCTGCAGCGGCAGATTCAAATTCCCGATCTCGTCCAGGAACAGGGTTCCGCCGGAGGCGACCTCGAAGCGGCCGGCGCGGTCTTCCTTGGCATCGGTGAAGGAGCCTTTCACGTGCCCGAACAGCTCGCTTTCAAACAAACTCTCCGTGACGGCTCCTAAATCAACAGGGATGAAAACCTCTTTGGCGCGGTGCGAGAGGCGGTGCAGCAGCCGGGCCGCTACTTCCTTTCCGGTGCCGTTTTCGCCCAGGATGAGCACGTTGGCATCGGTGGTGGCTACTTTCTCCAGGGTCTGGTACACGCGCTGCATGGCCGGCGACGAGCCTACCAGTTCTACGCCCAGCTCGTTAAGGGTCTGGTTCAGGTGTTGTTGCTTGGTGCGGAGATGCTGTACTTCTGAGGTGGACTGGCGCAGTTTGCACGCTGAGATCATGGTGGCCAGCAGTTTCTCGTTATGCCAGGGTTTCACCACAAAATCAGTGGCGCCCAGCTTTAGGGCCTGCACGGCAAGGTCAATGTCGCCGTAGGCGGTCATCATGACTACCACAGCCTGTGGGTCTACTTCCAGGATTCTCTGCAGCAAATCAAGCCCCTCGCGGCTGGAGGTGGCTCCGGCGGTGTAGTTCATGTCCAGCAAAATCACGTCATAGGGCTCTTTCTGGAGCAAATCGGGGAGGCGCTGGGGGTTTATCTCGGTGCGCACTAGGGAGAAGTGTTGTTTCAGGAAGATGCGTCCGGCGGTGAGGATATCTTCCTGGTCATCCACAATCAAGATGCGGCAGGTCATTTTGCTCATAGGGCAAAGGAAAGTTCTAGGGTGAATGCCGGGCCAATACAAGTAGGGTGCCACAAGAGCCAACCTACGGTCACCAGGGGCTTAAACGCTGGTCCTCAAGGGCTTTCTCCTGCCTCTGGGGAGCCTGCGGCGGAAGGGGTGTACGCTTACAGACGAATAAATGTACGAAACCGTGCACTTTGAGGCAAGCGCTAAAAGCCAAATCCGGCAAATCAACTCACTGTCTGCAACTTAGCTAATTTGGCATTGCATTTGGGATGCCTGTGTTGGCACCTGCCTCCGGTCTAGCCGCTTCTGTTTAGGGGCTGTTTTCCGGAAATCAGGGCTAAAACAGCCGCCACCTAAAACTCGCCTATACCAGACCTATGCTAAAAATTGTCAATCTCCAGAAAAAGTACACCACCGATGAAGTGGAGACCACGGCCCTCAACGGCATTTCCTTTGAAATAAAACCGGGCGAGTTTGTGGCCATGATGGGCCCCTCGGGCTGCGGAAAATCCACGTTGCTCAACATCATCGGGTTGCTGGACAATCCCAACAGCGGCGAGTTCTGGTTTTTGGACAAGGAGGTTTCCCGGAGTTCTGAGCGCCAGCGCGCCGATCTGCGGAAGCACCACATCGGGTTTGTGTTCCAGAGCTTCAACCTCATTGACGAGCTCACCGTGCAGGAAAACATTGAATTACCGCTCATCTACCAGAAGCTTTCCGGCCAGGAGATCAAAGAGCGCGTGAACGAGGCCATGGAACAGATGCAGATCGCGCACCGTCGCAACCACTTCCCGCAACAGCTCTCGGGCGGACAGCAGCAACGGGTGGCCATCGCGCGGGCGGTGGTCAGCAAACCCGCCCTGCTCCTCGCCGATGAGCCCACCGGGAACCTGGACTCAGCCCACGGCCGCGAGGTCATGGAACTGCTCAGCGCCCTGAACGAGGCCGGCACCACCGTGGTGATGGTCACCCACTCCCCTTCCGACGCCGACTACGCCCACCGCATCATCCGCCTGCTGGACGGCCAGATTGTAACCGAAAGCATCACCGAGCGGCATGCGGCGAGAGTTCTGAGTCCGGAGTTCTGAGTCATGAGTTGAAAAACAAAGATTGCTGTACTGCTGGCCCGAGCGTCCCGCTCGTGTCCTCAAGCATTCCTGATCTCACACATATTGATTGATTGATTGATGATTCGGAAAATAAAACATTCAACAATGCGTGCGGACAGGGACGCTCGCGCCAGCGATTGCAACGATGGAAGCCTTCCGTTTAGGGCTTCTTTTTAGAAAAACAGGCTTATAACCACCACCTGCTTTCTTTGACTCAGAACTCAAGACTCAGAACTCAGGACTTCCTTTTTCCCGCGTTTTCCTTGACTCAAGACTCAGAACTATAGACTCAGAACTACTACCGCAATGTTCAAAAACTATCTGAAAGTAGCCTGGCGCAATTTGGTGCGCCAGAAGATCTACTCCACCATCAACATCGCCGGGCTCACCATCGGGATCACGGCTTGTATTTTGATCTCGCTGTACGTGCTGGACGAGTTCAGCTATGACCGCTACCATGTCAACGCTGACCGCATCTACCGCGTTACCCGCGACTTCAAGAGCGATGACGGAAGCGTGAGTCTGGCGCTGGGGCACGTGGCGCCGCCGTTCGGGCCCTTGATCGAGCAGGATTTCCCCGATATTGAGAAGGTCGCGCGCGTGCTGAACACCCAGGTTTTGGTGGAGGACAAAGAGCAGCAGAAAGCGTTCAATGAGAAGCGCGTTTACTTCGCGGAGCCTAACTTGCTGGACATCTTCACCATTCCCATGCTCAAGGGTGATGGCAAGAAGGCCCTCACGGAGCCCTACACCCTGCTCATGAGCGATGCCATGGCCGAGAAATACTACCCCGGCGCTGATCCGGTGGGGAAGGTTTTGCAGGTCTTCAGTAAATACTCGGTGAAGGTAGGCGGCGTGTACAAAGCGTTTCCGGCCAACTCGCACATGCACCCAGATTTCCTGGTTTCTTTCAACACCTTAGCGGATACTGCCATTTACGGCGCCAAACAGCTGGCTACCAACTTCGGGAACAACTCCTTCGGGACGTACCTTTTGCTGCCTAAGAACTATCCGGCCCAGAACCTGCAGGCTGCTTTCCCGGCTTTCCTGGACAAACACCTGGGCGGCTCAGACCACGCCCGCGCTCGCAAACCTTCTGAGTTCACCACCCTGCACCTGCAGAAAGTCACCGATGTGCACCTGCGCTCGCACCTGGACTCTGAGGAAGAACCCAACGGCGACATCAAAACGGTCATGATCCTGAGCGCGGTAGCGTTGTTCATTCTGCTCATCGCCTGCATCAACTACATCAACCTTTGTACCGCCCGCTCTACCAGCCGGGCGAAGGAAATCGGCATTAGAAAAGTGGTGGGTGCGCACCAGCAGACCCTGGTGGGACAGTTCCTGATGGAGTCTATTTTGGTGGCCATTTTGTCAACTATTCTGGCCCTGGGCCTGGCCGAGGCGCTTTTGCCCTGGTTGAACAATTTCACGGGTAAAACGCTGGAACTGGATTTATTCTCTAGGCCTTACCTGCTGGGCATCATCGTGCTGCTTCCGTTGGTGATTGGGGGCATGGCGGGCTTGTACCCGGCGGTTTACCTCTCCAAGTTCAGGCCGGTGCTGGTGTTGAAAGGCTCTTTGAGCAGCGGTGCCCGCAACCCCTTCCTGCGCAAGACACTGGTGGTGGCGCAATTCTCTATCTCTATTGTGCTCATTATTGCCACGGGCGTTATTTCCCAGCAACTCAACTACATGCAGAACAAGGCGCTGGGCTTTGACAAAGAGCGGCTGGTGGTGTTCAACTTTGACAACGGGCTCACCGACAAATACGACGCGTTCCGGAACGATCTGGTGGCCTCGGCCAATATCCAGAACGTGGGCCGCTCGCTCTTGGTACCCTCCAACCGGTTGCTCAACTCCATGGGCGCCTCGGTGCTGCGCGGCGATTCTTTGCAGGGCACCAATCTGGCCATCAGGTTCGTGAACGTGGACCATGACCTGTTCCAGACCTACGGCGTGAAACTGGTGGCTGGCCGCAACTTCCTCAAAGACCACCCCACCGATACCGCCTCCTTTATCCTGAATGAATCCTCGGTGCGGATGATTGGGTGGAAGAGTCCGCAGGAAGCTATTGGCCAGGTTTTCAAGTACGGTGATACCAAAGGCCACGTCATTGGCGTGGTGCGCGACTTCCACTTTGAGTCCATGCACGAGGCTATTTCGCCCATGGTGTACCTTTTGCCGCCCAACAATAGAAACTACAGCAACATCACGGTGAAGTTCAAGGGAGACCCGCAGGAGGCGCTGGCCCACATCCAGGCCACCTGGAAGAAGTTCCTGCCCAGCACCCCTTTTGAGTACCAGTTCATGGATGACATGTTTGGCAAACTCTACGAGGCCGAGGTCCTGAAACAGCAGATTTTCACCATTTTCGCGGCCATCGCTATTTTCATCGCCTGTCTGGGGCTGTTCGGGTTGGCGTCTTACACCGCCGAGCAGCGCACCAAAGAGATCGGCATCCGGAAAGTGCTGGGTTCCTCGGTGCGGGAGATCATCATGCTGTTGTCCAAAGACTTCGCCCTGCTGGTGATTATCGCCATTGCGCTGGCTTCGCCGATTGCCTGGTACAGCATGGACCGCTGGCTGGAGGATTTCGCCTACCGCGTGCCGCTGAACTGGAGCACCTTCATTCTGACCGGACTCATTGCCATGACCATTGCCATGCTCACCGTCAGTTTCCACGCCGCTAAAGCCGCTTTCCTCAACCCGGTGAAAGCGCTTAGAACCGAATAACCTTTGCCTTTCCGTTTGAGGCTGGTTTTCTAAAAACGGCCCTCAAACGGAAAGGCTTTGCCCAAACCAACCCGTTCTCTCGCATCTGTATGGCAGACCAACTGGCACTTTCCGCTTTTCTGGACCGGTACAAACCGTACGCGGCGGT
This sequence comes from Rufibacter aurantiacus, assembly GCF_017916345.1. NCBI lineage: Bacteria > Pseudomonadati > Bacteroidota > Cytophagia > Cytophagales > Hymenobacteraceae > Rufibacter > Rufibacter aurantiacus. The sequence continues at coordinate 172,060 of NZ_JAFMSV010000006.1, forward strand.
GTTCCTGCGCCTGGCGTTCGGGTTTCACCTCATTTATTTCACCCAAGACAATGTGTTCAGCTATGAGCGGATGTTGGAGTTCCGGGATTTTCTGGAGGTGCGGCACGTGCCGTTTCCGTTGTTGGGCGCCATTGTCTCAGTGGCGGTGCAGTTCCTGTGCGGGATTTTCCTGATCGTGGGCTGGCAGGTGCGGGTGGCGGGCTTCTTTATCCTGATGAATTTTATCCTGGCTTACATCATCGCCCACCGCGGACAAAGCTATGAGCAGTTTTTCCAGCCGGTGCAGCTGATGGCGGTGGGTTTGTTTTTCCTGCTGCACGGCGCCGGTGCCCTGTCGTTGGACCGCTACCTGCACGAGCGGCGAACAGAACGAACACCTGCGACACCCCACCGGCAAACAACATTCTAACAAACCTCCTTCCTCAAAACAGACCTTTCCTCCATGATCAAAAACTACCTCAAAATAGCCTGGCGGAATCTGCTGCGGCAGAAAGCATACTCGGCCATCAACATCATCGGTCTGGCCACGGGTATCTCGGCGTGTCTGCTCATTTTCCTGTTTGTTCAGCACGAACTGAGTTACGAGAATCATTTCGCCAAAGCCGACCGCACCTACCGGGTGGTGAACGACCTGATTGTGGACGACGAGATTGAGAAAGCCTCCCTTACTACCGGCGGCCTGGCCCCGGCCCTTAAAGCCGATTACCCCGAGGTGGAAACCGCCGTGCGCCTAGTTAACGGCGACAAGCAGGCCGTGAGTGTTTCTGATGACAAGGTTTTCTACCTCACCAACTCCTACTTTGTAGACAGCAATTTCTTCTCCGTTTTTGATTACCAGTTCCAAAGCGGCGATCCGGCCACGGCGTTGGCGGCTCCCTTATCCATGGTACTCACCCAGGCTACCGCCGAGAAACTCTTCGGGAGCGCGGCTGCGGCGCAGGGGCAGTTGGTGAAGATCCAGGGCGAGTCGTTCAAGGTGACGGGCGTGCTGGCGCCGTCCGGCCCCTCGCACCTCACCCCAGATTTCTTTGCCTCTATGAGTTCCATGGGCACCGAGTTCATGCAGATGATGGAAGGGGAATGGGGCAATACCAACACCTACACCTACGTGGTGCTGCGCAACCCCTCGCAGGCAGCTTCCCTTCAGGCGAAAATGGGCGATTTTTTCCTGAAACGGGTAAAACCAGCCTATGACCAGATGCAGTCCACCGGCCGGGTTGACTACAAAATTCAGCCGTTGACAGACATTCACCTTACTAATGACTGGCTGTATGAACTGTCTCCTTCGGGCAACCGGTCCTACATCTTCATTTTCTCGGCGGTGGCCATTTTTGTGCTGCTCATTGCCTCCATCAACTACATGAACCTGGCCACGGCCCGCTCGGCGAAACGCGCTAAGGAAGTGGGCTTGCGCAAAGTGGTGGGCGCGCACCGCTCGCAGCTGGTAAGTCAGTTCTTGGGCGAATCTTTGGTGATTACCCTGCTGGCGGTTTTGCTGGCGCTGGCTTTGGTGGAGCTGCTGTTGCCTACCTTCAACGGCCTCACGAATAAAAATATAGGGTCTGCTTACCTGCTCAACCCGGTTTTCGGGCTCACGTTGCTGGGCATTATCCTGTTGATTGGGTTGGTAGCGGGCAGTTACCCGGCGTTTTTCCTCTCGGGCTTTAAGCCGGTGGATGTGCTTAAATCAGACAAGGCGCCCCGGGGCAGCGGCGCTACCCTGCGCAAAGGGCTGGTGATTCTGCAGTTCACTATTTCGCTGGTGCTCATCATCGGGACGGTGGTGGTGTACAGCCAGATGGATTTCCTGAAGAAAGCCGATCTGGGTTTCAACAAAGAACAGGTGGCCGTGATTGACATCCCCAGCGGAGACACCACGCTCACCGCCAAACTGCCTTTGATCAAGAGTGAGATGCTGGCCAACCCCAACGTGACGCAGGTCTCGGCCTCGGCCCAGATTCCGGGTCAAGGTTCTGGGGTGCTCATTTTCATGGTGGAGCGCAACAACGCCATGGTGGAGAAAACCATGAACATGATGACCGTGGACTATGACTTCCTGGACCTGATGGGCATCAAACTCAAAGCCGGCCGCAACTTCTCTCGGGACATGGGCACCGACCAAAGCTCTGGCTTCATCATCAACGAGGCGGCCGCCAACCTGCTGGGCTGGAAGGAGGCCGTGGGCAAGCGCATCGGGTTCAGTGACACCACCAGCGGCAAGGTCATTGGCGTGGTCAAGGACTTCAACTACACCTCTTTGCACGACAAGATTGCGCCCGTGGTGCTGCGCGTGCGGCCCAGAACCTCGGGTTATTTGCTGGCACGGCTCTCCGGCGACAACTTTGAGGAAGCCCTGGCGCACGTGAAAACCACCTGGGCCCGCTTTGACCCTAACCGCCCCATTGACCTCACCTTCCTGGACGAGAGTTTCAACGCGCAATACCAAAGCGAAGAGAAAATGCTGAAGGTTTTCGGGTACTTCTCCATCTTGACTATTATCATTGCCTGCATGGGTTTGTTCGGGCTCACCTCGTTCATGGCCGAGCAGCGCACCCGCGAGATCGGTATCCGGAAGGTGCTGGGCTCTTCGGTGCTGGGCATTGTGATGCTCTTGACCAAAGACTTTGCGGTGCTGGTGGTCATTGCCATTGTGCTGGCCTCGCCGCTGGCCTGGTACGGCATGCAACAATGGCTGCAGGAATTCGCCTACCGGGTGCCCCTGAGCCCCTGGTTGTTTGTGAGCGCGGGCATGGTGGCTTTGATTATTGCAGTGGCTACCGTGAGCGTGCAGGCGGCCAAGGCGGCGTTGCTGGACCCCATCAAAGCCCTCAGAAGCGAATAAGCCGTTTAGGGGCCGGTTTGAGGAAAACGGTCCCTAAACAAAAACTATTTCGGAACTTAGTACGGCCCATGGCGGGGCAACATTTTACAACCCGATGCTCAGGAATTACCTCAAGATAGCGTGGCGGAATCTGCTGCGGCACAAGGCGTACTCGGCCATCAACATCATCGGGCTGGCGACCGGGATCTCGGCGTGCCTGCTCATCTTTTTGTACGTGGGCCACGAGCTGACCTATGAAAGTGGCTTCGCCGATGCCCAGCACATTTACCGGGTGGTGAGCCGGGTGAACTTCCACGGAGAGGATGACCGGTTTTCCCTTTCCCCTAAGCCCCTGGCCGACCACATGCGGCGCGAGATCCCCGAGGTGAAGAAAGTGGCCCGCCTGGCCGCCTCCAAAAAACAGACCGTCTGGAAAGACCAGCAACCCTTTCTGGAGGACAACCTTTTCTTCGCCGACAGCACTTTCTTCCAGGTGGTGCCTTACACCTTTTTGGCCGGTGATCCGGTGACGGCCCTTCGGGCGCCCAGAACCATTGTCATCTCTGACGAGTTGGCCCGCAAATACTTTGGCAGCGTGGAGAAAGCCCTGGGCCAGCCGCTACAGTTCAGCAGAAATCAGCACCTGGTCACCGGGGTGTTCAAAGCCGAAAAACACTCGCATCTTCAGGCCAGCGCTTTTTTCTCCATGGTGACCAAAGACGAAGCAGAACGGGCCGGGAAAGACGCCGAGACGATAGCGGCACAAGAAAACGAATGGATTCTGTTTGGGTATTACACCTATTTCACCCTCCACCACCCCGCTTCGCTGCCTGCCTTCAAGCAAAAACTGGCGGACCTGGTACAACGGCGGGCCGTTCCCTGGCTCAAGGAAAACGAGATTTCCGCGTCTATGGAACTCATGGTACAGCCTATCCCCGAAATCCACCTCAGCAATGACTTCCAGACCGATATCAGCCCCTCGGGGAGCCGGTCTTACGTGTACATTTTCTCGGTGGTGGCGGTGTTTATCTTGCTTATTGCCTGCATAAATTACATGAACCTGGCCACGGCCCGCTCGGCCAAGCGGTCACGGGAGGTGGGCTTGCGGAAGGTGGTGGGCGCGCACCGGAGCCAGATCATCGGGCAGTTCCTGGGTGAATCCATCCTGATCACGCTGCTGGCGCTGGTGCTGGCATTGGCCATGGTGGAGCTTTCCCTGCCCGTTTTCAACGAACTCACCGAAAAACAATTCGCCCTTTCTTCTCTGCTGAACACGAATTTTGTTTTGCTCATCCTGGCTATTCTGCTGTTTGTGGGTTTGGTGGCGGGTAGTTACCCGGCCTTCTTCCTGTCGGGGTTTAAACCGGTGGAAGTTCTAAAATCGGATAAAAACCCCAGGGGCAGCAATGCGTGGCTGCGGCGGAGTCTGGTGGTGGTACAGTTCACCATTTCGCTGGTTTTGATCATCGGCACGGCCGTGGTATACAGCCAGTTGCAGTTTCTCAAAAACAAGAACTTGGGGTTCAACAAAGAACAGGTTCTGGCCCTTAACCTGCCCAAGGGCGACTCTCTTTTCCAGAAAAGGCTGATGGTTTTCCAGCAGGAGCTCACTCAGAACCCCAACTTTCTGCAGACGGCTACCACGGGCAATATTCCGGGCGAAAGGCTGGCCCGCCTGCTGATGTTGGTGGAGGAAGAAGACGGCACGGAGAAAGACCAGACCATGAACGTGATGTTTGTGAGTTACAATTTCCTGGAACTGATGGGCATTGAGTTGAAAGAAGGCCGCACCTTTCAGAAGGATATTCCCACAGATGAAAAAGGCGCGGTCATCATCAACGAGGCAGGCGTGAAATGGCTGGGCTGGAAGAACCCCATGGGCAAGCGCGTGCAGGTCACCGACTATGATGCCAAAGTCATTGGGGTGGCCCGCAACTTCAATTACGCCTCACTGCACAATCCCATTGAGCCGCTCATGATCATCCCCATCAAAGAAAACACGGGCTATCTGCTGGCCAAAGTACGGCCCCAGGACCTGGAAGCCTCCCTCACTTTCCTAGAGCAGAAATGGAAAGCCTTCGCACCCCGGCACCCCATGGATTACTTCTTTATGGATGACCATTTCAACCGGCAGTATCAGGCCGAAGAAAAGATGCTTACCGTGTTTGGGTACTTCGCGGCGCTCACCATTCTCATTGCCTGTCTGGGTTTGTTCGGGCTGGCTTCTTTTACCGCCGAGCAGCGCACGAAAGAAATTGGCATCCGGAAGGTGCTGGGGTCTACGGTGGTGGAGATTGTACTGTTGCTGTCTAAAGATTTCGCGCTGCTGGTGCTGCTGGCCATTCTTATCGCCTCGCCGGTGGCCTGGTACGGGATGAAGAACTGGCTCCAGGATTTCGCCTATCAGGTGAACCTGAGTCCTTGGTTATTCTTCACTGCAGGGTTGGCTTCGCTGCTCATTGCGGTGGCCACCGTGGGTATCCAGGCGGCCAAGGCGGCTTTGCTGGACCCGGTGAAATCGCTCAGGAGTGAGTAATCTGCTTTGGGCTTCTTTCCTGAAAACGGCCCAGGAACGCCTTCTGTAAGTTTTAGGCTCTCCCAGCGACTAAAACGTAGAGGAGAAACGGTCTCCTCCTGAGAAGACGGCACAGGATTCTTCCGGTACAGACACCTAAACCCGATAACTTTCGTTTTCTTAGCATTCCAAGACATCTAAAATTCTATGTTGAAAAAATCATTGGCGGCGCTGGCGTTTGCCGCTCTCCTGCACTCCCCCCTGCTGGCGCAAAACAACGCCACCCCTGCCTACAAGTTTTCTGTGGACCTGGCCCAGGCCAAAGACGATAAACTGCAGGTGACCCTGATCACCCCAGAAATCAAAGAAGACGAAGTCCTCTACCACATGCCTAAAATGGTGCCCGGCACCTACGCAGTGTATAATTTCGGGAAGTTTGTCTCTGACTTCAACGCCTTTGACAAAAAAGGCAAAAAACTGAGCGTGGAGCGCCTGGACCAGAACACCTGGAAAATAAAGAAAGCCAAGAAACTGGCCCGCCTCACCTACCTGGTGGATGACACCTGGGACACGCCCAAGAAAGAAGACATCGTGTTTGAACCCGCCGCCACTGATATTGAGGCAGGCAAGGTTTTCCTGCTCAACACGCACGGGTTCTTTGGGTACTTCGCCAACATGACCAAGGTGCCTTACCAGATTACGGTAAACAAGCCGCAGGACTTCTACGGCGCTACCCCGCTGCGCACCACCAGTTCCACGCCCACCTCAGACACCTACCTGCTGCAGAACTACAATGACCTGGTAGACTCGCCTATGCTGTACAGCCGCCCAGACACGGCTATGCTCAAAGTAGGCAACGCCGAGGTTCTGATCTCTACTTTCGCCGCTGGTGGTGGGGCCCGCTCTAAAAACCTGGCCGAGAACATCAGAACCATTCTGGAAGCGCAGAAAAATTACCTGGGCGGCACGCTGCCGGTAGACAAATACGCTTTCCTGGTGTACATAGACGACAAGCCTAACCGCACGGGCGCGTACGGGGCGCTGGAGCACTCCTACTCCTCGGTGTACTATTTCCCAGAGATGCCGCCTACCATGCTGGCTGAACAGGTCCGGAATATCGCGGCGCACGAGTTCTTCCACATCGTGACCCCACTGAATATCCACTCAGAGGAGATCGGGAACTTTGATTTCAGCAATCCCAAGATGTCTAAGCACCTCTGGATGTACGAAGGTGTGACGGAGTATTTCGCCCACCACGTGCAGATAAACCAGCGCCTGGAAGAGCTGCCTGATTTCCTCACGGAGATGCGCAACAAGATCATTGCCTCTCAGCAGGAGTACAATGACGCACTGGCCTTCACCGAGCTGAGCCTGGGCGCCCTGGACAAGCACGAGAAAGAGTACGGCAACGTGTACCAGAAAGGCGCCCTCATTGGCATGGCCCTAGACATCAGGCTGCGCGAGCTTTCGGGCGGCAAATACGGCATCCGGAACCTGATGAAAGACCTGAGCCAGACTTACGGCAAAAACCAGTCGTTCAAAGACGAGGAGTTGTTTGACAAGATCACGGCTTTGACTTACCCCGAGATCCGGGACTTCTTCAAGCGCTATGTGGAAGGCAACGAGCCTTTGCCCTATTCTGAGCTTTTCAGGAAAGTAGGCATTACCTACCAGCCTACCGGCACGCAGAAACGCATCTCGTTGGGTAGACCCACCATTGGCTATGACCAGGCCTCCGGGCATCTGATGGTAGCCAGTACCGAGAACCTGACTTCCTTCGGGAAGCAGATGGGCTACAAAGCCGGCGACCAGTTGTGGCAGATCAACGGTGAGGACCTGAACCTGCGCAACGCCACGGATCTTATCAACAAGCACGTGATCAATGCGAAGGAAGGCACGCCTATCTCCATCACTGTGGGCCGCAAAGACGCCTCCGGTACGGTGAAGCCGGTGGAACTGAAAGGCAAACTAGTAGCCGCTGAGGAAAACGTATCGCACCTGCTTACCCCAGACCCCAATGCCACCCCGGCACAGCTAGCCTTAAGGGAAGCCTGGTTGTATTCCAGCCTGTAAGCTATTCTGATTTCTGTGGCGCCCGTTTTGGGGTTGTTTTCTTTGAAACAACCCCAAAACGGGCGCCACTTTTCGTTCCTAACATAGGGTAAGTAGCATTTTTACACTTCATGCAACTATGTTGTACATAATTATGTACATTCGTCAAGGAATAAACTCTACTGTTATGTTATCATTGACCGTTAGCGCTTTCAGAGGCAACATCAAAAAATACCTTGACATGGTTACCAAATCCCTGGACACGTTAGTGATTCCAAGGGAAAATGAAGAGGCAGTCGTCCTTATGCCCTTGAGCGAGTATAACTCCATTATGGAAACGGCCCACCTTCTCTCTACTCCTGCCAACCGCCAACGCCTTGATGAGTCCATCACGCAGGCGGAAAAAGGCCAAACCATTTCTTTCTCCCTGGAGGATCTGCAAAAGGAGATAGCGAAAGGCGAAAATGCAATTTAACTACACCCAACATGCGCACGAGGACATCTTTTACTTTATACAGAAAGGCGACTTCAACACCGTTAAGCGCATCTATGAGTTACTGGAAGCGATCCGGAAAGAACCCTTTGGAGGGCTGGGAAAGCCGGAGCCGCTAAAGTATGACCTAAAGGGCTATTGGTCAAGGCGCATCACCCATGAGCACAGGTTGGTCTACAAGATAATAGGTACCAAAGGCTTGGATCAGACCTGCCTCATCGTCCAATGCCGCCTACACTATTAAACACCCATAGGGCACCCTACTGGTGGCCTTCTTCATCAACCTTGTCTATTCCTAAAGTTGAATTAAATACTATCTTTAAGGAAGCGTAGCCACCACCTCCTGAAAACATATCAGGGGTTTAGGCGTTATGTTTTAAATCTGACCACCGCAAGCGTGTTTCCACCCTCCAGACATATTCCGTTCCCGAGGTCCGCTCAAGGGCTCTTTGGTATTTTCCTATTCCTTTTGCTTTTTCTGCCCTTTTCTGTCGTAAAGGCGCAGGACCGGGTCACGCTGAATGGCACGCTCCGCTCGGCGGCTACCGGCGAGGTATTGATTGGGGCCAGCGTTTCGGTGGCAGGCACCACCACGGGCGTGGAAACCAACACCAACGGCACTTATGCTTTGCCGCTGAACCCGGGAACGTACCAGATCCAGTTCTCTTACATTGGGTTCCAGACCTTGACCGAAGAGGTGGTCCTGACCAAAAACACCCGCCTGAACGTGGAGTTGCTGGAGAACTCAAACCAACTGGGCGAAGTGGTGGTGGAATCTGAGCGCAATACTTTCCAGGAGCGCCTGACCACGCCGCAAATGAGCATGGAAACACTTTCGTCCCGTGAGGCGAAGCTCTTGCCAGCCCTGTTTGGCGAGGTGGACATCATCAAAACCCTGCAGCTGAAACCGGGCATCCAGAGCGGCGGCGAGGGCAGCAGCGGTCTGTTTGTGCGGGGCGGCAGCTCTGACCAGAACCTGGTGCTCCTGGATGATGCCCTGGTGTACAACCCCAGCCACTTGTTCGGATTCTTCAGTGTGTTCAACCCAGATGCGGTGCGTGGTGTGGAACTGTACAAAGGCGGGTTCCCGGCACAGTTCGGGGGAAGGCTTTCCAGCGTGCTGGACGTGAAACTACGCGAGGGCAACCGCAAAGAGAATGACGTTTCCGGCGGAATTGGCTTGATTGCCTCCAGGCTCACGGTGGAAGGCCCCATCCAGAAAGACAAGTCCTCGTTCCTGGTCTCGGGGCGGCGCACCTACGTGGATGTCTTTACCCGCATGATCAATAAAGCCAAAGAGAGCGACCCAGAGTGGAGCCCCATCCCAGATTATTATTTCTATGATTTCAACGCCAAGGCCACGTTTGAGCTGGGTCCCAATGACCGCCTTTTCCTGAGCGGCTACTACGGCCGCGATTTCTTCAAGTTCAACGATGAGGATTTCGATTTCAATTTCAACTGGGGAAACCGCGTGGGCTCCGCCCGATGGGCGCACCAGTTTTCGCCCCGTTTTTTCGTAAACACCACTTTTTCAGCCTCCAACTACCAGTACCAGATCAAAAACCAGCTGGACATCTACTCCTTCAGCCTCACCTCTCACATCACAGACCTCACCCTGAAGTCTGACTTTGAGTACATTTCCTCGGAGCATCACCACCTGCGGTTCGGGGGCTCAGCGATTGACCATCGCTTTACTGTGGGCCGGCTGGAGGCCAACAGCCAAGACGGCACGGTGAATGTGGGCGCGGGCAACAATTATCGCGGGCAGGAATACGGCGTGTACGCCTCAGATGACTGGGCTTTGAGCCCGGTGTTTACCCTGAGCTACGGCCTGCGTTTGTCTGGTTTCCTGAACAACGGCAAGAACTTCCTGGGGCTGGAGCCACGGGCCGCGGCCAGTTACCGCTTCTCAGAAACGCTCACCCTAAAGGCCAACTACACGCGCATGTTCCAATACGTGCACCTTATCTCCAATACCGGCGCCTCGCTCCCCACCGATATCTGGTACCCGTCCAGCCCGGGCGTGAAGCCGCAGCGTTCAGACCAGTTCACCATAGGTCTTACCAAGCTCTACAAAGACAAATACCTGTTCAGCACCGAGGCCTATTACAAGAAGATGAACCGCCAGCTGGACCTCCGCGACGGGGCGCAGATCTTCGGGAACACGGAACTGGAGCAGGAGTTTGTCTTCGGGACCGGTGACAGCTACGGACAGGAGTTCTACGTGGAGAAAAAGGAAGGTAAAACCACGGGCTGGATCGGCTACACCCTTTCCTGGAGCAACCGTACCTTCCCCGATCTGAACAACGGCAAGACCTTCCCTACCCGCTTTGACCGCCGGCACGATCTCTCGGTAGTGGCTATCCATGAATTGAACAAACGCCTCAGCGCCACGGCCACCTTTGTGTACGGAACCGGTAATGCTTATTCGCTGCCCGTGCAACGCTTCGTTTTCCAGGATGTGAACGGCGAAGACTACACCGTGATTCCGGTGTACCCAGAGCGCAACTCGTTCCGGCTGGCCGCTTACCACCGCCTGGATTTGGGGTTAGTCTGGAGACTGCGGCCTAAGCGCGGAAGCTCTGACCTTACCTTCAGTGTGTACAACGCCTACAACCGCCGCAACCCGTACTTCGTGTATTTTGAGACCATCAAAGACGAGGAGAACAACCAAATCACGGGCTTTGTGGCCAAACAGGTTTCCTTGTTCCCTGTTATCCCGTCTGTGACCTATAACTTTAAATTCTAATGGGTACTCCCTTTTATATACGCCCTTTGTTGTCCTTGCTTTTGCTTGCGGGAGTTATGACTTCCTGTGACATGGAGCAGGAGATTGTGGTGGAATTGCCTAAACTGCCGCCCCAGATGGTAGTGGAATGTTACCTGGAGAACGGTGAGCCCATTAAGCTGGCTTTGTCGGAGTCCTCAGGGTATTTTGATGCCCCTGAAGCCTTGATTGTGACCGGAGCCAGCGTGACCATCACCAAGAACAACGAGGCGCCCATCGTCCTGAAAGACACCCTGATCGTTGACGAAGAAAACGAAAAAGTCTACACCCACTACAACCCCAGAAAGATTACCGCCGTGCCCGGCGATGTGTTCAAGCTCCTCATCACCGATCCCAAAGGACGCCGTATCACTGGTACCACCACGGTGTTGGATCCTGTTCCCCTTGACAGCGTAGGCTTTAAATTCAACAGCAAACCAGAGCAAAGCCAGGAAGCCTACCTCATGGCGCGCTGGCAGGACCCCGCAAATCACAAGAACTTCTACCGCCTGCTGGCCCACAAAAAGGATTCTACCGGCATAGACAGTCAACTGGACGCGGAAGTGGACGACCGCCTGCGCAATGGCCAGAAGATAACCTATACCACCACCTATCGCTTTGACCGCGATGACACCTTAACCGTCAAACTCTTCCACGTGGACGAAGCTTACTATGACTTCATCAGCAGCGTGGAAGACGCCCGCCGCGCCAACGGCAACCCATTTGCCCAACCTGTTACCATCAAATCAACTGTAGCCGGCGGCTTCGGTATCTTCACCCACTTGAATTATAACAGCAAGGAAATTATCATCAAATAGGCAGGTTGTTTTGGGCCTGATTTTGGGAAATCGGGTTAGAAATAGAGCTGGGAAAAGAACCTGTAGAGTTGCCAAACACTTCTCCTTAAAACCTAAAGCGGCTCCTTACCAAGATTCTCCCCTTGAGGGGAGAATCTTTTTTCTGAGACTGTTCTACTACATCATAACTCACATTAAAAATAAAAGCAGAACCGGCGGGTTCTGCTTTTGTGATCGATCCTGATTTGAGGCTATTTACCTGAAAAAGGCCTCAACACAAGGTTACTTGTTAAGAGGAACACCGAGAATTGGAGTGTTGCTACAACCCATCTAGTCCGCCCACAAGATCCTTTCAGGATGACAAAAGGGTGAGGACATGCCCATAGTCTAGGCTCTGAGTTATAACCGAGGATAGATTTACTAACTCAGGACTCAAGACTCAGAACTCAGGACTATTTTTACTCCTGCCGCTTGATCAATTCGGTGATAAGCAGTGTCATGTTGGGCTCGGCTTTGGCGGCGGCTTCCAGGATGTCCAGCAGGACTACTTTCTTGATTTTGCCCACGCCGAGGTCGGTGATGACGGAGACGGCGAAAACCGGGAGGTCCATGTGCACGGCGGCAATCACCTCGGGGACGGTACTCATGCCCACGGCATCGGCCCCGATGGTTCTGATGAAGTGGTACTCGGCTTTGGTTTCCAGCATGGGGCCCGGAGCGCTGGCGTAGACACCGGTTCTCACGTCAAGACCGTGCACTGCTGAGATCTCCAGCGCCTGCTGGATCAGGTGTTCACTGTAAGGCTCACTCATATCGGGGAAGCGCGGGCCCAGGTCATCCAGGTTTTTGCCGATAAGCGGGTTGGAAGGCAGCAGGTTAATGTGGTCGGTGATCACCATCAGGTCTGAGGTGTTGAAATCCGGGTGCAGGCCGCCGGCGGCGTTGCTCACGAACAGCTTCTGGATGCCCAGCAACTTCATCACCCTGATGGGGAACACCACCTGCTCCATGGTATAGCCCTCATAGTAATGGAACCGGCCTTGCATCACCACCACGTTGCGGCCGCCCAGCACCCCGAAGATCAGTTTACCGGAGTGGCTCTCTACGGTGGAAACCGGAAAATGCGGGATGTCTGCGTAGTCAAGGCTAAAGGTCATGTCAATGTCTTGCACCAGGGCGCCCAGGCCGGTGCCCAGCACAATCCCGAAATCGGGCTGGAACTGGGAGGTTTCCTGGCGGATGTAATCAGCGGCTTCTTGCAGGGTTTTAATCATTGTCTTAGGTTTTGGTAAGCTGTTTTACGCCCTATTTAAAGAAATGGGCTATAAAACGGGTTCGTTCAGGGGTGGCGCAAGGTCGTAAAAAATCAGGAAAAGCAGGGGCTCACTTTCTCTTAAAACGAAAAAGGCCACCCTATGGGCAGCCTTTTCCAAGAAACAAAGTGTAGTCTTTTAGTTGATCTCAATCTCAAACGGCAGTCGCGCCTGGATGCCCTGCATCTGAATCACGCGCTGGTACTGTTGGTAGTAAGGCAGCATATCGCCCAGTTCATTGCGCAGGAAGTAGGCCTTCATCTGTGACTCGGTGTCTGAGAACAGGTTGTCCATGAAAGACTTCTGCGCTGGCAAAGTGCGCAGACGGTAGTCGCCTTCTTTCAGTTTGGCTTTTCTGGCGGCAATGGCAATGGCCTGGTCCAGACCGCCCATCACGTCCACCAGACCTCGCTGCTTGGCTTCAATCCCCGACCACACGCGGCCCGAGGCCACTTTCCGCAGATCGGCAACGGGCATGTGTCTTGATTGGGCGGCTTTGGTGGTGAAGTCATCGTAGATGCGCTCTACCTCGCGCTGGATGTGCATTTTCTCGTACGGCGTCATGGCGCGGGTCACAGATGGAACGTCTGAGAACTTACCGGTTTTCACACGGTCTGTGGTAATGCCCAGTTTGTTTTTAAGGAAGTTCTCTGAGTTGACCATCATGCCAAACACCCCGATGCTGCCGGTAATGGTGGTGGGGTGCGCCACAATGGTATCGCAGGCCATGGCAATGTAATATCCGCCCGAGGCGGCCACGTCAGACATGGAGGCAATGATAGGCTTTACTTTTTTGGTAAGCATCACCTCGCGCCAGATCACGTCTGAGGCCAGGGAACTACCGCCCGGCGAGTTGATGCGCAGCACCACCGCCTTTACGTTCTTATCCAGCCGCGCTTTCCGAATGGCTTCTGACATGCCTTGTCCGCCAATAGATTCATCATCACCTTTGCCGCCCACGATATCGCCGGAAGCGTAGATCACCGCAATCTTATTCGAAGATGAGCCCGATTTCTTCTCCGGATCAGCGGCTTTCTTGTAGGTGCCCAGATTTACCAGCTTCAGCTCTTTTTCCTTCTTCACGCCGGTTCTGGATTTCATGTAATCGGTGGCCTCGTCATAATAGCCCAAGTGGGTCACCAGGCCGTAGCGCAGGGCGTCTTTGGCGTTGTGCACCAGCATGGAATCTGAGAGGTTCTTCATTTCTGCCAAGGATTTTTTGCGCGAGGTGGCAATGTTCTGCAGCATGAAGTCATTCAGAGAGTTCAGGAAAGACTGTGTCTGCTCACGGCTGGGATCACTCATCTTGTCCAGGATGAAAGGCTCCACGGCGCTCTTGTACTCTCCTACTTTGAAAATGTAAGGCTGCAGGTCCAGCTTCTCCAAGGTGCCTTTAAAGAACATCACCTCAGAGCTGAGGCCGTTCAGTTCCATGGTGCCCTGCGGGTTCAGGTAAAATCTATCGGCTACGGAGGCCAGGTAATAGGCTTTCTCGGTGGAGAACTCGCTGTAGGCCACCACAAACTTCTTGGATTTCTTGAAGTCCAGCAGCGAGTTGCGGATCTCCTCTACCGAGGCCATGCCGGCCTGCAGCAGATCCAGGTTCAGGAAAATACCTTTGATGTGGTCATCAGCTTTGGCCTTCTTGATGGAGGCTTTGATCTCATCCAACCCAATGCCCTCCTGCCCGAACATCTCTTCCATGCCCAGGTCAGCGAAGGGGCTGCGGGGTGCCCGCTCCACTACCGGCTGGCCCAACTTGAGCTCCAGCACAGAGCCTTCAGCAATGCTCACCTCATCCCCCGAGGACGCCGCCGCAGCAATGCCCAACAGGATGAGGAAACTCACCACGCTAAACAAAAACAAGCCAACCATGGTGGCCAGCACAAACTTTAAAAACTGTCGCATATTAAATCTATCAATTCAGGACCCAAGGCAGGCCTGCAATGTCTCCACATTAGTCGTAAAATAGGCAGAATACTTACAAAAACGATATGGTCTTCTTTATCTTACAAAATCTGATGAACCGGTAAGTACCCGGCAAAGCGAACGCCACCAGCCCAACTGCGCTATAATTCATTCATCAACAAACACTTCCTTGATTCTATTCCTTCCTCTTTTCAGCTTCCGGTTCTTTTTTCTCTTAGCGGGTTCCAGGCAAAAAACCTTGGGAACCTTAGCCTTCATAAGCACACTTGAACAGATTTCCCAAGGGCTTAGCGTCTCGTACAGCGCTATTCTCTTCTACCGGCAAGGCTTTCCTTTGTTTCCACCGGGCGGTGTTTTCCACTTGATTTTAGCAAATTGCCCCAATTGCCGTATATAGCCTTACAATGAAAAGATGGACACTACTTGCGTTCCTGGTCTTAGGCACTTTCCTGGCCCAGGCGCAATACAAGCGGAACCTTAATTTCAAGTACTTCGGGCTCACGGTGCACCCCAAAGGCGATGATAATGCCGAGTTGATGCCCCTGAACCCCGATGGCAAAGGCTATCTGGTGCTAAACCTGGGCGCCAGCGTGGCCTATGAGCAATTCATTATTCCTGATAAATTGTCCGTCAAAGCCATTCAGGCCCTGTACGCCGATTGCGCGATGCAGTTCGCGGGCTTTACCCACTTAGGTCTGCGGGCGGTGGTGTTCCAGATTGGTCGTCATTCGCTTAACGGGGGCCTGGGACCAACCCTGGTTTACCGCCGCAACTGGTCTGACCTACCCGGGTACAATTTCTCCACCTCTTTCTTTGGCGGTGACCCCGATGACAAGTGGCAGTACAAGATGGTCTGGTACGCCGGCGAATTTGAGTACAACTACCGCCTCTCTGAGCGCACGGACTTCTCCACCTCGTTTGTGCCCGGCTACCCCAATATCATGAGCCTCTCTTTTGGCGTGCGCTACTGGCTTAAAGAGAAAGACAAGTCTGTAGCTCCCTAAGAAAGCCTACTCTGTTTAAGATCCGTTTTCTTTAAATCAGACCAAAAACAGAAAATGGGTTGGCCTTCCTGTCTTGGAGTCAGCTGCGGTGCCCTGGATAAAACACAAGAACACCCTCCTGCTACAGAAGGGTGTTCTGCTCTACACACCAACAAACCTAAACATCCATCATTCTGGTATTCTGCCTATTTTTTACAAAATCAGGCGGAAACGGTTATGCGGTTGGCCCATCTCATACGGTTGGCGTAGCGCACCAAAGCATCTTCCAGTTGCGGCAGGATCTGGCCGCGCTCGCTGCTTAAGGCGCTATACCTTGGCCTCGGGGCCTGATGACCTTGCAACTCATTCGCGGAGAATCCCTGAACCAGGTTAGGGTCCAGGCCAGCGATCTCGGCGGCTTTGCGGGCCAGGTCCGCCCAGGTGATCTCGCCTTCATTGGTCAGGTGCCATATCCCCGATTCCTCGTCTACCAGCATATCCAGGCAGGCGTTCACCAGATCGGGCACGTAGGTGGGCGACACCACAATATCCTCCGGCGCCATGAAAGTGTTCCCCTGGGCCAGTTGCTTCACCATGAGCGTGAGGAAATTGGCGTCATCCCAGGGCCCGAAAAACGAGCTGGTGCGCACGATCAAAGCGCCGGGGTGCATGTCCAGCACATATTTCTCAGCCTGGGCTTTGCTTTGTCCATACACGTTGAGGGGGTTCACGGCATCGCTCTCAGTGTAAGGCGCCTGTTTTAAACCATCAAACACCAGGTCTGAGGAGAAGGTCAGGTACTGCACGCCGCGCTTCTGACAGGTGGCCGCCAGCAGCATAGCCCCGTGGGCATTGACCAGGTGGCAAGACTCACAGTCTTCCTCGGCCTCGTCAATCTTCACGTATCCGGCCGCGTTGATCACCGCCCAAGGGTTGTAGTAGTTCATGGCCCGCTCAATGGAAAACGGATCGGTGATGTTCATCTGTTTGCGACCTACCAGGCGGTAAGGGATGTGCCGGTCTGCGCAGAGGCGGGCAAAAGCGCTGCCCAGGGTTCCGGTGGCCCCGGTAATGAGAATGGGCCGGGTCGTGTTTTCCAGGTGCAGAACTTCCTGCTCGGTCAGGCCATCTCCCTCGGGGATGGTTTCGGTTTCGCAGATGGGGTTCCAGTTGTTGCGCCACACCGATTTGGTGCCGCGGCCGAAACGGCTTTCCTCTCGGTTCAGGAAAAGCTCGGCGTGTTTGTCCTCTTCCGTGAACGGATAGAAAAACCTATCCGGGCGCTGCCACCAACCAGGCAGGTGAAACAATGGGTGTTCGTATTCTTCGCCCTTCGCCAATTTGGTCAGCATCTTGGCCAGGGCTGTGGGCCGAGGCTTCGGACCGCGCACATCAAACACCCCCGGCTCATAGTACCCCTCGGCGCGGGTGACCAGGTTCACCCAGTCAAAGGTGCCCAGCAAGGACCAGGCGGCCACGCCCACTATGTTTACGCCCTGTTTTTTCAAATCCGTGCAGGAATCCCACACGTGCTTGAACCACTGTACCTGCTCCTCGCGGGCACCGCAGATGTGTACCTCGGTCACCGAGATAGGTAAGCCGTAGCGCTCCCAGGTCTCACGCAGCAAAACTTTATGGCCAGAGTAGAAACCAGCAGGGTCCTCGGTTCTCACCCGCAGGGCTTCCACGTCTACATATTGGTGGATGCCGTTGCCGCCGTGGGTCCACTCCGGGAAGGCCGCCAGGTTCTCGTCCAGGTAGCGTTCGCTGGGCGGATAATGGTTGATGCCGATGATGTCTGGTGGGCAGGTATTGTCACGGAACCATTGCAGGTCTTCCTCAGGAATACCGTTGTTCACGAAGTACTGCCACATGGAGTGCTCTGGGGTAAGGGTACCGGTGAGCAGGTCCAGGCTAACCCAACGGCGGTCATTATCCAGCTTTGCCTGGTAGGCCAGCAGCGGAGTGCTGTAGGTTTTGCCTAAATCTTCGGTTTGCACCAGTTTGGCGTTGGGGTTCACTTCCCTGATGGCGCGCATGGCCAGCACGGTGGCTTTGCATTGGTGCAGCAAGGTTAACCCGAAGGTTTTGCCGTCCCTGCCGTGCGGGTACCAGTGACCGTACAAACCGCTAAAGCGCGCGGTGGTGAGTGGTTCATTTACTGGGGTGAAGTATTCTACCCAGGGGTAGCGTTCTGCCACGGCGCGGGCGTATTCGGCTACTCCCTCGGGGAAGGACGGGTCTGCCAGGTTGGTGTGAATGGGGCCGCTGCCGTGGTGCACAAGTCCTAGAATGGGGGTAATGTTGTGTTCCTGCAGTAACTGCATGCGGCGGTCGCCCCAGGTCCAGTCAGCGGTGGCGGGTCCGTTGGGGGCGGTAAGTTCCCACAGCAGCGGATAGCGCATCTTTTTCACCCCGATGGAGCCAAACAGGGCAATGTCTTCTTCGCGCAGGGCATGGCCGTTCAATTGCATCTGGTCCAGGTATTCATCTCCTACCCGGTTTACGGTACACTCCAAACCTGCCCAAACTTCCGGGAAACAAGGGTTCAGATTTTCGCTTTTCTCCATATTTTTAAATTTGGAACCAGAGCCAGGCAACGTCTTGTCTGTCATTAATTTAGGCAAGTTTGCATTTACCAATTGGCACCAATATTTTAGTAGATTACCAAAGATTGGATGACCATTGCTCAATAAAGTCCAGTGATTTGCAAGAAAGTACGCTCCGGTAATTGTTATACTTTATTTACCGGTTTGGAGAAAATACGCGAGGGCGAAAGAGGGAGTTGAAGAACAGCTGAAATATAGGGGTATGCACTTAAAATACCGTATTTGCAGCAAATCAGCTAAGTAATTACGCTATCCCAGTGGTATTTCTTGCCTTTATTTTGAAAAACACTTCAAAATCAAAAGACTAAATTCAAGAAATAATTATTAAAATAGTAAAAGAAAGGAAAAACTCTGAACTAGACTTTAAATAGCCCTAAATTCATTCTTTCACCTTATATATTAGGCAAAATAAGAGAATATTATACTCAATGCTTAAGTAGCAAAAACAAATGAAAAGAAATAAATAGAAGGAAATAATAGCCTTTAAAATGTATAAACCCACTACAGGATTTTAATCAAGAGGTAGCCTAAATCAAACCCAACGCAAATCTTTACCTAAAGGATAGACCAGCTTTGAGCCTGATTTTCAGAAAGTACCTTAAAAGCAGGAATCAGGCTTTGGGAAGGGTAATGTAGAAGGTGGTGCCTTCGCCCTCTTCGCTTTCAAACATGATATGACCGTGGTGCCATTCTACAATGGTTTTGATAATGGACATGCCCAACCCCACCGAGGGCTCTCCTTTAAGACCCGGACGGCGGGCCTTGGTAAACTCTTCAAACAGCGTGGCGTGGTACTGCTCGGGAATACCCACTCCGGTATCGGCTACGGTGATCAGAACCTGGCTTTCTTTCTCCTCCAGGCCAACCGTGATGCGTCCTCCGTCTGGTGTGAACTTAAGGGCGTTAGAAATCAGGTTATTGATGGCCTGCATGAATTTATTATCATCTACCTGGGCGTAGATTTCCTCCTGAGCAGGCGTAAACTCAAAATGCACTGACAACATCTTTCCTTCAAAGTGATTGTACTCCACCAGGGCTTCTCTGAACTTCTCTACCAAATTTACCCGCCGGGTGATGACCCCAGTATTGGCAGCCTCCAGAAACTCCTTTTTAATGAACTCTTGTATGAGGCGGGTCCCGTTCTGGCTGCTCTTGTCAATCAGGTGAATGATTTCCAAAGCATCTTCATCGGCTTTATCTCCCAATCGCTCTAACAGTATTTCTGATAAACCATGAATCATGCCCATAGGCCCGGCCAGGTCATGGGAAAGAATGTTCAGGATGGAGTTTTTCTTGTTAGAGAATTTCTTGAGGTTGTCGTTGTACTGGCGTTGGAACGAGATGTCTTCTGCTTGTCCAATAATCAGGCGCTCGCCGGTGCTTTGCTCCAGCACGGTAGGGCGTAGACAGACCCACTGCTCTTCTTGCCCGGTTAACTTAATCCGGAACTCAATTTCCGGGCAAATGCCTGGCTCGTTGGCTTCGGTCAGCTTTGATAGGACATGCTCCTGGTCATCTGGGTGAACCTGCTGCAGAAGGGCAGCAATGTCTGACTGGTCTTCTTGTATTTTGAAAATTTCTTTGAAGGCGGGGCTCAGGTATACAAATTGGTCTGAGTCAGTGTCAAAGGCGAACAAACTTAATCCGGTCTGCTCCAATAGGGCTTTGCAGAACTCGTGGGAGTTAATCATAACAACGTCTTAGAAACGCTGTTATCCTAAAATGGCCGTTTCGCTTACCTAAAGGTACAATAAAAGAGTGGCAAGCGTTCAAAAGCCCGCATTTATTCTGTAAAGCCTGCTGTTTCTACTATCTTATTAAGCCAATTAAACCTATAAAACGAGTTTTAGTAAAAGTGTATGATACTGCGTTTTTACCTGTACTACCTACCTTATGGCTCCTATTTATTCCGCAGACAGCATTAATTCCTTTTTTGTAAACCAGGTAAAGGACTATGCTATCTTCGCCACAGACACCAACGGCATCATCACTGCCTGGAACAAAGGGGCGGAGCGACTGAAAGGCTACACCGAAGAGGAAATTGTAGGCCAGTATTACGGCATCCTGCACCCAGATGAGTACCAGCATGCCGGGTACCCCGAAAAGGAAATGCAGAAAGCCCTGGAAAACGGCTCTTATGAAAACGAAGACTGGCGCAAAAAGAAAGACGGCACCCTGTTCTGGGCTACCGTGACCCTTACTCCTATCTATGATGATGAAGGGCAGCACATTGGCTTTACCAAAATCACCGGAGACCTTACCAAACAGAAAGAACTGCAGGACAAACTAGCCGAGCGGCAGCAAAATGCCCTGGAGCGCAAAAACGATGAACTCCAGAGAACGAACAATGACCTGGACAATTTCATTTACACGGCCTCACATGACCTGCGCTCCCCTATCACCAACATAGAGGCATTGATGATGTACCTGGAAGAAAAGCTCACGGAAGAAAACGCCCTCACCCCGGAGACTAAAGAGGTTTTGCAGCGGGTACTGGATTCAGTAGACCGTTTTAAGCATACTATTGAAGATTTAGCTGAAATAAGCCGGCTGCAGAAAGACACCACCCAGGACGCTACAGACATAGTCACCAACATAAAAGACGTGTATGAAGACATCATGGCAGACCTGGACTACCCCTCCAAACAGAAAGCCTGCTTCATCCAGACTGATTTTAAGGTGCATCAGCTTAACTTCTCCAAGAAGAACTTCCGGAGCATCTTGTACAACCTGCTCAGCAACGCCATCAAATACCAGGCGCCAGACCGGGAATGCATTATTCATGTAACTACCCGGTTAGAAGAGCCTTATGTGGTTTTACGGGTAAAAGACAATGGCCTGGGCATGAGCCCTCAACAGCAGGAGCAGTTATACGGCATGTTCCGGCGCTTCCATGACCACGTAGAAGGCACTGGCGTAGGGCTTTACATGGTGAAACGGATAGTAGACAACGCAGACGGAAAAATTGAGGTGGAAAGCAAAGAAGGAGAAGGTACCGAATTTAAAGTGTACCTTCATGAAGCTATGTAACCCCTCCTACATAACAGACTTACTTATTTTTTAGTACCCAACCAAAATGCAGGAGCAGCACGCAGGAGACACGAAGCCGGAAAACGTACAAAACATACCTTCTGTGATGATAGTAGACGATGACGAAAACTGGATTTTCGTGTCTAAACTTCTCCTGAAAAGAGTCGGATTACAAAACGGGATCATCACCGCTAAAAACGGGCTGGAGGCTTTCACCAAACTACAGGATTTAGCTTCTGCCGGAGATAAAAAGCTACCTGACCTTATCTTGCTGGACATCCGCATGCCCGTGATGGATGGCTTTGGTTTTTTAGAAAAGACTACCAAAACAGACCCAATAGACCTGAGCCAGACCAAGGTGTACATCTGCAGCAGCTCCCTTAACCCCGGAGACAAAGAGAAAGCCGCCCTTTACCCTATTGCTGGTTTCCTTACCAAACCCCTTACCAAAGAAGTCTTACAAGGGATTCTGGGCTAAGCCCAGAATCCAGCTACCTGCCCGTTGCTGCATCATTGCTTTCTATTTGCCCGTACCGTTCATAAGCGGGCTCTTCAGTAGAGGGTAGGCTATTCCTTGTCTCTATCTCTCCCGTAGAATAGGAAAGCAACCTAAATACCACGTATTTTACTGCAGCTCACAAAGATATATGCCCCATTATGATGTAAATGCCCAGCCAGAAAATGCACTGGACTTTAAGGCGGTGTTTGAAGCCCTGCCGGGTAGCTTCCTGGTGGCGCAGCCAAATCCACCCCATTTCACCATTCTGGAAGTGAGTGATGATTTTCTCAAAATAGCTGGCACTACCAGGCATAAACTGGTAGGCAGAAGTGTTTTTGAGGCTTTTCCTGAGAATCCCCAGGCACTTACGGCCACCGGACCTTCTGCGCTAAGAGAATCTTTCCATAAAGTCCTGGCTTCAAAACAGGCAGACCAGTTGCCTATTATACGCTATGACGTACCCAATGCAGATGGCCAATTTGAAGAGCGGTACTGGGCTGCCAGCAACAAGCCTGTTCTAAATGAACAAGGGGAAGTACGCTACGTTATACACTCCACCTCAGACGTCACCGAACAGGTAATCACCGCAAACAAAATAGAAGAAACTGAATCGCGTTTCCGGCACATGGTGGAACAGGCACCGGTGGGCATCGCGTTAACCCGGGGCATCGATGTGGTCATTGAAAGTGTCAATGCTCCTATGGTGCGCCTCATGTACAAAGAAAAAACAGGAGAGGTGCTCGGCAAGAAGATGATAGAAGTCTTACCAGAGTTAGAAGAGCAACCCGTTCTGGCCATTGTCAAAAAGGTGGTACAAACCGGCGAATCTTTCAAAGGCAATGAAGTGCCGGTAGATTTATTGGACGGGGAAAACCTGAAAAAGCATCACATCAATGTCTCTTACACTCCCCTCATAGAAGGCGGGAAAATAACCGGGGTAATCCATGTAGCCCAGGATGTAACCGAGCAGGTATTGGCCCGCCAGAAAGTAGAAGCCAGCCAGGAAGAACTA
This sequence comes from Rufibacter aurantiacus, assembly GCF_017916345.1. Lineage (NCBI taxonomy): Bacteria > Pseudomonadati > Bacteroidota > Cytophagia > Cytophagales > Hymenobacteraceae > Rufibacter > Rufibacter aurantiacus. The sequence goes on from NZ_JAFMSV010000006.1 coordinate 194,880, forward strand.
AAACGGTTCAAGTTCATGGCCGACCAAGCGCAGGATTCCTTTGCATTGATGCGGGAAGACGGTTCATTTGCCTACCTGAACAAAAAAGCGCTGGAAACCTGGGGCTACTCAGAAGAAGAAGCTCCCCGTTTACGGGTGCAAGAGGTAGAACCTTTGTACCAGGAAGAGATGTTCAGGCAGCTTTTTGCCAAAGCGCAGAATGAAACCATTCCGCAGTTTGAAACCCTGCACAGAAGAAAAGACGGGCACATTTTTCCAGTAGAGACCAGGGTAGTGGGTCTGATGCTGGATGATGAGCCTCATTTATTGGCCATCACCAGAGATATTACGGCCCGCAAAGAAATGGAAGCGGCGGTAAAAGAAAGCGAAGAACGGTTCCGGATCATGGCAGACGCTGCGCCTAACATGGTGTGGACCATTAGCCCTGAGGCCGAACTCACGTACGTCAATTCCTACTTCCTGTCTTTCCTGGGCATTGCGTATGAGACCGCCCTGCGGGACAACTGGATTCCTTATGTGCACCCAGATGACGTAAACAAAGCCATCCAAAACTTGGGTGAGGCTATCAAGCATCGGAGCATTTTCACCATTGAACACCGCATGCGGCGCCATGACGGCGTGTACCGGTGGCTGCTTTCACAAGGCGCTCCCAGCTATCTGCCCAATGGTGACATCTACAGCTTCATTGGTTCTTCCATTGACATCACTGACCTGAAACAAGCCGAAGAAGCCCTGGCCCAGAAAAACACCCAACTGGTCAGAACCAATACCGACCTGGATAACTTTATCTACACCGCCTCGCATGACCTGCGCTCTCCTATCACCACCATTGAAGCCCTGATAAGCTTTCTGAAGGAAGAACTCACCGAATCCGCGTGCTTGAATGCTGAAACCGAGGACATCATGAACCGAATCATCACCTCGGTGAGCCGCCTGCAACGCACCATCCAGGACCTCACCAACATCAGCAGACTCCAGAACACCAACCCTGAGAACCTGCTGGAAGAATCCATAGACGTGCAGGAGGTGTACGAAGACATCAAGGCAGACCTGGATTCTTCCTACAACATCCAGCCCTGCCACATCCACACCAATTTTCAGGTGCCGCAGCTCCGGTTTTCTAAAAAGAACTTTAGAAGCATCTTCTATAACCTGCTCAGCAATGCCCTCAAATACCAGGCGCCAGACCGGGAATGCAGCATCCAGGTCCAGACCCGGTTAGAAGAGCAACACGTTGTTTTACAAGTCAAAGACAATGGACTGGGCTTAACCGAGCAGCAGCAGGAACAGCTGTTCACCATGTTCCGGCGTTTCCATGACCACGTAGAAGGCACCGGCGTAGGTTTGTTCATGGTGAAGCGGATTGTAGAGAACAGCAACGGCAAGATTGAGGTGGAAAGCGAAGAAGGACAAGGCACCGAGTTCAGGGTGTACCTGCCGGTAGCTGACTAAAACCTGCTATCTTTGTTTAAAAAGTAATCTACCATTACCCCCTAAAAGATGGAGGAACAGAAAGCAACGGACGTAAACCCGGAAATTATGCAGCAAATTGAATCTGTCATGGTGGTGGATGATGACGACAACTGGATCTTTATCTCCAAGATAAACCTGAAGAAAGCCGGCTTAGCAAAAGAGATCATCACCGCCCGCAACGGCCGCGAAGCCATAGACAAACTAGAGGAACTCGCTGCCAGCGGTGAGAAAAATCTCCCCGCCTTGATCTTTGTAGACATTAGAATGCCCGTCATGGACGGCTTTGAGTTTCTGGAGCAGATAACCCAAAAGAGTAAACTTGACCTGGGTCAAAGCAAGGTGTACATGTGCAGCAGCTCCCTTAACCCCGCTGACAAAGAGCGCTCAGCCCAGTATCCCATTGCGGGTTTCCTGACTAAACCTGTCACCAAAGAAGTTCTACTGAATCTTTTGGCCTAGTTTTTTTAGAAACACCTTGAAAACAGAAGCGGGCACCCCTCAGGGTTGCCCGCTTCTGTTTAAGAACGCCAATGTAGGGGCAATCTCTGGTGGTTGCCCTTTCCGGTTTTGCAGCAAAGGGCAACCACCAGAGATTGCCTTTACTAATATCTATACCACTCGCCCCACTGGTTGCGCAGGTTTTTGCGCATTTCGTTCTCGCGGGCATTGTTGCCGGGGTTGAAGAAAATGGTGCCTTTGAGGTCGGCCGGCAGGAAATCCTGGGGCACGAAGTTGCCTTCGTAGTCATGGGCGTATTTGTACTCGTCTCCGTAGCCTATCTCTTTCATGAGTTTGGTGGGCGCGTTGCGCAGATGCAGCGGCACCGGCGGACTCCCCTGCTCCCGCACCATGGCCCGCGCACTCCTGATGGCTTTGTAGGCAGCGTTGCTCTTAGGCGAAGTGGCCAGGTAAATGGCGCACTGTGACAGAATAATGTCGCACTCGGGGTAGCCGATCACGTTCACCGCCTGGAAACACTCGTTGGCCATGATCATGGCCGTGGGGTTGGCGTTCCCGATGTCTTCGCTGGCCATAATGAGCATGCGCCGGGCAATAAACTTGGGGTCCTCACCGCCTTCAATCATGCGCGCGAGCCAGTACACCGTGGCATTGGGATCAGAGCCGCGCATGGATTTGATGAACGCCGAAATGATATCATAGTGCGCCTCGCCGCCTTTGTCATACAAGGCCAGGTTCTGCTGGGCAATCTGCTTTACCAGCTCGTTGGTGATCTCCAGTTTCTCCAACTGCCCGCTGCCGTCAATCACAATCTCCAGCAGGTTGAGCAGCTTGCGGGCATCGCCGCCCGAGATAGTGAGCAGCGCCTCGTATTCCTGCACTTCTATGTTCTGCTTCTTCAGGATTTCGTCCTCAGTAAGGGCTTTCTGCACCAGATCCACCAGTTCATCCTTCTCCAAGGACTTCAGAATGTACACCTGACACCGGGAAAGCAAGGCGGGAATCACCTCAAACGATGGGTTCTCCGTGGTGGCGCCAATTAAAGTTACCGTACCCTTTTCCACGGCGCCCAGCAAGGCATCCTGCTGTGATTTGTTGAACCGGTGGATCTCGTCAATGAACAGAACCGTGCCTTGCCGTCTTCGGGCCTGGTCAATCACGTCCCTGATGTCTTTCACACCCGCATTGATGGCGCTCATGGCCACAAACGGCACTTTCAGTTGTCCGGCAATGATCCCGGCCAGGGTGGTTTTGCCTACGCCCGGAGGTCCCCAGAAAATCATGGATGGCACCATACCGGCCTCAATGTAGCGGCGCAGCACACCTTTGGGTCCTACCAGGTGTTTCTGACCGGCGTATTGGTCCAGGTTGAGCGGGCGCATGCGCTCCGGCAGGGGGGCTTTGGTGGTTTGGAACATGGAAAGCAGTTTGGGTTTTAGGCCTGGCTGTATACGCAGGAAACCGAATGGCAATTTACTTTCTTTCTGCCACTGTTCCCCGGCTGTTTTTCAGAAACCAGCTCAAAAGCGCATTGCACGTTGGTTGCCTATTGGAAAGCGGCTCCCATGAATGCGACCACCTACACAATTGCCGCTACCTTCGGGAAAGGCAAAAGATGTGAACCAGCAATTTGGCTATCTATTGCGGAGCTGGCCAATAGGTGGAAGTATCTGGTCTTATGAACTGCACTACATACCTATTCGTGGTGATCAAGTACAGCGACAATGCTACCTAAGGGGCCGAGAATTACCTCTTAACGGCTGTATTGGATTGATAAACCGTTGAACCTTAGATTTCTGACAAATTATCAAAAGAATCCTGATTATGGAATATTGTAAGATGGACCAGAGAAAATACTCTTGGGTAGCCAAGAAGTAATCAGGATGAAACAGGAGGTGTATCATGCTCCGGAAGCTACTCTACATTAAAGAACCTGACGAAATCAGCCCTAACACGAGTGCAGAAGAGGTTCTTCCCTCTCTTTTCTGCAACGCAATTCAAATATCCTTGCTATTAGGAAATTATAACAAAGTCCCCCTCCACAGCTGAAAGATCTATAAGGAGTACCAATAAATTTATTTTTCTGCCTAAGACTAGATTTTTATAAAGAATAATATAAATTTATAAAGTAATTTTTACCTTAATCTACTCCAATATCTCTTAAGTCAAGAGAAGTTGAGGCGGTTCTGGAATTGAATACGCTTTCCTGGCCGTCTGGCAGCAACTAGCCGTGCCTTAGCCGAGTGCCGGGGATTGACCATGTCCATAGAGACCATGTATAAATATGAAGGGGAACATAGATAAATTAGACTTTTTGAGAGGGATTGCGATCCTGCTCGTATTCGGGTATCACTCCCTACTGGTTATTTTCGAAGGGTTTGAAATTAAGCATTATGGATCCTTCCTGCTCAGTGATGAGTACACCCTTGGCCAGATACTTCTAAACCTGACTCCGGTTGGGATGGGGTTCCTTGGCGTGCAGTTGTTTTTGATCCTTTCAGGCTTCCTCATTCACCTGGGATACCTTAAGGCTGGTCAAAGGATAGAGTACCTCAGGTTTTACAACAAGCGGGTCTGGCGCATCTACCCGGCCTATCTACTGGCGCTGGTTCTTTTCGCAATCACAGTCGGTCACAACGGCCCCTTGGACCTCTTCAGCCACTTGGGGCTATTCCACACCCTGATAGAGTCAAGTGTCTATTCCATCAACCCGTCGTTCTGGTCATTGGCGCTGGAGATGCAACTCTACCTTCTCTATCCTCTCTATTTAGTTCTGCGCCAAAAGCTTGGCCTCAACAAGTCGGTTCTGGCGGTTGCGGTCGTCTCGATAACCCTCTTGGCCCTTGGATCTGCTTTAGGGTGGAACAAATCTTATGTGTACCACAAGTTAGTGTTTTCGCAGTGGATCGTATGGGTGCTGGGAGCCTACCTAGCTGAGCGCTATTCACAAGGAGAAAGGTTGTACACCGCTCATCCGATCTGGTTTGCAGTTGCTCTATTGGTTTTATTACCCTTAAGGTTGACCGTTGTGTTTGACGCGTTCAGCAAGATCTTTTACTCTCTTTACTTTGTCTATTTAATTGACTGGTGTCTACATACCAATTTTAAGGTGCGTCCTTTCTGGGAAAAAATAGGGAAGGTAGTGAACCTTATAGGACTTTGCTCCTACAGCATATACCTCTTTCACCAACCTTTCCTGAAGGCGTTCATCCATTTTTTCTCCCCATCTGGCAGCAAGTCTTATCTCTTCGTTGGGTCCGCCCTATCGTTTTTGATGTTCTTTGCACTGAGCTACGTCTGCTACCGCGTGGTCGAGCTGAGATTCATTAAAATAGGTAATCAGCTCTACAGCCTGGTCACTAAGGGAAGCAAAAAAGAGGAAGCAGCAAAGGAGCCCGTACTCTCAAGATAAGCTATCGGCGGAAAGCTGCCACAAACATCCCTTGAAGTTTACCTTCAGGAAAGTGGCTATTCTCCATAATCCCTTTTAGGTAGATTGTAAGAAGGCTTGTTGTGCAAGCTACCGTTGGCTTTGTGCGCCGGGAACGTTTAGGCGCTTGCCTCGGCATTCTCCAGAGTATGAGGTACAGGCCCCGAACCCTCTTTGGAACATTGCCTTGAACTACCAGGCCGGGCCTGCGTATCTCCTACAGCAAGGTTCCTGCCACCAAAACCAGACAAAGATGAAAACTGCTGTAGCCGGACGCACCATCCTTCAATCAGTGGCGGCCTTCACCACCGTTGGCGGCTTCCTGATGGACTGGAACAAAACCCACCTTTTCAACCCCCGGTGGACCCCACACGCCAAGTTCCACGATGCCATGACCATTCTATCGGGGACTTTTCTGGGCGCCAGTAGCCTTTATCTGCTGAATAAAAAGGACGGCGACCCAGCCAATAATCTGAAAATAGGGGCTTTTCTACCGGCTGTATTTTACCTGGCGCAGGCCGGCAGCTTTACCTTTCCGGGTGCTAAAGGCCTGGACGCGGAGTTCCCGGAGAAAATCCCGATGGTAGGAGAAATCAAACTGAACGAGGGACCGTTCTCCCTGGTGATGCTGGCAGCTCTAGGCGCCGGATATCTTCTTGCTAAAGGAGAAGCTAAATAAACCCTTCCAACGCAAGCCATCTGTTTTGAAGCTGTTTTAGGGAAATAGGGTATAAAACGAGCGTGTTTATTTTAATGCGGCAACCGATCCCGGAGAACGCCATAGAAATATGTCCCCAGCACCCCGCCCGCAATGGCAACAAGAATGGGCCAATACCCCTGACCCAGGTTCACGAACAGCGGCCCCGGGCAGGAACCCACCAGGGCCCAGCCTAACCCAAAGATAGTGCCGCCCACCAGGTAACGGACGATGCCTTTTTCCTTCGGCTGGAACGTGATCCGCTCGCCCTGCACATCGCGGAGTTGGAACCGCTTGATCAGGAACACTGCCAGTACGCCCAGTGTGACCGCGGTACCCATGATGCCGAACATGTGGAAAGCCTGAAACCGGAACATCTCTTGGATGCGGTACCAGGAAACAGCCTCAGACTTGCTCATGACAATCCCGAACAGCAGGCCGGTAATAATAAATTTCAACCCTTTCATTTTTTCTTAGGCTTAGGAAAACAGTAGTGGCAGCAGCAGGTGCGTGGTCACCAAACCGCCAATGAAAAACCCAATGACCGCCACCAAAGAAGGCCACTGCAAATTGGAAAGTCCGCTGATGGCGTGCCCCGAGGTACAGCCCCCGGCATAGCGTGTCCCAAACCCGATGAGCAGTCCGCCCCCCAGCAGAATAAGGAAACCCTTCACACTCCCTAGAACTTCCAGGCTAAATAATTCCTGCGGCTGCAATCCCTTTGGGGCCGAGAAACCCAGTGCTTTCAGGTCCTGGATAGTGGCTTGCGAGACCTGTACGGCTTCCCCATTCTGGAGAAACTCCTGCGAGAGCCATCCGCCCAACACGGCGCCTACCAGAAACAGCAGGTTCCAGACTTGGTCTTTCCAGTTAAACCGGAAAAAGGGCACGTGCCTGCCGGCCCCGCACGCTGCACACAGCACCCTGAAATTAGATGAGAACCCAAACGACTTCCCGAAGAACAGCAGCAGCACCATGATCATGGCAATCACCATCCCAGACACATACCAAGGCCATGGCTGCGAAATAAACTCTATCATTGAATTATGTTTTTAGATCGATTTTGTAAAAACGCCAGCAAAGCGTCACAATCCGGATAGGCGATAACTACTCCTGCAGGTAAATGTAGGGGCAATCCCTTGTGGTTGCCCTTACGCTTGTAGTTTGGATGGCTGCCGATCACACACGACAAGTCATACGCATTCCGTCCCCCATTGAAGGCCCGGGACGACAAGGCCGCGTCAAGCACCATTAGCTTTTACAATATTGCATTTGCGCTCCTCATGCAAGGGCAACCACAAGGGATTGCACCTACACTTCGTGAATGCGTGTGATCTGCAACAGTAGTCATCCCGGGCCTTCTAAGGGGGACATTCAGACACTTTACCTAATAGGCTGCTTCTTTCCTTACCCCAAAGTAGAAGGACACACGAAGGCAGTTTTGGAAACGTCTGTCTCGGCGATGGCTTTGAAACCGCCGGCTACGTCTACCAGGTTGTGGAAGCCGCGGGCTTTGAGAATGGAAGCGGCTACCATGGAGCGGTAACCTCCTGCGCAGTGCACGTATACGGTTTCCTCTTTGGGGATTTGAGACAAATGCTCGTTTAGGGAGCTTAACGGAATATTGCGGGCGCCCTCCACGTGCTCGGCGCTGTACTCGCTGGGTTTGCGCACGTCAATGACCACAGCTTCACCGGCTTTAAGGCATTGGGCAAACTCTGCTGCAGAGATAGACGGCAGAGTCTCCGTTTCTTTTCCGGAGGCTTGCCAGGCTGACATCCCCCCTTGCAGGTAACCCAACGTGTTGTCATAGCCTACGCGGGCCAGGCGAGTCACTACTTCTTCCTCACGACCGGCATCTGAGAGAAACACAATAGGCTGCTGGATATCAGGGATGAGCTCGCCAACCCAAGGCGCGAAACTGCCGTCCAGCCCGATGTTGATGGCGTTGGGGATGTGCCCAAGAGAAAAGTCAGCGGCTTTGCGGGTATCCAGCACAAGGGCGCCGGTCTCGTTCACCACGGCTTCAAACGCTTCCGGGGAAAGCGGCTGCAGGCCTTGGTTAAGGACGGTTTCAATGTTGGCGTAGCCCTGCTTGTTCAGCTGCACGTTCAACGGGAAATAGCTGGGCGGCGCCAGCAGGCCATCGGTGACTTCTTTGATGAATTCCGCTTCGGTCATATCCGGCCGCAGGGCGTAGTTCGTTTTCTTCTGGTTGCCCAGGGTGTCAAAGGTCTCCTTGCTCATGTTCTTGCCGCAGGCCGATCCGGCACCGTGGGCCGGGTACACCAGAATGTCATCCGCCAAAGGCATAATCTTGGTGCGGAGGGAATGGAACAGGATACCGGCCAGTTCTTCCTGGCTCAGATCTGATTTGGCGGCCAGGTCCGGGCGGCCCACATCGCCAATGAACAGGGTATCGCCGGTGAACAGGGCGTAGTCTTTTCCGGCTTCATCGCGGAGCAGGTAAGTAACAGACTCCAGCGTATGGCCGGGCGTGTGCAGTACTTTGATAGTGACTTTGCCTACGGTCAGTTCCTCGCCATCCTTGGCCAGGTAGGCTTCAAAGGTGGGTTGTGCAGCGGCTCCGTACACAATTTTGGCCCCGGTAGCCTGCGCCAGGTCCACGTGCCCCGAGACGAAATCGGCGTGGAAATGGGTTTCCAGCACGTACCTGATCCGGGCTCCGTCCTTCTCGGCTTTGAGCAGGTAAGGTTTAATCTCGCGCAGCGGGTCAATAATGGCGGCCTCGCCGTTGCTTTCAATATAATATGCTCCCTGCGCCAGGCAACCTGTATAAATCTGTTCTACTTTCATATCAAGATGAACTTGTTTTTACTTCTTTTCACAAAATTAGGTCCAAAACAGACCCGGGTCAGTGACTTTAGTCACCAACGGCTATCAAAGGAAAATCTCTTTGCCCAATATTAATACTCCCATGGCCAGCACAAACCACCCGAAGCCTTTCTTCAGGGACCGGCTGTTGACTTTATGCGCGAAGGCGGAGCCCAGATAGATGCCCACCACCGACAAAGCCGAAAACGTGAGCAGGAAAACCCAGTCAATGGCGTAGTGAAACATATCGCCCAGAAAGCCCACGAGCGAGTTCCCCGCGATGAGCACCAGCGAGGTGCCCACGGCAGTTTTCATGTCCAGGCGCAGCAACAGCACCAGCGCTGGGATAATCAGGAAGCCGCCGCCTGCGCCCACCAATCCCGAGACCAGCCCCACCAGCACAGCCTGCGTCAAAATCTTGGGGTATTGACCGCGTTCTTCCCCATATGAATCCTGGCAGATGTTTTCTTTGTGCCGGATCATACGGTACGCGGCCAGTATCATGAGCAGCGCAAACAGCACCATCACAAACACGCCTTTGGTCACTACGTGGTTACCTACCTGCAACAGTTGGTCTGGCAGCGCGGGCACCAGGTACAGGCGCGTCAGGTAGATAGTCAGAAGCGAGGGTAAGCCAAAGGTGAGCAGGGATTTCAGGTGCACCAGCCCCTGCCGATAAAACCTGATGCCGCCTACGCTGCTGGTAGCGCCTACCACAAACAAGGAGTAAGAAGTGGCCATGACAGGGTTCAGCCCGATGAGGTACACCAGAATAGGCACCGTTAAGATAGAACCCCCGCTCCCGGTCAGCCCCAGGGAGAGCCCAATCAATACCGCCGAAATGTACCCAAGTATTTCCATGCCTCTATATTTGCGGGAGCAAAGGTAGAAGATACTTTGAGCCATCACAGTGACAAAAGTCACAGAACCGTTTTAGAGCCGATTTTTGGAAAATATCCCCTAAACACCAGAAGGAATTTTAGAGGTTAAAAGAGGCGGCGGGGTATTTAAGGTGAGGGAAATGGGTTCAGGCTAACCTGTCTGATGCAACTCTATGAAATTGCGGTGCAGGGTGAGTACGCCCCGCTGTTCCAACTTCTTCAGCAGCCGCGAAATGACCTCGCGGGAGCTGTTCAGTTCCCCCGCAATCTGTTGGTGCGATATCCTGAGTTGGTTTCCTTTCACCTGCTGGTTTTTTCTCAGGTAGAACAGCAGCCGCTCGTCCAGGCTTCTGAAGGCCACGGCATCCAGGGTCTGGAGCAGTTCCTCAAAGCGCTCGCGGTAGGTGCCTATCACAAACATATGCCAGCTGGGGTACTTGGTGAGCCAGCGCTCGGCCACGTGCATGGGCACCAGCAGCACCCTGGCCGCGGAGACCGCCTGGGCTGAGATTTCGCTTTGCTCCTGCCGGGCGGCGCACAGCATGGAAAGCGCACAGGCCTGGCCCGGCTCCAAGAAATACATCAGGAACTCGTGGTCTTCCTCGTCCTGGCGAGAAACCTTTAGCAGCCCCTCCAAAAGCAAAACCGATGATTTCAGGTACTGCCCCGTCCTGATGACCATCTCCCCTTCCGGCAGATCTTTCACGGTAGCTTCTTGCAGGAGTTCTGCCCGCAGGTCAGGTTCCAGGTTGGCGAAATGCTGCTGGATCAGGGTTTCTAAGTTATCCATGGTCTACGAACGAAGCCCACCCCGCCTTAGATACATTTTCCCGGAAACAGGCCCTGAACCGCTTTTCCGGAAACCGAATAATCTTTCTATTTTCGGGTTCCACTAAAGCCCACGATCCATGCTGTTGCACTTGCTTCTGCCTTTCCTTCTTTCTTTTGCCGGCCTCTTCGCGCCCAGCGCGCCGGCGCTCACCGGCCAGGAGGTTCTTAGAAAGATGCATAGCAAGTACCAGGGCAAGTTCAACCCCTATTTCACCTTCGACCAGAAAGCCATTATCTACAAAAGCACTCAGGATTCTTCTGAGCAGGTTTGGCACGAGGCTCTGGCATTACCGGGAAGGCTGGTGATCAAGTTCGAGGATTTTGAGAAAGGCAATGGCGCTATCTACGCCCAAGACAGCCAGTTTGTGTTCAAGGACAACGCCCTGCAGACCCGCGCCCGGCGGGTGCACGAGGTTCTGGTGCTGGGCTTTGATGTGTACCACCAGCCGGTGGAACGCAGCGCGGCGCAATTACAGGAGGCCGGTATAGATCTTTCCAAGGCTTTTTCCACTGCCTGGCAGGGCCGCAAAGTGTACGTGGTGGGCGTCAGCTCCCTGGACGAGAAAGCCAGCCATTTCATCATTGACCAGGAAAAGCTTTGGGTACTGCAGACCGTGCGGCAAACCGGCGACCGCCGCAACGTGGTGGACCTGAAAGGCTACCAAAGCGTGAAAGGCAACTGGGTAGCCACCGACCTCACCTTCTCGCTCAACGGCAAAACCACCATGCACGAGGTCTACTACAACATGAAATTCCCCAAAACCTTACCCGCTGACCTGTTTACCGTGGCCGGCTTCAAGGCAGCCCGCTGGTAAGGCATTTTTGCCCTGCTTTTCAGAAATCAGCTTAAAACAAATCAGATTAATACTCCTAGAAACAAACACCCTTCACCCGCAACCACATGGCCACTTCCAAAATGACCCCGGAACAGATTGAGCAGAAAATAGAAACCTTCTTCGTTACGGTTCCGGCGTTTGCCCAACCCATCTTTGAAAAAATAAGGAATGCCATTGCCACCGCAGATCCGGCCTTGGTTCCAACCTGGAAATGGAATACGCCGGTGTACGAGAAATCCGGCCCGGGAATGGTGTGTGCCGTGAGCGCGCATAAACAGCATGTGAACCTTTCGTTCTTCCAGGGGGCTTTACTGCCAGATCCGCATGGGTTGTTCTCCAGCAGCGAGGATGCCAAGGCCATGCGCACCATCAGGTTTACCCCTGACGCCCAGGTAAACGAAGACCAACTGGTGGATTATGTGCGGGCCGCCACTCAACTGAAAGCCGGCACGGCCGCCAAATCAACAGAGCGCAGTGTGGTTGAAATCCCCGAGGACCTGAAACAGGCTTTAACTGAGGCTCAGCAACTTGAAAAATTTGAAGGATTGGCCTATACGCACCGCAAGGAATACGTGCGCTGGGTAAACGAAGCCAAACGCACTGAGACCCGCGACTCCCGCATCCAGAAAACCGTGGAACGCATCACGGAGGGGAAGAAATTCAGCTAGTCTCCTTCTGGGCTTCCTCAATATCGCGCAGGAACTCGCGTTGGTCCCCCAGGTGGTTAATGTCCGTTTCCACCTCCTCGGTAGAGGCGTAGAGACTGCCGCCGTACTTCATATCCAGGTACTTGGCGGTGAGTTTGAACGGCACCTCAAAACCATCGGGGAGGGCATCATCGGCGCCTACGGCCATCAGGAAAATGGTCTTGCCTTTTAGTTTGCGGCCCAAAGGTTTCTGTACGGTGACCAGATCGGTGAGGCGGTCAAAGAAGGTCTTGAGCTGCGCACTCATGGCGTACCAATACACCGGGGTGGCCAGCACAATTACCTGGTGCGGCAACATCAGGTTGATGAGGTGATTGAACTCGTCCTCGGCCGGATAGTCATGCTCATAGCGGTAGTAACCCACGGTGTAATCCAGCAGGTCCACTAACTGGTGCGGCGTATCCTGGAAGACTTTCTCCAGGAACAATCTCGTGTCGCTTTCCTTGCGGGCGCTGGCCAGGAGAATGAGCGGGAGCTGGTTCATATCCTTTTCCGGTCAGTGGCTTTATTCCTGGTGCAGCCAGGCATATTTGTTCTTCTTCCAATAGATAATGCCGCCTCCGCATTCCTCCAGAAGGTGGGTAAAAATTCCTTCTCCTTTTAAGGTAACTGCATGTAAAGAGTCCGGCCCAATGATGTCACCTGTTTCCTCATCTACCAGGGTTGGGGCGACGCTTTCACCTTTGGGTATTTTCTTGAAAACCTCAATCCAATTAAGATCGGTCATTTCGTTCACTTCCCGTCCAGCCCCAAAAACAAAGTACTCTTTCGGTTTCTGGCCATGAAGAATGAGAATCCCCTTTTCAGCGGTTCTTTTATTACTTACCAGAAAGGCAATGTCCTGCAGATTATCTCCGTTGAAATCACCTTCCAGGAAAGAGGGCGAGGTAAAATCTGCCAATTGGTAAAGGGTGTCTAACTGCATACCGGCAAACTGAGGCGCCCACTGTGCGGGAAGAGCCTTTTTCTTTACAGGAGTTGCAGCCACAGAATCTGGTCTTGCCGGGGCAGCCGCACTCACCAATGCTACAGGTGGTTCTGATGTTTGTTCTTTTGGCTCTTGAGCGGCATGCCCGCACCCGCTTAAAACCAGCACTAGTAGCAGTCCAGATAATTGCCTCACGGTCATGCTTGCTTTTTGAAATAAGTTGTCCTAAGAACCCTTGATTTACTCCACCACGTGGGCCACGAACTGAGAGAGGTTCGTAATGATACCGCGCTCGCGGCGGAACCCGATAGCGCTGCCTTCACCGGCCCAGAAAACGCCTGCCTGGTAACGGTAACCCTGGGTATCCTGGGGCAGTTCGGCCCAGGCCTGGTAGACGTGCGGTTGGTAGCCATAATCACCCGTGGTGGAGGAGACATCGGTGTTCTCGTGGACCTGGATGTTCTGACCCTCGCGGCCGAAGAAAGGTTTCTCCACGGCTTTGCCAGAGAAGGACGTAAACTCGGTTCTCAGTAACAGCGGATGATACGGAAACTGTTGCCAAAGCCAGGCCAGCATGCCTTTGCTTTGGAAAATGAGCGAGTATGCCGGATTGGCGATCATCACGCTGCGGGAATATTGCAGGTCTATGAGGTCTGAGCAGAGGCCTGGCTCCAGCTCCAGGAACAATTCCCAGGGCACCAGTTTGAACAGGAACGGGAACTTACGCCACTGCTCGGCGCCCACCTGGGCCCAGATGCCGCGCTCGGCGCCTAACGTGGAGACTTGCATCTCGTGGGCGGCGCAGATGTGGGTATCATAACCAGCCTCGTGGGCGGCTTGCGCCAGCACCTCGCAGTTGGTGTAGTCTTCCTTGCTATCAGGCATGTAAATAAACAGCAGGGCGGGCTCCAACTCAGGATTCAGGCCCTGCCAGGTGCGGAACTGCTCTACCAGACCTTCATACAGCCCGTTGGCCTGCTGACTTTCATTTTTGCCGGCGGCGGCCAGGCTGGCCCATTGCACCACTGCCGTCTCGGGGATGGCGGTGGCGGTATCGGCGTTGAACTCCAGCAGCTTCACACCCTCTGGGGTCTGCGCGAAGTCAAAGCGGCCATAGATGTGCCAATGCCGGTCATCGTTCCAGGAGTGCCGCACGGCCCGCCACAGTTTCTCCGGAATCCCGATCTTGCGCAAGAAATCATCGGGCACCTCTTCGGGCACGGCTTCCACCATCATCTGGTAAACCGAGGAGGCGGCCTCCAGAAGCTCATCGGCGGCCGCCTGGGTCAGGACCACTGCCTCGCCAGACAGATAAGTCTGGCATTCTTCCTCCACTACCCACTCCCACCCCATCTGGCGGACCATTCTAGTCACATCGCCGTGGTGCGGCATCAGTTTTACAGGGAGCGCGGTATCTGGCATAGCAGGAAATATCTTAAGTGGATGAAGGATACAAAAAGTTAATTACAACAAGGCGATTCAAGGCCGTTTTGCGAAAAACAGCCCTGAAACGAAACTAAAATCAAGAAAGAGAAAAGACCAGCGCCAGCTGATTAACCACCAAAACCCGATCTTCCGCCGAAGCCTCCTGAGCTTCTCCCGAAGGTGCCGGACCGGCTGCTGCTGGGGCGGGTGGACCGCACGGTACCGGAGGAGGTAGACGGACGGCTATACGCGCCGGTAGTTCCCCTGAAAGCCTGGGCTCCCCTGCTCCGCTCGGCGTAGGTTTGCTGGCGCCAGGCATCGTTACGGCGCATGGTAGCCGGGTTGGAATAATACGCCGGGTTAGGATTCATCATTCGGCCGGCCATGTACCCGATGCTGCTCCACATCAACACGTTCATCAGTCCGAAGCCAGAACCGTTCACCGGATTGGCCTGGGTGTATTGCTGCATCTGCCGCTCCAGCTCCAGACCTTTTAAGGTATCTACCTGCCCGTTGTTATGCTTGAGAATAGCCATCACCTGGCCGGGGCCGGCGGGGCGCTCGTCGGTGATGCGCCAGTTGTCCGGGCTGATCTCCGTCATCTCGGTGATCACGCCCTGGCTGTACTGCGGGGCGGCCTCACCGGCATTCCACTCCGTGGAGGCTTCGTTCTGGGCCGAGCGGTTATCTGAGCAGGAAGATAGCCCCAGGCAGGCGGCGGCACTCACCAACAGTACGTTGCGTGAGAAATCACCAATGAGGAAATAGCGCTTTTTCATGGTTAAGGATACGCAGCCGTTTAGGGCTGGTTTTTGTAAAAGTAAGCTTTAAACGCAAACCAAAGGATTAGTCGCAGATTCAACGGTTTTCTTACTCCCACAGCGGATAATGTTCCAAATGTACTTTCTGCTGAAAAAAGATCTGGGTAGAGGCCTCAAAGGAAACCGTGTAATCTGATACATAGAAGTGCGGCTCGCCAGGCAACCGCTCAGAAGCGATACCGGTTTCTGCCAGCACTTTGCCCAGGTGCCTGGCCACCAGTTCTGAGGCGTCCAGCACCTCTACCCGGCCCTGGTAAAATTCAGTGATCTGCTCTTTAATGAGCGGATAGTGCGTACAGCCCAGAATCAAAGCCTCAATGTTCGCCAGCGCCGGGTCTGACAGGTAGGTCTGGATCACGCTCTCTGAGATGGTGTTGTTGAAGAAGCCTTCCTCAATCATGGGCGCCAGCAGCGGCGTGGCCACAGACTTGAGTTGTACCCCGGCGTTGAGGTCATCAATCTTCTTTTTATAGACGTTGGAGTTCACGGTCTGTTTGGTGCCTATGAGACCCACGGTTTTGCCCGCGAACCTTTCTCCCACATACTGCACCACAGGGTCAATGACATTCAGGACATGGGCCTTACTGCCAACGTATTCCCGCACCAGTTCATAGGCCGCCGCTGATGCAGAATTGCACGCAATGAGAATTATTTTACAATTCTGCCTTATAAGCAGGTCGCAGATTTTGACGGAGTACGCCTGGATGGCGGCCGTTGATTTATCGCCGTAAGGCAGGTGGGCGGTATCCCCGAAGTAGACCAGTTGCTCCTCGGGTAAATGCGCTTTAATCGCTTTAGCAACGGTTAAGCCGCCTATTCCGCTATCAAAAACACCTAAGGGGCGCGCCCAGTTTTCAGCTTTTATCATCTGTAAGAAATTACGCGGGATGGGGTAAAAACAGACCATCCGTAAAAACACTCATATTTATAAAATGCAAATCTAAAATGCATTTTACTGCAACAACCCTAAATCAATGGGCGTAAAAGACCATACAAGTTGAAACTAAAAAAGGAGGAATAAAAATGAAAGTAATGTCAACCCGTGCCCACGGGATCATGGATTATCTGGTGGGTCTATTATTAATTGCTGCTCCATTTGTCCTTGATTTTGACCGTGGCGGAGCAGAGACTTGGGTGCCTGTGATTGTGGGTGCCGTGATTATTTTACAGAACCTCATGACTAACTGGGAAGTAGGCGTGTTCAGAGCTTTGTCTGCTAACATGCACTTGAACATGGACTACCTGATTGGTATTTTCTTAGCCGCCTCTCCCTGGATCTTCAATTTTGACGAGTATGTATACCTGCCACACCTGATTGTAGGTATCGTGATTTTATTGCAAGCCATGATGACTCGTGTAGTGCCAGCCCACGGGGCCGTTACCAACGCTAGAATGCACCACGGCCACACCCACTAAGGGTAGTGATTAGATTGAGTTAATTGAGTTAAAGACAAAGCAGAAAGGGCCGGGATTTTCCCGGCCTTTTTTGTGCCCTCCATTTTTCCCTGAACTGTCTCTGGTTTACGCTTTTCTGTTTGCGTACCTTTGCGCCATGAATTACCTTTCAGCAGACTCTATCTCTAAAAGCTTCGGCGACCGCTGGCTTTTCCAGAACCTTACTTTTGGCCTTAACCGCGGGCAGCGCATTGCATTGATCGGCGCCAACGGGGCCGGCAAAACCACCCTTCTCCAGATTCTGGCGGGCACCATTCCGCCAGACGGCGGTAGCGTAAGCGTGCGTAAAGGCATCAAAGTGGGCTATCTCTGGCAACAGCCTGAGTTCCCGGCAGGCGCCACCGTGCAGGATGCCATTTTCTCGGGTCAGACCGAGGTATTGGATGCCATCAGAGACTACGAGGCTTGCCTGGAAGACCCTAATACCTCTGACAAACGCATGCAGCAGGTGATGGAGCGCATGGAAACCCTCCACGCCTGGGAATACGAGGTGCGCACCAAGCAGATCCTGGGCAAACTGGGCATCCAGAACCTGGACGTACAGGTAGAGCACCTATCCGGCGGACAGAAGAAGCGCGTGGCTATGGCCCGGGTCCTGATTGAAGAACCAGACCTGCTCATCCTGGATGAGCCTACGAACCACCTGGACCTGGAAACCATTGAGTGGTTTGAAAACCTTTTGACCACTGAGCAGACCACCCTCCTGATGGTGACCCACGACCGTTATTTCCTGGACCAGGTGGCCAACGAGATCGCGGAACTGGACCGTGGCCAGGTCTATACTTACAAAGGCAACTACAGCTATTACGTAGAGAAAAAGGCCGAGCAAGAAGAAGCCAACGCTGCCGAGATGGGCAAAGCCAAGCAGCTCCTGAAGAAAGAACTGGAGTGGATGCGCAAGCAGCCCCGAGCCCGGGGCACCAAGTCTAAATCAAGGGTAGATGCTTTCTATGACCTCAAAGACAAGACCTCGCAGAAAGACACGCGCACTTCCCTGGAACTGTCTGTGAAGAGCACCCGGCAGGGAAACCAGATCCTGGAAATTGACCACCTGAGCAAAAGCTTCGGGGAGAAAGTGGTACTGGATGACTTCAGCTACATCTTCCGGAAGAAGGACCGCGTGGGCATTGTGGGCCCCAACGGCGCCGGCAAAACCACCTTCCTGAATATGCTCACCGGCCGCCTGGCCCCGGACAGCGGCGAAATCATTGCCGGACAGACCACCGTTTTCGGTTACTACACCCAATCTGAGCTAACTTTCAACGAGAACCAGCGCGTAATTGACGTAGTGAAGGAAGTAGCCGAGGTAGTGGAAACCGGCAACGGCGAGGTGATCACCGCCAGCCAGTTCCTGCAGCACTTCCAGTTTCCGCCGGCCCAGCAATACACCTTTGTGAGCAAACTGAGCGGCGGCGAGAAGCGGCGCCTGCAGTTGCTGCGCGTGCTTATCAAGAACCCGAACTTCCTCATCCTGGATGAGCCCACCAACGACCTGGACATCCAGACGCTGAACATCCTGGAGGACTTCCTCTTGAACTTCGGGGGTTCCCTGCTCATCGTGTCCCACGACCGTTATTTCATGGACCGCCTGGTGGAGCACTTGTTTGTGTTTGAGGAAAACGGCCAGCTCCGCGACTTCCCCGGCAACTACACAGACTACCGCGAGTGGGCCAAGGAGCGCGAGAACATGAAGCTGGACGAGGTGAAACCAATTGTAAAAGAAACCACTGCCCCAGCCTCAACCCCAGCTCCAGCCGCTGCCCCCGTAGCAGATGCCACGCCTAAACGGAAAGCTTCTTTTAAGGAGAAGCAGGAATATGAGCGCCTGGAAAAGGAGATTGAAAACCTGGAAGCCGAAAAGGACACTTTAGCGGAAGAAATGAACTCCGGCGCTGCCGATCATAAGCGCCTGGCAGAACTGGCCCAACGCATCAAAGACATCAACACTGCGGTAGAAACCAAAACCGAGCGCTGGCTGGAACTGGCGGAGATTGTTTGATATAAGTATCAGGAAGCACGTATCAAGTATCACGATGAAGGTTTCAGTTTCAGGCTCGTTTCCTAAAAAACGAGCCTGAAACTGAAACCTTCGGCTTTTCTGGGCATTTCCATTTCCAGGCTAATTTTCTAAAATCGGCCTTTAAACAGGGAAACTTGACTTAGCAAGAGACAAACATCATTCTTTAATTGATAGGGCCAAAAGCAGCCCGGCCCGGAAGGATTGTATTCCCTCCGGGCCGGGCTGCTTTATTATCGTTCGTCTTGCTACTTGTTACTAATACACATTGGGTTTACGTTGGTAACTGAAGGAGAAACCTACTTTCTGCGGGGTACTCACCTGCTGTTCCTCCAGTTTCTGCTTCACAGTGATTTTCCTGATTTCCTCTACATCCGGGGCAATGAGGTCATTGTTCACGGAGGCCACCATGGCGCTTTCAATGAAGAGCCGAAGCGTTTCCTCGGTAATCACGTTTCTGGCCATGTCATTGTAGGTGAGGTCAAGCTGCTTCACGCCTTCCAGGTAGAAGTGGTTTTCTATGTTGATGAGCACCCGACCCAGCAGATAGCCAGGATCGTTCAGGCGGTTGTATTTGATGGAATCTGCCATAAAGTTGTAGGCCATGATGTGCCCGAAGAATCGGCGGCGGAAGTCTTCATCCACGTAGCGGCTCTTCATTAGTTCATGGTCCTCGGGCAGGGTGATCACGTTGGAGTGCATCACAAACATGAGCAGGTCGCCGGAAAATTTAATATGGAACTCAAAGTCATTGATGCTGCGGTATTCAATGACCACGTTGGAATCTACCTCGTTTATTCTTTTCCTAAGATTATCCACCAACTCAATAGAACAGGCTCTTAGTTGCTCAAAAATGGTGCGGGTATTTCTGAAAATAGCTTGCTTGGTTGTTGACTTCTGCCGCAATCCCTCAAAAATGGTCTCAATTCTATCTTCCATGGTACACCGTTTCGTAAGACATATTGCTGTGCCCGCAAAGGCAATGCATCTTTAATAGTACTTTCCGCAAGGACTTTAGGTTATAAATTTCCTGATTCAGCCGGGAAGATAAGTTTCTTTTGGGCTAGTTCCTGCATTTCTGAGCCAGAAACACCTGTTTTTTCCTGTAGCACCTGCCAGGTATGCTGCCCAAGGCGGGGCGGCTCAGAAATAGCAAAATGCGTAGATGCTGGCCCTGTAAAAGCAATCTGCCGCACCCCTTGGGGCTTCCCTTCCCCGTTTGCCAGCAACTGAGAATGCACCAATGGCTGAGCCAGTGCCTCTGATACGGAATGCACCGCCCCGGCCGGAACATGCTGTGCTACCAAAGCCTCCAGAAGTTCTTTCTGCGGAACCCTGGAGACCAACTCCCGAAGCTTATGGTTGAGAGAATCCCGGTGAAGGACCCGCTGCCGGTTGGTCTGGTATTGGCCATTCTGGGCCAACTCAGGCTCGCCCAAAACCCGGCAGAGTGCCTGGAATTGCCGGTCATCTCCAACCGCCAAAACCACCTCTTTGCCGTCTCCCGTGCGATAAACAGTTCCGTAGGGCACGATGTTAGGATGTTCTGAGCCCATTCTCTCAGGATCTACCCCTCCTACCAGGTAATTGGTGGCTTGGTTGGCCAGGGAGGAGATGGCCGCCTTGAGAAGAGAAACCTCTATATATTGACCTTGTCCCGTTTTCTCTCTTCGGTAAAGCCCCGCTAAGAGTCCTTCTTTTAGCTGATGGGCAGCCAAAAGGTCAATCAAAGCCACGGGCATTTTCACGGGCGGACCATCTGGTTCACCGTTGAGGAACATAAAACCTGCCTCGGCCTGCAATACGGCGTCATATCCCGCCCGGGACACCTCGCTCCCGTACCCTGTGATGTGGCCATACAGTAGCCTGGAGTTGAGCTGAGACAGCGTGGCATAATCCATCTGCAGCTTTTCGGCATCGCCGGGTTTGAAACTGACCAGCGCCACATCTGCCTGGGCAATGATCTTATAGACCAATTCTTTCCCTTCTTCACTGGACAAGTCCAGCACCACGGATTTCTTTCCCCAGTTAGCGGAGGCAAAGTACGCCGACACGGAACTGGAAGGACTTTCTGAAGGCAGTTTCCAGCGGCGGGTCACGTCTCCCTGGGTTTTGGGACTTTCAATCTTTATCACCTCGGCGCCCAACTCCGCGAAGAACTGGCCTACGCTGGGCCCGGCCAATACACTCGCAAACTCCACTACCACCAGATCTTGAAAAAGCCCTTTGTCTGAATCCATGCGTTTTAATGCTGTTTTTCCAAAAATGGGCAAAAAAGAACAAACGCAACCACCCTGCCCCTGAGGCCCATAAAAAAAGTAGGCAGCGACCAAAGATCGCTGCCTACTTAGCATCCTATCAATCCAATTCTATTTTTACCGGATCACGATCCGTTGGGTGGTGCTTCTTCCATTGGCGGTGATGGAGAGGGTGTAGATACCAGCCCTCAGGTTCAATCCGGTTAAGTTCAAGTCTACGTCTGAGGCCACGTTGCTAAGTTGCTGACTGTGCAGCACCCGTCCGCTCAGATCGGCTAGCCTGATGATGGCGCCGCCATTCACTACTTCCTGGAACCGGATACCTACTCTACCGTCTGTTACCGGGTTAGGGAACACGCTCACCGCTGCCTGACTGGCCGCTCCGGCGTTGTGGCTCACCGCAATCACTTTGGAGAACTCAAAGGCACCGTCAAAGTCAACTTGTCTCAAGCGGTAGTACATGGTTCCGGAGGCTGCGCTACGGTCTGTGTAAGCATAGTCAACCAGCGCGGAGGAGTTACCGTTACCTTTCACTTCGCCCACTTTCCTGAAGTCCTTGCCGTTGGCGCTGCGCTCAATCTCAAAGCGGTCGTTGTTGATCTCAGAGGCTGTGCTCCAGGCCAGTTCCACCGCCCCGTTACGGGAGGCACCTTCAAATCTGGTGAGCGTTACTGGCAGCGGGTTACCGTTACCGCAGTCTTTCACCACTACAGACTCTTCTGCCACGCTGCTAGCACATTCGTTAGTAGCGGTTACCCTAAAGGTGTACGGCTGACCTAACTGCGATTCTTCAAACACGGCCACCACGGTCACGTATCCAGGTCCTTCTTCCAGGACAATGAAGCCTTCCGGTACATCAAAGGTGTAGGTTACCCCGCTCTGCATCTGCGCTACCCTGATGGTAGTTGGCTCATCGGCTAGGTTGCAGACAGAATCTGGGGCTACCAGGGCCACGGTTGGTTTGGTGCACCCACCGGTTGAGCCGCAATCTTCTACGTTCACTGGCTTGCAGACCGCCTCGGCGCCACAGTTATTTCCATTTACGGCTACCACGGTCACAAAGAGGGTTGAATCTGGCTTGGCGTTGTTCACCATGATGTTCACGTAGCCGTAACCCTGAGACACAATCTGGAATTCTTCTGGCAGGAAGAATTGGTATTTTACTTTGCCTAGCGGATCTCTATCTTCAACCGCAATCTTATAGATTTTTTCACCGGAAGAGCACACCACAGAAGGAGAAGTCACGGTAAGGTCTGGTTTGGCGCAGGAGCCACAATTTGACTTGAGTTTAACGGCCACCGTTGCATCACCGGCCTCACAGATTGCTTTGTTCTTTTTAGGGTTACTGGCAATGGACACAGATACATCGCCGGCCGCTGCCCCCGCTTTCACAATCAGGGTGTTGGTGTTCTGGCCTGACACAATGGTCCATCCGGTTGGCACAGACCAGGAGAAGTCATATGATTTGTTGTTTCCATTTCCGTTACCATTGCCATTCACCTTACCGGCAGATGCCTTGTAGACCAGCACATCTCCGGGGCAGAAATTAGCATCACCTTGAATGGACACTGCTACTGCTTTGCCAGGTTTCACAGGCAGGGTTGCCACTTTAGTACCGCAGGCCGCATGGTTCACGGTCACCTTCATGGTACCGTTTTTCATTCCCACTTTCACTTTCACCTTATTGGTACCCTGGCCGCTTACAATTTCCCAGCCCTTGACAGGCGTGTTATCTTGCGCTCTGGGCACATCCCATGCATAGGAAGTATATTCATTTGCAATGGAGTACTCTACGGTTTCACCTGGGCAAGGACTGGCAGGACCTTCTATTGGTCTCGGCTGAGACTCATTACAGTTGTTGCCGCCGTTACCTCCTCCATTATTACCGCCACCATTGCCGCCTCCATTACCACCACCGTTGTTTCCACCGCCATTGTTGCCGCCGTTTCCGTTGCCGTTTCCTCCACCGTTGCCATTGCCACCATCATTGTTTCCTCCGTTATTGTTAGTGCAACCTTTCAGATCAAAGGAAACCATCCCTACAGTGGTAGAAGCTTTGGCCTCGGCTCTTAGTGAAGTCATCCGGCTGAAATCCGCCCCGGAGATGGTGTAAGAAAAATCAGCGGTTCTGCCGTTTTTGTAACCAGAACCGGTGTTGAACTTAATGGAATAGAAAGGATTTTTGGTGCCGTTCTCATACCCATTGGAAGGACCGGTAGCAGAGATGGCCTTCGCGCCACTGGGCAATTCAAAGGAGGCATGGCTAAGGTCACGGTTGCAGTTCACTCTCACCCCGAAGGAAAGTGTAACCGTTCCATTGGTGTTTTTGGTAACACCTTTGAAATTGAAATCAAAGCATTCGTCAGATTTGGATCCGGAGCACTGGGCCTGCACCTGGGTAATTAGACCAAAAAGTAAAAACAATAAGGTACCAGCCCATGAAAGTAAAGTTCTTTTCATGATAGGAGAATAATTGGATAGTAAAAAGGATGTGATTAAGACACACGTATTCAATATCCTCGGCCAGGGAGGAGGGGAAGGAAAAAAGGGGCAAAGCCAGATCAACTATAAATTGTCTATAGCACTGGGCTTAATCAGAAGTTATCAGGGGGAAAGTACAGTTTTTGCCATCGCCTCAATCGTTATTGGTTTGAAACTCAGTCTATTTTGGTTAAATACAATCTATTTTCTTTAACGACACCTAAAAACTGTGGTTGCACCAGAATTGCACTTTCAGTCTATAGCACAAATATTTTCTTTACAAAATACAGCACACACCCTGCCTTAACTGTATTTATAGAAGATTTTGGGCTAAAATCCCCTAAATCTTAAATATTCAATATATGACGCTTCTAATAGATGTAACACCCAAATGCAGACCTACAACCTCCTACCCCAGAATGATTTCAATACAATTATAATAGAGACAACAGAGCACCTAGGCTGTTTTTATTATGAATGAGTTATCCAGCATTTGCCCTTCTCATTCCAACACCGGAGATATTCTTCACCCTGCCTTCATTGGTTACTCCCATCACTGCCACAACCCCTCGCCTTCCCTTTAACAGCTTCCTTTCTACAAAACCGATTGTTTGGCAAAAACAGCCCTAAAACGGAAACAGGCAGCGACTTTTGGTCGCTGCCTGTTTAACATCCTATCACTCTTTTCTTTTATCTCACCATCACGCGCTGGGTAGTGTTCTGGCCGTTGGCGTTTACTGAGATCAGGTAGATACCGGCTTTCAGGTTAAGGTTGGTCAGGTTCAGGGCTATCTCGCCTTCCACGCTGGCTACCTCCTGGGCGTGAAGCACTCTGCCGCTCAAGTCTACCAGACGAACTGTGGCACTGCCTTTCACTTGATCCTGGAAGCGGATGCTCACTCTGCCATCGGTTACCGGGTTAGGGTATACACTTACTGCGGCATTGCTGCTGGCAGTGGCGGCGTGACTTACTGCAATCACTTTGGAGTATTCAAAGGCATTGTCAAAGTCAACTTGTCTCAGGCGGTAGTATACGGTTCCGGAGGCTGCGCTGCGGTCTGTGTAAGAATAGTCCACGGTGGCAGTTGAGTTTCCGTTTCCTTTCACTTCACCCACTTTCTTGAAGTCTTTGCCGTTGATGCTACGCTCAATCTCAAAGCGGTCGTTGTTTTTCTCAGAAGCTGTGCTCCAGGCCAATACTACGGCGCCGCTGCGAGAAGATCCTTCAAATCTGGTAAGTGCTACAGGAAGTGGGTTACCAAGTCCGCAGTCTGCTACTACAATTGAAGCGTTGGCTGTCTGGGTGCCGCACTCGTTGGTGGCGGTTACCGAGATGGTTTGTGCCTGACCTAATTGGGCTTCTTCAAACACTGCTACCACGGTTACGTATCCTGCGCCTTCATCCAGCACGATGAACCCTTCTGGTACGGTGAAGGTGTAGGTAACGCCTTCCTGCATTTCAGCTACTCTAATGGTTGTTGGCTCATCGGCTAAGTTACAGATAGTGTCTGGAGCAACCAGGGCAACTTTAGGCATCACACATGGAGGAGTTGTTCCGCAGTCTTTCACATCAACTTTCAGGCAAACTGCCTCGGCACCACAGTTGTTTGCGTTGATAGCGACAACTGTCACATACAAGGTAGTATCATTGTTAGCTGAGTTAACATCTATCGTTACAAATCCATTGCCGCTTTCCACTACTGTAAATTCTTCTGGCAGGTAGAAGTGATATTTCACCCCAAGCTTAGGATTCTTTACTCTGAATGTATATCTGTCATCAGTGGCATGGCATACTTCTGAAGGACCGTCTACCTCAAGCTCTGGTTTAGGGCAAGAACCGCATACTGGGCTTACAGTTACCGGGTGGTTATCTGATCCATTTCCGCAATATGAAGGGTCTTTCTTCTTCTTGGCAGCTACTGACACTGCTACGTTTCCTGCATTTGTTCCGGCTCTTACAACCAACTGGCTAGTACCCTGACCTGACACAACTTCCCAGCCAGTTGGCACTGTCCAGTTATAGGCATACTCAACTTCAGAGTTTTTCTTGTTTTGTTTACTCCAGGTAGAAGTACCTACCCCGCCATTGGTTTTTGCATTTGCGACTCCATCAACTACTGCATCAAAAGTAAGCACATCTCCTTTGCAGAACTGCGATTTACCGGTAATATCTACTTTGATAGTTGGGCAAGTTGGTGTTACACCGCAATTCTCTTTCGTTTCAACGTAGATTCCATCAGAAGCTGTACCGCAGTAGCCTTTCTTGTATCCCCCAACTCCGTTTCCGTTGTTGCCGTTTCCGCTTACTTTAGCGTTGTCACTCACATACAGGTTCACTTCACCGTCAGTAGATCCAGGGATTACCACGATTTTATCTGTGCCTTGTCCGCTTTGGATTTTCCAATCTGCAGGGACAGTCCAGTTGTAGATGAACTCATTATTTTTGATGTTGCCGTTTCCTTGCGCTTTCTTGATAGAAGCTGTATAAGTTTGTGGTTGTTTTACGCAGATAGAAACAGGGCCTGAAATAATTACTTCAAAGCTTTTACCTGGTTTAACAGGCAGGGTGGCTACTTTAATACCGCAAACAGGATCATTCACTTTCACTTTCATGGTACCGCTTTTCTGACCTACTCTTACAGTCACGCATTTAGTACCCTGTCCAGATAAGATCACCCAGCCTACTGGCGGCTCACCGGCGTGCGCTCTTGGCACATCCCACTCAAAAGAAGTATAATTACGGTCATTCTCAATGCAATAAGTGATCACATCACCAGGGCAAGGATGCTGGTCGCCCATGATTGGTCTTGGCTGAGAATCACTACAGTTTCCACCGCCGTTGTTACCTCCGGTATTTCCGCCGTTGTTACCACCGTTATTGTTACCGCCCCCGTTGTTGGAAGAGCCGCAATTCTTAGGGTTGAAAGTTACGGCACCCACGTTCTGACCGGCTTTGGCCTGGATGCGGAGAGAAGGCATCAGGTTGTAGGCTGCAGTGTTTACCTCATAAGAGAACACATCCTCTACCCCATTCTTGTACCCGCTAATGCCCTTGCCTTCAAACTTCACTGAGTAGAAAGGATTGTTAGTAGGGTTCTCAACAGTGTAGTTGTATTTGGTTCCCTTAGGGTTAGCGGCTTTCATGCCAACTGGCAGCTCAAAGGCCACGTTGCTCAGGTCTTTGTCGCAGTTGGTTTTAACGGAGAAAGTGAGGCGGGTGGTAGTGGCATTTACCGCGGTGGCGCTCACCAGTTTAAAGTCAAAGCACTCATTGGAGCCAGAGCATTGGGCTTGCGCCTGACTTATAAACCCGAAAAGTATAAGCATAAGGGTGCTTGCCCATGAAAGTACAGTTCTTTTCATGATAGGAGTATTTAAGGTAAATTGGATGTAGATTAGACGTAGTTGTCCCGTGAACCTAAATTCCGGTTTAGGCGGGTATTAAATTTTTAAGCTTGCTTGGTAATAAATCTATTTACTACCTAAACTTAATCTGATTTGCAAAGGGAGGGAAGTAAAGCTTGTTTCATAGTGTATGTAAGGTTTGCTAACTTAGTTATTTTCAATTTCTTTCTATACACGCTTTAACGGAGGCTTAAACTTGCGGTTTCACGCAATTGCATTTTAAAAAAATGTTACAAACAGGTTCTTTAAAATATCATATTAAATACCCTTTTTCAAGCCAAAAAACTTATATTCACGGGGTTTTCAGCCAAAACAGTGGGTTTTTCATATTGTATATTTACAACAACCTTCCTTTAAAAATCTTATCTACAAATTCTATATAGTGCAATTTGTATACAATTCAACAAGTATATATAAATGATAAATTACTTCCGTTTTGAGGCTCTTTGTTCATAAACAACTCCAAACCAATTGGCAGAAAAGACTATCTTTACAGACCTTAATACAAGGGCCAGCATAATTGCACCGCTGGCTTACAAGAAGATACAGAACAATGAGTGTTACATTTGATGATTTCAACCTACAGCCCGACTTACTGGAAGGTATTCGGTCCATGGGTTATAAACAGGCAACTCCTATCCAGGCTCAGGCCATCCCGCACATATTAGAATCAAAGGATCTGATTGCCTGCGCCCAGACAGGTACTGGTAAAACGGCCGCCTTTCTGGTGCCTACGCTCAGCAAGATCACCGAGGCCAAATATGATTTCACCAGCACCCTGGTGTTGGTACCCACCCGCGAGCTGGCCAAGCAGATAGATGACCAGGTAGAGGGCTTGAGCTATTTCACAGGTGCCACCTCTATTGCCATTTACGGGGGCAACAACGCCCAGAACTGGGACCAGCAGAAGAAGGCCCTCACCAGTGGCGCAGACATCATAGTGGCCACGCCAGGGCGCCTGATCGCGCACATGCAGATGGGCTACGTGAAACTGGACCAACTGAAGTACCTGATCCTGGACGAGGCCGATAAAATGCTGGACATGGGCTTTATGGATGATCTTATGAAGATCATCTCCCAACTGCCCAAAGACCGCCAGACGTTGATGTTCTCGGCTACCATGCCGCCTAAAATCCGGAATTTCGCGAAGCAGATCCTGCAGACCCCTGAGGAGATCAGCCTTTCCATTTCTAAGCCGGCGGCCAACATAGACCAGCGCATTTACCTGGTGTATGACAACCAGAAACTTCGGGTGCTGCAGCACATCCTCAAAGACGAGCAGATCCAGACCATGATCCTGTTCACTTCCCGTAAGAACGCCGTAAACGACATTGTGCGCTCTCTGCAGAAAATGGGCTTCGAGGCCGAAGGTATCAGTTCTGACCGTACCCAGGATGAGCGCGAAGCCACCCTCCAGCGTTTCCGGAACAAGCAACTTCAGGTGTTGGTGGCCACTGACGTGATGTCCCGCGGGATTGACGTGGAAGGCATTAGCCACGTGGTGAACTTTGACGTGCCCCAGGACGCGGAGGATTATGTGCACCGCATCGGGCGGACGGCCCGCGCCGAGACTTCTGGTACTGCTATCACGTTTGTAAACGAGCAAGACCAGGAGCGTCTGGTAAAGATAGAGAAACTGATTGAGCGCGAGCTGCCTAAACTGCCTTTACCCGAAGGCCTAGGCGAAGGCCCGGCTTTTGACCCGGTAGGCAACAGCAAAAGAGGTGGTAGCCGCGGCCGGGGAGGCAGACCGGAAGGAAGAGGCGCCAAACCAGAAGGCGGTCGTCCGGAAGGCAGACGTCGCGAGGGCGGCGGAAGCCGCGACAACAATCGGAGAAGAGACGGCAAACCCCGCGGCGAGAAACCAGCCGGTGCTGCTCCCGCTGAAGGTACTACGCCCCGACCGCCCCGGGCAGAAGGGCAACCACAGGAACCCAGAGGTGAAGGAGAAGCAATAAAGCGTAAGAAAAAGCGCCGTAAAAAGCCAGCCGGCTCAAGAGCTACGGAAGTAGGCCATGTAACCCAAGCTCCGCCCGCTGCTTCAGCAGAGTAAATCAGAACCCACCATAACGTTTAACGCCCCTGTTCTAAGGCCGATTTTGTGAAATCGGCCTTAGAACAGGGGCGTTTCTTTAAGCTATCAGCTGTAATTATCTATCCAGCAGCAGCCCGATGCCCAGCAGCAAAACAAAGCAAAGGGTAGAAAGGGCCATTTGTTTCAGGAGCGGATCCAGTTGGGCGGGGGTTTGCCGGCGTTTCACCTCGCGACCGTTGAAGATCAGCAGCGGCAGGGAACCCAGAAAGAGCCAGGGCCAGTACGTCGCGTTCTCCCGCACCCAGACAAACACCACCGTGCACAGGATGCCCGCCAGCAGCAACACCATATGGTACCTCCGGGCCCGCAACGCGCCCAAACGTACAGGCACCGACCGTTTGCCCGCCAACTCATCTGATTTAATATCGCGGATGTTGTTCACGTTCAGTACGGCTGCTGAGAAGAAACCCAGGCTGGAGGCCGGCAGCAGCAGTTCTGAGAAGATGCGTTCAGTCTGCAGAAAGTAAGTCCCCAGCACCCCTACCCAACCGAAGAAGAAGAAAACCGAGATATCGCCCAATCCGGCATACCCGTAAGGTTTGCCGCCGTTGGTGTAGCCAATGGCCGCCCAAATAGCGCCAATACCCAAGAGCAGGAAGAACAGGAACAGGTATAATCCCGAAGTTCCCAAAGCTACCCACAGCAATCCTATACCAGAAACCAAGGACAAAAGACTGAATACTATGATGGCGGTTCGCATCTGCCCGGGTGAGATCTGCCCGGCCTGCACGGCCCGTTTCGGCCCTTCGCGGTGTAGGCTATCGGCGCCGTGTTTGGTGTCTCCGTAGTCGTTTGCCAGGTTAGACAGGATTTGCAGGAAAAGCGTGGTCAGGACGCAAAGCAGCAATACCGGCCAACGGGAAAGATGGTCGGCGGCAGCCAGGAAACCACCCATGCCAATACAAGACAAAGAAAGGGGCAGCGTGCGTAACCGGAAAGCCGATACCCACGTGCCCGCTGTTGGCCGTTTTGGGGCCGTTATCTCTAAATCCACTTAAAACTGTTAGCTATTGATGTCACGCAGCAACTCCTCGCTCAGAGGAGAAACTTTGGAAGGATAGAATTTAATGATTTGGCCTTCTTCGCTGATGAGGTACTTGCAGAAGTTCCAGGAAGGGGCGCTGGTGTTGCTACCGTTGGCTTCTTTGCTGGTGAGCCACTTGTAGAGCGGCTGCTGCTCGGCGCCTATCACAGAGGCTTTCTGGAACATGGGGAAGGTCACCCCGAAGTTCTTCTGGCAGAACTGGGCAATTTCCTCGTTGGAGCCTTTCTCCTGACCACCAAAGTCATTGGCCGGGAAACCCAGCACCACCACTTTGTCGCCATGCAGTTTGTGGAGTTTCTCCAGGTCTGCGTACTGCGGCGTGAAACCACACTCAGAGGCGACATTCACAATGAGTACCTTCTTGCCTTTGTATTTCTTCAGGCTGGTGTCTTTTCCGTCAATGGTCTTCAACGGAATGTCATAGATAGAGGAAGAGGCCGTGGCTGTATTCATGTTGGTTGCGGTTGGTGTCTCCGGGGTCTTGGCAGCCGGCGAAGAGCAGGCCATCATGAGAGAAAGCGAGAATAGGGTTACAAGCTGTAGCATAATGCAAATGGTTTATTTCCTTAACCGTTATGTATAAAATATGTTCTGTTACTTCTCTGTCAAGCCAAGGAAGAAGGCTTCTCCGTTTTAGAGCTGTTTTCACCAAAACCGGCCTAAAGCAATCCCGGCCTTCCTCCTTTAACGTTTCCTGCTTCCCTTCCGATTCTCTGATCTTTGCCTCTTAGACAAATTACATACGCTCCGGTACCGAAATCCCCAGCAAGCCCATCACCAGTTTCAGGGTTTTGGCCACCTGCGCAGACAAGGCGATCCGGAAACTCAGCACCCGGGCATTGGCCTCCTGGAAGATAGGCACCTCGGTATAGAAGCGGTTATAAGCCTTGGCCACGTCAAAAGCGTACTGGGCAATGATAGACGGCGCGTAATTGCGGGCCGCCTCGTCAATGATAGAATCTGCGTAGTTCAGCAGCACCAAGACTTCGCGCTCGGTCTCGTGCAATTGTTCCACCCCGGCAAAAGCATCAGCCGTGGCCGAGATGCCCAGTTCGTTCGCCTTTCGCTGGATGGCGGCAATACGCGCGTGGGTGTACTGGATGAACGGACCGGTATTGCCCTTGAAGTCGATGGACTCTTCGGGGTTGAACAGCATCCGCTTCTTGGGGTCTACCTTCAGCAGGAAGTACTTGAGCGCGCCCATGGCCAGGGTGTGGTAGAGTTTCTGCGCCTCCTCCGGGGTGAAGCCCTCAATCTTGCCTAGTTCATCGGTTTTCTGGCGGGCGGTGTCAATCATCTCCTCCACCAGCTCATCGGCGTCTACCACGGTTCCCTCGCGGGACTTCATCTTGCCGCTGGGCAGGTCCACCATGCCGTAAGACAAATGATAAATGCCGTCGGCGTAGGGTTTCTGCAATTTCTTCAGAATCGCCTTTAAAACCTGGAAATGGTAATTCTGCTCATCGGCCACCACGTACACAGACTGGTCGTAGTGGAAATCCTGGTATTTGAGTTCGGCGGTACCGAGGTCCTGCGTGATGTACACCGAGGTTCCGTCGGCGCGGAGCACCAGTTTCTCGTCCAGGCCTTCCTCAGTGAGGTCAATCCAAACAGAGCCATCGGGTTTCTTGAAGAAAACGCCTTTTTCCAGGCCTTCCTCCACACGGTCTTTGCCCAGCAAGTAAGTGCCGGACTCATAGTAGAACTTATCGAAATCAACCCCGATGTTCTGGTAGGTTTCATGGAAGCCCTCGTACACCCAGCCGTTCATCTTCTCCCATAGCGCGATAGTGGCGGGGTCATGCTGTTCCCATTTCTGTAGCATTTCCTGGGTTTCCAGCATGAGCGGCGCTTGCTTTTTGGCCTGCTCCTTGTCTACGCCTTGGGCTACCAACTGGTCAATCTCCTGCTTGTAGGCTTTGTCAAACTCCACGTAGTATTTGCCCACCAGGTGGTCGCCTTTGATGCCGGCGCTCTGCGGCGTCTCGCCCTGCCCGAATTTCTCGTAGGCGATCATTGACTTGCAGATGTGGATGCCGCGGTCATTCACCAAATTGGCTTTAATTACCTCGCGGCCAGCGGCCTTAAGGATCTCGGCTACGGAGTACCCCAGGAAGTTATTGCGCAAATGGCCCAGGTGCAGCGGCTTGTTTGTGTTAGGCGAGGAGTACTCTACTATCACTTTCTGTTTAGGGCCTGTTTCTGCCAAATTAGCCCCTAAACCGGAAACCTGCTCCGCGAACTGCTGTAGCCACACGCTGTCTTTGATTTCAATGTTCAGGAAGCCTTTGACCACGTTGTAGCCGGCCACCTGCTCTGAAACCTGCGTCAGCGCCTCGCCCAAGGCCTGGCCAATCTGCTCAGGGCCTTTGCCCAGGGCTTTGGTTAGCGGGAAGGTCACAAACGTGAACGTGCCGGCAAACTCTTTGCGCGTGGGTTGTAGATTAATCTGCTCTGCGGGCAGCGTATGCTGGAAAGTATCTTGTAAAGCCTGGCTCAGCGCCTGGGCAATCTGGGTTTCAAGTTGTTTCATCTGTCTTTAAGCCATAGGTACTGACTGCGCCTCTTTGGCCAACCGGTCCTGAATAGCTTCTGTAGTGTGTTCTAAAATTTCAAAGGCGTTCTGCGCCATGGTATTCTCTGCGTCCAGGGTTGGGTTGATCTCCACCATCTCAAAGCAAACCACCTTGGGGTCGCTCACCAAAAGGTAACACAGTTCTTTGGCCTGGGCCACGTTCAAGCCCACCTCTACCGGAGTACCGGTACCTTTGGAGAACTTAGAGTCCAGGCTGTCCACGTCAAAAGAAACGTAGATGATATCACAATCCCGCAGGCGAGCAAGGGCTTCCTCGGCCACCTGCTCAATGCCTTTGGCCATCACCTCGGGGTAGGTGAAGTTTTTGATGTTATGCTTGTCAAACAGGTAGACCTCGGGCTTCTCATAGCTGCGGGTCACAATATAGACAATATGCTGGTGTTTGATCTTTGGCTGGTCTGTGCCTACCTTCTTGAGGGCCTCCCAGAAGAAGATGGTCTCAGGGTCTGGGTCGTTCACCTTGCGCTCCAGGTTGTCTTCAGAGAGGGAAACCGCCAACGGCATGCCGTGCATGTTACCGGAGGGCGTGGTGTACGGCGAGTGTATATCGGCGTGGGCGTCTACCCAGATCACCCCCAGCGTTTTATCTGGGTAAGCGGCCTTGATGCCGGCAATAGTGCCCCCCGCATTGGAATGGTCTCCGGCTAGCACCAGCGGGAACATTCCCAGCTCCAATGTTTGTTCAACAGTGTTACTGATGCGTTTGTACGTCTGCAGCACACTGTCAATGTATTTGGCGTACGGGAACAGGTTTTTTTCAAACAGCACGTCATTGAGGTTGGGCACCTCCACGGCGGTGAACCGTTTGAAATAATCTGACTGTTTGTTCAGGCATGCGATCTTGAGGGCATCTACGCCCAAACTAGCTCCGCGAGTGCCCGCCCCAAGCTCAGATTTCACTTCTATCAGTCTGATTTTTTTCATGCAAAACGGAAACTAGTTTTTGCAAAGATGGTAAAATACAAGCAATTTCGCACGCTATCCGTTGGGGATAGCCCTTTAGATTATAATGGATAAATACACAGACCTAATACACCAAACCTTTGATTTCCCCACTGAGGAATTCACCGTTCACGATAACGAACTATATTTCAACGGCATCCCTATGATGGAACTGGTGAAGCAATACGGCACCCCGTTGCGCCTCACCTATTTGCCTAAAATCAGCTCCCAGATACAGAAGGCGAAAATCCTTTTCCGGGAGTCCATGGAGAAGCTGAATTATCAGGGTACCTACACCTATTGCTACTGCACCAAGTCATCGCACTTCTCTTTTGTACTGGAAGAGGCCCTGAAGAATGACATCCATATTGAGACCTCGTCTTCCTTTGACATGCCCATCATCCGGGCCCTGTACGAAAAAGGCAAGGTGAACAAAGACGTATTTGTGGTGTGCAACGGCTTCAAGCGCGAGCTCTACCGTGACCACATCACCTCTATGCTCAATGACGGCTTCAAGAACGTAACCCCGGTGCTGGACCACCTGGGCGAGATTGACCACTATGAGCAACACGTAACCGGCGAGTGCCAGGTGGGCATCAGGCTGGCCTCTGACGAAGAGCCTAAGTTCCAGTTCTACACCTCGCGCCTGGGTATCAACTACAATGACGTAGTAGACCTGTATAAAACCAAGATAGCGAATAATCCTAAGTTCAAACTGAAGATGCTTCACTATTTTATCAATACAGGCATTAAGGATACTTCTTACTACTGGTCAGAACTGAGCCGTTTTGTGCACAAGTACTGCGAGATGAAGAAGCTGTGCCCAGAGCTGGACACCATTGATATTGGTGGCGGTTTCCCAATTAAAACCTCTATCCAGTTTGATTACAACTACCGGTACATGATTGAGGAGATTCTGCGCACCATCCAGAACATCTGCAAAGCAGAAGGGGTGCAGGAACCGAATATCTTCACCGAGTTCGGGATCTACACCGTGGGGGAAAGCGGCGCGCACGTGTACTCCATCCTGGATACCAAACTACAGAATGACAAAGAGTTGTGGTACATGATTGACGGTTCGTTCATCACCAACCTGCCGGATACCTGGGCTCTGAACCAACGCTACATTCTGCTGGCCTTGAACAACTGGGATAAAAACTACCAGCGCCTGAACATTGGTGGCCTTACCTGCGACAGCCAGGACTACTACAACTCAGAGATGCACTCTTTCCAGGTGTTCTTGCCTAAGATCCAGAAGGAGCAACCAGAGCCGCAGTATATTGGATTCTTCCACACGGGCGCCTACCAGGAAAGCCTGAGCGGGTACGGCGGAATCAAGCATTGTTTGATTCCCTCGCCCAAGCATATCATCATTGACCGCGAGGCAAACGGCGAGTTGAAGTCATGGGTTTTTGCCGAGGAGCAGGACGTGGATTCCATGCTTCAAATACTTGGATATAAGGATTAAGAAATATTTCTTCAAAAGAATAATAATCCTAAACAAAAACTGTAGATTTGAAGTAGAATACCTATATGTTGTATAATTAATAATATGAAGAACCTCTTTTTATTCGCTTCAATCTGTATGTTGGGCTTTGCATCCTGCAAATCGTCTACTTGCCCCGCCTATTCACAAAAATCTGATCGCTCGGTGGAGCAAAAAGTAATGGCGAAAGCTGTTGCCAAGACTCCGCAAACGAACAAAGTGAACGGATAACGTTCTTCTGATTTAATATAATCTTATTGAAGGCCCGGAAGTCAGCTTCCGGGCCTTTCTTTTTATGGTGCTTTCTGAAAATGGGAAATAAACAGCCAGTTTACCCATGGCGTTTTAGCCCTGTTTTCAGGAAAATGACTCGTAAACAGAATTCCCTTATTCTCCTATTTGGCCTGGCTTGCAATCCACTGGGCAGCGGCCAGCAAATCTCTTTCCTGCTGCACGTGCGTGCCTGCCGGATGTGGCCCCACCAGTATCCCAGAGATCCCGCATTTCGCGGCGGCCTGAATATCCCGGGGCTGGTCTCCCACGAGCCAGCAAGCCATTGGATCTAAATTGTACTTAGCGATGGCCCGCTCCAGCATGAGGCTGTCTGGCTTGCGGGAAAGGGACTCAGAAACGGATGGGTGACCGGGTGCCATATAAAGATCATCCAGAAGCTGTCCGCAGGCGTCCTGCAGTTTCTGATGGCAGGCCAGTACATCGGCTTTGGAATACAGGCCTTTGGTGATGCCCGCCTGGTTCGTGACCACAATAAGTAAATAGCCCATTTCCTTGAGTAAGGCCAACGCTTCGGGCACGCCGGCACAGACCTCAAAGTCCTGGGTGCGCCAGGTATAGTCTCCCCTTTCCACGTTCAGGACCCCGTCGCGGTCCAGGAAGACGGCTTTCCTTTTTAAATGCTGTTGCTGATTCTCCATTCGTCCAAAAATAGGCAGAACCGGTGAGGCTTTTCACAGGAAAATGGATTTTTGCCTTATTTTATCCAAAATAGATATAAACTGGAAGCCCACTTCTGCGTACGAAAGAACATCTCAATTTGTCCCCTCATGCGAGTAGCAATCATAGGCGCCGGAATTTCAGGATTGGCATTGGCTTACTATCTCCAGAAGCTAGGGATACGCTATGACCTTTTTGAAAGCGAACCCCAGGTGGGCGGCGTTATCAAGAGCGTGCAGAAAGGGGCTTACCATTTGGAGCTGGGGCCACACTCGCTGCAGATGAACGAGGAATTGGAGGAGTTGATCCAGGAACTCAAGCTGGAGGACGAAGTCATAAGACCCGCTACAAGAAGCCAGAACCGCTATATCCGGAAAGATGGGGAATACCACTGCCTCCCCTCCTCTCCCCGGCGTCTGCTTCTGGACTCTTTTTTCCACTGGCGAACCAAACTGAAAATCACGCAGGAGGTGAAATTACCCCCGCAGGAGGTACCAGAGGAAACCGTTAGCCATTTTTTCAAGCGCCGCTTCGGCCAGGAAGTGGTGGACTACCTGGTGAAACCCATGGTGGCCGGCATGTACGGCGGAGACCCCGATAAACTCTTGCTGGAGAAAACCTTTCCGGCACTTAAGGAAATGGAGCGCCAGCACGGCTCAGTGCTCAAAGCCCTTGACCTGCAGGTAGACCTTCCGCACAAACAGGTTGTCTCGCTCCTAAACGGGCTGCAGACGCTGCCGGAGGCCATCGCCTCTAAATTGGTGTCTCTGCACGTTGACCACAAAGTGGAGATGATCCATAAGACAAAAGGGAAATACCTGCTCAGCATCAGGCACGATGTAGAGGGCTTAGCCGATGAGGAATTTGACGCGGTAGTGGTGGCTTTACCGGCGCACGCTGCCGCAGAACTGCTGGACTTCACCACCCCTGGCTTGGCAGCGGCTCTGCACAACGTTTCCTACGCGCCCATGACAGTGGTGCATACCGCCTACCGCAAACATGCCATCGGGTTTCCGTTGGATGGATTGGGCGCCATGCACCCGCAGAAGGAACAGCCTTTCAGTTCAGGTACGGTCTGGAGCAGCGCGCTTTTCCCCCGTATCTGCCCGGATGATGAAGTCCTGTTCTCCTCTTATGTAGGCGGCAGCCAGGCCGCCGAGTTCGCCAGTTTGCCTGAGGCCGAGATCCTGCTTAGGGTACATGAGGAACTCACGGAGAACTACAATATCTCCGCCACACTGCCGGTTTTCCAGCATTGTTACCGTTGGCCCTCGGCGCTTCCGCAAGCCGATATTTTCATCACCGATGTGCACCTCATGCTTGGCTTGCTGGAGCAGGACCAACTGTACGCCTGCACCAACTGGGTTGCCGGACCAGCCATTCCGGATTGCGTGCGCTATGCGAAACAGCTGGCCCAGAAAATTTTTTCCCAGCGCCCTTCCCTCCCTTAAGGCCTTATAGGCTATATTTGGGGGATGAAAGAGTCCGTGGTGGTCATCCCGACCTACAATGAAATAGAAAACATTGAAGCAATAATCCGTAAGGTCTTTTCATTGCCCCACCCTTTCCATGTCCTTATTGTAGATGACAATTCCCCAGACGGCACTGCCGAGGCGGTGATGCATCTGCAGACTGAGTTCCCCGATCGGCTTTTACTGGAGCAGCGCAAAGGCAAGCTTGGCTTAGGCACGGCTTACATCCACGGTTTTAAATACGCCCTACAGGCTGGCTATAAGTTCATCTTTGAGATGGACGCCGATTTTTCGCACAATCCCAATGACCTGATGAGCCTGTACAACACCTGCGCGGTGGAAGGCTATGACCTGGCCATTGGCAGCCGCTACAGCAGCGGCGTAAACGTGGTGAACTGGCCCATGAGCCGGGTGCTGCTCTCCTACTTTGCCAGCCGCTACGTGCGCCTCATCACCGGCATGCCTATCCATGACGCTACCGCAGGTTTCAAATGCTATAACCGACAGGTGCTGGAAACCATCAACCTGGACAAGATCCGCTTCATAGGCTATGCTTTTCAAATTGAGATGAAGTTTCTCACCTATAAATTTGGCTTCAGGATAAAAGAAGTGCCCATCATCTTCACAGACCGCACCAAAGGCCAGTCTAAAATGAGCAAAGGCATCATCAAGGAGGCATTTATAGGCGTGATTCAGATGAAGATAGGCAGCTATTTCCGGCAGTTCAAACGCCGTGAGCTAGTAGCGGTATAGGGCCTGTTTTCCTTATAACAGCTTAAAAACCGAAGCCGCTTTGCCCCTCTTCCATGGTTTTGCGGTTGTTTAGGCGTATCTTTCATTTTCTATTTAATGATGGTATCCCCTGTGCGGGGCTAAACAACTGCCTTCCACTGGATACTGTCTGCACCTTATCAATTACCTGATACGTGAATACAGATATCTTATTTTGGGTGGGGTTCAATGCATTCGTGCTGATCCTGCTGGCGTTAGACCTCTTTGTTTTCCACCGGAAAACGCACGTTGTAAAAATAAAAGAGGCTTTGCTGTGGAGTGCCTTCTGGATTCTTCTCTCCCTGGCTTTCAACGTGCTCATCTATTACTGGAAGGGTAGCGGCCCGGCCCTGGAGTTCCTCACGGCCTACCTCATTGAGAAGTCCCTGAGCGTAGACAACCTCTTTGTGTTTATCCTCATCTTTAATTTCTTTAAGGTTCCCTCAAAGTTTCAGCATAAAATCCTTTTCTGGGGCGTGTTGGGGGCCTTGTTCTTCAGGGCAGTGTTCATTCTGGTGGGCGTTACCCTGCTGGCCAAGTTCCACTTCATTGTCTACATTCTAGGCGCGTTCCTGGTGTTCACCGGTATCAAGATGGCCACTTCCGCTGGAGACGATGACATTGACCCAGAGGCCAACCCAGTGGTGAAATTCGTAAGCCGTTACATGCCGGTGACCAGCCGACATTATGAAGGTAACTTCTTCGTGAAACTGGACAAGACGCTTTTTGCTACGCCGCTGTTCCTGGTACTCATCATGGTGGAGACCACGGATATTGTTTTCGCTGCGGATTCAATCCCAGCAATCCTGGCCATATCTAAGGATCCATTCATTGTGTATACCTCCAATGTTTTCGCATTGCTTGGGTTACGGGCCCTTTATTTTGCGCTTTCTGGCATCATGCAGCTTTTCCATTACCTCCATTATGGCCTGTCCTTGATTCTGGTCTTCATAGGAGTAAAGTTGCTTATCTCTGGGTACTATGAAATCAACATGCTGGTAGCCCTGGGGGTGGTAGCCTTCATCCTGACCACCTCTGTGCTGCTCTCGCTGGTATTCCCTAAGAAAGAAGGCCCAGTGGTTCCCATCCAGGAACAGGAAGAAGAAACCAGTGCTTAACTATTCTCCAGGGGCCTTGCTGCTTCAAGGGATAGCCTGATCACACTTCTGTTTTAGGGCTGAATTAGTTGAAACGGCTTAAAAACAGGATCCTGTAGAATAAATCTCGATACGTTATGTACCTAAAAGAAGAGGCTGCGTTCCGTTGGAGCGCAGCCTCTTCTTTTTTATGCCTGGGGTTATTAGAAATCCAGTAGGTCAATAGGCGCCAGTTGCAGGGTATCCATTAACTGCACATGGGTAGTGTCTGGTTTAGGGATGATAAAGCTTCCAGCCCGGCCGCTTAGATTCACATAGGTAGAAACGTTGGCTGCCTGCGAGGGCGAGATTAACCCACGTTTGAGCATGTTCCCGCTGATCAGCTTGAAGAAGTACCTCGGATAAGCTCTCAGTCCACCGTAGGCATCAAAATAGGTACGGTACTGTTTAGGCTTCGGCACGATGCTGGCCAGGAAAAGACTTTCTTCCAGGGTCAATTGACTAGGCTCCTTAGAGAAGTAGAACCGGGCCGCCTCTTTGATGCCATAGACGTTTGGTCCCCACTCAATGATATTGAGGTAGACCTCAAACATACGTTCTTTGGTGGTAAGCCTCAAGTTCTCCATGATCCAGACAATGAGTGCCTCCTCTACTTTTCTGGTGATGGTTTTCTTTCTGGTTAGAAAAGCGTTTTTCACCAGCTGCATAGACACCGTACTACCGCCCCGCACAAAGGAGTTCTCCTTGATGTTGGTGATTAATGAATGCCGGAAAGCTCCCTCATGGAAACCTTTGTGCGTCATGAAACGCGGGTCTTCGGCGGTAAGGATGGCATACTTCAGGTGATTTGGGATCTGGTTGTATGGCGTGAAGTTAGGGTTGGATGGCCCTACCTGAAAGGTTCTCACCACTTTGCCTTTCTCATAGACTGCATGGGTAAACTCCTGGTTTAGTTTCCTTAAGTCTACCGGCCCAAACTGGGTGATGTTGAAGTCTGGTGAGGCATCCAAATCAGAGTCAAACTTAAGGCTGTCTACCTGGGCCATGTCTACGTAGAAATTCATCCGGTACTTGAACGTACCGGTGGCTTGCACGCCTTGGAAAGTATCAAACAACCCAGGAGGCAGAGATGCAAACAAGTCATTAGCCGGAATATCAGGTGAATCTATCTTGATCCCAATCTTACGTTTTGGACGGGTTTCATAAGTGGCCTCTGGGTAGAAAATGGCTTTGTTGATGCGCACCTCAGACTCTGGTCCTAAGGCGTAATAATGGTCACCCAACGTCAGGACGTACTTCATGGCTCCATTCTGCACTGTTACATTTTCATCCGCAATCTTGGGGTGATTCAGCACCAATCCGTAAGCGCTGGACTCACCTTTGATGGTAAGCTGGTTATTTTTGTAGACCTTATCGGTGATACTGAGGCTAAGGGTATCAAACCGCATGGTAGCCCCAAATTTTTGCTGAATATAAGGGACCTCTATACTACGAGACTGGTTGTCGCCAAAGAATTTAGCCGAGAGCAGGTAATTATCTGGGTCAATCACTCCTTTCACATACATAATGTTAGTGAGGGCCTCTGTGGTAATGGTCATGCGCGCATTGATTTCCCCGTCCTCTACCAACATGGTTGGAAGGTTCATATTAATGGTACGACCATCATTCTTGAACAGCACAGCCAGGTTTCTGAAGTTCACCCCATCTGGCACGTTCTCAAAAGCCGTCTCGATGAGCCGGTTAAGCAATGTACCGTAATTAGAGGTTTTCTTGGCGGTAGAATCTGCTTCTTCTCCGGTGGCTTGCTTTTTATACAGGAATGAGAAGTTATCTACGCTATCCTGCTTAAAGGCCGTGATGGCGCCCTGCGCCATATCAAACTGCTTGAATACCATTCGGCCCAAAAAGAGCGACCTGAAACTCACGGTTGCCTCTACAGTATCAATCTGCAGCAATTTGGGTCGGTCATGGGGTAATAAAGCAATATCAGTGACCAAAACAGTGTTCAGGTCCACAAACCGGGCATTCCCGATCCTGAGCTTGGCCGGATATTTATTCTCCACTTTCTGGATGGCTTTGGCCACCGCGTACTTTAGAATCTTCTCCCGGTTCAGCAGGAACACCACGAAGCCTAAAATCAGAACTGAGGCGAATACCCCCAACCCAATCAGAAACTTCTTCTTATTCCTGGCAAAAAAATCTGTGAATCTTGACAAGGTGCTTTGTATAGTTAGTTATAATCAAGAGCCATACTTTATTCTAGCTCCAACTTGCAAAAGTAACGCAATACCCGATACCTAAAAACTCCTGGCACTGCAACTGGGTAATTACGGAGGGTAAAGTACAAGGTTTATGAAAAGAAACGATTAAGAACTGGGTTTAAGTTCAGGTAGCTAGAGGTTCTCATCTTCCTTTATATCTTTGGGTAAAATCTGAATTTATGAATTTAACTGCGCTTACCGCCATTTCTCCTATAGATGGACGCTACCGTAACCAGGTAGCGCCGCTTGCTGCCTACTTCTCTGAATTTGCCCTTATCCGTTACCGCCTTCTTGTAGAGGTTGAATACTTTATCTCCCTCTGTGAGCTTCCTTTGCCTCAACTTAAAGGCTTTGATAGCAACCTTTATGCCGATATGCGGAAAATCTACGAAGACTTTTCGCTGGAAGATGCCCAGGCCATCAAAGAGACAGAGAAGGTAACGAACCACGATGTGAAGGCAGTAGAGTATTTCCTGAAGGACAAGCTAGAGAAACTTGGCATAGGAGAAACAAAGGAGTTTGTGCATTTCGGCCTCACCTCCCAGGACATCAACAACACCGCCATCCCGATGTCACTGCAGGAAGCCATCCAGAAAGAGTACCTACCACTCCTTAACAAAATAAAAGACACTTTAACGGCTTTGGCTATTGAGTGGAAAGACATTCCGATGCTGGCCCATACCCACGGACAACCTGCATCCCCCACCCGCTTGGGAAAAGAGATCCAGGTATTTGTAGAACGTCTGGAACAACAACTTCTTTTATTAGAGCAGATTCCGTTCGCCGGTAAATTCGGCGGTGCCACAGGTAACTTCAACGCCCACTTTGTGGCTTATCCTTCTATAGACTGGGTAGCATTTGGAAATAAATTCCTCCAGGATAAACTTAGTTTAAAAAGAAGTCAGGTGACCACCCAGATTGAGCATTATGATCATCTGGCTGCACTCTTTGACAACATCAAAAGAATCAATACCATTTTGGTAGATTTTGCCCGCGATGTGTGGCAATACATCTCAATGGGATATTTCAAGCAAAAAATCAAAGAGGGCGAGATTGGTTCATCGGCTATGCCGCATAAAGTCAACCCAATTGATTTTGAAAACGCCGAAGGCAACCTGGGAATGGCCAATGCTATTTTCGCTTACCTATCAGAAAAACTACCCATTTCCAGACTGCAAAGAGATTTGACGGACTCCACTGTCCTTAGAAACATTGGGGTTCCCGTCTCACATTCATTGTTAGCTTTGAAGTCCCTGGAAAAAGGAATTGGCAAATTACAGTTGAACAGGGAAGCGCTAGACAATCACCTGGAGGAAAACTGGGCCGTAGTAGCCGAAGCCATCCAAACGGTGTTACGTAGAGAGGGCTACCCAGCACCCTATGAAGCATTGAAAGCCCTAACAAGAACTAACACTAAAATCACAGAATCGTCCATCAAGGATTTTATAGATACCTTGGATGTATCAAATGAAATCAAGGCTGAGTTGAGGTTGATCACCCCTTTCACCTTCACCGGGATTACACTTTACTAAAGTCAATCCACCTTTAAAGAAAAGGCCTACTGTTAACTTGAAAACAGTAGGCCTTTTCTTTGATATTAAAAATGAGAGAAGGATATGAAGCATATTAAGATTTTCCTTTCTGCTGGTTTATTCAAAAAGAAGCTGAAAACACCTTAACATAAATGGCAAAGAAGCATATCATTGCAATGGAGATAACAAGTTAATTTTAGACCCGTTTTCCAATATGATTGTTATAACGCAAAAAGGCCTGCGACCTAATTTGGAGCGCAGACCTTTTTGCTTACACCTATAATATATGGAGTGCATCCTATGGGGAACCCTTATACCTGCAGATTATTCCCAGTACAGCCCAAGGGCAGGCCCCTCCTTCCCCTCCCCGTTTCCCCTGTAAACGCAGAGAACCCCATCCTGCAGCAGCAGAACGGGGTTCCAAAGGTGGGGTTGGCGGCTACCTACTCTCCCGCGTGTGA
>NZ_JAFMSV010000007.1:0-7221 GCF_017916345.1 Rufibacter aurantiacus
AGGGGGAGGGGAAGTCAATGTCCTTTGGCTGTGCCTTATGCCCTGCGGCCCACAGGCTTCCCGCTGGGAGGAACTCTTTATTATAGGTGTAGATTGTAGGTGTAAGCGGATTGGCCTGCGCTCCAAATTAGGACGCAGGCTTTTTTATTAATTACAGTTTTCAGCAAGTTGACTTAAAACACTTTCAACTTTACTTCAGTGAATGGAATCAACATAATCTTCTTCGGCTATATACCAGATCTTACTCGTTATTAGTTCTAAAAGCAATTATGTACCTTCACATATAAACAGCTTTTAGTAGATGCTTCCTCTCATATCCGGATCAGCCATTGCTGCCACCTTATTGATTCTTATCCACTTCTTCGGGTTAAGGCTGAGGCAAAAGCTTGATTTCTCCCATATCCAGTTTCTGACCGCACTTATCTCCAAAACGCAGTCTGTCCGCCGGATCAATAACTATCTTCTGCTTCTCTTAAGATTGGTTTTTGTGGCATCCGCTTTAGGTGCGTTTTTGCTGTTTCTGTTCCAAACCAAAAACAATAGTGCGGTCTTGCCAGATAAAGTATCAGTGGTGATGGATACTTCCTGGAGCATGCAAAGTGCCTCATTGGAGAAAGAGCGCAGCAAAGTTGAAATCGCCTTTGACGCAGCTAGTGACATTCTCAAAGGAGCCAGCAATAATTCAAAGAACCCAGAAAAGAGGAATTCGGGAGCCGATACGGTGAATACACCGGAGGGGCAAACAACCTTTACTTCCCCCCAAGGCTTGATAGATGAACTGGGAAATACCAGTAGATCTACTACCACTTACCTGCTCTCAGATTTCCAGAAATCCACTTATTCACCTGAGGTCTTGAAGAGCTTGCCCAAAGAGCAATCCATTACTTTGGTATCACTGGCCAACGATGAAGTACCTAATATTTACATAGATTCTGTTTG
Organism: Rufibacter aurantiacus; assembly: GCF_017916345.1. Classification (NCBI taxonomy): domain Bacteria; kingdom Pseudomonadati; phylum Bacteroidota; class Cytophagia; order Cytophagales; family Hymenobacteraceae; genus Rufibacter; species Rufibacter aurantiacus. The sequence goes on from NZ_JAFMSV010000007.1 coordinate 940, forward strand.
GCTAGAGCAGCCTATTCTTTTACCCAATGCCCTGGCAGGTATCTCCGTGAGGTTGGCTAGTAGCTTACTCAAAGAGAGTAGTCAGATAAAGGTGAGCGCTTCTGAAGGAGATAAGCTTTTGGGTGCTACCCAGGTGCTCCTTGATCCTGCGCAGAAAGCCATCGCTCATTTCAAGATTCAATTGAACAGCAATGCAGAAAAGCAGATCACTTTCAGTGTAGAGGATCCGGCTACTTCTTTTGACAACCAATATTTCATTATTCTGCCTAAACCTTCCTCGGTGCACATCAAGGTGTCCAGAACTCAGGGGGGCAATGATCCCATTGTCCAAGCTTATAAAGCGGAACCGGCTTTCAACTTCTCTCAAAGTTCGGCTGGGAACCCGGGTTTATGGATTATTGACATACCCGCTAATGGAGGAACATCGGCATTAGCGGCTAGCATTAAATCCTGGGTAAACGACGGTGGTTCTGTTCTGCTTATCCCCGATGGCCAGGCGCAGCAATCTACAGTGAGCTTCCTAGCTAACCTGGGTTTGCAGGGCGTGAGTGAAGAAAGCAAAGAGATAGGTGCTAAGGCTCTGAGGCAACCGGATATGTCTGATGCCTTTTTCCGGCAGATTTTTGAAAAAGAGGTCAAAAACATGAAAATGCCCGAGGCTAAACCGGTGCTTAGGTGGCAGAGTTCTTTCCATACCATTCTTAAGTTCACGGATAATGCTCCTTTCCTGAGTACCTTCAGGGTAGGGAACGGAAACGTGCATTTGTTTGCCGCCCCCATCACTACGGCATCTTCCATTGTAGCCCACCCGTTGTTTGTTCCGGTGCTGTACCAGCTGGCGCTTTCTACCAACGCCTCCAGGATTGTGTTGTCTCACCAGCCCAACAATGGCAACATCACTGTTCCCCTAGAGCAGGAGCTGGCCTCCAAACAACCTTATGCCTTGAGCATAGGTGGGCAGACCTTTATCCCCGATCAGCGGGTGCGACAGAACCAGTTGTTCCTGACCTTGCCCAAAGACCTGGGACAGCCCGGTTTCTACAACGTTTTACGGGATGGAAAAACCATTTCAAGCATCGCGTTGAATATTCCCCGGGCCGAGTCTAGACTGGAGGCTTATACAGTGGATGAACTGAAGGAGATCCTCGCGGACCATGGAGGCAGCATTCAGGTATTAGAACCGAAAGAGCGGGTATCCTTGCAAAAACAGCTGCAAAAGGAAACCGGTGGCCCATCCCTTTGGAAATATTGCCTAATATTGTGTTTTCTGTGTCTCGTGGTAGAGGCAATCATCTTAAGCACCAAAAAAAGTGGATCTGTTATTTAAAGCGGTTACCATAGTTGATTCAACTTCTTCGTTTGACGGGCAGGTAGTAGACCTGTTGCTGGAGGACGGAAAGATAAAACAAATAGCTTCTTCAATTGAGGCCGATGAGGTGCAGACCATCTCGGCCCATGGTCTGCACTGCTCTATCGGGTGGTTCGACCTGATCGCTTTTTCCGGGGAGCCCGGCTATGAGCACCGCGAGACCTTACAGAATTTCATGCAAGCCGCAGCCTACGGCGGATTCACCGAGGTAGCCTGCCAGCCTAACCTCAACCCCGTGACACAGACCCGCGCGTCTGTGGATTACTTGAAGAACATCTCCGCTTCCGGCTTTGTACGGTTACATCCTTTAGCTGCGGTGACGCATGACCTGGACGGGAAAGACCTTTCCGAGATTCTGGACCTGCAAGCCGCGGGTGCCATTGCTTTTACAGATGGTTCTGATGCGCTGCAGGCCGAGGATACCGTTCTCAAAGCCTTTGAGTATCTGAAGCTTTTCGGGGGAGTTTTAATAAATCAGCCTCAAAACAGAAAGATCGCCAACGGCGGACAGATGCACGAGGGAACGGCCAGTACCCGCCTGGGCCTGAAAGGCATTCCGGCCATCGCCGAAGAGGTGCAGATTTCCCGTGATTTACAGTTGCTGCAGTACACCGGTGGCCGTCTTCATCTTACCCAGTTGTCTACCGCCGCGGGCGTGAATGCCGTGAGAGCCGCCAAAAAACAGGGCCTGAACGTAACCTGTGACATTGCCGCCCACCAGTGCGCTTTCACCGATGAAATGATTCTGCCCTTTGATACCAATTACAAAGTGACACCTCCGTTCAGAAGCGAGGAAGACCGCAAGGCCCTGCTGGAAGGTCTGCAGGACGGTACCATTGACACCATCGTGTCTGCCCATACGCCCTGGAACGAGGAAGCGAAGGAACTGGAATTTGACTTAGCCGATGCCGGCATTATTGGTCTGCAGACTGCTTACTCCGTTGCAAACGAGACCTTGGCCTCTCACCTTTCCTGGAGAGAAGTGATCCAGAAACTATCCATAGGTTCAAGGGGGATTGTAGGCTTACCTGTTCCTGGCCTGTCCGAGGGCGCCGCTGCCAACCTTACTTTCTTCAGCCCAGACAAAACCTGGGTTTTTGAGGAATACTTTAATGCCTCGGCGGCGAAGAACAGTCCGTTCTTAGGGCGTGAATTGAAGGGCTGCGTGTTTGGCACCTACATGAATGGGCAATTCACCAAGAACCCGGCTTACCAGAATTAGAGAGAAGACAAGACCAATGTTTGACAGAGCTGTTGTTAATACCGCCATCAGGTATGGCGTTACCGGGGCAATTGTAAGTTTTATCTACATCCTTATTCTGGCCTTAGCTGGGTTTGAGAACCCGTATGATAATACCAGCGAGTACTCTTCTACGCTAATCTTTGTTCCTGTTTTCACTTTCCTGGCTATCAAGTACTTTAGGAAATTCCATGACACAGAATTGGGTTTTGGGAAGGCTTTCAAAGTGGGTTTGATGACCGTATTTTTCTTGGCCTTTACCACGGCGCTGCTCCTGTGCATCTACTCGGGTTTCGCGGGTCAGGAAATGATACAGGAATATGTTATATTGAGTCAGAAAAGGATGGAGTTGACCAAAAAGGAGTTGACTCAGGTGATGGGGGAAGCAAATTACAAGAACGCCTATCAGAACTTAAACCATTTGAATCCTTACATCTTGGCGCAGATCAGCTTTGTGAACCGTATGGTGGCAGGTTTCTTTACAAGTATCGTTTTAGGCGTGTTTTTCAGAAAGTAACCTAAAACCTATAATCATGAACGAACGAGCAATCATGCACGAGCCAACTGTTACACCAGCCTCCATTGGCGTACGCTACGGAATTATGACTGGATTTGCCTCCGTCATTTTTAGCCTGATCCTTTATCTTACAGGCCTTCATCTGAACAAAGGCGTGACTTACCTGGGAACCATCATTCCTATAGTAGGGATAATCTTTGCTTATCGGCATTATAAAAAAGAGAATGGCGGCTTTATGTCCTATGGCCAGGGGCTTGGTACGGGTACAATCCTGGCCACAGTCTCTGGGGTTTTAAGCGGTATCTTTACTTACATCTATCTCAAGTTCATAGACTCTAACATTATTGAGCAGATCAGGAATGCCTCTATTGAAGAGATGGAAAATAAAGGAATGAGTGACGAGCAGATTGAGCAGGCCACCAGCATGACAGAGAAATTCACGACACCAGAAATGATGTTTTTGTTTGGTATAGTTGGGGCAGTCATATTAGGCTTTATTTTATCCCTTATCATTGCGGCTATCATGAAGAGAAGCCAACCGGAGTTTGAGTAAAATTTTCATGCAGAACAGCGTAGATATTTCGGTGGTAATACCACTTCTTAACGAGGCAGAGTCACTGCCAGAGCTTACCCAATGGATAAACCGTGTAATGGTATTGCACGGTTTTCTTTATGAGGTTATTTTAATTGACGATGGCAGTACCGATGATTCCTGGAAAGTGATTCAGGAGCTGTCGCAGCATGATCCCAATCTCAAAGGCATCAGGTTCAACCGCAACTACGGTAAATCGGCGGCCCTCAACGTGGGCTTCGCCGAAACCCAAGGCCGCGTGGTGATCACCATGGATGCCGACCTGCAGGATAGCCCGGATGAGATCCCTGATCTTTACAAGATGATTGTGGAAAACGGGTTTGACCTGGTCTCCGGCTGGAAGAAGAAGCGCTTTGACCCTCTGAGCAAAACCTTGCCCACCAAACTCTTCAATGCCGCTACCCGCAAGATTTCCAAAATCAAACTGCATGACTTTAACTGCGGCCTGAAAGCCTATGATGCGCGCGTGGTGAAAAGCATTGAAGTCTACGGCGAAATGCACCGCTACATACCCGTTATTGCCAAGTGGAACGGCTTCGGGAAAATAGGCGAGAAAGTAGTGCAGCACCGCGAGCGGAAATATGGCACCACCAAGTTCGGACTAGAGCGATTTGTCTACGGTTTCCTGGATTTGATGTCCATCACCTTTGTATCGCGGTTCAAGAAACGCCCCATGCACTTTTTCGGGAGCCTGGGTACACTTTCCTTCCTCATCGGTTTCCTGATTACTTCTTGGTTAGTCATTGAGAAGGTGTACTACTCTTTCCAGAACATGGCCGTGAGAAACGTGACTGACCAACCCCTGTTCTTCCTTGCCTTGGTAGCCGTGATAGTAGGAGTGCAGTTGTTCCTGGCCGGTTTCCTGGCCGAGATGATTTCCCTGGCCGGAAGACGCAAAGATGAATACCTGATCCGTGACAATATCGGGTTCTAGTCTATGGCCTATATCGTTCTTGTAGGTCCGGCCTACCCCTTCAGGGGAGGGATTGCGGCCTCCGGTGAAAGCCTGGCTCGCACTTGGCAGCAGATGGGGCATCAGGTGGAAATCTATACCTTCACTACCCAGTACCCGTCTATTCTCTTTCCGGGCAAGTCTCAGTACGAAGACGGACCCGCTCCCAAAGATCTGACCATCCACCAGGAGCTGAGTTCTATCAATCCGCTTACCTGGATCAGCCTTGGTTATAAAATCAGGAAGAAGAAACCAGACTTGGTGCTGTTTAGGTACTGGCTACCGTTTATGGCCCCTAGTTTAGGAACCGTGGCTAAAATCATTAAGGGCAACAAGCACACCAAAGTTGTAGCGCTTACTGATAATATAGTTCCCCACGAGAAGCGCCCCGGGGATAAAGCATTAACACAATACTTTGTTGATGCCTGTGATGCCTTTGTCACCATGTCTTCTACCGTGACCGAGGAGCTGAAGCAATTCAATAAGAACAAACCTGTGGCGAGTCAGCCCCATCCCATATATGACACTTACGGGGCAAAGTTATCCAGGGAGGCTGCGCTAAAGGAGCTTAACCTGCCGGAAGGAAAATACCTGCTGTTCTTCGGTTTCATCAGACACTACAAAGGTCTGGATCTGCTGTTGCAAGCCATGCAAGACCAGAGACTAAAGGAAAGAGGCATAAAGCTGATAATAGCTGGAGAGTATTATGAGTCACCGGAAACTTACCAGCAGATGATAGACGAGGGGAGTTTACAGCAAAGCGTCATCCAGGCCACCGAGTATATTCCCCATGAGAAAGTAAAAGCATACTTCTCTATCGCGGATCTGGTTGTCCAGCCCTACAGACATGCCTCGCAAAGCGGCGTGACCCAAATTGCCTACCACTTTGAAGTGCCTATGATTGTCACTAAAGTAGGAGGCCTAGTAGAAATGATCCCGGATCAGAAAGTAGGCTATGTCGTAGACGTTAACCCAACAGCAATCGCCGATGCCATAGATAAGTTTTACCAAGAGCAGAAGTCTTTAGAGATGAAGGAGAACATTCGGGAGGAAAAGAAGAAGTATACTTGGGAAGCATTGGCAACCGCTATAACCGAGGTAGTACGGTTGTAAGTAGGGCAAACATCTTTTATCCTTATTATAGTAAAAGGAGCCGCTAAACAGAAGAGGCAAGGTAATCAACACCTTGCCTCTTCTGTTATAAGGAACTGAGGATATAGGTTTAAAATGCCATAGCTGGAAAAGACCAACAGCTAAGTTGAAAAACTTCTTGTATAGGGAACTTCTGAATACTAGATAACGGTTACGTCTGAGGCTCCGGCCGGGAGCCCCTCCAAACAGAGCCGAAGTAAAAACCTTCCCCCCTCGGGAACTTCCAAGTACCTCATGGTAGTTCTTGCCCAGGGTCCAGCAGGGGCTCTTAGCCGAAAGGTATCCACCGAGAAAATATTTCCAACCTGGAACTCCTTGGTCCTAAGTAGGGTTACCTCTTAGGCTCCGGGAAAGGGCAGTGGTTTTAAGCTTTCTTCCGCAAAAAGGCCTTGGAACTCCAAAGATGTTGCTTACCTTTGCAGCCCGCCCGGCAGGGGAGGGGCGCAGAACCTGGTTCGAA
>NZ_JAFMSV010000009.1:0-998 GCF_017916345.1 Rufibacter aurantiacus
AACGTACTGGGCTATGCGGTGGCGTAGCTACCGTATAGGTGTGGTTATTTGCTGGGCTTTTACCGTCTGGATTGTTCATGGACAATTGGAGTAAATGAAAGTCCTTTCAGTTTCTGCTTTTCAATTAAATTTTTGATTCTCTTAGAGACGACTTGAAGTCTTGCTGCACTTCCGCCACTACCAAAATACTCGTTGGTTTGAACAATTTCATAATCTGGGTTGAAAAGGGATTTATTAAAAAGATAACCACCAATTTGGGGATGATGAAACTTAACTCGTCCGCAACATTTTAGATTTGTGTCTATGTTGCACTCCTCTTCATTATCTGTTTTGCAGGTTACTGTTTTTGTGTTGTAATCATCAAAACCTCTATCCAAAATTGTTTCTATATGCAATTGGAAGATTGACTCAACTTCGCTGTTTTTCTTATGCAGTAGGGGCTTAGAAAATGCGATGCCTTTTACCTTTTCGTTTTCTAAAAATTGTTTAGTTTCTGGCCTTACGAATATTGCCTCAAACTCCCAGTGTAAGCCCCAAAACTGATTCTTGGTTTGTTTTGGTTCTGCTTTCAGCCTATAAGGTGCGTTTTGAATCTTTCCAATGCCACAAACCCCACAATATGCGTCTAAATTAAAAGTGGCCTTTAAGTAACCAAAATCACCTTCGGGTTGAGGATACTGGTATTCTCCTGTGTTTATGACAAACCAGTCTGCATTTTCAATGTCTGCTTTTTCATAGACTGTTCCTACTTGTGAAATTATTCCATAACTGTCAACCGCCTCTTTCAAGTCTTCGAAACCTGTCGTGTCTTCATACAAGTAAAACTCAATCAAGTATTTGAAACTTGGAATTACGCAATGAAGGTCCTCTTTATATTTGTATTCACAAGAGTATCTATCTAGAGTACGTTTGATTGGTCCGATTACATTTGTGTGGCTGTCATATACCAAGTATCTATGTTGAATCCTCATATTTTGTTATTTAGCCTTGCACATAAC